>DATMYF010000022.1:0-78357 GCA_035561075.1 Bryobacteraceae bacterium
CTGCATGATGGCGGAGATCATATTGACCGGGGCCGAGAATTTAACGCGATCGTCCACGGCGGTGAGGAGGAACGTCTGGGTGCCACCGCCGGAAGCGCCGGTGGCGCCGATGCGGGCGGGATCGACATCAGGAAGGCCGACCAGGAAGTCTACTACCCGGATGGAGTTCCACAATTGCAGGCCCAGGGGACCGAAGGCCCAAAGCTGCTCGCGTTTCCCGCCGAAAGCGTGCGGGGTCTGGATGGTGTCGTTGTACCCCACCATGTCGTAGGCCAGGACGATGTGGCCCTGGCGCGCCAGGTTGATGCAGCGCGCCGGGATGGAGCCGTTCGCGCTGTGTTCCAGCCGGCCGTAGTTCCAATGGCCGTGGGGAGAGGCAATGGCGGGAAAGGGACCGTTCTTACCGGCGGGACGGTAGAGATTGCCACCCAGCCAGTAGCCGGGCAGAGTTTCCAGGAGAACCTTTTCGATTGTGTAGCCGGGGCCCTGGATACGGCCGAAGACTTGCGGGTTGAGGGGGCTCTTAGCCGGCATCGGCAAGAGACCGGCAGCGGAGAGGATCTGTTTGCGCAGATGTTCCTTGCGCGCTTCCCACTCGGCAAGGGTCCGGTACGCCGGCATGCGGAAGTGAGTATCGGTATTGGGAACCGTGGTGGTGCGCGCGTCTTGTGAGGGCACCTGCGCGTAGAGCGGCAGGGTGAGAAGGACGGCCAGCAGCAGTCGCATAGCCCGCCACTATATCAAATCAGGTCAGGATACGGGGGTAAGGGAACTAAGGAGGCGCGGATAGAAAGCCTGGATGAAGCGGCGCCCGACATCATCGGCCGTCCGCACGTCAGCTCCGACGGGAACTACAACGCGGATCAGGGCGGTATCGCTGCGATGGTACCGGATCGAGTCGGCTACCAGCCAGAACTTGGCGGAGTATTCGTTGGCTATGGTTCGGCCGCGGCTCTGATACCAGTACAGCACCAGGCTGCGTTCTTCGCCCCGGGAAACCATGTAGCGGTTGATCTGGATGTTGCCGTGGCCGGGAACCGACAGTTCGACGGGGCCCGATTCCGTCGGTTCGAAGCCGGCGCCGGGAAGGCAGTTCTTAGGGGAATGGGGGGCTTGGCCGGTGCGCTGCGTGCGAAAGAAGGCAATGAAGAGGCTGGCGTTAGCCCCGGTGCCTGGATCGGTGTAGACACGGCTGAGAGAATCGTCGGCCCGGAGCACATCCTGTATGCCGGTCTCCATTGGAATGTCGCGGATCGTCTGCCAATCGGCGACCTGGGCCGGGAACTGCGCGAGCGGTGCGATAACGGGAGGGTCTTCATAGCGCGCAGCGCCATAAAACGACCCTATCTGGATAAGCAGGACGACCGAGAGCGCGGCAAGCCGGCGGACGGGAACAGGGGACCTATGAGCGTCTGGCATGCACGAACTCCCGTGTCCTGTTCAGGACCTGGTGGAACACGATGAGAATTGCGAGCGCCACCATAAAAATCACCCACCCGGATGCGCTATGGAAAAAGCCCTCGGCGAGTTCAGGCTTGTATTCGCTGAGAACGCCGGTGAGAGTGACACGTCCGGCGTTGGCCACGATTGCAATGGGGATGGTAGCCACGAACAAGACTACCCGAATCCAGGCTCTGCGCTCGAAGAAGTGCCCATAAACAAGCGCCAGGAAGCTGAGGGAAAGCAAGGACCGGATTCCGCTGCAGGCCTCCACGACCGACAGGGTTTGCTCTGGAAGTTCCAGGATGTTGCCATGACGGAGGACCGGAATCTGCATCAAGCTAAGAGCGAGGTCCGCGGCGCGGCTGGCAAGGAGTTGCAGAGGAAACGTGATGTTGCTGTAAACGATGGCGGGTATGGGCACCATGAAAAACAGCAGGAAGATTGGGAATGCGAGAGCGCGGAGGTGTTGCCAGCCCAGGAGGAAGAGGACCACGCCAATCACGGAGATGATGAAGGCGGTGCGGGCGAGGAACAACTCCGCCCCGACGGTCGCGATGTAGAGTTGCAGACCCCCATACGCCACCACGGCCAAACCCCACCAACTCGGAGACGGACGCAGGGTCAGCAGACTTTCGCGCCTCTGCCAGGCGAGGTAGCCGGCCACGAGGGGCACGAAGAAGCCGTGACCCATATCCTCATCATTGTTCCACTGGGCCACGAGCGCCTGGAGGACGGGTGCATAGCAGCACGCCAGCAGGGCAGCGAACCACCCGGCCGCGATCCCGGTCCAGGGCAGCCCGGTGCGTATCTTCTGCGCAACGGGAGACATTTAAGGGCGAAGAGAAAGAATATGATAACCTGCCCAGCGCTCAATAGGAAGGACGACGAGCACGGGGCGCGCGAGGACGCCGTAACGCCCAGGTGAGGCAGGGTGCCACAGGGGGCGTGTCCCCGGTACACAATGGCAAGCCACCGATGAAGATGAGGTTACTTGTTTTCTTGCGATTGATTGTGGCACGGCGGTTGCATTTCAAAAGGTGTGCTGCGCCGCTTCCTTTTAGCGCTTTCGCTTATCTCCTGCTTGGGACCGCTCCAGGGCGCCACCCTGGAGCGGCTCTCTCTAGACGACATGATCGAGAAGTCCACCGCCATAGTGAGGGGGACGATATCCGGGCGTTGGTCCGCGATGAGCGGTGGCACCGTATACACCAATTACCGGGTACAGGTCACCGAACGCTGGAAAGGACCGGCCGCCGACACGGCCGAATTCAGGATTCCGGGCGGGAGGGCGAACGGCGTCCGGCAGATCTGCTCAGGAGCTCCTGAACCTGTTGAAGGCAAAGAATATGTCCTGTTCCTCTGGACCTCCCGGGGTGGCGCCACGTACATCATCGGGTTCACCCAGGGGCTGTTCGAGTTGGCTGCCGCGGGCGGTTCCGAGCGCATCGCCGTGCGGGCTTTGACCAGCGAGACGGTACTTGAGCCGGGTACGGGGAAGGCCGTACAGAGCGAACGGATCGAAATGCGGCTCAGGGACTTGAGCACGCGAATCTCAAGCAATCTCTCCAGGGGCGTTAAGCAATGAAGGTGAGGCGGGTTCTGACGGCAGCAATGCTGGCTTGGGCGGCCAGCCTCAGTCCGGTGGCGGCGTACTATCACTATACTCACTACACTCCCCAGGGCGTCATCCAGGAAAAGTTCGACCTCAGCCAACTTCCCAACCGGACCCTCACTTTCTTCGTCGCGCAGTCGGAGAACCTCACATATTCCCCGAACGACAGTCTTCCGGCCGTTCTGAGCCAGATCCGGCAAGCAGCCCAGGCCTGGAATGCCACGGATTCGGAGTTAAGGGTGGCATTCGGCGGGTTGACGCAGCAGCCGCCACAGGCGACGCCGCACGGACTGGTGGTTTTCGAAGACATCCCGCCCGGATGGCTGGCCTATTCCACCCGCACGGTGTCGGAGCCGGCGACCGGCGGGACGTTCGTCCCGATTACACAAGGGGTGGTACACCTGAACCGCAACCTGGAACAGAAGCCGGGGCCGAGTTATCTGGAGGCGTTCTTCACCACCGTGGTCCACGAGATGGGGCACGCGCTGGGCTTGCAGCATACTTACACGTCGAGCGCCATGTCGACGGCAGTAACGCGGGCCACTTCGCGGTTGAAGCCGCTTGATACGGACGACGCCGCGGCAATTTCCCTGCTCTACCCGAACCACAGCGTGGCAGGCAATTACGGGTCGATCGCGGGGCGTGTGACCAGCGGGGGGCAGGGGGTCCATATGGCGTCGGTGGTGGCCATAAGACCAGGGGGCTCCGCAGTCAGCGCCCTGACCAACCCGGATGGGACCTACCGGATCGAATGGCTGCCCGCGGGCACCTATTGGGTGTACACGCATGCCTTGCCGCCGAACCCGGACATGCAGTTGCCAAAGGACGCAGCGGGGCTTGACGTGCCCGCGAGCGAGCCGTTTGAAACATTGTTCTACCCAGGTACGCGAGATCCACAATACTTTTCGGGCATTGCGGTGACGGGCGGGAATGCGGTCGCGGATATCGATTTCGCCGTGCAGCGGAAGACTTCCGCATCCATTTACGACGTGGCAGTGTACAGTTTTATCGGACAGACAGCCATCTCCCCGGCCTACCTGGACAGTACCGCCAGGATTGGGACGTTGGCCGCGCTAGGGACGGGGCTCATCGGGACCGATGGCAAGGCTGTGACGGGCCTGGGCGTGCAGGCGCTGGGCGGTTGGGGGAATATCTACAGCACGCTCGCTTACGACAACAACCTGGCGCTCTACATGACATTTCAGGGGATGCCCACGGGTCCTCAGCATATCCTTTTCAGTCTGCCGAACGATGCCTACGTACTTCCCGCAGCGGTTCACCTGGTGAACCGGCCGGCACCCGTAGTAACGGCCGTGGTCTCGAATCCGGACGGCACCGTAACTATTGCGGGCTCCGGGATGAACAGCGAGAGCAAGGTATACATAGATGGTACGCCGGCCACGATCCGGGTCCCGTTTAGCGGGAGCGAGGAGGCCGGAACGATTACCGTGGTACCGCCCGCGGGTGCCAGCCAGCAGGTGGCCGCTGTGGCGGTATACAACAGTGACGGGCAGAACTCGATGTTCACGCAGTCCCAGAACCCGCCTGTTGCGGCCTACGGGATCACAGACGCGCCGCATGTGACGGTGACGCCGAATGTGCTTCCCGCCGGGGTCACCTCAATGGTGGAGGTGAACGGCATCAACACGAATTTCGCGGACGGCCAGACGACCTTGGGATTCGGGAGCAGCGACGTGTTCGTGCGCCGGATTTGGGTGTTGAGCCCCACGCGGCTGATCGCGAACGTCACGGTTGCGCCGAATGCGCCCGCGGGTCCCACAGTGGTAAATGTGATCACGGGTTTTCAGGTGTTCGTGCAGCCGTTCGGCTTCGAGATGCAGGCGGCGAATCCGGGCACCCCATCGTTAACGCTGCCCCTGGTGAACGTTAATCCCGGCGAGAGCGCGATTTACCCCGGTACAGCGGTAAGCGTTTCCGGGGTGAATCTGGCGGCCTTCAACATCGGAACGACAGTAACGCTGAATGACCAGCCTGCATCGGTGTTGTTCGCCTCGCCGGGGCAGGTGCAGTTCATCATTCCGGCGGGTTTGAGGCCGGGCCCAGCCATTCTGCGGGTGCACAACGGAGTGGGGAATGTGTCTCCGGTGGTGGTGCAGATCGATGCCGTACCGGTGCAGGTGAACGCGGTGCTGTCGTCGGGTAACGTGTCGCTCGATGTGTCACATCCGGCGCAGGCCGGCGACGTGCTGAATGTATTCCTGGCGAACCTGGACGCGGCCGTGGCATCCAATCCGTCGCGGGTGCGGGTGAGGGTGGGGGCGATCGAAATGCCCGCCCTTGTGATCGTGCAGGCTCCGGGGCAGACGGGTGTTTACCTAGCGCAGATTATTCTGGCATCGGGCGCCACGGGGCAGGTGCCGGTCACGGCATCGGTGGATGGCGGCGCGCCGAGCGCTCCGTTCTACATCTCCGTACGTTAGATTCGTACAAGCAAGTCTGAAAGCGGCGTGCCACTGGTGCGCCGTCTGCGTCGGGGCCCAAGCGCCATGCTATCTTCAAGATTGCGCTGTGGTCCTGGTTCAGAACGTCTCCAAACTCTATCGCCTGTATAATCGCCCGACCGACCGGCTTCGGGAGATCCTGCCGTTTCAGCGGCGTCCGCTGCACTCTGACTTTTGGGCACTGCGCGACATCGGTTTCGAACTCCAGAAAGGCGAAACGCTCGGCCTGGTGGGGCCGAACGGGTGCGGCAAAAGCACACTGCTCGAGATTGTCTGCGGGATCCTGCAACCAACTACCGGAAGAGTGGTGACGCGGGGGCGCATCGCCGCGCTGCTGGAACTTGGGGCGGGATTCAACCCCGAGTTCACGGGCCGGGAGAACGTCTTCCTCAACGGCGAGATTATGGGTTTAAGCCGGGCGGAGATCACGCGTGCGCTGCCCTCCATCGAAGCTTTCGCCGAAATCGGGGAGTTCATGGCGCGTCCGGTGAAGGAGTATTCGAGCGGGATGTATGTGCGGCTGGCGTTCGCCACAGCGATCCACGTGGAGCCGGACATCCTGGTGGTGGATGAAGCCCTGGCCGTGGGGGACGCGGTATTCGCCAACCGGTGCGTGCGGAAGTTCGAGGAACTGCGGGAACGCAAGACCACAGTGCTGTTCGTCTCCCACGACCTGGGCCTGGTGAAGCAGTTGTCCGACCGGGCCATTCTCCTGCTGGGCGGCAGGATTGAGGCCGAAGGGGAGCCGAAGCACGTTATTAATCGCTACATAGGGCTGGTGCTGGAGAAGCAGAAGGCGCAGGAGAAGCGCGACCCGCGGCTGGCCGCAAGCCACCGGCATGGGGACGGCACAAGCGAGGTGACCGGCGTCGAATTGCTGAATCACAAGGGCCAGGCGTGCGCCAGCGTCGCGAGCGGTGAGGCGGTAACGGTGCGGGTGCGCTCGCGTTTCCACAAAGTTGGGAAGAACCCCATGGTGGGGATCCTGATCCGGAACCGGATCGGAATGGATGTCTACGGCACCAACACGTCGCTAGAGCACATCGAACTGGGGAGCTTCGAGGCCGGCGACCTGCTGGAGGTGGACTTCCGGTTCGACTGCTGGCTGACGCCGCAGCAGTACACCTTGACGGTGGCGACGCAGGAGGCCGACGGCTCGAGCCATGACTGGCTGGATGACGTGATCGCCTTCGACGTGGTGGACACGCGTGTGGCAGCGGGGGTGGCCAACCTGCGGGCGGAGGTTCGGTGGCGCGTATCACCATAAAAGTGCATCCCCGGGCCAAGCGCACGCGCGTGGCGGGCAGGCACGGAGATGGGTGGAAGCTCGACCTGGCAGCTCCCCCTGTCGACGGCAAAGCCAATGAGGCGTGCATCCGGTTCTTCGCGGAACTGGCGGGGGTGCCACAGGCGCGCGTTCGCATCGCGCTCGGGTTGACAAGCCGCACGAAAGTAGTGGAGATTGAAGGGGTTTCGCAGGAATTCCTGGAAAGCAAGCTGGACACATGATCTACGTCGCAACGGTGTCGGTGATCGTAGCGGTGCTACTCGGCACGGCCCTGGTGCGGTCGCGGAAGGTGAAGAACCAGGCGGATTTCCTGGTGGCTGGCCGGAAGCTGACGTGGCCAGTGCTGGTGTTCACGCTGCTGTCGTCGTGGATTGGCGCGGGGAGCCTGTTCGCAGGGGGCGAGAACGCATACCGGAACGGCTTCGCGGCACTTTGGCAGCCGGCGGGCGGATGGGTGGGGCTGATCCTGATCGCGCTGATCGCCGGAAGAGCGCGGCGGCTTGCGCAGTTCACGGTGCCGGACTTGCTCGAGGCCCGCTTCAATACGGCGGCACGGGTGCTGGCGACCGTGGCGATCGTGATCTCTTACACGATGATCGCGAGCTACCAGTTCAAGGCAGGGGGTGACATCCTACACCTGATCTTCCCCGAGGTGAACCAGACCACCGGCATGTACATCATCGCGGGCTTCGTCATCACGTTCACGGCGCTGGCGGGGATGGCTTCCGTGGCGTACCTGGACCTGATCATCGGGCTGCTGGTGACGGTTATCGCGCTGGTGAGCCTTCCGATCCTGTTCGGCAACGTGGGGGGATTCGAGGGCATGCGGGCCAGCCTTCCCCCGGAACGCTTTACAGTGCTGGGACCCCTGACCTTCGGGCAGGCGCTGGGGTTCCTGCTGCCGAGCATGCTGTTGATGATCGGCAACCAGCCGATGTACCAGAAATTCTTCTCGGCCAAGTCGGAGCGGGACGCCCGGCTGGCAGTGTTCGGATGGATTATCGGGACAGTGATCCTCGAAACGGCGGTGATCAGCATCGCGGTGATGGGCAGCGCGCAGTTTCAGACGGACCGGCCACGCGAGATCATCCCGCTGACCGCCCGGATGGGACTGCCCCAGGTGCCGGGCGCGATCCTGCTGGGCGGGATCTTCGCCAAGGTGATCTCGACCGCCAACAATTACCTGTTCTCGCCCGCCAGCAACCTGATCCACGACGTTTACCAGCGCTTCGTGCAAAAAGGTTCGGGCGAAGCGAACACGCTCTTCGTATCGCGACTGATGGTGGTGCTGCTGGGCCTCTTCGCGCTGTTGCAGGCGGCGCATTTCGAATCGATTCTGCGGGCGGCA
Source organism: Bryobacteraceae bacterium (assembly GCA_035561075.1). GTDB lineage: Bacteria > Acidobacteriota > Terriglobia > Bryobacterales > Bryobacteraceae > JAMCRM01. The sequence goes on from DATMYF010000022.1 coordinate 8,154, forward strand.
CTCTATGCGTATACGGTGTACGGCGCGGCGGTAACACCGGCGGTGATGGCGGTATTCTTCTGGAAGCGCGCCAACGCGGCGGGCGCGGTGTCGTCGATCGTAGCGGGAACATTGATTACGGTTGTGTGGAACGTGGCGGGGCTGAACGCGGTGGCGGAGGCGGTGTACCCGGCCCTGGGTGTGTCGCTGGCTTCGCTGATTGGCGTGAGCCTCGCGACTGCTCCGCCGGCGCCGGAAAAGTGGGAGCCGTTTTTCAAATGAGCGTTCTTCAGTCACACATCGAGGAGATCCAGGAGCAACTGCGAAAACAGAAGCTGGACGGCTGGCTTTTTTTCGACCACCATCAGCGGGATCCGCTGGCGTATAGGGTGCTTCGCTTCACGCCCGAGCGCCATGTGACGCGCCGGTGGTATTACCTGATTCCGGCGCAAGGCGAGCCGCTGAAGCTGGTGCACCGGATCGAACGAGGGATGCTGGACACGCTGCCGGGCGAGCGTGTCGAGTACTCAAGCTGGACGGAACAGGTGGACGGGCTTCGGAAACTGCTGCTGGGTACGCAGCGCGTGGCGATGCAGTATTCGCGCAACTGCGCCATCCCTTACGTCGCGATGGTGGACGCGGGGACCATAGAACTGGTGCGCAGTCTCGGGATCGAGGTGGCCGGTTCCGCGGAGCTGATCCAGCACTTCGAAGCGCGCTGGACGCCGGAGGATTTGGAAAACCACCTGGAAGCGGGGCGCCGGGTGGACCGGGTGCGGCGCGCAGCCTTCGATCTGGTGCGGGAGCGAACACGCGCGGGCGGGGCGATCCAGGAATATGAGGTAAAGCGGTTTGTGCTGGAGGCGTTTGCGCGCGCGGGGTTAACCACCATGGATGGTCCGATCGTGGGGGTGAACGCGAACGCGGCCAACCCGCATTACGAGCCCACGGCGGAAGTGAGCAGCGAAATTCGGGCCGGTGATTTCGTGCTGATGGATATGTGGGCCAAGCTCGACCGGCCGGGCGCCGTGTACTACGACATTACGTGGACCGGCTTCTGCGGGGACACCCCCGGAGACGAGATGCGGCGCGTGTTCGAGACCGTGCGGGATGCGCGGGATGCAGCCATCCGGCGGGTGCAAACTGCCGTGGCGGCCGGGCAGACGCTGCGTGGCTTCGAGGTGGACGACGCGGCGCGGGGGCTGATTGCATCGCGCGGCTACGGGCAGTGGTTCACACATCGGACGGGCCATTCCATCGGGCAGGAAGTGCACGGTAACGGCGCCAACATGGACAACCTGGAGACGCACGATGAGCGGCCGATCGTGCCGTGGACGTGTTTTTCGATTGAGCCGGGGGTTTATCCCGGGCCTTTCGGGGTGCGTTCCGAGGTGAACGTCTTTGTCGGCGAGGGTGACGCCCGAGTGACGGGGGAGATTCAGCGGGAGCTGCTGACGCTGTGAGGCCGGGCTGGTGCGCAGCGGCGGCGCTGGTTATGGCCTGGCAGGCCGGCGCGGCCGATGTGATCTCGTACGCCCGGTCGGGCGACCGGCTGGTCTTCACGCTCGATTCCGGGGAAGCCGATATCGAATGGTCGAGCGGCAGCACCTTCCGGTTCCGCCACGCCTTCGCGGGGCATCTCGCACAGGAACCCGCTGCGGAGCGCGAAGCCGTCGATCCAAAAGTCGATGATGTCGGCGGGGAACTGGTGTTCTCTACCCGATACCTCACGGTTTCGGTGCGCAAGAGGGGGCTGGCGGTACGGGTGCGGAAGGCCGACGGCACGCGCGTTTTCGAGGACCTGAGCGCTCCCGAGTATCGCGACGGCGCCGTAAGGGTGGAGCGCGCCGCGGCACCGCGGGTGGCGTTGTACGGGCTGGGGCCACGGGTGGACGAGGGATTCGATGCACGCGGCAAGATTGTCCGGGCAGGCGTGCCGCTGCTGCTCTCAACCGCGGGTTACGGCGAGTACTTCCGCAACCCGGCGGCATACACGTTCGACCTGATGCATCCGGACCGTTACTTCGTGGAGGCGCGCGGTGCGGGGCTGCTCGATTACTGGTTTACCTACGGACCGGCTCCGAAGGACATCTTTGAAGACCTGCACACAGTGGGGGTGGAGGTAGCGGCTCCGGCGCCAGCGCCGACGGCGGGTACGTGGGAAGGTCTTGGGCAGGCGCTGCTGCGGACTTTGCACGGCAGTTTGTCCGGCTTGACGCGCCCGCTTTTCGTTGAAACGGCGTTTCGCGAGGCTCCGGTCGAACTCCGGCAGCGCGCGGAGCAACTCGCCAGCATCATGACACCGGGCAAGCGGCCTGAGTTGGGGCCGTATTTCATCGCGTACCGGCAAGAGGTGCGGGACCGCGGGCTGGGTCCGATTCGTGCGATGCCGTATCAGTTCCCGGACGATCCCGAGGCAGCCAAGCACAGCGACCAGTTCATGTTCGGAGATGAGTTGCTGGCGGCTCCAATGCTGGTGCCAGGGGAGCGCCGAAACGTCTACCTGCCGCGGGGAATCTGGACGCGTCTCGAAACCAACGAGGTCTTCAAGGGGCGGCAAACCGTGGAGATTGCAGCCGGTGAGCCGGCGCTGTTCGCGCGCAATGGCTCGATCGTGCCGCTGGAGTACAACGGGGTGATAGAACTTCACTATTTCCCGCGGCTGGGTGGTGAATTCTTTCTTTACGACGATGATTCGGCGGAGTATTCCGAGATACATGCCGCTCCGGCGGGGGATATCGTGCGGCTCCAGATCGAGTCCGCCAGGAATCGGGAGTACTGCTGGGTGGTGCACCATGTCAACCGCCCGGCCACGGTGGGGTTTGAAGGCCACGGCTACCAGGAGGCAGCCGGGAAGTCTGCCTTGCGGCACGAGACGTGGCTTTACGACGCCGCCGCACGGCGCCTGCTGGTGCGGGTTCGGGTGGCGGCCGGGGAAGATCGTATTGTCAACGTAACGGGCGGTCTATGATCGGCAACCGGGAAGAGTTGACCCCACGGGAGCGGGTGCTCCTGGCGTTGGATCACCGTGAGGCCGACCGGGTTCCGGTTGACTTCATGGCGACCCCGGAGACCTGGGCGCGGCTGGGCGGAATGCTCGGCACCGAGGATCACGAAGCCATGCTGCGGCGGCTGGGAGTCGACCTGCGACACCCGAGGCAGCCATACGTAGGGCCGCCGCTCGAGCCGGGTACGGATGCATGGGGGGTGCGGCGACGTTCCCTGCCCCACGCTGGGGGTGCCTATGAGGAGATCTGTTTCCATCCGCTGGCGAAACTGCGGGATGCCTCGGAACTGGTGGACTATCCGTGGCCGGATCCGCAGTGGTGGGACGCCGAAGGGTTAAAGTTAGAAATCGAACAACTCGATCCCCGCGGACGCTACGCAGTGGCGCTCGAGGAATTCGGAGACCCGGGCGGTATCTTCGAGATCGCGTGGTACCTGCGGGGAATGGAGCAGTTCCTGATGGACTTGGCAACCCGCCCCGAGATTGCGTACGAGATCATGGGCCGGGTAGCAGATTTCTACGTGGGAATGGCGGAGCGAGTCATGCGCGCCGCAAGCGAGCGCATTGACCTGATCTGGACCAGCGACGATATCGCGCACCAGCACGGCAGGCTAATATCCGGAAAGTGCTGGCGGGAACTGGTGGCACCCCACCATGCCCGGCTCAATCAACGGATCCATGAGCTGGGGACGCGCGTGATGTATCATTCCTGCGGCGCGGTGAGGCCCTTCATTCCAGGGCTGGTGGAGATCGGGGTCGACGTGCTCGATGTGCTGCAGTTCAGCGCAACCGGAATGGACGCACAGGAGATAAAGGATACGTTTGGCGATCGCCTCTCCTTCCACGGAGGCATGGACGTGCAGAGCACCCTGCCCTTCTGTACGGAGGATGACGTACGCCGGATCACAGAGGAGCGCATCAAGATACTGGGTAAGGGCGGCGGTTACATCATGGCCCCCACGCATAACATTCAGGCGGACACGCCTGCACGCAATATTGTCACGATGTACGAAACAGCGGGAAGTTACAACCCACTTACCACGAAGTAATCAAATGACGTATTCCAGGCGAAGCTTCACGGCGGCGATGCTGAGTGCAGCCGCCCCCATGACCGCCGCAGCCGACCCGGTCTGGCTCGGTATCGAGGATGCCGGGAAGTTACTGCGAGGGAGCCGGCTCTCCGCGGTGGAACTGACTCAGGCATGTCTGCGGCGCATCGAACGCCTCAACGGGTCGCTGAATGCTTTTATTACGGTGACGGCCGAGGCGGCCTTAGCAGAGGCGCGTACGCTCGATGCCGAATTGCGGGCGGGGCGGCCGCGGGGGCCGCTGCACGGCATCCCCGTGGCGCTCAAGGATGTTATAGACACAGCAGGAGTCCGAACCACGGCCGGCAGCGCACAATATGCGGCGCGCGTTCCCTCCGAAGACGCCGAGGTGGTGCTGCGGCTGAGAGCTGCGGGTGTGGTCCTGTTGGGCAAGCTCAACATGGACGAGTTCGCCTACAGTTTCACTTCCGAGACTAGCGTTCACGGACGCAGCCACAATCCCTGGGACCAGCGGCGATCGCCGGGAGGGAGTTCCGGGGGCGCCGGTATTGCGGTGGCCACGGGGATGTGCTGCGCCGCACTGGGAACGGACACGGGCGGATCGGTTCGGCTCCCGGCGGCGCTGTGCGGCGTAACTGGACTTAAGCCGAGCTATGGCCGGGTGAGCACACGCGGCGTGGTGCCGCTCGCCTGGACGCTGGACCACGTGGGACCAATGTGCAGAAGCGCACGCGATGCCGCCCTAGTGTTGGGGGTTATCGGGAAAAGCTGTTGCGCGGGCGTGACAAAACGTGCCGTGAGAACGTTGCGCATCGGAATACCACGCAAGGTTTTCTACGACCAACTCGAGCCGGAAGTCGGGCGCGCGGTAGAGGAGGCAGCAAGGAAACTCGAAGGCCTGACAGCGGGGGTTCGGGACATACAGTGGACACCGCTTGAACCGTCTCCCCGCTGGCCGGAACTGCCGCTGATCTATTCCCGCGTGATTTCGGCGGAGGCATATACTTTCCACGAGGAGATGTTGCGGAGGACTCCCCAGCGTTATCACGCCGCGACGCGTGAGATTCTGGCAGGCGGGGCCGCCGTTTCTGCGCCAGAGTACATCCGCGCACGCCGGGAGGTGGAACGGCTGCGTGCGGAGGCTGGGCGGCTCTTCGCGGATGCCGACGTTCTGCTTACTCCCACCGCTCCTGCCGGCGCCTTCGAGCTCGGTGTACCGGCAAGCCTCGCGTACCTCCGTAACAGCGCTCCATGGAATGTATACGGCCTGCCATCCATTTCGGTTCCTTGCGGCCTGACGTCCAAAGGTCTGCCGATCGGACTCCAGATCACCGGCCGGTCCGATGACACCGTACTGGCAGTCGCCGAGACGTTCCAACAGGCGACGGCGTGGCACACGAAACGTCCCCCGTCCTGAAATTCCGCAGCACGATGCCGCAAGTCGAAAATGGATTCACGACGCAGTACCAGAGCTTCGGTACTGTGCGCCATTGTACTTACCTCCCTCCGCTAGTTAGGCCCGAGTATGTTTACCGTTGAGTAAGTGTTGGTATCTCAGTAGGGTGTATTGATATTCACCCAGACACCCGCCAAGGTGTTGACAAGCGTATCGTCAAAATGAGACGTTGACAACACGTATTCTGCACGTTGGCTGTGCGGGATGCCCGGGAAATAACACCCGGCACGGTTTCCGTGCTCAGTCGGCCAGAGCATCTGGGACCGAAATGGCCAACGGCTGCCCCCCGTTTCCGCAGGACTCTGTGCGATGTAAGGAGAGCCGCGATCCTTCGACGCAGAGACCCGGAGGAGACACCTTCTCTGCTCCGTCGAAGGCGCCCGTCAGTCGCGACGAGTATCAACCAAATGGCAACGAGGGAATCACTCATTCATGCTGAATACCGCTCACGAGACTACCGATGCACGATGGATGGCCGTTCGGGTGCGGTCCCGTTTTGAGAAGATCGCCGCTGAAGCTCTCAGCCTGCGCGGATATGAGTACTTTCTCCCGCTTCTGCGATCGACGCGCACCTGGTCGGATCGGGTGAAACGGTTGGACTTGCCGCTGTTTCCGGGGTACCTGTTCTGCCGCTTCAGCATGCAGAACAGAGTACCCGTACTGGAGTGCCCCGGCGTTATGCAAATTGTCGGCATCGGCAAGACGCCGATACCTGTGGACGATGGAGAGATCACAGCGCTGCAAGCGGTAGTGCGGTCCGGGCTCCCGCTGGCGCCTTGTGAGTTTCTGCAAATGGGCGAACGCGTCCGGATCCGTTCCGGGGCACTCGCGGGTGTGGAAGGCATTCTGGTGGATGTTCGCAAGCACCACCGCATTGTTGTGTCGGTCTCGCTGTTGCGGAGGTCGGTAGCCGTCGAACTCGACAGGGAAGCGGTGGCTTCTGTCAACGCCGCACCTGCCCGCGATTCGGCGCTGCTACGGCCGCGAGCGGCGGCGGCGGGCGGCTTGTTAGCCGTGCCGTTCCTCACGCCGTTAGTGGCAGGTATTTGGAAGTCGTGCGGCACATTAGTGCTCCGCACTTTGGGTTAGGTCAATATATGCGAGTTCTAATAACAACGTACTGCATCATCGTTGCTGCCAGCACCTTCGGTCTGTTCGCACAAACTAACACCGGAGGTGCGCCGGCGTCGGCGCCTGGGTCTGTTCCGGCGCCTGTATCCGTGTCCACGCCCGGTTCTGCGCCCGCCCCCGGTTCCGCATCCGCGCCCGGATCCTACGTCCTCGGCGCCGGGGATCAGGTGAGTGTCTGGGTGGCGGACTCGGAGGAATTGTCAAGCCGTCCGCTGCGCGTGGATCACGCGGGGACGATTCGGGTGCCGCTGGTGGGGCAAATGGAAGTCGCCGGGCTCAGCACAGCGCAGGTGGAGGCGGAACTATCGCAGCGGCTGAGCCGGTACATGAAGAAACCGCAGGTCACGGTAAATGTCACGGAGTACCGCAGCCAGCCGGTTTCGGTAATGGGGGCGGTGCACACGCCCGGCGTGCAGCAGTTGCAGGGCCATCGAACGCTCATGGAATTGCTCTCCATGGCGGGCGGGGTTACGCAGGATGCGGGCGCCGTGGCACGGGTGACTCGGCAGGCCGTCTGGGGCCCCATTCCACTGCCGGGCGCGAAGACCGATCCGAGCGGGCAGTTCAGTGTAGCCGAGGTAAACCTGAGATCACTGATGACGGCCGAGGCGCCGGAGTCCAACATTGCGATCCGGCCCAACGATGTGATCACGGTGCCGCGGGCGCAGATGATTTACGTGATCGGCGAAGTGGGCCGCTCGGGCGGCTTCCTGCTGAACGACCGCAAGGATATGTCCACCCTGCAGGCCCTGTCCATGGCCGGCGGGCTGCTGAAGACGGCGTCGCCAAAGAAGGCGAAGGTCCTGAGAATGCAGCCCAATGGGGAGCGGGCCGAAGTCGCAGTGGACCTCCGGAAAGTGCTGGACGGAAAGGTCAAGGACGTAGCGCTCAACGCTGACGACATTCTATTCGTCCCGAGCAGCACATCCAAACGGGCGGCTATCCGGGCCGCGGAGGCTATCGTGCAGACTGCCACCGGTGTGGTGATCTGGCGCGGCGGCCAACTCTGAGCAGCCAGTGAACAACCGGAGGACTCCCGAGTCGAAAACTATGAAGCCTTTTCTGCCTGAACCTTTGGAAAACCGATCCCGTATGCTGGAGCCGGGCGGCCCGGCAAGCCAACGGACGTGGCGCTCTGTGCGTCCGCAAGAAGAAGACGAGAACAGCACGGCAAGCTACTGGCGCGCACCGTGGCGGGCAAAGTGGCTGGTGGCCGGAATCGCGATTGCCGGCGGCCTGGCCGGGCTTCTTCTGGCCCTGCTGCAGACCCCGGTTTACGAGGCACGCACTACCATCGAGTTACAGGCCCTGAACGAGAACTACCTGAACCTCAAAGATCTGCAGCCTACGACGCTGGCGGACGCTTCCGACGCGTACACCGAGACGCAAATCCAAATTCTTTCCAGCGAGGCGCTGGGGGCGCGGACCAGGGCGCAGATTACGCAACAGCTCAACGGCGAGCAGTTTGTGACGCCTCCGGCAGTGCCGGGCGGCGCCTGGCGAAACGCACTGGCCCGAGGCTCACGGCCGGAGCCGCTGCCCAACGCGTTGGGCGCTATCGCGAACACCCTCAAGGTGCGCGGATCGGGGTTGAGCCGGGTAATCGAGATTTCGTGCACCTCCCCGCATCCTCAACTGGCGACGGCTTACGCCAACACATTGGTGCGGGAGTTCATGGAGCAGACTCTGGAGACACGTTGGAACTCCGCCCAGCGCACGGGCGAGTGGCTCACCGGCAAGCTGGGCGATCTGAAGACACGCTTGCAGGAGGCCGACGCCCGGTTGAACGCGTTCCGCGAATCGGCCGGACTGGTGATCACGTCCGGCGAAGGCGATGCCCTTTCCGAGCAGAAATTGCGGCGCATCGAAGATGAAATCGCAGTTGCGCGCAGCGACCGCATGAACAAAGAAGCCAAGTACCTGCAGGCCGTCAACAGTCCGCCTGAGACGCTGCCGGAGGTACTGGACAGCGGTGCACTCCGCGAGTACCAGACAAAGATGGCGGACCTTCGGCGGCAACTCGCCGAGCTCCAGTCCTACCTTCAGCCGGAGCATCCCAAAGTGGAGCGCCTGCAGGTGCAGCTAGCCGAGCTCAATGCGTCGTACACGCGAGAGCGGGAACACATTCTCAGCCGCATTCGCAATGAGTATGAGACGGCGAAGCGGCGCGAGAGCATGCTGGATGGCGCGGGCGTCTCGCTGAGCAGGGTGGCGGCGCAACAGGCTGCCAAGGCAAGCCAGTACAACGTCCTGAAACGCGAAGCGGACAATACGCGACAGTTGTATGAGTCGATGCTGCAGAAGGTGAAGGAAGCCGGGGTGACAGCGGCGATCCCGGCGAGCAATATCCGGGTGATCGATGCCGCAGCGGTGCCGAGCCGGCCTGCGAAACCGGATATCAGGCTCAACATGGTACTGGGACTGTGCGGCGGGTTGTTCCTGGGGGTGATGGTCAGTTTCGCGCGGGAGCGCCGGGACCGCAGCCTGCGGGCGCCTGGCGAGGCATCGTCCTACCTACACCTGCCGGAGCTCGGATTCATCCCGTCGGCACGGCGCGACCCGATCATGGTCAATGGGGCGAAGTCTCCGTCGAGTCTATTGCTCGGTATGAGCAATGGACAAAACCACTCGGTCGAGCTGGCCGTATGGGACCGGCGCTACTCGCTAATGGCTGAAGCGTACCGGGCGACCCTAAGTTCGATCCTGATACCCAGGGCCGATGGCGAAGCCCGCACAGTAGTGTTCGCCAGCGCCCTTCCCCAGGAAGGCAAGACTACGACAGTGAGCAACATTGGGCTGGCGGTGGCCGAAGCCAGAAAACGCGTCCTGATCATAGACGGCGACCTGCGCGCTCCCCGCCTGCACAACATCTTCGCGGTCCCGAATACCACCGGACTGAGCGACCTGCTGCGCTCGGAAGTCAGCCTGGCGGCGATGTCGCTCGATGAGTTGACGGTAGCTACGAAGATGCCGAACCTCTTCGTGCTGCCCGCCGGCCCGAAGTCGCCGGACGCACCCAGCCTGCTGCACTCCGGCCGAATGGCGGAACTACTGGAGCGCCTGCGAGGGGAATTCGACGTCATCCTGATCGACACTCCGCCGGTGCTGCAGATTTGCGATGCGCGGCTGTTGGCGCGGGATGCGGACGCGGTGGTGCTGGTATGCCGCGCCGGGCGCACGGCCAAGGAGCACATCAGCATGGCGGCCGATCGCTTTATCGAAGACGGCCTGCCTGTAGTTGGCGTAGTACTCAACGACTGGGATCCGAAGAACGATACAGCCTACGGCTCCGCATATTACGGCTACCGCCGTTACGCGGGCAGCTATCAGGGCAATGAATAACCGCACAAGGGAATGGCGGCGGCCCACGCAGGCCGTGATCCTCGCCGGGGGGCGCGGCACGCGCATGCGGCCGCTGACCGATACGCGGCCAAAGCCGATGATTGAGTTCCACGGCAAGCCGTTCCTGGCATACACCATCGAGATGCTGCGGGAGCAGGGCTTCGACCGCGTGCTGCTGCTGCTTGGTTATCTGCCGGACGTCATTCAGGACTACTTCGGCGACGGCAGCAAGTGGGGCATAGAAATAAGGTACTCCGTTTCACTACCCGACGATTTGACGGTGAAGCGAATCCAGCTCGCCCTGGATCAAATCGACGACTGCTTCATGCTGCTCTACTGCGACAACTACTGGCCGCTGCAGATGGATCGTATGTGGGCACGATTCGAAGCTTCCGGCGCGCCCGCGATGGTGACGGTGTATGGCAATAAAGACGGGTACTCGCGGGACAGCGTCCGGGTAAATGAAGACGGCTGGGTGACTGTGTACGATCGCAGCCGGACAGCTCCGCGGCTGCGCGGCGTGGAAATCAGTTACGCCATTCTGACGCGTCCGGTGCTGGAGATGCTGCCCACCGAAGACGCACTCTTCGAGGAGGCAATCTATCCGCGGCTGGCGGCGGAGGGGCGGCTGGCGGGGTGGGTATCGGATCATCGCTACTACAGCGTGGGGTCGCTCGAACGGCTTCCGCTGACAACCGAATTCTTCGCGCGGCGTCCAGCGATTCTGCTGGATCGCGATGGGGTGTTGAACCGCAGGCCGGCGCGGGCCTGCTACGTGCGCCGGCCCGAGGAATTCGAATGGTTGCCTGGAGCGCTGGACGGCCTGCGGCTGCTGCGCGAGCAGGGGTACCGCGTGATCGTCGCCTCGAACCAAGCGGGCGTGGCGAGAGGTGCCATGACCGCGGGAGATCTGGATGAGTTGGAGCGGTGCATCCGGAGTCAAGCCGAAGTGGCGGGAGGCGGGATCACCGCCTTCTACGATTGCACGCACGACTGGGATGCCGGGTGCGAATGCCGAAAGCCTCGTCCGGGGCTCCTGTTCCGCGCGCAGCGGGAACACCACCTGGATTTGACGCGCACGCTTTATGTAGGGGACGACGAGCGCGACCGGATGGCAGCCGAGGCCGCCGGATGCAGGTTCGCGCAGGTCGATGAAAATCGGTCACTGCTGGACATTATTAAAGAAGAGATTCACCGCACAGGGGAGATGAATCGTGAACAAACCAAAGAATGTTCTCATAACCGGGCATAACGGATACGTCGGCTCCGTGATGGCGGCGCGTTTCGCCAAAGCCGGCCACATCGTGCTCGGGCTCGATACCGAATATTACAGCCAATGCACGCTAAACCAGAATGAGGAAGGCCCGACAAGCATTCTGAAGGATATCCGCGACGTGGAGCCGCGCGACCTGGAGGGCGTGGACGCGATTGTTCACCTGGCGGCCCTCAGCAACGACCCGATCGGCAATCTCAACGACGCCTGGACCGAGGACATTAATTTCCGCGCTTCCGTCCGGCTCGCCGAGGCGGCAAAGGCAGCGGGCGTCTCCCGTTTTTTGTTCTCCTCGTCGTGCATCATGTACGGCATGTCCGAAACAGCGGTGGTGAACGAGAATTCGCCGTTAGACCCGCGCACCACATACGCGCGCTCGAAGGTGGAGGCCGAGAGGGCCATTGCCAAACTGGCGGACGAGCGATTCTCGCCGACCTTCCTGCGGAACGGCACGATCTACGGTCTGTCGCCGCGGATGCGTTTCGACACCGTGCTCAATAACCTGATGGGCGCCGCGGTGACATCGGGCGTTGTGACGGTGCACAGCGACGGGCAACCCTGGCGGCCGGTGGTGCACGTCGAAGACGTGGCAAGGGCCTTCCTGACGGTGCTCGACGCCCCCCGGCAGGTGGTACACAACCAGGCCTTCAATGTAGGCGCGGCGGAGATGAACCAGCAGATCATCCGGCTGGCCGAGATTACAGCGTCCATTGTGCCGAACTGCAAGCTGCAAGTGAAACCCGATCCGGGGGCCGACCAGCGCACCTACAAGACCGATTTCACGAAGTTCGCGGTGACGTTCCCGGCGTTTTCGTTCGCTTATTCGCCGCTGTCCGGTGCGCGCCAACTCTACCAGGCGCTGAAGGGGATCCGATTGACGGCGGAGGAGTTCGCCGACAAGCGGTTTACCCGGCTCAAGTGGCTGCAGTACCTGCTGGAGAGTGGGCGGGTGAACGGCTCTCTTCGCTGGGCCGAGGTCGCGGTGAGCACGGGAGCGCGCCTGTGATCGACGGAGTGAAAGTTATCCCGCTCCGGCAGATCGTCGATGAGCGGGGGAAGATCATGCACATGATGAAATGCACCGATCCGCATTTCATCCACTTCGGCGAAATCTACTTCTCATGCGCCTGGCCCGGCGTTGTGAAGGCTTGGCACATTCACACGAAGATGACCATCAACAACGCGGTGCTTTCCGGCCGGGCCAAGCTGGTGATGTACGACTTGCGGGAGAATTCCCCGACCAAGGGTGAACTGCAGGAGGTTTATATGGGCGAGGACAATTACTGCCTCGTCCAGATGCCTCCGGGAATCGCCAACGGCTACAAGGCCTACGGCGACAAGATGGTAATTCTGGCAAATTGCGCGACGCATCCCCACGAACCAGAGGAGATGATCCGCATTGACCCATTCAGTTCGGAGATTCCGTACGACTGGCGATTGAAACAGGGTTAGCGCCGGCCCGTATGAAGGTTACTTCTGCCAGGAGATTCCATGCTTAAGACGTCGATCGCGACCGCTTCAACTCAAACGCGAGTAGCTGCTTCCGTGATCTACGAGAACCCGTACGATCCCGGAGTGGTAGTAACCCGGACTCCGCTGCGGGTTAGCTTCGCGGGTGGCGGCACCGACCTTGAGGACTTCTACGAGCGTGACTTCGGGGCGGTCTTCAGCACGGCCATCGACAAGTTTGTCTATGTCACCGTAAAGCGCCACAGCGAGCTGTTCCTGGAACCCGTGCGCATCAACTACTCGAAGACGGAGGAAGTAAATACAATCCAGGAGATCGAGAACGACATCGCCCGCGAGGCGCTGGAGTTCCTCGAAATCGAGCCTCCGATATACGTGAGCACGGTGGCGGATCTGCCGGCATCGACCGGACTGGGCGGCTCCAGTTCCTTCGCGGTGGGGCTGCTGCACGCGCTGCACGCCTACAAGGGTGAACGCGTCTCCCCCGGGCAACTGGCGGAGGAAGCCAGCCAGATAGAAATCCAGCGCCTGAGGCAGCCGATCGGGAAACAAGACCAGTATGCGGCCGCTTTCGGCGGCTTAAACCTGTTCCGCTTCCAGCCGGGCGGCGCGGTCACAGTGGAGCCGCAGCGAATCTCGAAGGCCGGACTGGAAGACCTGTTCCGAAACCTGATGATGTTCTGGACCGGCATGCAACGCAACGCCAGCGCGGTCCTCGAAGGGCAGAAGAAGAATACACCCCAGAAAATCGAGTGCCTGACCGAGCTTCGCGGCCACGCACTTTCCCTGCAGGCGCTGACGTGCAACGGTAGCGTAGACACGGCTCGTTTCGGCCGGGTCCTCGACGATTGCTGGCGCATCAAGCGCAGCCTCTCTGAAGGGATCAGCACGAGCCGCATTGACGACTGGTACCAGCGCGGAATGGAAGCGGGCGCGGAAGGCGGCAAAATTTGTGGTGCGGGCGGTGGCGGCTTTCTGTTGTTCCTGGTAAGACCCGAGCGGCAGGCGGCGGTACGCGCTGCATTGAGCGATCTGCGGCAAGTGCCGGTGCGTCCGGAAGTACACGGATCGCGTGTATTGCTCCCGTTTCCTCGTTAGCGGGCTCTCCACAATCCATTGCTTAAGGAGAAACGAATCGAACTATGTCCGTACATGCCGAAACGAAATCCGCGGCGTGCCTGGTGTGCGGCGGCCGCTCGCTGAGCCTCTTTCTCGACCTGGGTGCGACTGCGCTGGCGAACAAATTCCTGAGCTCGGAAGAGCTGGCCTGTCCTGAGCCGACATACCCGTTGCGGGTGGCGTTCTGCCCGGACTGCACACACGTCCAACTGTTGGACCGCGTGCCCCCGGCGGCCATGTTCGCGAATTACCTGTACGTCTCCTCCGCCTCCGAGACCCTGAAACGTCACTTCGACGAACTCAGCGCGCTGCTCATCGAGCGGGAGAAACCAGGCCACGGGGATTTGGTTGTCGACATCGGGTGCAACGACGGGACGCTGCTGGCCGCATTCCGGCGCAATGCTCCGGAGGGTGTTCGCACCCTCGGGGTGGATCCGGCGGAGAACCTCGAGGGCTTCACGCGCGACCTGGGCATTGAGCGCTACACGGGGCTGTTCACGTCCGACTCAGCCAGGAAAATAAGAGAACGATGGGGGGAAGCAGCGGTGATCACCGCTACCAATACCTTCCCGCACATTCAGGATCTCCACGATTTTGCCGCGGGTATCACGGAACTACTGGCGCCGAACGGTGTCTTCGTCATCGAGGCGCACTACCTGCCGGATCTGCTGAAGCAGACGGCCTTCGATACCGTCTACCACGAGCATGTTTCGTACTGGGCGCTGCGGCCGATGATGCGGCTCTTCGAACAGCACGGGCTGCGGGTAATGGACGCGGAGCGGCTGCCGATTCACCACGGGCAGTTGCGGGTGTACGTGAAGCGCCAGGGTCAAGGCGAGCCGAGCCCAAACGTCGCGGCGCTGCTGGATCGCGAGAGCGCCGAGGGCCTCGACAGACTGGAGACATATCGGGCTTTTGCACAGAAAGTGGAACGGCTGAAGACGGAACTGCTGGGCAAGCTGGCGGAATTGCAGGCGCAGGGGAAATCGGTGGTGGGCTACGGTGCGCCGGCCAAGGGCACGACGCTCCTGAATTACCTGGAACTCGGTCCCGCCAACCTGGCGTATATCGTGGACAAGAGCCGGCTCAAGCAGGGCCTGTTCGTGCCGGGTGTGCGCATCCCGGTAGTACCCACGGAGAGGCTGCTTGAAGATCGTCCGGACTTCGTACTCCTGCTGGCCTGGAACTTCCAGGAAGAGATCATCGAGCAACAGGTGGAGTACCGGAAATTGGGCGGGCGCTTCATCACACCGGTCCCGGAAGTGAGGGTGGTCTGAGCGGGATGCGGTTCGCCAACCAGACCGCGGTCGTAACGGGTGCCAGCAGCGGCATCGGGCGGGCAGTTGCACGCGCGATACGCCGGGAAGGCATGTGCGTGGCGCTGGTGGGGCGCAGCCGCGAACGCCTGGAGGAAACTGCGAACGACGGCGGCAGCCGGGACGGCGGCTATCGCGTGTACGTTGCGGAGCTGGCCGACGACGCATCAGTCCGCCAGTTGGTGGCGCAGCTCGACCGCGATCTGGACGGCATCGACGTTCTGGTGCACAGCGCCGGGGCAATCTCGCTCGGCTCCGTCGAACACGCCACCGTTGAGGAGTTCGACCAGCAGTACCGGGTAAACCTGCGGGCGCCCTTTCAGATCACACAGGCGCTGCTGCCGAAGCTCAAGCGCTCGCGCGGCCAGGTAATCTTCATTAATTCCACCGCGGGACTGACGGCCAATGCCAACGCCGCACAGTATTCCGCCACCAAGCATGGATTGAAGGGGCTGGCCGACAGTCTTCGGGACGAGGTCAACGCCGCGGGTGTGCGGGTGATCTCCGTTTTCCCTGGCCGTGTGGCGACCCCAATGCAGAAAGCGCTTCTGGAAACCGAGGGCGGCGCCTGGAAGCCCGAGCGCCTGATGCAACCGGAAGACCTGGCGCAGGTCGTGGTGGAGGCACTGGCAGTCCCCCGGACGGCCGAGGTCACGAACGTGACTGTCAGGCCGATGGTGAAGTACTGAATATGGCAAGCCCGCAGATCCAGAACACCGCTTCAACCGGCGAGGAGATGCACGCGCTCGTGCGGAAGTTGTACCCCATCTGCCGCAGCATCACAGGCGAAGGCGTGCGGGAGACGCTCCGAATCCTGGAGCAGTACGCACCCATCCAAGTCTATGAAGTGCCCAGCGGGACGGCGGTATTCGACTGGACGGTCCCGAAGGAATGGAATATTAAGGAAGCCTACATCAAGGATCCCTCGGGCCGGACGGTGGTAGATTTCAGGCAGCACAACCTGCATATTCTCCAGTACAGCGTGCCGGTAAGGGCGAGGATGCCGCTCAGCGAATTGCGAGAGCACCTTTTCACGCTGCCGGAACAGCCGGACCGTATTCCCTACAGGACGTCTTACTACCGCGAGGCGTGGGGCTTCGCGATGACCCACAGGCAACTATCGGAACTGCCGGAAGGCGAATACGAGGTAGTGATCGACTCGAAGCTGGAACCGGGGCACCTCACTTATGGGGAGTGCCGTCTGCCGGGACGGCGGGCCGAAGAGATTCTGATTTCCACGCACGTCTGCCACCCATCGCTGGCCAACGACAATCTTTCGGGCATCGCGGTTGCCGCGTTCCTGGCGGGCATCCTCCAAGGCCGCGAGAGGGAGTACTCCTACCGGCTGGTCTTCGTGCCGGGGCTGATAGGGCCGGTGACCTGGCTGGCGCAAAACGAGGCCGCAACGCCGGGGATCCGGCATGGACTCGTGCTGACCTGCCTGGGAGACCCCGGGGGCTTCACGTATAAGAAGAGCCGGCGTGGGGACGCCGACATCGATCGGGCCATGGCGCACGTGCTGGCGCATGACGGCACGCCGTACAGGATCATCGATTTTTCGCCCGTCGGCTACGACGAGCGGCAGTACTGTTCACCGGGCTTCAACCTGCCGCTGGGGTGCCTCATGAGAACGCCGCACGGCGAGTTTCCCGAGTACCACACGTCGGCCGACAACCCGGATTTCGTCACGGCAGCTAGCCTCGGCGGGGCGCTGGGGCTGTGCCTGCGCGTCCTCGACGTGCTGGAGAAAAATCGCAAATGCATCAACCTGTACCCGCGATGCGAGCCGCAACTCGGCAAGCGCGGGCTGTACCGGACCGTCGGCGGAACCTCGGCGGCTTATGCGGAGCTTGCGCGCCTTTGGGTGCTGAACCTCTCCGACGGGGATCACACGCTGCTCGACATCGCAGTGCGATCCGGGATTCCGTTCGAGGCGGTGGCCGAGGCCGCAGGGGAGCTGGAGCGGCACGGGTTGTTGGAGGCGTTACAAGTTCATGATCACAGCACCAAAAGTTAGCATCTGCATCCCGACATATAACCAGGTACAACACGTGGCCGAGGCGGTTGCCAGTGCCCTCAAGCAGGATTGCGAGGACATCGAGGTTGTCGTCTCCGAAAATCACTGCACCGACGGGACCCGGGAATATCTGGAAAGTATCCTGGACCCGCGACTCCGGGTTGTCCGTCCGCCCGAGCACCTGCCGGTAGCGAAGAATTTCAATTTCTGCGCCTCGCAGGCCCGCGGGCGATATCTCTCGTTCCTCTCGTCGGACGACGTGCTGGAACCGGCGTTCGCGAGCAAGCTGTCGACGTTGCTCGACATGGCTCCGGGCGCGGCGTTCGCCTATTGCGCCAGCTCCCTGGTGGACGGCAATGGGAGGGTGATTGGCCTGGAGCGCCACGTAGGCGGCAGCTTCCACCGAAACGGAAGGAAGGAGTTGCGCCGTTTCATCGCGGGCTCGCGCTGCGTCTTCGACACCATGATGATTCGTCGCGAGTGTTATGAGAAATCCGGAGGACTGGGAATTCCGCGCAAGGGCGCTTACTTCCGTGAGTTGCCGGACTGGGACCTGGACCTGCGGTTGCTGATGACGGGGGACGTGATCTATCTGGATGAGGTGCTGGTGCGCTTCCGCTTCTGGTCGGCGCCGAACCGGGAAGACAACTCCCGGAGGCTGCCCCGGTACATCGAGGAGATCGGGCGCCTGTTTGACACCACCGTGGCGGAAATCGTGAAGGAAGAGCCCGACCTGGCACGCTACGCCCGCAAAGCGCGCAAGTCCATGGCGGTGAACTGCGCCCTGGGGGTTGGGCAGTTGAAGGGTTTGCCGCCGTACGAAGAGAGCGTACGCAACGTGATGCGGATCGACGACTCGCCGCTGGTGCGCCTGACGTTGTTGTTGCACCGGTGCGGCATGTCGCCTTTGGTGGATGCGGCCCGCACGCTGGAACACTGGATGCGGCACCGCGTGAAGGGGATGCTTTATCAGCACTAGAATCATGAGCGCCGCTCCCATGCAAGGGGAACAGATCCGCCGCGTCACGCTCGGGACGCTGGCGAACCTTCTCTCGCAAATCCTGAACACCGGGGGCCAGTTGGTCGTCGTGCCGGTGCTGCTTGCGGCTTGGGGCAAGCAATTATACGGCGAGTGGTTGGCGCTCTCCGCCGCCGCGGCATACCTCTCGGTGCTGGATTTCGGCATGCAGAGCTACGTGGTCAATCGCTTGAATCAATGCCACGCACTGGGGGAAAAAGAAGAGTACGCCCGGATTCTCCAGAGCGGAATCGCCTTCAGTCTCACGGTGGCAACCGTCGCGGCGGTGCTAGTGGGCCCGGCACTCTGGTTGATGCCGCTTGACCGGTGGCTGAACTTCACGGAGACGACACATACCGGAGCGGTGGCAATCGCGCTCCTGATCGCATTGCAGGTTCTCTATGCCATCCCGCACGGGCTCCTTTCGGGGATCTACCGCACGGTGAACGAGTACCCGCGCGGACAGATGATCAACAACGCGCGTTTCCTCCTGTCGTTGGTCGGTATGCTGACCGTGGTCAGTCTCGGCGCCGGTCCCCTGGCGGTGGCAGAGGTACAACTGGCGGCGTTGCTCGTGACATGCGCGTTCATCGTCTGGGATCTAAGCCGCCGGCATCCGGACATTGCGCTGGGGGTCAGGCATAGCAGCATGCGCCTGGCGTTTTCGTTTATCGCCCCGAGTTCCAGCTTCCTGGGGATCCAACTGGTGATGGCCTTCGTGATTCAGGGCAGCACGCTGCTGGTAGGCGGCCTGTTCGGCGCCGCGATGCTGGTTACCTTCTCGACATCCCGGACGCTTACTAACCTGATTAAGCAGGTAGGTGCCACCATCCAGAACGCCGTGTGGCCGGAGTTCACCTCCATGGAGGCCCAGCGCCAGATGGACGCGCTCCGGCGGATGCACCTGTTGACAGCCAAGATCGTGATGCTCTTCGCCTCCTGCTCGGCGGCATACCTCATGTTGTACGGCGATGTGCTCCTGGCGTTCTGGACGCGCGGACATGTGGCCTTCGACGCGCCGCTGATGGGCGCATTTCTCATGCTGGCAGGGTCGCAGGCGATGTGGCTCACCAGTTCCATCCTGCTTAGCGCTTCGAACCGCCAGAAGACGGTGTTCGTCTCCACGCTGCTGGCGGGAGCTGTGGGATTGATGCTGGGATGGGGGCTGTCGAAGTCCTTCGGTCTGAGCGGGTTTGTTTTCGGTCTCGCCGCAATGGACGCCCTGTTCTGCGGGATGGTGCTACCGGCCGCGGCATGCCGGCTGATTGGCGAGAGCCGCTGGCGCTACCTGATCGAAGTAGTGCTACGCAGCGTGGTTCTATTCGTGATCGTTCTCAAGACCGTGCAGTGGATGCACAACGCGCTGCCAAGGTTCGGCGGCGGCCCCGTTGTGGAGTTGCTCACCGGGGCGGTGCTGGTGAGCGCCGTGAGCCTCGCAGCCGGATATCTGATCGCGTTGAACAGAAGGGATAGGGAGCAGGCGCACAGACTGTTAGCGCGACTGCTCGCGAGGTAACGTATGCAGGCTGCATCCTGGGCAATCCCCGCGCCATGGCCGCAACGCCGCGTGGGCACCTTCCGCGCCGCCGTGCCTTGGTTCTCGATGGCGCTGGCGATCGCGCTGTTGCTGGCGGGGCGGGAGGCTTTTGAGAGCCTGCCGCGACCTCTAATCATCTGGGGTACCCTCGCGTTCCTGTCGCTGCTCGCGGCGCACGGGTTCGTGACTGCGCGAGCCCACGGTATGATCCCATGGCTGGCGCCGGTCTTCGCGGTCTCGATTTATTTCCTGTATCGCTACGGGGTCGGCAGTGTGGCCGCGAACTACTGGCACGAATACAGATGGGAGGTGTATGCCCCGCTTCGGCTGAACTTCTTCCGCTTCGGCGTATGGCACACGCTGCCAAAGGCTTGCTATTTGATCCTGCTGTTCGGTGCGGGCATGAACATCGGGCTGTCACTAGCCGCCGCGGCTGGTGCGGGGCCGCCCAGGGGGGCGTGGGCCTTCGATGAGCGCAAGCTGAAGCGCGGGGTTGCCCTCTACGCCCCCCTGGCGCTGTTCATTAACTCGTTCCTGCAATTCAACCTTCCGCTGACTGTGAAGTTCACCATCGCGCTGCTGGGATCCGTGATTTACGTCTTCATCGTGCTCGCTGCCTACTGGCTGTTTTCGGCGCGCAACCGTGGGGAGCGGCTGGTGTGGGGCGGTTTTGTGCTGGCCGTATGCGCGGTAAGCATGCGGGTGGGGCTGCACACCGGACAACTCGTGGGCGCACTGCTGCCCGCCCTCATGTGCGTCTGCGGATACATCATCGCCCGCGGAAGGCCGCCATGGAAGCTGATTATTCCGGCCATTCCCCTGATGATCCTGGTGGTACTTCCGCTGCTGTCGATTTACAAGCAGGCGGGACGCCGCAACCTGGATACCGCTCAGCGAGTGAAAGACAGCATCGTTAAGTTCGACCGGCTCGGCACCTCGGGACGGATGGAGCTTTCGCTGGAGAGGGGCGTGATGCGGTTTGCCGGCGTCAACATGCCCGCAGTGTACTCGCGCTTCTACCCGGATATCTTCCCGTACGAGTACGGCAAGACGCTGCTATTTGAAGCTTCGGCGTTGGTGCCGCGCGCTTTATGGCCGGAAAAACCATTCACCAGTTACGAGCTCAACCATTACCCGGTACGTCTGGGCCTGGTCAGGAAAGACCACGTCACCACCGCCATATTCGACGCCATGTCGGAGTACTACCTGAATTTCGGCCCGATTGGCACGTTCGTGCTGGCGATCCTCCACGGCCTCTATCTTCAGTTGCTCTACAACTGGCTGGTGCTGCACGTGAATCCGGTGATCGGGTACGCCATGACGGCGGTGGTTCTGGCCACCAACGAAGACTTTTACGGCATCGGCCTGCTGCTCGAGTCACACGCCAAGAGCCTGCCGGTGTGGCTGCTGCTTCTGTACCTGCTCGGGCGACAAAGGACCAAAAAGAAATATGCGACCCGAACAGCCGCTTAAGATCGGCGTAGCCAGCCTGACCCGCTTCCATATGTTCGACCTGGCTCGCGAGATGGGCCGGCTGCGACAGCGGGTCACCTTGTTCTCCGGCTATCCGGCTTTTAAAGTGGACGACGACCTGCGCCCCTTCGCGCGAACTCGCCCCTGGTGGCTGCTGGCGTCGCGACTGCGCGCCATGGTGCCGCCTGCTCCGCGGGCGAACCGGTGGAACAACCTGGCCTTCGAAGATTTCGGCCGCTGGATGCGGCGGCAGGTGTCACGGCTTGGGCTGGATGTGCTGGATGCGCTCGATGGCACCGGCCTCGAAGCGGGGCGCTGGATGCGCGATCACGGCGGAACATGGATTTGTAACCGCGGCTCCGCGCATGTCCTGACCCAGAAGGAACTGCTCGAAGAGGAGTTCACCCGATGGGGCGAGAAACTGCCTGCATCGGCCTTCGACCCCCAGGCGGTGAGCCGCTGTGTAGCCGAGTACGAGGAGGCGGATGCCGTGGTAGTGCCGTCACAATTCGCCCGGCGCTCGTTCCTGGAACGCGGCTTTGCCCCCGGGAGAGTGCACGTCTGCCCCTACGGTGTGGATCTCTCGATGTTCCGGCCGGAACCGAAGCAGGATGACAAGTTCCGCGTCTTGTTCGTGGGCGCGCAGTCTATCCAGAAGGGCATCGGCTACCTCTTCGACGCTGTGCGGCCGTTAGTTCGTGCGGGCGCCGCCGAGGTGTGGCTGGTAGGGACCGCCACGCCGGACGCCGAGAAGATTTTGGCGCGCAATGCGGACCTCTTCACGGCCCATTGCTCGCAGCCGCGTGATCGGCTGTCATGGTACTACAGCCAGGCGAGCGTACTGGTGCTGCCGTCAATTCAGGAGGGGCTGGCGCTGGTGCAGGCACAGGCGATGGCGTGCGGCGTTCCTGTGATCGCCAGCGCGCACACCGGGGGCGAAGACCTGTTCACGGACGGCGTCGAAGGCTTCATCGTTCCGGTACGCGATCCGGCGGCGATCCGCGCCGCCCTGTTGTGGATGCTGGAAAACCCGCGCGGCCGGGAGACTATGGCGGAAGCCGCGCTCCAACGCGTGCGGACACTGGGTGGATGGCGTGAATACGGGCAACGCTGCCTCAATATGTACCACGCCGTGCGCTTCGGCGCGGTGGCTACGGCGAACGAAGCATGAGCACCTTGCGGATTCTTTACATCGGACCGGACTATAGGGGCTCCAACGGGACCTCGTGGCGGGACGCGTTTGTGGAGCTGGGGCACGACGTCCGGACACTCGACGACGAGCGGTTCGACCCTGCGCCCCGCGATACGGCCGGCAGGCTGGTGCGAAAACTACGCGGGCGGCCACCCCTCCGCATGGTGGAGGACCTGAATCGCGCGATTGTGGAAACCTGCCGGGAGTTTCGTCCCGATCTGACGTTCTTCGTGAAGGCATACCACGTCACGCCCGATACGCTGGACGCTGTTGCCGGGATCAGCCCGCGGTTCGTGTACATGAACGACGACATGTTCAATCCGGCCAATCAGAGCCCGACGTTCCGCGACAACGTTCCGCGCTTCGATTGCATCCTCACTACCAAGTCGTTCAACGTACGTGAATTCCACGATGCGGGGGCGCCCCTCGCCGTGTACCTTCCAAATGCCTACGATCCGCAGGTGCATCATCCGGCGGAACCCACCGCCGAGGAACGGCGGCGCATGGAGGGGGATGTCGCATTTATCGGTACGTTTCGGCCGTCGCGCGCCGACTTTCTGGCGCGGTTGGCGGCGTCCCGGGATCACTTCAGGATGAATGTGTGGGGCGGGGGCTGGGGGAAGATGGCGCGCTACCCGCACCGCGCATGGGGATGGCGCAAGCTGCGCGGGGCCGTCCGCGGCTGCGAGGTTATCGCTGAGCAGATGGGCAAGGCGGTGGCGGCGAACAGCGCCAGTCTGGGCCTGCTCTATCATGACAACCGCGACCTGCATACCAGCCGGTCGTTCGAAATCCCGGCCTGCGGCGGCTTCATGATCGCGGAGCGCACCGAGGAGCACTTGCTCTACTTCGAGGAAGACAAAGAGGCGGTGTACTTCGGCCCATTCGAGGAGTTGATATCGAAGCTACGGTTCTACCTGGCTCACGAAGAGCCGCGCCGGCGAATCGCGCGTGCCGCGTACCGCCGCGCGATCTCGTCGCCGTACCGCTACGTGGACAGGGCGCGTACGGCCATGGAACTCGCCGCGGCGCTACGGCCCCGAACCCATGTGCCCGGGCCGCACGCGGGCGCGCGAGAGGAAGCGGCACGATGAAAAGGCAGCCCTGTGCGCTTCTGATGACCACACAGGCGTATAGCGCCCACGGCGGAGTGCAGTCGTACTCGCGTCGCTTGGGAGAGGTGATGTCCGCGTGGAGCGACTCGAGATGCATGGCGCTGAATTACGTTTCGCTCCTCGATACCGATTACGTGGACGGCCTGCACTCCCAGCCGGCGCGGTATGAACACTTTGGTGGCGCGGGCGGCTCGAAACCCCGGTTTGTCAAGATGGCGGCGAGCATGGCCCGGCAGGGGCACCCGGCGGTGGCGGTAGTGGCGCATATCGGGATTGCCCCCGTGGCGCTGATGCTGAAGGCGGCGGGATGGCTGCGCTCTTACATCGTGGTGCTGCACGGGATCGAGGCCTGGGACCGGGTGGGGGCGGCGGACCGCGCGGCGGCTCGGGCGGCATCGACAATCGTAGCGACTACCGCCTACACCGCCGAACGCTTCGCCGACAACAACGGCATTGCACCTGAACTGCTCAAGGTGGTCCCGCTGGCCCTGCCATACCTGGAAGTCGAACCGACGGACGAACGGACGGGGTTTTCTTCCGGCACTCTGCGCGTGCTGAGTGTGGGGAGGCTGGCCGCAAGCGACGCATACAAAGGCTATGACGTTCTGATCGAGGCGGTAGGCCGCGCACGCCGGTGCGGCGCTCGGATTGAGCTGAGCATTGTTGGGGACGGGGACGACTCCCCGCGACTGAAGGAGCGGGCGCGAAACCTGGGGTTGGCCGCAGCGGTGCAATTTGCGGGCTCGGTTTCCGATGCCAGGCTGCGGGAGGAGTTCAGCCAGTGCGACGTCTTTGCGCTGCCGAGCCGGAGCGAAGGATTCGGAATTGTCTTCTTGGAGGCCATGCGATTCGGCAAACCGTGCATTGGCGGAAACCACGGCGGCACTCCCGAGGTGATCGGACACGGTGTGGATGGATTCCTGGTGGAACACGGTGACGCTGATGCGCTCGCCGAACGCCTGATGCAGCTTTGGAAGGAGCCGGAATTGAGAAAGACGATGGGGGAGCGCGCACGCGAGAAGGTGAAGAACGCTTACCTG
Organism: Bryobacteraceae bacterium; assembly: GCA_035561075.1. Classification (GTDB taxonomy): domain Bacteria; phylum Acidobacteriota; class Terriglobia; order Bryobacterales; family Bryobacteraceae; genus JAMCRM01. The sequence continues at coordinate 32,685 of DATMYF010000022.1, forward strand.
TTTCCGCACATGCGGGACAGGTGGTTGAGCGTACTCGATTGCGCCGCGGGTGTGAATATATAATGTGTGGGATCGCCGGAATCATAACTCGGCAGGACGAGAGCAGCGTCGGGGAAACACTGGGCAGCATGGTATGCGCACTTGCCCACCGTGGCCCTGACGGACGGGGAGTTTCGATCCGTCGTTCGGGACCGTGGAGCATCGGGCTGGCACACACCCGCCTGGCGATTCTCGACCTCTCGGAGGCCGGAGCCCAGCCGATGCAGGACAGCCAGGGCGCCTGCTGCCTGACATATAACGGCGAGGTTTATAACTTTCCGGATCTCAAGGCCGACTTGGAAGCCCAGGGGTTCACCTTCGCATCTCAGACAGATACCGAGGTGATCCTGAACGCTTACCAGCGCTGGTCCACAGCCGCGATATCCCGCTTGCGCGGAATGTTCGCGTTCGGGCTGTGGGACGGGCCGGGGAACCAACTGATTCTGGCGCGCGATCCGCTGGGCATCAAGCCGCTGTACTACTACTCGACACCGGATACGTTCGTGTTCGCGTCGGAGGTGCGGGCGTTGCTGGCAAGCGGCGTGGTGCCGCGGCGGCTGGACCCGGAGGGGGTAGCTTCCTACCTGCACTTCGGCTCGGTGGAGACCCCACGCACCCTGGTGGCGGGAGTGCAGTCGCTCGATCCGGGGTGCTACCTGACGGTGCGGCCGCGGGACCGCGGCATGAGTGTGGAAGAGGCATGCGGTTCCCAGCCGTTCACTGCTCCGGCGCCGATTCCCCTTACCCGCCGCGATGATGCCGTGGCGGTGCTGAGGGAAGTCCTTACCGATACCGTCCGGCGGCACTTGATCAGTGACGTACCAGTAGCCCTATTTCTTTCCGGGGGTATCGATTCGAGCGTGCTGGCGGCCTTGATGACGCGCGAAATGCGCGAGAAGCCCAAGACATTCCACATCGGCTTCAAAGAACACGAGTACGATGAGGGGCGTTTCGCCGGCATGATTTCGAAGGAGTACGGGACCGATCACCAGGACATCGTACTCACGGAGCAATCCTTATTAGAGATGCTGCCTGATGCCATCGGCGCCATGGACCAGCCAACCATGGACGGCATCAACAGCTACGTCGTTTCGAAGCAGGTGGCCGAGGCGGGGTACAAGGTGGCGCTCTCGGGCCTGGGCGCGGACGAACTGTTTGCCGGTTACTCCAGCTTCCGTCGGGCACGGCTGCTGCGGCCCATGGCAATACTGCCGCCAGTCCTACGGAGGGCTGCATGCGCCGTAGGAGGTGCGCTGCTGCGGGACACCGTACGGCATCGCAAGTTCTGGGAGTTTCTGGAGAGCGATTGCTCCCCCCGCGCCGCCTACACCATCTCGCGCCAGCTCTATTCGCCTGTCGAGGCGGAGGCCCTCTACAAGGCCCCGCCGCCGGCTCGCGAGGCATGCCTCGAAGAACATCCAGACGCCGTTAACGCTATCTCAATCATGGAAATGCGCGGCTACATGGCAGACACACTGCTGCGCGATACGGATTTCATGAGCATGGCGCACGCGCTCGAAGTGCGGGTGCCGTTCGTCGATGCCGCGTTGGTGCAGTATGTTCTGGAACTGCCGGGGCAATGGAAGATCGGCGGCCGTCCCAAGCCCCTGCTGCTGGACGCGGTGGCCGAACTGCTTCCACAAGGCGTCTGGCAGCGGCCGAAAATGGGCTTTACCCTGCCGTTCAAACGATGGATGCTCTCCGAATTGCGCCCGCAGCTCGACCGGGCATTCGGTGCGGCCGAAGACGGCCTGCGGACCCTGGGGATCGATCCCGACCGCGCCGGCGAAGTATGGGAGGCATTTCAGGCCAACCCGTCCGGCGAACGCTGGACGCGGCCGTGGGCGCTGTTCGTGCTCGGTGAGTGGTGCGCGCTGCATGGAGTACGGCCTTGAAAGTACTTTACGTGGTGCCCACTTACTACCCGGCCCATTTCTACGGCGGACCGATCCAGTCCGTTTACCATCTTTGCCGCAACATCTCCCGGCTCGGCGGACAGGTGCGGGTGCTGACGACCAACGCCAACGGTCCACGCTCCGATCTGAAAGTGGCGGCGAACGTGGAGCAGGAGCTCGATGACGGGGTGAGGGTGACCTACTGCCGGCGCGTCCTGCCACAGACGATCGCCCCGACGCTGCTGGCCAAATTGCCTGCTATGGTGCGGTGGGCCGACGTGGTCCATCTCACCGCGGTCTACTCCTTCCCCATCATCCCCACGCTGCTCGATTGCCGGCTGGCGCGAAAGCCGGTCGTGTGGTCCCCTCGCGGCGCCTTGCAGCGATGGCAGGGCTCCACCCGGGTACTCATGAAGGATGCCTGGGATGGGGTGTCCCGGCTGGTGAAGCCGCGCCGCCTGGTGCTGCACGTTACCTCCGAAGAAGAAGCGGTCGAAAGCGTGCGCCGGTACCCCGGGGTGGCAACCGCGATTATCCCTAACGGCGTGGAGATCCCCGAGACCGTGCTGCACCCCGAGAGCGCGGGACGGCTGCGTATGGTTTTTCTCGGACGCATCCACCAGAAGAAAGGCATCGAAAACCTGCTGGACGCTTGCGAGGCACTGGGGGGAGTGATCGATTGGTCGCTCACCATCGCGGGAACCGGCGACCCGGCCTACGTACAGTCGATCGCCGCACGGATCGACCGCCTGGGACTGGCCCATAAAGTACGGATGATCGGAGCAGCAGTGGGCGAGGCAAAGCGGCGCCTCTTCGAGAACGCCGACCTGATGGTCACGCCGTCATTCACCGAGAACTTCGCCATCGTGGTGGCGGAAGCGCTGGCCCATGGCGTCCCCGTCCTGGCGAGCCGGGGCACACCGTGGCACGAATTGCCGGACCGCGGTTGCGGGGACTGGATTGAAAACGACCCCGCCAGCCTGCGCGCCGGCATCCTGCGGATGAGCCGCATGGACCTCCGCCGCATGGGAGAGCGTGGGCGCGAATGGATGCTGCGCGATTTCAGTTGGCACGAGAGGGCGGAAGAGACCTGGCGGCTTTACGAGGGGTTGATTTCGGCGCCCGCCGGGGCAGGCGCGCCAGGTAACCTCATCCAGGCGAGTTGACCGCATGTCGAAACGGTCACATCAGAAGATATGCCTTGCCGCCTCGGTGGGCGGCCACTTGCAGGAGTTGTTACAACTCCGCACGGTGTACGAGCAATACGAGCATTTCTACGTGGTGAACGATGACCTCATCCTGCCGCCGGCCATGCAGGGGCGAACCTATTTCATCCGGCATTCCGAGCGTGACCTGGTGGCGCTATGGAATTTGTGGGAGGCGTTTCGGATTTTCCTGCGCGAGAGGCCCGGGTATTTGATCTCAACCGGCGCCGGGCTGGCGGTGCCGCTGGCGCTGGTGGCGCGGCTGTTCGGGGCGCGCATTCTGTTCATCGAGACTTTTAGCGCCATCAGCCGGCCGAGCCTCACGGGTAGGCTGATGTACCGTTTGGCGCACCGGTTCGTGTATCAGTGGGAACAGTTGCGCCGCTTCTATCCACGGGGGGAATATGCCGGAGCGATTTTCGGTTTTTGCCACGGTAGGCAACGCGACGCAGCCGTTTGACCGTTTTGTCCGAATGGTGGACGAGGCGGCCGGACGGACCGGTTTCCGCACACTCATCCAAGTGGGCAGGAGCAACTACCGCCCGGCGCACGCGGAGGCGGTGGCATTCGTTGGCCGGCCTGAGTTCGAACGACTGGTGCGGGAAGCGGATTTCGTGGTGACGCACGCAGGGGTGGGTTCGGTAATGACGTCGATCGGGCTGGGCAAGGCGCCACTTGTGGTGGTGCGGCGCAGCCGGCTGGGAGAGGTGATCGACGATCACCAGGCTGAACTCGCGGCGGAATTGTCGCGGGCGGACCTGGTTCGGGTTGCAGAGTCGGCGGAGGATCTGGTCGCGCACTTCAGGAGCGGACCGCAGGAGTTGTCTCCCGACACCGCGGGCTCGAACGGCCGCATGCTCGAAATCGTGCATCAATTTCTGTCGTAAGTTAATCGAATTCCAAGAGACGGAGAGGGACCTTGAATATACTGGGTATCAACGCCTTCCATGGCGACTCATCGGCCGCGCTGTTTTCGAACGGCCGGCTGGAAACGGCGATCGAAGAAGAACGGTTGAACCGTATCAAGCACTGGGCCGGACTTCCGGTCGGTGCCGCCGCCGAGTGCCTGAAGGGCACCGACCCGCGGGAACTGCGGCATGTGGCGGTTTCGCGCAATCCACGCGCGCACCTGGTACGGAAGTTACTCCGGACGGCGCTGCACCCGTATCTCTGGAAGCGCGTGCCAGGCCGCGCCCGCAACGGAGTGGATATCTACCGCGCCGTGCCGCAGATGCGCACCCAAGGAGTGGAGATCCCCAGCGACGTCCGGTTCCACACGGTGGAACACCACCGGTCGCACATGGCGAGCGCTTTCTTCGCCTCGCCGTTTGAAGAAGCGGCCGTGGTCTCTGTGGACGGCTTCGGCGATTTCAGCAGCGCCATGTGGGGCGTCGGGCGCGGCAACAAGTTCGACATCAGAGGCTGCCTGCGCTTTCCGCACTCCCTGGGGATGTTCTACACGGCCTTTACGCAGTTCCTCGGCTTTCCAAAGTACGGCGACGAATACAAGATGATGGGACTGGCGGCCTACGGGTCTCCGGAGATGTTCGGCCAGGTACGTGAGGTGTTGCACGCCGACGGCACTGACGTGCGTCTCAACCTGGACTACTTTAAGCACCACACCACAGGCGTCGAGATGACATGGGAAGGCGGCGAGCCCGCGCTCGGGCCCGTGTACTCCAATAAGATGCTGGAGGTGTTCGGACCCGCGCGCGTGGCGCGCACGGAAGTGCTGCCGCAGCATGCCGACATGGCCGCGTCCGTGCAGGCTGTGCTGGAGGAGGCCTACTTCGGACTGCTGAACGCGGTAGCTAGGGAGACCGGGCAGAGGACCCTTTGCCTGGCCGGCGGCGTGGCGTTGAACTGTGCCGCGAACGGGAAGATTTTCGACATGACGCCTTTCCGCGACCTGTATGTGCAGCCGGCAGCGCACGACGCGGGCACATCCATCGGTGCCGCGCTGTACGTGCAGCACCAGGTGCTGGGGATGCCACGGTCGTACGTCATGCGCGACGTCTACTGCGGGCCTGCATACGACGATGCGGAGATCGGGCGTGAGTTGGGTGCTGCCGGCGTCCAGTACGAACGCCTCAACCCCGATGAGTTGCTCACCCGCACCGCAGCCGCCATAGCCGATGGAAACATCGTCGGCTGGTTCCAGGGGCGCATGGAGTTCGGCCCTCGGGCACTGGGCAACCGCAGCATTCTCGCGGACCCGCGCCGCAAGCAGATGAAGGACATCCTGAACAAGCGCATCAAGTACCGCGAGCCATTCCGTCCTTTCTGCCCTTCCATCCTCGCTGAAGCTTGCGGCGAGTACTTCGAGACCGATTATCCGTCCCCGTTCATGGTGCAGGCCTATCGGATTAAGCCTTCACGGCGCGACCGCATCCCGGCAGTCACTCACGAGGACGGCACCGGGCGACTCCAAACGGTCGAGCGCGACGTGAACCCGCTCTACTGGAGCCTCATCGAGCGGTTCGGGGCAATGACGGGAGTCCCCGTCCTGCTGAACACGTCATTTAACGAGAACGAGCCCATCGTGCATACGCCGCGGCAGGCGATCGAGTGCTTCTCGAGAACCCAGATGGACGTGCTGGTGATCGGTTCCTACTTCATGAGCAAAGCGGCAAATACGCGTTTAACGGAGGGCAAGACCGCCTTCGCCCAGGCGGAACCGCAGTAACAGCGCCGATCGATAGGTGCCACTTACGATGCAGCAGAGGAATTCTTAGCTTACCTATGCGAATTCTGTTACTGAATCAGTTCTTCTGGCCCGACCTGGCCGCAACGAGCCAGTTGCTGACCGACGTGGCGCGTCACCTCGCAGCGGAGGGACACGACGTCACCGTTGTCTGTGGGCGCAGTGGCTATGCGGGGCACGACACCACGCCCGCGCCGCCGGTGCGCATCATCCGGGTGCCCGATGCGGCTTTTTCGCGCGGGTACGCGGCCCGGCTGTTCTCTTATCTCACCTACTTCGGGGCGGCGCTCTGGAATGGAATGCGCATCGCCAACCCGGATATCGTGGTGACCCTTACGACTCCGCCCTTGTTATCCACGGTCGGAATGCTCATCCAGAAGCTTCGCGGTGCGCGCCATTACATATGGGAGATGGACCTCTACCCCGACGTGGCTGTAGACTTGGGATTACTGGGTGCGGGTTCGGTTGTCTCGCGCGTAGGGGGAGCGATCGCCGACTTCACGCGTGTTCGGGCGGATGCAGTGATCACTCTTGGGGAGTGCATGAGGTCCCGACTGATTGTGCGGGGCATTCCGGCCGGTCGCCTTCGAGTAGCGGAGAACTGGGCGGACGGCTCGCTCTTCCATCCTTTGCCGCGTGTCCGCGGCGACAGCTTGCGGGTCATATACCCCGGCAACCTCGGCATGGCGCACGAGGCCGAGACGCTGGCGCGCACCATCCGCGGGCTCGGTCCGGACGATCGCGTTACCTTCCGCTTCGTCGGCGGCGGATCCCGCATGGGTTGGCTGAAACAAGCCGTAAGCGGCCTCGATCACACATCTTTTCAACCTTACTGCGACCGGTCCGCCCTTAACGAGAGGTTCGCCGAATCCGATGTAGGCCTGGTGACCCAGAATGCCGCCTGCACGGGGTCGGTGGTTCCCAGCAAAATCTACTGCATGATGGCAGCGGGGCTGCCATATGTATTCGTCGGACCGCGGGCCGCTACTCCCGGCCGCGTGCTGGACCGCTTCGATTGCGGCTGGCGTGTGGAGTGCGGGGACAGTGCGGCTTTGTGCGACCTTCTGCGCGGACTGGCCTCGGACCCGGCCGCCGTGAGGGCAGCGGGGCTGCGGGCAAGAGCCGCATTCCTGGAACACTATGACACGCCCGCCGGGGCCCGCCGCATTAGCGAGATTCTAGGGTGCGGGATGCCGGCGACCAGGCACAGCCTGGTTCCGGTCGAGGGCGCGAGGTAAGGGTTGCGATGCTTTCCCTTCTGCCGCTCGCAATCATATCGTTCGCTGCGTGCTACCTGCTTACTCCGCTGGTGCGGAATTTGTTCACCGCACTGGGGGTAGTCGATGTTCCCGATACCGCACGCAAACTCCACAAGCGGCCGGTTCCACGTGTCGGCGGCATAGCTATTATGGGCGCCTACTCCCTGGCGTTCCTCGCACTGGCGGTTTCGCCCTACGGTGGCGCAGTGCACGAATCGCTCTCCTCGGTCTGGATGCTGGGGCCGGCCATCGCTATCGTCTTCTTCACGGGGTTGATTGACGACATCGTGAACCTGCGGCCCTGGCAGAAACTCATAGGCCACCTCGCCGCCGCTATCTGGGTCTGGGCCGCCGGTGTGCGGGTAATGGGGTTCTCTCAAATCAACATCGAAGGCTGGTGGACACTGCCTTTAACGGTGCTCTGGCTGGTGTTCTGCACCAACAGCTTCAACCTGATCGATGGCGTCGATGGCCTCGCCGCGGGGGCCGGCCTTGTGGCGGCATCTACCATGCTGGTGGCCGCCATTGTGCAGGATAACCTGCCGCTCGCCCTGGTAACTGCTCCGCTGGCCGGCTGCCTGCTCGCATTTCTCCGTTATAACCTGAGCCCCGCCTCGATCTTCCTGGGCGACTGCGGCAGCCTGACCATCGGGTTCATGCTGGGCTGTTTCGGAGTGATCTGGACGCAGAAGTCGGCCACCGTGCTGGGCATGACAGCGCCGCTCATGGCCCTATCTCTGCCGCTGCTCGACACTTCCCTTGCCATTGTTCGCAGGGTGATCCGGTTGCGCCCGATTTTCGGTGCGGACCGTGCCCACATCCACCACCGGCTCCTCGACGAAGGGCTGACGCCGCGCCGCGTCACCTTCGTGCTCTACGGCGCTTGCGGAATCGCGGCTCTCTTCTCCCTGCTCCAGAGCGTCGCGTACGCCGAGTTCCGCGGCCTGTTGGTGGTCTTGTTCTGCGGCGCCGCATGGGTTGCCATCAGCCGCCTGAAGTACATGGAGTTCGCGGTAGCGCGGCGCGTTTTGTTCCAAGGCATCCGCCGTACCCTGGAGCAGGAGTTGTGGCTGGCCACTTTCGAGCAGTCCTTGAACGCGGCCACCACGGTCGAAGAGTGCTGGGACGAGATCCGCAACGCTTCCGAACAACTCGGCTTCAGCGAGGTGCGGCTGTTCGTTGCAGGGGAATTTTATCAGGCGCGTTTTCGGGAACTCGAACCGGCGAAATGCTGGGCCATGCACATCCCGCTCGCCGATGCCGGCTACATCCACGTGACGCGCGATATCGAGCGCGGGATAGAGCCAGGCGCCGCCGGTCCCCTGCTCGAGACAGCACGGAAAACCCTGGATGCGCGATTCTCCGGCAGCCAGAGGCCTGAAGTCCTGGCGTCCCCACAGAAGCACAGAGTATGACGGCTCCCGCTTCAGCGATCCCCGCTCCTCGACCAGATAAGGCGCCTCCACGGCGCGCCTGGGGCCGCCTGGGCTGGATCGCGCCGCGTGTCGCAGCGGCATGGCTACTGCTGGACCTGGGGCTCCGGTTCGTGCCCCTTACGTGGTTCCCGCTACGCGATTTCCAGATCGCCCGCCGCTGGTTCCCGTTGCATTCGCCGTTCACGCCAAACCTCCGGATCGACTCCAGCTACTTCGAAGGCGACGAAGCCCTTGAGGGCAACCTTCCACCAACCGAGTCGAGGACGCCCACACGGTTCACCACCGACAGCTTGGGCTTTCGTTCCACGCCCGCGGTGCACCAGGGCGCGTCACCCGAGGTACTCGTCTTTCGCGGGTTCTCTTTCACGTGGGGTGCGGGCCTCTCCGACGAGGAGGTCCTGCCCGTGGCCCTCGCGCGGGAACTAGGGGTGAACGTCTACGATGCCGCACGCTTTCACGAAGACCCTGAACTTCCCGCCGACGTGGATCGCCTATTGGCGCGCCTGGGTGCTCGCCCGCGCACCGCGGTTTACGTTCACCTCGAGCCCAACGGCCACACTCTCGACTGGAATCGCCCGAAAGCCATCGACCGGATGGGAATTGCGATGCTCGGGGAGAGTCGCTACACACCGATCAAGCAATTTGCCGATTACGCGCAACTGGTCGTCGCCACATGGTTCAGGGTATCGCCGCTCAACATCTTCTGTGTGCGGCTCTACAAGTCGATCTCTAACGACCGCCTGCTGCCCAACGTTTATCGACGCGACGTGGCCGAGTTCAGGCTGCCGGATGGCCGTCCTTTCCTGGCGCGGCGCACAGACATGGAGCGCGTTGAGAGCCGGGTTCCCGAGGACGTCCTACGGGCGAGAGCGGAATACATCTCCTGGTGGCGCGACCAATTGGCCGCACGCGGCATCCAAATGACGGTGCTGCTCGTGCCCGAAAAGATGTCGGTCTATGGTCCTGCTATGGGACGCCCCGTCCAGGCGAATCCCTTTCTGAACCGGCTGGAGCGGGAACTACTGAGCCACGGCGTCAAGGTGGTGAACGGACTGCCGTTGCTCTCGCGAGAGGCGCCTGCCGAGCTGGCCGCCGGACGCCTCTTCTATTTCCGGGAAGACCACCACTGGAATGCACATGGCGTAGCCCGCCTGAGCCGCGCAGTGGCCGAAGCGCTCCGGAGTTCCGATCCCGCGCTGTACCGCGGTAAGTCCGGCGAGTCCGAGGTTTCCGAGTAACCAGGGCCCATGCTCTTTAATAGCGCCATTTTCCTGTTTGCCTTCCTGCCGGTTACTTACCTTGTCTTCTGGTCCCTCAAGAGCAAGGACGCGCGGTATGTCTGGCTGGCCATTACGGGATACGTCTTTTACGGCTATTGGAACCCCGCCTTCTGCCTGTTGATGGCGTTTTCGACAGTGGTCAGCTATACGGCGGGCCTGGGATTTCTCAAGTACGGCGACGATCCGAAACGGCGGAAGTGGCTGCTCATTATCCCGGTGACCGTGGACCTGCTGCTGTTGGGCTGGTTCAAGTACGTCAATTTTGGAATCGGCATCGCCAACTCCTTTCTGGGCTGGGCCGGCGCGGAGCAACTTCGCCACCTGAACATTATTCTGCCAGTCGGGATTTCGTTCTATACTTTCCACACCATCACGTATATCGTGGACTCCTACCGGCGGGTGATTACCCCGACACGCAATATCTTCGAGTTCGCCGCCTACGTGTCGCTGTTCTCGCAACTCGTGGCCGGTCCCATCGTTCGCTTCCGGGAACTGCAGGAGGATCTGGACGGGATCGACACGAAGGACCGCACCGAGGGCCTCGACGCGGCATGGTCGTTCTTCATACTGGGGATGGTTCAGAAGGTGCTGCTCGCCGATACGGTGGCGGCCATTATCGACCCGGCGCTGAAGGACACGGCCGCGCTCTCGACCGCTGGCGCCTGGCTATGCATGCTGGGCTATACCTATCAGCTCTACTTCGACTTCGCGGGATACAGCAACATGGCGGTGGGGCTCGGATTGATGTTCGGAATGCACATCCCGCAGAACTTTAACTCGCCGTATAAGGCACTGAACCCGTCTGACTTCTGGCGGCGCTGGCACATCTCGCTCTCCCGCTGCCTGCGCGATTACCTCTATATCGCGCTCGGTGGAAACCGCGGCGGAGAGAGCAAGACCTACCGGAACCTGATGATCACGATGGTCCTGGGCGGCCTGTGGCACGGCGCAGCCTGGACTTTCGTAATCTGGGGTGCGTACCACGGGTTGTTGCTAGCCCTCTACCGCCGCTTCTCTTCCTACTGGGATCCGCTGCCCCCGCTGCTGCAGCGTGTTGGAATGTTCTTCCTGGTCATCGTGGGCTGGACCGTCTTCCGGGCCGAGAATATGTCCCACGCATTCGCGCTGCTCGGCCGCATGCTGACGCCACATACGGGTATCGAACCGGTCGGCGCACCCCTTCTTCTGGCCGCTGTGGCCCTGTGCGCCTCGTTCGCGCACTTCGGCCCGAACTCGTTTCAGATGCAGCACCGGTGGCAGCCCGCCGCGGCTTGGTCGCTTGCCGCCCTGTTTGTCGGCTGCATCATCCGGATCTATGGCGGCGAAAAGTCGCCCTTCCTGTATTTCCAATTCTAAGGTCGGAGAAATCCCTTGCTGCAACGGGCTTTGGCGGCGCTGCTGAGAAACACACCTTACTTCCGGGGCAAGCCGCGGCTCGTAGCGAGCGTGGTCCCGAACCTCGGGATGCGCCAGGCCCGGGTGTTCGGCATGCGTGTGCAACTGGATTTGCATGACACCATTCAGCGCGATATCTACGGTGGCTTATACGAGCCATGGGAGACGCGGTGGATCAGATCGTACCTCAAGCCGGGGATGACGTTCGTGGACGTGGGAGCGAACGTTGGATACTTCACCTGGCTGGCGGCGTCTCTGGCAGGCCCTTCCGGGCGGGTGTTCGCCTTCGAGCCCAGTGCCCTGGCCTTCAAGAAACTACAGGCGGTAGTCGCCGGAAGCGGCACGTCGTCGGTCTTGTGCCAGAATATGGCGGTCAGTGACCACGAGGGCGAGTTGCTGTTGCACGTCCCGCCCGAGTCGTCCGGCAATCACAACGCCAGCGTCATCGAGTACTGCGGTGAGATGACCGAGGTCAAGGTTCCGGCCACCACCCTTGACCGCTTCTTCAAGACCCACGGCGTCAACCGCGTCGACCTGCTGAAGGCCGACGTGGAGGGGCACGAACTCTGCGTGTTCAAGGGAATGGAAGCCGCCGCCCGGGCCGGCGCCGTTCGGGCCGTGTTGTGCGAGTTCAATCCCGATCTCCTGCCTCTGGCAGGAGCCAGTGTCGCCCAACTTGAGGAATGGTTTACCGCTACAGGCTTCGAGTGCGTGACGCGGTTCCCGTCCAAATGGGGACCCGTGGCCAACAGGTTGTTCTTCTATCGAGGAGGAAGACAAGCGTGAAAGTCGTTTTATTCTGCGGCGGAATGGGACTGAGGCTGAGGGATTACTCGGAGAATGTTCCCAAGCCCATGGTGCCAATCGGGTACCGCCCGATTCTGTGGCACATTATGAAGTACTACGCGCATTACGGGCACAAGGATTTCGTTCTGGCACTAGGGTACAAAGCCGATGCTATCAAGGAGTACTTCCTCCGCTACGACGAGTGCGTGTCCAACGATTTCGTCCTCTCGGGTGGCGGCAAGAGCGTCGAATTGATCGACAGCGACATCCGCGATTGGCGAATTACCTTCGTGGATACCGGGGTACGAAGCGGGATCGGCCGCCGCCTGAAGTTGGTGCAGCCGTACCTGGAAGGTGAGGACACGTTCCTGGCAAACTACGCGGATAACCTCACGGATTGCCCGCTTCCGGTGATTTGCGATCGGTTCGTCGCCGGGAACAAGGTCTGCACGCTTTTGGCGGCGCGGCCGCGGCTGAGCTTTCATGTTGTGGCCGTTGACGGCGCCTCCACCGTCAGCGGCATCCACCCCATGAGTTCCGCGGGCCTGTGGATTAATGGCGGCTACTTCGCCTTCAAACGACGGATTTTCGACTATCTGAACCTAGGCGACGACCTGGTTGGCGACGCCTTTCCGGCCCTGATCCGTGACGGCGAAGTGAACGCATACTCCCACGAAGGTTTCTGGGCCAGCATGGAAACGTTCAAGGACCGACAGGAACTTGAGGATCTGTACGTGCGCGGCGAAGCGCCGTGGGCGGTTTGGGAGTCCGCGAAGGCGGCCATCAGGGCCCGGGGGAACAATCATGTTGCCGCTTCGCTTAGGTAGCGCCGGGGCACCGCTTCGCATCCTATGCGTGGGGGCGCACTGCGACGATATCGAGATCGGGTGCGGCGGTACGATCATGCGGCTGCTGGAGTGCCACCCCGGTTCGGTCGTCCGCTGGGTAGTGTTCACCTCCGGCGGCAACAGGGCAGCGGAGGCCGAAGCCAGCGCGCGTCTCTTTCTGGAGCGTGCCGGCGAGAGCCACGTCGAAGTGCTTGCTTTCCGCGATGCTTTCCTGCCCTACACCGGCGTGGAAGTAAAGGAGCGCTTTGAGAGCCTGAAGCAAGCCGCGCCCGATGTTATATTCACGCACTGCCGCGAAGACCTGCACCAGGATCACCGCTTTCTGAACGAACTTACCTGGAGCACCTTTCGCAACGATCTGATCCTTGAGTACGAGATACCCAAGTACGACGGCGACATGGGGCGGCCGAATTTCTTCGTGCCCCTCACCGAGCCGTTGGCCGTCCGCAAGGTGCGCTATATCGTGGATTCATTCCAGTCGCAGAACGGGCGCCATTGGTTCAGCGAAGACCTGTTTCTATCGCTGCTGCGGCTGCGGGCTATCGAGTGCGGCGGTTCAGACCGATACGCCGAAGCCTTCTACTGCCGCAAGGGAATCCTCATATGACCCGCCCGATAAACGACCGTGACCTCAGCGTGGTCATCCCCGCATATCGCTGCGCGACGTTTCTGCCGGCCGCCATCGCCAGCGCGTTACGCTCGCCCGCGGTGGAAGTAATTATTGCCGAGAACTCCAGTGATGATGACACCCTGGCGGTCGCGCGCGCCTGGCGGGACCGCTACCCGGACCGTATCCGTATTCTGGAGACATCGAGGACCATCCCCGTCGTGGGGGCCAACCTGAACCGCGGCTTCCGCGAGGTGCGGACACCGTTTGCCATGCGGGTAGACGGCGACGACATCGCATTAACCAGTCATATCGGCCACGCGATCGCGCGCTTCAAGGCCGACGACAAGTTGGGCGTCGTCAGCGGCCTGTACACTAATATCCGCGCGACTGAGCACACCGATCCATCCCATGCTCCCGCCGACCCGGAAATCCCGCCCGAGGGCTATCGGCAACTCTCGGGAGTCGAGGCCGGCAGGTTCGTACTTGGCTGGGACCCTTCGCTTGCATCCACCGGAACCATCTTCCGCATGGAGGCGTGGAATGAGGTGGGAGGCTTCGACCCGACACTCACGTGGGGCGAGGATTGGGAACTGTGGTTCCGCATCGCCCGCCACTGGTCGATAGGCTACTTCACGTCTCCCATCACTCTCTACCGGTCCAACACCACCGGCCTCACGTCCGGCCATTTGCAGCAGGACCGGTTGTGTTTCCAGTATGACTATATCTACACAGCCGCGAGAAGGCTCTGGCCGGAACGCGAGCTGCGCGCGCAGTTCCGGAGGGCTTTCTTCCGGAGCGCCCGCACGTACTGTGGTTCGGCACTGCGAGCCGTCGAGCGCCGACGTTTCGCAGAAGTCCCGGGAAGGGCCGTTCGCGGAATACTGGGACTGGCCAGGGCAGCCGCGATATGAATGCTGAGCTACTGCTTCAGGCAGACGACAGACGGCTGCGCGAGCCGGAGCGGCCGGTTGTCCCGCAACAGGCCCATGCGATTCTCGATGAAGCAGTTCGCATTCACCCTCACGTCTCGAATTGTATTCGCAGTTGCTTTTTCGTCGATGAATACACCGAAGCCGTTCAGCTTTGCCAACGAGTTCGAGTGAATGAAGACCCGGTCAATGGTGCCGCCGTTGGTCTGCAGCAGAATGCCGTTCTCGGTTTGCCCGCGGATTTGATTACTCGCGATCTCGAAATCCCGGATGGCCATGCCCTTGTCGGCGAGCACCCGGATGCCGTTGAAGAACTTACCCGGTCCGTCGTTTTCGATATGATTGCCGCCGATGAACACCCCACTGGCGCTGCACACGAAAGTGATGCCGGCCTGCACACTGTTTCGGATTGTGTTGTCCACGATGCGCCCGCTGAACGGACCGCGCGCCACGTAGACACCGGATTCGATCTCGCCTTCGAGTGTATTGTTCCGGATGAGAAACGTCTCATGGTTGTTGGGCTCCGATCCGATCTGGATTCCCCCGCCGCTGTACCGGCCGCCAATCCCCTTGAAGCTGTTGCTCTCGATCCTCGTGGTCCCGCCCGCGCTGGCAGGGGCCACCACCTTCACGCCCGACCAAATAAGCTTCTCCCCGGTGTTGCCTTCGATGATCGGCGAGAATGCGTGCGCCACAATTGCGGTTCCTCCGATATTGAGGAAGCGGTTATCCGAGACGTAAGGAAACGATTCGTAGTAAGCACTCGATTCGTTCCCCAGCCAGATACCCCGCGTGGCATCCACAATGTTTCCGCTCGGATCGTAAAGAACCCCGGTATTGGTAATGCTGTTGCCTGTGTAGCGGTTGTCACGATTGGCCATCCCGACAATCGCCGCCTGGGCGGGGTAGCCGATGTTACTGATCACGTTATCCCGCACCGTGGTCATTGTGCAGGACTCGAGGCCGATCGCCGCCACCCCACGGTTGCGGCCTTCGATTACGAGGTCCCGGATGGTGCAGCCGAAGCAGGACGCTACGCTGAACATAACGCGCGTATTGGTCGAGCCGAGCGCCGTGAAGCCGCCGCCGTTAACCCCTCTAACCGTGACGTGAGCCTTGCCGCGCAGCGTAATGCCGGAGGGGCCGATGCCCGCGACGCACGGTACCAGCAGGGTGCTCCCGTCCGGCAACGCATCGATTGCGGCCTGCACGGCGCCGGCATCGTCCCCGCCGCCGCATTCGGCTCCAAATGTGCGGATGTCGAGTTCGTAGGAGGCCGGAGAGGCTTCCTGCTGCACGGATTCCTGGGGAAGGCAGCGCGGAACGAATACCATGGCAGCAACTGCAAACGCGCGGATGAGAACGTTCGAGTGCATAGGCCGTTGCGGTTTAGTATGGCATAACACTTGTGAGTTTGTATATCTTTATGTAACATTCATTCGGATGTTTCTCTACACTGGAACTATAACGCGAGGTGTCTTTGGCGGACTTATATAAACTTGCAGTGCTCGTATCGCATCCAATTCAATATCAGGTACCACTATACCGTGCGTTGGCCGCACATCCCAGCGTGGATCTCCATGTCTTCTTCGGCTGCCGCACGGGGCTCGACACCTATACGGATCCGGAATTCGGCATGGAACTGAGCTGGGACATTCCGTTGCTCGACGGCTACCGCCACTCCTTCCTGAATAATTGGAATCGCAACCCGGACCCCAACCGCTTCTCGGGGGTACTTAACCCCGGTGTGCTGCGGATACTGCGGGGCTTCGACGCCGTCTGGGTGCACGGCTGGTCGCACGCGACGGACTGGATTGCATTCGCCGGTGCGTTCTTGGGCGGTACTCCTGTGCTCTTGCGGGGCGAGTCGAACGGCTTGCGCGAGCCGCATGGACTGCGGGGTGTTGCAAAGCGTCTCATTTTGGGAAGGCTGCTCCGGAGTTCCGCCTGCTTGCTGGCCGCCGGCACCCGGAACGCCGCGTTCTATCGCAGCTACGGAATTCCTCCTGACCGCATTTTTGACGCACCTTACACCGTGGACAACGATTTCTTTATCGCGCGTGCGAAGGAGTTGCACCCGTGCAGGGCCGCGTTGCGAGATCGGGAGGGCATCGCACCGGATCTTCCAGTAGTGTTGTTCTGCGGCAAATTGGTGGAGCGCAAGCGCCCTATGGACCTCTTGCGTGCCTTCGCCTCCGCTTCTGCTCAGGCGCCCGCTTCCCTGGTATTCATCGGTACGGGAGAACAGCAGCCGGCGCTCGAACGGTTTGTCGCCGAGCACCATGTTACCAACGTGCATTTCCTCGGGTTCCGAAACCAGGCCGAAATTTCCGCTTGTTACGCCCTCGCGGACCTCTTCGTGCTGCCTTCGACAAACGAGCCCTGGGGTCTCGTGGTGAACGAGGCCATGTGCTTCGGCCTGCCGGTGATTGTCTCCGACATGGTGGGGGCCGCACCGGACTTGGTGCACGAGGGCGTTAACGGATATGTCTTCCCGGCGGGCGACGTTGAGAATCTGTCCGCCCGCCTACTCTCCGTGCTCTCGGATGAGAATCTGCGACAACAAATGTCGCGGCGTTCGCTTGAAATCGTGGAACAATGGGGCATTCCCCAAACCGCCGCCGGAATCGTGGCGGCTGTGCGGCATGCCGCGGCACGCCGCAACTCTGGAGGGAGATATGGCTAAGTTACGAAAGCACATCGACAGGGTATTTATGGGTGCCCTGCTGTTACTGCTTTGGCACACCGGGCCGCTCTCGGGCCAGCAGGGAAGCCCGCGCATCACGGCCGTGGTGAACGCAGCGACGAATGAGCCCGTCCCGGTATCGCCCGGAGCGGTCGTGGTGGTCTGGGGTACGGACCTGGGGCCCCTGGAACTCGCCAATATGAGCGTCACCAGCGAAGGGACTGTAGAGAACCTTCTGGCTGGTACACGCATTCTCTTCGACGGGGTTGCCGCGCCCTTGATCTACTCCTCCGCCACCCAAGTCGCGGCGGTGGCGCCTTACTCCATCGCGACTGGCGGCCAGACTACTGTGCAGGCGGAATATCAGGGGGTCCGCTCCGAACCTTACATTGCGACCACCGCCCCCGCTACTCCCGGAATCTTTTCATTGGACTCCTCCGGAAAGGGCCCTGGCGTCGCATGGGACGAGACCGGCCGGCTGAATTCACCGGACGCCCCGGCGCAGGCCGGAAGCATCCTCTCCTTCTACATGACGGGTTGCGGCATCACTGACCCGGTGGGCACGGACGGAATGCTGACCGGTGATGTCCTCCCTGCCCTCACTCTGCCTGTGGCTGTAACCCTCGGGGGAGCGCCCGCGGAGGTCACTTATGCCGGTGCGGCGCCCAGCCTTGTGGCCGGGATTACCCAAATCAATGTGCGGGTGCCCGAGGACGCTGCTTCCGGCGATCACGCATTCCTGAAGGTTGCCGTCGACGGCGCCGAAAGCCAGGCCGGGCTCACGGTGTCGATCGCGGGCTCCTCGCTCGCGTTGCCGGACCCGCCCGCCGAAGTGCAAGCCGCCGCCGAGAGCCCCAGCACGGTGCGGGTCGCCTGGTCCGCGCCCGTGGACGGCTCGGTGCTGCGCACCCGCGTCGAACGCAGAGCGCGTTCATTGGATTCTTATTCCGAGGTCGCGGTGGTGCCGAACTCAGATGCCATTTACGTGGACACCGCGGTCACCGCCGATAGCAAGTATGCGTACCGCGTCCGGTTCGAGACAGCCGCGGGATATTCCAGATACTCCATGGCGGCAGAAGCAGCGACGCCTCAGCCCCCAGTGCCGGCTCCGTCGAATTTGCGCGCCGTGGCCACCTCTTTCTCGCAGGTAAACCTGCAGTGGACCAACAACGTCGCGGCTGCCAGCATCCGCATCGAGCGTAAAGCCGGAAACGGGCCGTTCCTGCAGATCGCCGCTCCGGCGGGTTCAGCCACCTCGCATCAGGACCGCAGCGTCTCACCCGGGACGCGCTATTCCTACCGCGTGCGCGCGGAGGCAGCGAACGGCCTGTCGGCCTATTCCGCCGAAGCCTACACCGACACCCCGCCGTTTACCGCCACGGCCGGGCCTCCGCGCATCCTGGCGGCCGACACCCGCCGGTTTGAGTGGAATAACAGGCTCTGGTATCCCGCGGGTTACTACCCTTCCGTTGGCGCACTTACCAGCGACCAAACCGACTATGTCACGTTCTACAAGACCCTCATCGACAAGCTGTCCGGGAATAATATCAATCTTATGCGGACGGTATTCACCATGGGGCAGCCCTTTGGCGACTCCATGACGGTTTACCAGCGCACAGGCCCGGGCCTGGCAAACGACGGCCGGCCTAAGTTCGACCTGACCAGGTTCAATCAGGCCTATTTCGATTACTGGCGCAACGTGGTGGCTTACGCGCTGACCAAGGGCGTCGTCGTGCAACTCTCGATTATGGACCTTTGGCACAACAAGGATATGGTGGTGGTCGATGAAGGACCGCTCAAGGCCTGGGGCATGCGCTACGACTTCTATTACGGCGACAACAATATCAACGGCGTTTCCACCAGGAACCACACCGAGTGGATGAGCGACACCCACCCCGTGTTCGCGTACCAACAGGCGCTTATCCGCAAGCTGGTGGACACCTTGGGCGACATGCCGAACATCATCTGGGAGATTGGCAATGAAACCGGCCGCACCGACTGGGAGGTCCGGATGGCGAACATCCTTACGGATTATGAGCGCAGCCGCGGGCTCCTCAGCCACCTGGTGATGCCCCGCGACCTGCCCGGCCACCAGTACGTGCCCGGTCAGTGCAAGGTCGATCCCACGGACGTGTTCACCGGGTTAACCGAAGCGTTCGGGCGCGGTCTGCCCCTCATCACGGATAACGATTGCATCGATGCCGGGAAGGCCGACCAGAGGCGTCGCAGAGCCTGGGCCGCCCTCACCGCGGGCGCCCATATCAGCCTGTTCCATTTCGAGATTACCGCCCCCGCGGTCCTGGCCTCCCAGGACACCGATGACGGAATGCGTTATGTAGGTTACTTGCGGAAGTTTCTTACGGATCTGGATGTGAACCTTATGGGGATGAGCCCGGCGGGGCGACTGGTGAGCAACGGTTGGGCCTACGCGCGGCCCGGGCAGGAGTACATCGTATACCTTGGATCGGGCGGGACTACCACTGTTTCCGGACTACCTGCCCGCTACACCGCGAGCTGGTTCAATCCCCGGGACGGCAGCGTTTTTCCGGCTGCGGCCGGACCCGCTTTCGCGGCGCCCGACGGGAACGACTGGGTACTCCACATCCGGCAACAATAAAAACGCGCTCCCGCCCCGTGGCGCTTGGGGCGGGAGCACACCGCTTCAGTCGGTGATCTCGATGGCGTTCACTTGAGGAGCGTCCACCGTAGCCACCATGCGGATGAAGATTTCGCCGTTGGTTACCGGCACCGAGAACGAGCGATCAGCGGCCCGGTTGGGACCTCCAGCGGCAGCCACGATGTCGAAGTTCGAAAGCACCTGTTGACCGTTAATCGTAGTGTCGAAAACCCGCTGGTTGGTACCGCCGTGGTAGATCTCGGCGAATTTCAGCGTCACCGTGTAGGTCCCGTCGGCAACCGCGAACCGGTATTCCAGCGGGCTCGGATCCCAGCGCAGCGTGCGGTAAATCTCAGGCGTATCGGTACCCGCGACTACAACTTCAGGGGCGTACGTCTGGCCGTTCACGAAGCTGTTGTCGGACTCCCATGTGGTCCCGTTCGCGTCCACGTGCACCGAACCTCCGGAATTGACCCGGATGACCTTCTTGGACACTGCGGCCGCACGGATTTCGATGCCGTTGACCTGCGGAGCGTCTACACTGGCTACCATCGAAATAGTGATCAGGCCGTTGATAACCGTCACCGGGAACGTCTTATCGATTGCACGGCGCGGGCCTCCCGCAGCCGCCACGATGTCGAAGTTTGTGAGTACATCGGAGCCGTTGATAGTGGCGTTGAATACGCGTTGGTTCGGTTCGCCAAAGTAGATCTCGGCGAACTTCAATGTGACATTGTAGCTGCCGTTCGGCACGGTGAACTGGTACGCGAGGGTGCCGTCCAACCACCGAAGGGACTGGTACAGCGCGGGATTCGTCGTGTTTTCAATGCCGACAGCGTTCGCGTACGTCATGCCGTTTTGGCTGCCGAAGTCCGCCGACCAGACGGCACCGGACGGGTCTGTGTAAGCCGGGCCCCCGGCGTTAACGAGAATCGGCTTGAACGCGGCCGACTGGCTGGAATTCGAAACAGTCACCTCAACCGCGGCCGACGTGGTGCGGTTACCGGCGGCATCACGCGCCACCGCGGAGATCTGGTGAGCCCCATTTGCTACCGTACGGGAGTCCCAGGAAATCGCGAATGGGGCCGTAGTGTCCTCGGCGCCGGCTGCTGCGCCATCCACCAGGAACTGAACGGCGGCCACACCCGCGTTGTCCGACGCGTTGGCGGACAGTGTGACGTCGCCGCTGACCTTATGGCCCGCGCGGGGGGCCGTCATCGAAACGGACGGAGCCGCAGTGTCGCCTGCGACAACGCTGTTCGATACCTTCACAGTGATTCCGGCCGACGTGGTGCGGTTGCCGGCGGTATCGGTGGCGATGGCGGACAGTGTGTAATCCCCATCAGCGAGCGTCCGGGTGTCCAGAACTGCGGCATACGGCGCGGAGGCCTTCGCAGTTCCCAGGGCGGAGCCGTTCAGCAGCAGTTGCACTCCCGCGATGCCGATGTTATCGGAGGCGCTGGCGGTGACGGTGATCTGGCCGGAAACGGTTTGGCCCGAAGCCGGCGAGGTGATGGCCACCGCGGGCCCGGTCGTATCGGCAACCGTATTCGCAACGTTCACTGTAATCGTGCCGGAGGTGGTGCGGTTACCCGCCGCGTCACGCGCTTCGGCCGTGATCTGGTACGAGCCGTTGGCAATCTGGGTGGTATCCCAAGTCGCCCCGTAGGGGGCGCTGGTGTCGTCGGCGCCGAGCGGCGCGCCGTTTACCCGGAACTGCACAGCCGCCACCCCGGTATTGTCCGAGGCGTTGGCCGAGACCGAGACGATACCGGACACGGTCTGCCCGTTGGCCGGGGAAGTCACCGATACTGCCGGTGGCGTCGAATCCGAGACTCCTGGAGTGGAGCAGGCACTCGAGGATGCCGGCGCTGCCAGGGCGCGACCCGAACGGGCATCATAAAGCGTGCCGCTCCCGTTATTTGCGAAGCAGTTGCCGCTCATCGTCACATTGTTGAGAGCGCCGCTCGAGGCGCGCTCTTCGATATACACGCCATACATGCCGTTATCGCTCAAACTGTTGCCGGTGATGCTGATTCCGTCGATGCTGCCGCCATTGGTCACCAGCAGCATGCCGTTTTCGGCCTCGCCCTTGATGCTGTTGTTCGCAAACTGGATGTTTCGGATGGAAGTACCGGGGTCGGCCAGCAGGCGGATTCCCTGCCAGAACTTTCCGGAGCGCGTGTTGAATATCTGATTATCCTTAATCAACACTCCATTCGCGGGGCCTGTAATCGTGATACCGGCCTCCACGTTGTTGCGCATGATGTTGTTGATAATCTGGCCCTTGAGGTCGCCGCGGGCCACGTAGATTCCGGATTCGACTTCGCCGTCCAGGACGTTGTTCTGGATGATCACGGTTTCCTGGTTTCCGGCTTCGGAGCCGATCTGTATGCCGCCGCCGCTATTCCGGGCGTTGTAGGTGCCGGTGAAGTTGTTGTTCTCGATGCGCGTGGTGCCGTTGGCATCGCGAGGCGAAACCAGCTTGGCGCCGGACCATGTCAGCCCCGTGCCCACGTTACCCGTGATCACGGCCGAATAGGCGTGCACCACGATTGCCGTGCCGCCGATGTTGCTCAGCCGATTGTTCGCGACGTAGGGACTGTGCTCGTAATAGGCCGCGGATTCGTTGCCCAGCCAGATACCGCGCGTGGCATCGGCGATCCCGCCGCTCGAGTCGTACTGGATACCCGTGTTGCTGACGGTGTTCCCAACATACCGGTTATCGCGATTCGCCCACGACACGATGGCCGCCTGCGCGGGATAAGGAAGGTTGGTGAAAGTGTTGTTCTGAATCGCCGAGCCGCTGCTGGCCGTGATGGACAGGGGAGCTACCCCGACGTTATTGCCGTCAAATACCAGGCCTTCAATGGTGCAGGAGGTGCACGAGAGAATGCGGAACATCTGGCCGGACTCGGGCCGCGCAAGCGGCAGAAAACCGCCGCCATTTACGCCCCTTACGGTCACGTTGCTCTTACCTTCAAGCTTGATTCCTGAGCCGCCGATGCTCGCCTTGCACGGTACTAGAAGCACGCCGCCGTTCGGCAGAGCGTTGAGTGCGGCTTGAACCGCGCCAGCGTCATCTCCGCCGTTGCAGCTGGCGCCATAGGAGCGAATGTCTAATTCAATAATGGAATTCTGAGCATAAACCGTATGCTGTCCTGCATACGACGACAAGAGCAGGGCCGACGCCCAACCGAGGTGTTTGAACCGTTTGAGTGCTGACAAAGGCTTCTTCTTCCTTTCGAGGCTTGGTTTTTGGGACCGGGGGCGTACCTGGAAGAGGAGCCATGAGAGCAGGAACAGAGCTGCGCCCGGAAAAACTACGCTAAGGGGGCTTCGGAAAATATGCGAGTCGCGAATACGTCCGCGAACAGGCCGTTTCACCCCCGTATAGGCCTATCGAACAATTGGGAAAAGAGCGGGAACTGCACATTCACCCACCCCGCTGCAATCCCTCGGATGGTACTGTACGTTCTAGTACCGGAACTCCAGAAAACTATAGCATCTACCCCTATCGAGAGCAATGAAAAAGTGAAAAAAGAGACAAACCGCTCCTGGGGACTAGGCGATTGTTGTCCCATTCAACGTTAGGCGGTATCCGATAAGTTTATGAAAATACAGGGAGAGATAACCGAATGAAAGCTATTGTTACAGGTTCAGGTGGCTTGATCGGCTCGGAGTGCGTGCACACGCTTTGCGCCGAAGGTTGGGAGGTGATCGGCGTCGACAACGATATGAGGCAGCGGTTTTTTGGCAGCCAGGGAACCACGGCTCCGGTGGTTCAGCAACTCACGGAAGCCTACGGAAGCTATCAGCACTGCAATCTGGACATTCGGAATCGTCAGGAAATCCGCGATCTGTTCGCTGCAGAGCGCCCCGCGTTCGTGATCCATACGGCAGCACAGCCGTCGCACGACAAGGCAGCCTCTATCCCCTACGATGATTTCGATGTGAATGCCGTTGGCACTTTGAACCTGCTCGTGGCGGCGCGCGATTTCTGCCCTGAATCGCCGTTCTGCTTCACTAGCACGAATAAAGTGTACGGTGACCGGCCTAATGAGCTGCCGATGGTTGAAAAGGAGACCCGGTGGGATTATGCGAACGGCCTCGACGGTGTCGACGAGAGCATGTCGATTGACGCCTGCCTGCACTCGCTCTTCGGCGCGTCGAAGGTAGCTGCGGACGTGTTATGCCAGGAGTTCGGGCGCTACTTTGGGATGCCCGTGGGGGTCTTCCGCGGCGGCTGCCTCACGGGCCCCCAGCATGCCGCCGTGGAGTTGCACGGGTACCTTGGCTACATCGCCTGGTGTGCGGTAACCGGCCGCCCATACACCATCTACGGCTACAAAGGGAAGCAGGTGCGCGACCAGATCCACAGCAAGGACGTGGCGCGGCTCTTCCTGACCTTCTGTGAGCACCCGCGCTGCGGCGAGGTCTACAATATGGGCGGCGGGCGCGCAAACAGCATTTCCATTCTGGAGACCATCACGACCCTGGCGGACATGGGCCACAAACTGGAATACCGTTACGAGGACACCAACCGTAAAGGCGACCACATCTGCTACATTTCCGACCTTACCAAGCTGAAGGCGCACTACCCGGACTGGCGCCTCGAGCACAACCTTCCCTCGATTCTCGAAGAGATGGTCCGGCAGCACGTGTCGGCGGCGCGGGCCCGAGCGTAGCAAGCCTCCACAATGGCGGGCGGCCGGCAACGGTCGCCCCACCACCCGCACAGTCCCACAAGTATGAATCAGCACCAGAAAGAGGTACCCTGTGATTAAGGGCAGGAGCGCGCCTAAGCCGATCCGCCCGCAGCACTTATGCGTAAGAGCCGCACATTCAGCGAACTCGTTTTCTGGCGCGTTTTCGATCATCCCTATTGCCAAAGAGGCGAGATCGGCGACCACTTCGGGGTCAGTGCGGCCACAGTTTCCAGAACCCTCCAGACCCTGCTCGAGAGACAGCTCGTAGTGGAAAGCATCGGCCGGCAGGCCGCACCCGGCCGACAGCCGCGGCTCCTGACCGTCAACCCAGCCCTGGCCGTCCTCCTGGGTATCGAAATCGATCTGGACCGCGTGACCGCGGTGGCTACCGATATGGGCGGCACGCTGCTGGGGCGCGGTTCGATGCGTTACGACGCGGCGGATGGCTTGAAGCCGATGCTCGAAGCCGCCAAGAGGGCCGCCGGCGTAGCGTTGAACGATGCCGGGGTGCCCGCCACGCAGGTCCGCCATCTCGGCGTAGGGCACCCGGCCATCCTCGATAGCGAGGGTGTGTGTATCTACTGGGCAAACGCGCCGGCGTGGCGACACGTCCCGGTACGGAAGGGCCTGGAAGAGACCTTCGGGATGGCCGTAGCGCTTGATGACCGCTCGCGAGCCCATGCCCTGGGTGAGCGGCACACCTCGCCGGAGGACGCCCGGCACCCCAATTCCATCTATATTCTGGCGGGTACCGGGATCGGGATGGCTATTTTCCTCGACGGCCGCCTTTACCGCGGCGTCGCGCATGCCAGTGGCGAGTTGGGCCACACTGTGATCGACCCCTCCGGCCCGATTTGCGGCTGCGGCAACCGCGGCTGCGTGGAATCTTTCGCCAGCATAAGGTCCATCATCGCGTTCGTCGCCGAGGGGCGCGCCAGGACCCAGTCGGTATTCTCAGCCGTCGCGGATCCCGCCACGATCACGATCGACGCCATCAGCGACGCCGCGGGCCAAGGCGACGCGCTGGCCGGCAGCGCAATCCAACGTGCAGGCAATGCGCTCGGTGTGGGGATCGCGAACGTAGTGCAGGTGCTCAATCCCTCGCTGGTCGTGCTTTCCGGGCGCCTGGTGCGGGTAACCGGGACGAACCTGCTAAATGCCGTGCAACAGGCGGTGCAGAAGAACTGCTCTGAGCTGATCTCCCGCAGTGTGGATGTCCGGATCGCCAAACCAAAGAAGGACATCTGTGCCGTGGGGTGCGCCCTGCTGGCGGCGGAAGCCGCGGCTGTGGAAGTGCTCCGCGATCGCCTGGTCGATCAGTCCGACGAAGCGATGCTCAGCTAACCCGCGCCACCCAACGCCGCCCGGGTCTTCTTCGGTAACTTCGCGAATACCAGTTCCCAAGCCCGGCGTAATAACCGTTTGATCTCCGCCGCCGGCAGGGCATCTTCGCTTCCAAGCGCCACCCACTGCGCCCGCGCCAGGTAGGGAGCGGGCACGATGCCCGCCTGTTCGGTAAGGGCGGCGAAGTCCTCGGGACTGCACTTGAACGACAACCAGTTTCCACCGGGTTCGAGGGGCAGGATAGCGTAGATCTTGCCGCCGACCTTGAATACCAGGTTGTCGCCCCACTGCACCTGTTCGGTGGTGTGCGGAAGAGCCAGGCAGTGCCGCCGAATCCACTCGATGTTCATCTCTGAGTTCTAATTGTACTTGGAGCCGAATATCGCTATGAAGAAAACCACGCTGCTTAGGAAGTACCTTGAAGCCCCTGAAATCCTGGTGATTCCCGGGGTTCCCGATCCGCTTTGCGCGCGCATCGCATGGCAGGCCGGGTTCAAGGCTGTCTTCGTGAGCGGATACGCCAGCAGTGCGGCCTTCCTTGGCGCCCCGGATGTGGGCCTGCTCACCATGACGGAGATGGCCGATTGCGCCTCCCGCATTGTGGATGCCGTGGACCTGCCGGTGTTCGCCGATGGGGACAACGGTCATGGGAACACCACCAATGTCATCCGTACCATGAAGTGCTTTGAGAAGGCAGGGGTGGCGGGGATCTTCTTCGAGGACCAGGTGTTGCCGAAGCGCTGCGGGCACATGTCAGGCAAGCAGGTGGTCCCGGTGGAAGAGATGGTGGGGAAGATTAAAGCCGCGGTGGATGCGCGCACCGATCGCGAGCTGACCATCATGGCTCGTACCGATGCCCTGGCCATCGACGGCATCGACGACGCCATTGCGCGGATGCATCGCTACATCGAGGCGGGCGCCGATATGGCGTTCATCGAAGCTCCCGAATCCGTGGAGCAGATGCGTCGCATTACGTCGGAGATCCGGGTTCCCCAGATGGCGAATATGGTTCCCGGCGGCAAGACCCCGATATTGCCCGCGGCGGAACTCGAAGCCCTGGGTTTCGCTTGCGTGGCGCATCCCACAGCCCTCACCTATACCATCGCGAAGGCCGCCAGGGACCTGCTGCGGGAACTCCATCGCACCGGCACCACGGTGGGCCTGGAAGACCGCATGATTGCTTTCAGCGAATTCAACGAAATGGTGGGGCTGCCGGAGATTCGGGCGCGCGAAGCCGCTGAGACCTGCTAGGCGCTGCTCCACCCGGAGATCAGGGTTTGCCGGATACCGGGAGTTCTGTGTTCTGGCTCCAGTCCTGGAAGGAGCCGTCGTAGAGCGCCACGTCGTAGCCCAGGTATCGCGCGGCAAAGTACGGCACCGTGGCCGTCTGGCCTACATGGCAGTACACCACCATACGCCCTGTCGCGGCTGGGGGAAGAAGTTGCTTGAGAGCTGCCGCCGGCTTGAACTTCTGCCCATCCAGAAGCTTCGTATAGGGCACATTGTGCGCGCCCGGGATGTGGCCCGCCCTGGGCATTCCGGCGGCACTGGAGCCGCAGTAGAACTCCGGCATTCGCGCATCAACCAGCACCACGCCTGGCCTCTCGAGCCGTGCCTGGATCCACTGGGCATTCACGACAGCGTGCGGGCGCGGACGTGCGGTGAACGGCATGGGCTCGACGCGCGGCGCTGCGGTGGTAACCGGCCGGCCCTCGGCGCGCCACGCCGCCAAGCCGCCATCGAGCAGGGATGCGCGGTCGCCCGCTCCCAGGTAGTCCAGCGTAAACCACACCCGTGTTGCGGGAGGCACGGCCTCGGCGCCGGGATAGATAATGATACGCGAGGTGTTCGAGACACCCAGCTTCCCGAACGCGGCTTCGAGAGCCTTGACGGGGGGCAACTCCAGCCTGACGCCGCGCTCCCCCGTGACGGAGATCCCGGCGAGGGTAAGCAGGCGGGCGCCGGGAATGTGCCCCTGGTCGTAATCCTGCTGCGAACCGACGTGCAGGATCACCAGCGACGGATCCTGCAAGCGTGTGCTCAGCCATTCCGTCGAAACAAGCATGTTTTTCGTCTGGGCGGCACAAGTCCCGGCTAAAGCCGCCAGCAGCAGGAATCCCGCTATGCGGTATTTCTCCATAGTCCCTTTATAGCGCGGCTGCATTCCGGCAAACAGCCGAAATCACATTGACTTCAACACCGTCGCGCAGTAGAATCCGCCGAAACCCGTTGGACTCACCATTCACATAGTGAATACCCAGGGTGAGATCTAATCGGGGGAGGCCAGTGTATGTACGGGACATTGTTAAGAAGAACGTTTGTGGGGGTAGGCTCGGCGTTTGCGCTCGGAGCCGCCCAGGCACGCAACGCAACCGCCCGCCCCGCCCTGCTCGGCGGAGAACCGGTGCGCAAGAAGGGGTTTCCCAGCTGGCCGCGGTGCACCCCCGAGGACGAGCAGAGCTGGGTAGAGGTCCTGCGGAGCGGTAGATGGTGGCGCAAGGAAGGCAAGCACGTGCGCAACTTCGAGAAGGCCTGGGCCGAACGGCTGGGCGCGCGGTATTGCATCGCCACCACGAACGGCACGGGCGCTCTCATGGCGGCCCTCCACGCTGTGGATGTCGGGCCGAAGGACGAGGTTTTGGTCGGCCCTTACACCTTCATCGCCACTCTGAACGCGATCCTCTCCCACTACGCTCTTCCGGTATTCGTGGACACGGACCCGGAAACCATGATGATCGACGCCAGGAAGATCGAGACGGCCATCACACCCCGTACCCGGTGTATCCTGCCGGTCCACCTCGGCGGCAACGTGGCCGACATGGACCGCATCATGGCGATCTCGAAGCAGCGAGGCATCCCCGTAGTGGAAGACGCGTGCCAGGCGCATCTCTCGGAATGGCGCGGGAAGAAGGTTGCCACCGTGGGCACCCTGGGCTGCTTCAGCTTTCATAAACTGAAAAACCTCCCGGGCGGTGAAGGCGGCGCAGTCGTCACCAGCGACGAAACCCTCTTCCGGCGCGCTTATGGCTTCCACTCGCATTACCGGACTCCGGACGAGAACGCCGCCGATCCCGCACGGTGCCTCAACGGCATCAACCTGCGCATGCCGGAATTCCAGGCAGCCATCATGATGCGGCAGCTCATGCGCCTCGAAGCGCAGGCGCAGACGCGTGAGAAGAACGCCGCCTACCTCGGCGAGTTGCTTCGGGAAACACCCGGGGTGACGCCCGCCAGCAGCTATAGTGGCTGCACGCGCAACGCCTATCACCTGTACATGATGCGCTACAACCAGGAGGCCTTCGGGGGCCTGCCCCGTGCGCGTTTCGTACAGGCGGTCCGGGCCGAAGGGGCTCCCATTTCCGCCGGGTACGGCCCGCTGAACCGCGATCCATTCCTGGAGAACACCCTGAACTCGCGAGCCTTCAGGGCGGTTTACACCAAGCAGGAGATCGCCCGCTGGCGCGAGCGCAACCAGTGTCCGGCCAACGACCGTTTGACTGCGGGAGAGGGCCTCTGGATCCCCCAAAACGTCCTGCTTGGCGACAGGACGGATATGGAGGATATCGCGGCCGCCGTCGGTAAAGTCAAGCAACACGCGGAGGCGCTCAAAAAGACGTAGTCCGCCGCCCTTGCATCCCAGCCGGCTGTAGTAAACTTGGCACTCTATGGTCGGCTTCGCGCTTGCTGATTGGATCGTCCTGGGCGCTTTCTTCGCCGGTTTGGCGGCCATAATCCTCTGGGTGCTGCGCCAGAAGGAAGAAGACACGGCCGATTACTTCCTGGCTGGGCGCGACGCCGGATGGCTTGCGGTCGGGGCTTCCATCTTTGCCTCGAATATCGGCTCCGAACACCTGGTGGGTCTGGCCGGCGCGGGCTTTGAAAGCGGCATGGCCATGGCCCACTGGGAAATGCATGCCTGGATTATCCTGATCCTCGGCTGGGTTTTTGTGCCCTTCTACGCGCGCAGCCGCGTCTTCACCATGCCGGAGTTTCTCGAGCGCCGGTTCACGCCCGGGGCGCGATGGTTCCTCTCCCTTATCTCCCTTGTCAGTTACATCCTTACTAAGGTCGCGGTGACTGTCTATGCGGGCGGTGTGGTCTTCAAAACCGTGCTCGGTATCGATTCATGGATGGGGATTGACTTCTTCTGGATCAGCGCCATCGCGCTAGTGGTGGTGACCGGCATCTTCACGGTTCTGGGCGGGATGAAAGCGGTCTTGTATACGTCGGTCTTGCAGGCGCCCGTGCTGATTATCGGATCGCTCGTGATCGTGATCGTCGGGTTGATCAAGGCGGGCGGTTGGAGCGAAGTGGAACTGGCGGTAGGCGCCAACCTGCGGCTGATCCGGCCGGCCTCGGATCCGAACTTTCCGTGGACGGGCGTGCTGCTCGGTTCGGCGATCATCGGCTTCTGGTACTGGTGCACCGATCAATACATCGTCCAGCGCACCCTTTCCGCGCGCAATCAACGGGAAGCCCGGCGCGGCGCGATTTTCGCTGCCTATCAGAAACTGCTCCCGGTCCTGATCTTCCTGGTGCCGGGCATGATCGCGTACACGCTGAACAAGAAGGGAATTATTCACGTGGCCAGCGCCGATCAGGCCTTCCCTACCCTGGTATCCACGCTGCTACCCGCCGGAGTCAAGGGCGTGGTGGTCGGGGGCTTGCTGGCCGCCCTGATGAGTTCCCTTGCCTCGCTGTTCAACTCTTCGGCCACGCTCTTCACGGTGGACTTCTACAAGAAGTTCCGCCCGCAATCGTCGGAGAAGCACCTAGTGTTCGTTGGCCGGATGGCGACCGCCACGGTGGTACTGCTAGGCCTAGCCTGGATCCCGGTGATGAAGATGGTGGCCGGGGTGCTTTATGAGTACCTGCAACAGGTGCAGTCGTTGATTGCTCCGCCGATCGCAGCCGTCTTTCTGCTAGGCGTCTTTTCCAAACGAACCACCGGTCTTGCGGGACTGGTCGGGTTGGTGAGCGGGTTCGTGCTGGGAATGCTGCGCCTGGTGCTGGTGATCTTCCAGGGTCGCCTGGACCACAACGGCCTGCTCTACCGGGTGGTGGCCGTCAACTGGCTGCACTACTGCATTTTCCTGTTCTTCTTCACCATTGTCGTGATGCTGCTAGTCAGCAGGTTCTCAAAACCGAGAGACCCGGCGGAGATTCAGGGTCTGACCTGGGGATCCGGCAGCCCGAAGCAGATTGCCGAGACGCGCGCGAGTTGGAATCACTGGGACGTGATCCACACGGGCGTGATCGTGACGGCGATCGTGGCCTTCTACTACCGGTTC
Organism: Bryobacteraceae bacterium; assembly: GCA_035561075.1. Classification (GTDB taxonomy): domain Bacteria; phylum Acidobacteriota; class Terriglobia; order Bryobacterales; family Bryobacteraceae; genus JAMCRM01. The sequence goes on from DATMYF010000022.1 coordinate 63,718, forward strand.
TTCTGAGGCTATGTGTAGCGCGACAGGAGGCGCTCCAGTCTATGCACCCGTTTCGAACGAGCAGTTTCGCATGCCTGCTGATTTTAGCCGCCACGCTGTTTACGGGCTGCGGCCCCTCGGTGGTCTGGACGGAAAGGGTCGCGGTCGCTGAGCGCGAACCGCGCCCGCAGGAACTGGTCCCCTACCCTGGGGATGGCCTCAAAGCCGGGGTAAACCCGCCGGGTTTCACCTGGAACCCGGCCGAAGGGTCCAAAGCGTACCGCCTGGAGTTGCGTAAACCCGGCGGGGCGGCCGTCATCTCCAGCGAGCCGCTGAGTTCCACCATCTACGCGCACAATCGCGTGTTGGCCCCCGGGAACTACGAATGGCAAGTGGCGTATTTGGATGCGGACAAGCGCGCCACGGGCGTTTCGAGAACCCGCCGGTTCACCATGCCCGCAGGCGTGCCCGAACTGCCTATGCCGGACATGGCGCGCTTGAGGAACAGTTTGGCAAAGGTTCGCCCCCGCATCTTCCTGGCAGGCAATCGGCCGCAGGAAATCAAGGCCGCGGTGGCGGCGGGCAACGTGAAGTGGTGGAAGTTTTTCATCGAATCGGCCGATGCGGCGCTGGCTGAGCAACTTTACCCCGAGCCTGCCGGCTACTCCAGCAGCCAATTCTCGGTGGTCGAGTGGCGGCGCATGTACCTGCCCGCGAAGATCGGGAGCGCCCACGTGGCCCGCACGGCCCTTGCGTACAGGCTGACCGGCGACCCGAAGTACCTGGAGGCGGCGCGGCGCTGGATGGTGAACATCGCCGGCTGGAACCCCAAGGGCTCCACCAGCTTCCGACTGAAGCAGCCCAACGGATCCGACGGTAATACCGAGGCCGCCATGCCGATTCTGGACCGCATGGCCCTCGGCTGGGACTGGGTAGGCGACAAGCTCACTCCCGAGGAGCGCCAGAAGGTGATCGCGGCCATGACCGTGCGCGGCAACGACACCCTCAACACCTTCAAGCAGCAGGATTTCCACTCGCATCCGTTTTCGAACCATGAAGGACGCCTGCTGGCCTTCCTCGGCAACGCCGGCCTGGCCTTCCTGGGAGACATCCCGGAGGCGGAGCAGTGGCTGGATTACGTGATTCGCTGCTATCTCACCTCGTACCCAGGGTGGGGCGGCGATGAAGGCGGCTGGGCGCAGGGCATGGGCTACTGGTCCGCCTACGTCTATTACCTGACCACGTTCGGGGAGGCGCTGCGCGGCGCTACCGACGTGGATCTCTTCCGCCGGCCGTTCTACCGGAACACCGGCTACATGCCGGTCTATTTTCAGCCGCCCTATTCAACCCGCGGCGCCTTCGGCGACGGCGGCGACCGCGGCCCGACCGAGAGCCAGCAGGTGTTGGTGGAGAGATTCGCCGACGTGCTGGACGACCCCGTGCTGAGGTGGCACGCGCAATCCATTCCCGCCGAGACGCCGGTAAGAGAGAAGGGTCAGTGGCGCGAGTTCCTGATTGAAGATGTCGGCGCCGTGGTGCGGGCCAGGCCCGAATCGGCCAAGCGTGAAGTCCGGTCGCCCACAAACCTGGATGGATCTCGCCACCTCGCGGACATCGGCTGGGTGGCGATGCACTCCGCCCTGGGCGATGCCAGGAACGACGTCTGGGCGCTGTTCAAGTCCAGCCGTTTCGGCTCGTTCAGCCACAGCCACGGCGACCAGAACACCTTCCAGTTGAATGCTTACGGACGTCCCCTGCTGATCGACACCGGCTACTATCCCTGGTACGGCAGCCCGCACGACCAGCTTTGGACCCGGCAGACGCGTGCGCACAACGGCATCCTGGTGAACGGTCGGGGCCAGCCGCCCGGAACCTGGGCAGCCAACGGCGAAATCCAAACCTTCGAGCGGCACGGGGTGGTGACCCTGGTGCGCGGGAGCGCGGCCCAGGCTTATAACCAGCCGCTATCCAAGGGTGTGATGCAGTTGTGGCTGAAGTCGCTCCGGGAACCTGTGCCGCCCGCAACACCACAGGTGGAAACCTTCGAGCGCACTCTTGCCTTCGTGGGTTCGAAATCGAAGCCCGTGCTCGTGGTTCACGATTATCTGAAGACCGATGGACCCGCCACCTTCGACTGGCTGCTGCACGCGGTCAATCGCATGGAGACGGATAGCCGTACGGGCACGATTTGGGTGCATGACGGCGAGGCGCGCCTGGTGCTTCGCATGATCGCCAGCCGCGGTGTGGCGTTCTCGCAAACCGACCGCTTCGCAGTGGCCCCGGAGATCGAGGGCAGCGGCTGCGCCGACAAGCCGAAGGAATGCGCGGCACGGTTCGCCAACCAGTGGCACCTGGCCGCCAAAACGCAGGCGCCCACGGACGAGATCCGGTTCCTCTCCGTGATGGCTCCCTATCGGGAGCAGGAGACCCAGCCTGCGATCGAAACCTTCCAATCGGGCGATTCGGTCGGATTCCGCATAGCCGGAACGGAGGTCGCCGCCTGGTGGGGCGCGGGTAAGACCGGGAAGATTGCAGCCGGCGGCCTAACCGGAGAGGGGCGCCTGGTGATCAAAGTGGACGACGCGGGCCAGGTTGCGCGCGTGATATCAAAATAGGACCGCAGATCAGGCGGCGCTCGCTGCGTCCAGCCAACGCCGCATCTCCGCCCGAGGCGCTACGCCCGACCTTTGAAGCACCACGTGCCCGTCGCGCAGCACCACAAACGTCGGGATGGATTGGATCGCAAACCGGGCCGCGACTTCGGGCTGCTCCTCGGTGTTCACTTTGAGCACGAGCGCCCTGCCCGCCGATTCCCGGGCCAGTTCGCTGACCTCCGGCGCTGCTATGCGGCAAGGCGCGCACCACGAAGCCCAGAAGTCCACCAGGATCGGAACGCGCGCTTCCCGCACGATGTCGGCGAAACGAGCGGCATCCACGTCAAGGGGTGAGTTGACGGCAGGAAGAGTGGCTTTGCAGGAGCCGCAGCGGCCGTCATCGGCAAGGTGCCTGGATGGTACACGGTTCTGCGCGCCGCATGAAGGGCAGGTCCGGATAGTCGACAAGCTCATGAACTGGCCTCCATTCCTATTTTTGCTCCGCAGCGCCTCCCGTGGCCACTACTACGTGCCGCATCCCCGCTAGACGTTGTAACTCCGCCAGCGCCACCTGCACCTGATACTCGGCGGCAAGCAGGTCCGCATCGGCCGCGGCTGCCGCGGCGTTGCTCTCTTCGTAAGCGGCGCGTGTTCCCAGGCCCAGTTCAAGCTGGTCGCCGGAGATCCGCAGGGCCTCACGCCGCAGCGCCAGCGCCTCCCGAGCCACTATCGTGAGATTGTGGACACGCTGAACGCGGCGGAACGCCTTCTCGACGTCGATTTCGGCGCGCCGGCGGATGCGCCGGAGTTCTTCCTCCGCCTGTGCCACTTGCGTTTCCCGCTCGCGGATGAGCCCCTCGCGACGGCCCCCGTCGAAGATGTTCCACGTCATCCGAAGGCCCACCACACCGTTGTTACGTGCCAGAAACGGCACGCCGCTTTGATAAATATGCTGCGCGAATGCCCCGATCTCCGGGATCCGCTCGGCCTTCGCCGCACCTAAGCCGTGTCGCGCTTTGTCCACCGTTTGCTCGGCAGCGATCACTTCGGGGTTGCGCTCCACGGCCGTCCGCACATAGCTCTCAGCGGATGTTGGAACGGCCGCGGGCTTCTCGTCTCGGACCAGTTGCGGTTGAGTATCGAGCGGGAGCCCCAGCAATTCGTTGAACTCCAGGGTGGCGTCGTCGATCTGGATATCGAGCGTGAGATTCGCCTGCCGTGCTTCGAGCGATGACGCGCGCGCCTGCATTGCGCGCACCTGGAGCGCGGCACCGGTTTCCACCGCGTCGCGCCCTTCCTTCAGGCGCTCCTCCGCAGCCGTGATGGCGGCTTGGGCGGCCTTCCGCCGCGCTTCCAGTCCCAGGAGCGTGTAGTACAGTTCCTTCACTTTGGCCGCGATCTCGTTGCGGGCGCGCTCGACATTAGTCTCCGCGATGGCGGTATCGGCGCGAGCCACCGCATGGCCTTCCCGGATCCGGAAGAGTTGGGTGAGCGGCTGCCCCACAGAAGTCTGCAACAGCCCCAGCGAACGCCCGCCCTGGAAGATCGTTACTGCGTTTACCGGGATCGGCCCGGCCTGCGGTGAGACGCCCAGCGCTCCCCGGGGAATTTCCAGCCGCTGCTTCTCGACGATGTTGTAGTAGTTGGATTCATTCGATAACTGCGGAAAGTAGTGCGAGCGCGCCTGCGCTTCCCTGGCCTGCGCCTCCCCCACCTTGAGGGACGCGAGCTTCACAACCGCGTTGTTCTTTGTCGCAAGATCAACCGCTTCCTCAAGCGTGATCCGGCGCGGCTCCGCACCCATGTTGGGCGCCAGGACCAGCGCCGCCAATAGCGCTCCCGCGACAGCCGGCGCACGGAAGGTCCGCCTCATCACGAGAACGTAGATCACCGGCACAGCCACCAGGGTGAACAGCGTGGATACCAGGAGCCCGACCGCAATCACACTCGCCAGCGGCGACCAGAGGCTCGAACCCGAAATGATCATCGGGGTCACCCCGACGGCAGCCGCCATGGTAGTCAGGAAGATGGGGCGCAGCCGCCGCTCGCCCGCTTCAAGTGCAGCCTGTTCCAGAGCCGCGCCGCCCCGCAGGCGTTCCTCGATATAGTCCACCAGGATGATGGCATTCCGTACCACCACACCGCCCAGGCTGACAATCCCCATGAAGGCCGTGAAGCCGAAGGGGTTGTTGGTGACGAGCAGCCCCAGCACCGCGCCGGGAAACGCCAGCGGGATGGACGCCATCACTACCAGCGACTGCGGAATGGCCCGGAACTGGAACAGCAGGATCAGGAAGATCGCGGCCACGCTCACCACCAGCGCCCGCACCATCTCGGAAAATGTCTCGGCCTGGCGTTCCAGTTCGCCCCCATATTCGATGCGGTAGCCGGCCGGCAGCGCCATGCCGTCGATCCTGGGACGCGCCGCGGCCAGCACCTGCGACGCCAGATGATGCTCGTCGGGAAATGTCCGGACGGTGAGGGTGCGAACGCCGTTGCGTCGTACGATGCGTCCGCTGTCCCACTCGGGCCAGAGGTCCGCCACCGCCCGCACGGGAGTCCGGGCGCCTGTGAGGAGCGACGTCACGTACGCGTTCTGGACGTTCTCAAACGAGCGCCTGCGATCCTCATCCACCCGCAGCGTGACATCCACCGCGCGGCCGCCTTCCCAAAATGTGGTTACCGGCAGGCCCTCGAAGCTGCCCGCAAGCTGCCGCGCGATGTTGGCGTTGCTCAGCCCGAGCCGGTTGGCCACCTCTTCCTTCACATCGATCCTGAGTTGCCAGCGGTCCTCGTGAAAGTCGGTGTGGGTGTAGACGGCGCCTGGCGTGCGGTTCACGATCCCTTCCACCTGCTGCCCCAGTGCCTTGAGGGTGCCCAGGTCGTCGCCGGAAACTCTCACCTCGACGGGCGCTTCCATCACATTCCCCTGCTGCAATTCCCGGACAATCACCCTGGCCTCCGGCGCGATCCGCGCCAGCCTGTCGCGCAACTCGTGGGCGAGTTCCGGGGTGCCCTTCTCGGCCCGCGTGTTCACCAGCACCTGCGCATAGTTCGACGCCGGTTGCTGGGGGTTTACGTTGTAGTAGAAGCGCGGCGCGCTGCCGCCGAGGAAGGTAGAGAAGTCCCGTACAAGCGGTACGCCTCGCAGGTGACTCTCGATGCGGCGCGTAACCTGGTCGGTCGCTTCGATTCTGGTTCCCTCGGGTGTGTATACGTCGATGACGAACTGGTTGCGTTCGGCCGAAGGGAAGAACTGCCGGGGGACGAAGCGCAGCAGTCCCACTCCGCCAATGAACACCAGGACAGCCCCCGCCACGGCCAGGCTCTTATGCCTCATCGCCCAGCGGATAGTAAGCCCGTAGCTCCGCTGCATCACGGCCAGCGGGTTGAAGCCGCGTTTTGTCGTTGCGCCATCCTCATGCAGACCCTTCTTGATAAAGAACCGCGCGAGCAAGGGCGTCACCAGCATGGCCACGGCAAAAGACGAGAGCAGTGCGATCGCCACGGTCAACGGAAGTGCGCGGATGAACTCCCCCACCGCTCCGGAAAGCATAAGCAGCGGCAGGAAGGAAGCCACGATGGTCAGGGTTGCGGTAAGCACCGGCACCGCGAGGTCCGAAGCGCTGCGCCACGCAGCTTCCGCGATCGGCATGCCGCGGTCGAGCAGGTCCACGTAGTTGTCCGCAATTACGATGGCATCGTCCACCACCATCCCTAGCACCACGATCAGCGCCGCAATCGACACCTGGTGCAGTTCGATGCCGAAGACGTTCATCAGCCCGAAGGATGTTGCCACCGTAGCGGGGATCGCGAGAGCGGCGATCAAGGCCACACGCAAGGGCAACAGCAGGATGGTGACCAGCACGACCGAGATAATCGCGATGCCGAATTCGCGGATGAAGTGCGAGATGCGATCCCCCACCACGCGCGGCTGGTCGGCCACGAAGTCGATGGACAAATCCGGCGGAAGGATCAGCTTAACCTCTTCCACCTTCTTCCGCAGGGCGTCGCCGAACTCGACGATGTTGCGGCCCTCCTGCATCTCAACCGCCAGCATAATCGCCGGCTCGCCATTGAAGCGCGTCGCGAATTCGATATCCCTATAGCTGCGCTCGACGTGGGCGATATCACCGATGTGCACCGGTTGGCCGGTGAGGGGTGAGACGTCGATGATAACCCTGCGGATCTGGTCTTCGGTCTGGAAGGCGCCGTTCGGGTTGAGCTGCACGCTTCCCTGCTCCGTGTCGAGCGTCCCGGCGTACTGCACGGCATTGCGCCCCTGCAACGCCTGGATGATCTTGACGGGGTTTACGGCGTACTGCGAAAGGCGCTCGAGCGAACTGGTGATGCGGATGTCTTCCTGCTGCTCTCCAACCCGGCGAATCTTCGCCACGGCGCGGAGCGTCCGCAGCGATTCCTCGATACGTTGCGAGTACTCCTTCAGCTCCCGATAGCCGTAGCGGGAGCCGCGAATCGAGAGCAGCACCGCCACCGTGTCTCCGAAATCCGAATCCACCACCGGGCCGCGGACCGCTTCGGGCAGCTCCGTCGCGCGAAGCTGATTCATGTCGTGACGCAGCTTCGACCAGAACGTATCCGGGTTCTTGACCCAGTCCTCGAGCTCTACATTAATGATGACTATGTTCGGCCGGCTGGTCGAAAACGTGCGGTCTTTGCGAACCTCCGCGTACCGGAACAGCCGCTCCTCGATCTTGACGGCCACCTGCTTTTCCACCTGCTCGGCCGTAGCCCCCGGATATAGCGCCGAAACCAAACCGGTCCGGATGGTGATCTTGGGGTCCTCGCGCCGCGGCATCTTGGCGAGCGCATAGAGCCCTGCTCCGCACAGCACGGCCGTAAGCGCGATAGTCACCTGCGTGTGCCGCAAGGAGCCGCGGACCGGATTCATCGCACCACCTCGACGGCTGCGCCCTCACGCAGCTTCTGACGCCCTGCGACCACCACCTGTTCGTCCCCCGCCAGCCCGCTGCGAATCTCGATGCGCTGCCCGCGAACCGTCCCGATCTCCACGCGCCGCGCATGCACCCGCCCGCGGTCGCGATAATAGACGTAGACAAGGGTGGCGCCCTGGGGATCGCGCTCGATGGCCTCTCCGGGAACCGTCAGGACATTGATTGTGCCCGCGCCCTCGATCCCCACTTCCGCGATCATTCCCGCTTTGAGGGCATTACCCGGGTTCGGCACCACGATCTTGGCGGTGAACGTGCGGGAGTTCGGATCCGCCGCCACCCCCACCACGTCGACCTTGCCCTGGAATGCCGCTTCGTCGAGGGCCGGAACCGTCACGGTGGCGCGCTGGCCGATGTGCACCCGGCCAATGTCCGTTTCCGGAATTCCCACACGCACCCGTGTGGGGCTCATGTTCACAATAGTGAAGACGGGCATCCCGGCCGACACCATCTCGCCCGGGTCCACACCGCGACGGGCGATAATGCCCGCAATCGGCGCGGTGAGCCGCGTGTCCGCCATGCGCTTGCGATTCACCGCGACCTGGGCTTGCGCCTGATCCAGCGCGGCGCTCGCGGCGGCGCGGTCTTCTTTCCGCGCGCCGTTCTGGGCCATCTCGTACTGCGCGCGGGCGGCGCGCCAGGCTGCCTCCACTTTGGCGAAATCCACCGGGGCCATGCTTTTGCGCTCGTACAACTGGCGATAGCGGTTGTAATCGTCCTGAGCGCGGTCGTAGGCCGCTTTAGCCTGTTCCAACTCCTCCGGACGCGCCGTATTGCGCGCTTTGTCGAGGGTTGCACGGGCCGCCGACGCCTGGGCTTCGGCGCCTTCGAGGCCGAAGCGATAGTCGGTGGCGTCGAGTTCAGCCAGAATCTGTCCCTTCCGTATCGGCTGGCCTTCTTCAACCCCGACTCGGGCTACCCGGCCCGCCACCTGGAAACCGAGGTCCACGGTCTCATGCGCCTCCACGGTGCCGCTAGCGGCCACCAGCACCGGCCGCTCGATGCGTTCCGGCCGTTCCACGCGAACCGAGACCGGCGTCTCACGTGCAGCGGCGTCGCCGCCGGTTTTCGCCCCACGGCAGGACAATAGAGCGGACGAAAGCACCACCACCGCCACTAAGCCGCCACGATGCGCCAGCATTCGCTTCCCTTTCTATTGAGCACTTGCTCAATAACAACAATTCAAGATATCATGCTATTGAGCAGGTGATCAATAGGAGGTGGCGTGCCCGGTAAGAAATCGCCCGAGAATGAGCGCCGTGAGGAGATTCTGCAGGCTGCCTTCCGGGTCGCGCTGCGCCGCCGGGTGGCCGGGCTGACCAGCCGCGAAGTCTCCGCGGATGCCGGGGTAAGCAACGGGCTGCTGTTCTTTCACTTCCGGAACCGGCAGGAGTTGCTGCTGGCCCTGCTCGATTGGCTCCTGGCGCAGACCATCCTGGCGCACGCTATCCGGGAAATTCCCGAGCCCGGTCTCGCCGAGGTGTGCATGGCGAAAGCGATCCGAGAGGCTATCGAAACCATGCCGCGGCATCGCGAACAGATCGAACTTTTCTTCGACTACTGGTTCACGGCATCCCACAACGACGAGTTGATGCGCAAAAAGATCCGCGCCGCCCTGGGCCGCTACCGGCGGTCCTATGTGCCGCTCGCACGGGCGGTGGTGGCGGAGTCTCCGCAGCGCTACCGGGGAGTGACGCCCGGAGCCCTCGCCAGTGTCGCCACCGGCCTGATCGAAGGCTGCGCCATGAACCTGGTGATGAACCCGAAGAGTTTCCACCCCGGCGGTTACGCTGGCGCGATGGCCGCCCTTCTCCGGGAACCGCGCGGTATTATGAATCTCTCCGCGGACTGACCGGGAGGTTCACACCGCATGAATAGCGTTTTCGCCGTCGATCTCGGGGGAACGAAAACGGCCTGCGCCACCGTCGATGAATCTGGCGCCATCCGGTCGCGCACCAAAGAACCCGCCGAACATTCGCCCGAAGCCGCCGTCCGCCGGATTGCCGGGGATGCCGCCCGTACCGGCGCCGATGCGGTCGGGGTGATCGTCCCGGGGATCTACAATCGGCAGACCGGAATGGCCTGGGCGCCGAACCTGTGGGGCTGGGATGAGGTGCCGCTCGGCGACATGCTGGCCGCGCAGCTATCCATCCCCGTGGTGATCGACAGCGACCGCTCGGGCTACGTGGTCGGGGAGCAGTGGCTCGGGGCGGCCCGCGGTTTGGCGGACGTGGTCTTTGTAGGGGTCGGGACGGGGATCGGGGTCGGCATTCTATCTGCGGGGCGTCTCGTGAAGGGCGCGCACGGTATTGCCGGCGCAGCGGGTTGGTTCGCGCTCGACCCGCGCTGGAAAAGCGAATACGCCCAGATGGGCTGCTGGGAAGCGGAATCGGCGGGTCCTGCCGTTGCCCGCCGGGCAGGAACTTCCACTGCGGAAGCGGCGGTGGCGGCGGCCCGCCGCGGTGATCCATTAGCCCGGGCCGCGCTCGACCATGCCGCCGACTACCTCGCCATGGGCATCGCCAACCTCATCAGCCTGCTCAACCCCGAGATGATCGTCCTCGGAGGCGGTCTCATGCAAGCGGCGGACCTGTTGCTCGGCCACATACGCGAAGGCGTCTCCCGCTGGGCGCAACCCATCGCGGTGACTAAGGTCAAGATCGAAGTGACCACACTCGGGGAAGATGCCGGCCTGCTGGGGGCTGCGCGGCTGGCGCTTCTTCCCCGCGGCTGAGGTGGCTCAGCGCCCCTGTTCCAGCTTGAGACCGAATATCTTGGCCACGCGGGCGGCCATGCCCTCGCCCATCCACCGGAACCCCAGGTCGTTCGGGTGCACACCGTCCACCAGTCCATCCAGGCGGTCCGGCCCGAGCAGGTCGGTTCCCTCGATCAGTTGCAGGTGGCCGTCACCCGCGCCGATCCGCTTGCTGACCACCTGCCGGATGTACCGCCGCATCATCTCCGGCGGAATGTCAGTGGCCCCCTCGCGTGAGTTCGAGATCGGCGTTACGCAGAGAATGGGGATCTCCGGGTACTTCTCCCGGAGCGTCGCGATGAACGGGTCGTAGACCTTCTGAAGTGACTCCACGGAGCCGTTGTTCTGAGCGAAATCGAGCACGAAACACTCCGCGTCGATCTCCGCCAGCGCCCGCGCCATCACCGGCTCACCCTTACCGTTTCCCGAGAAGCCCAGGTTGACGTAATCCACGTTTAGGATACGCCCCAGAATGGCCTGGTAGCTCATACCCGGCCGGCTGGCGCAGCCGCCCTGTGTAATCGAGGTCCCGTAGAAGACGATGGGCTTGGGTAGCGCGAAAGGTTTGGCTTTAGTGATGCGCGCGTCTTTATCGAGCCCGATCCCCAGCACCTTCACCCCCATGTACAAAGGCAGGTAGAGGGTGACCTCGCGTTCCTTCCGCGGCTGGCTCTTGAAATCGAAGTAGGTGTGCTCGACCGGCACTCCCGGCTCGAGTTTCAAGGGCGCTTTTGCGGTGCTCAGGTAGATGCCATCCAGGTACAGGTCAACCCCGGTCTGCCCGAACGTGTGCATGTTGGGCATGTTGGGCGCGGACGGGTACTCCAGGCGAATCGCGAGCGTGTTCGAGTCGGTGCGGAAGCGGATGCGTCCGCCGCTGGGCGACTGAGCCAGTCCCCAGACCGGTTTCGGCACCGCGTCCTTCAGCCGCAGTGGAAGACGGATGAGTTGGTTCTCGTTTTCGGCGAGCCAGGGGAGCCCGTTGATTTCGAAGCGCGAATCGGAGACCGGAAGCCATGCCGGGCCGGCGGTCTGGGCAAGCGCGGCCGCGGCCGTGAGCAGGACCCCGGCGAGTAGCTTGTGCATTTGCTAATCTTAACCCGCAGCACCCCCCAAATCCGCCCTCCCTGGGGTGGTAAAGTTGAGGCAATATGAACGCGAACTTCGCCCGCCGCACGTTTCTGTTCTCCGCCGCCGGCTGGACCGTGGGCGCACACGCCGCGCCCGTGGACCGCCCCGCGCGGCTCGACCGTCGCAATCCTCTGCTCTACCATGACGAGAAGGGACGCGTGCAGACTGCCCGCAACGTCCGCGATTGGGAGCGCCGCCGCGCCGAAATCCTGCGCGCCATGCAAGAGGTGATGGGACCCCTGCCGGGCAAGCAGAAGGACTGTCCCCTCGACATGCGCGTCGAAGAGGAAGCCGATGCCGGCTCGTACGTGCGGCGGCTGGTGACCTACGCCTCCGAACCGGGCGGGCGTGTCCCCGCATATCTGCTCGTACCCAAGGCGGCCGAGAAGTCCGGAAAGCAGGCGCCCGCGGTGCTATGCCTGCATCCCACCGAGAACACCATCGGGCACAAAGTGGTGGTCGGGCTCGGCGGGAAAGCCAACCGGCAGTATGCTTCGGAACTTGCCGAGCGTGGGTACGTGACGCTGGCGCCCTCCTATCCGCTGCTCGCCAACTATCAACCGGATCTCAAGGCGCTCGGCTACCAAAGCGGCACCATGAAGGCCATCCGCGACAACATGCGCGGACTCGACTTGCTCGAGACGCTTCCCTACGTCCGAAAAGGCGCGTTCGGAGCCATCGGGCATTCGCTCGGCGGTCACAACTCGGTATACACCGCGGTCTTCGATCCGCGCATCCGGGCGGTGGTGTCCAGTTGCGGCCTCGATTCCTACGTGGATTACATGGACGGTAAGATCAAAGGCTGGACGAGCGACCGTTACATGCCCAAGCTCGCCGAGTACGCCGATCGCCTCACCGACATACCGTTCGATTTTTACGAGATGGTCGCGGCACTTGCGCCGCGCCCCTGTTTCATCAGCGCGCCGCTTCAGGATTCGAATTTCAAGTGGAAGAGTGTCGACCAGATAGTCGCGGCTGCGCGCCGCGTCTACACGCTCTATGGGAAGCCGGAGAACCTTACCGTGGAGCACCCCGACTGCCCGCACGATTTTCCTGACGAAATGCGGCAGATCGCCTACGCTCTGTTCGACCGTCGCCTGCGCTAACTTGGCCCAGGTCGACATTGCCGTGCACCGACCATTTCGGGTATGATCGTCCGTTTGGAGGCTGGGATTGCGAGATGAGGTCTGCCGGGTACTATCTGGAACAGGCTCAGTTTGCGGTGGCCTACGTTAAATCGAAGATGGTGGACGGTGCCGACAACCACATCTGGGACATTTTCACCAGCGGCCTCGATTCCCGATCGTGTGTACCTGAGATGCGGGACAGCTACCGGACGGGCTTTTACAACAGCCAGCCTGCCGCCGAGAGAATTAACGTTGCGGCTATGTGGGCAGAAGCCTCGGGCTGCGGCAATTGTGGCGAGCAGTCGGCGATTGCGTATCAGTGGTTGCTCCGAAACAACGTTCTTCCGGTTGAGTTCATGCAGTTCGCCAAACCGAAAGATCACAATTTCGTGGCCCTGGGCCGGGTTGCGGGCAGTAATGTCGCGCAACCGGCCACATGGGGTCCGGCTGGCGTAATCTGCGATCCGTGGAAGGGCAAGGTCTATCTCGCCGTCATGCTGAACCAGGTCTGGCCCGGGTGCACTCCGGAGCTGGTGGTCGGGGTGCCGCTGCCACCGCCGCCACGGAGCGCTGCAACCGCGCCGCCGCGATAGCAGGCGAAAAGGGCTGCCCGATACACCTTATTTTGGACAGTTCCTCTTTTTGCTGGTAGACTGAAGGAGGTTTGATCGTCTCGCCAACTGAAGGCATGCCTCCGGCGTTTTCTCCGCTTGTTTGTCTGCCCGCAATTAGCCGCCCTCAAATCAAAGGAAACTAACGTGAAGAACATTTTTGTAGGAAACCTGAGTTTTGGGGCGACGGAAGATTCCGTCCGTTCACTTTTTGAAGCTTATGGCACCGTTGACCGCGTCAACATCGTCACCGATCGTGACTCGGGGCAGCCCAGAGGCTTTGGATTCGTTGAGATGAGCAACGATGCGGAAGGCGAGAAGGCCATTGCCGGCCTAAACGGTCGCGACCTTGACGGCAGAACCATGAACGTCAACGAAGCCCGCCCGAAGGAAGACCGTGGTGGCGGCGGCCGTTCCGGCGGCGGTGGTGGCTACGGCCGCAAGCGCTGGTAGGTTGCTGATTTCAAAAGCGCCCCGGTCTGGCACAAGTGCCGGATCGGGGCAACCTCACAATTTTTACCAAACTTCTCCAGCTCCGGTGCCGGTGGTTCACGGCTCCAGGAGCGCCACCTCGCACTCCCCACTCCGCGACCGGATTATGCTCCGCCCCGTGCGGTACGATCACAAACTTGCCGCGCAACTTCAGCAGCTTTGGCCGCTCGCTTGCCAGTTGCTAGACACCATGAGGAAACCAAAGTTGCCGAAGAAAGATCAACAACACCTGCCACGGAAGCTGAAGAAGCAGTTAAAAAAAGAGCGCGCGGCTAGCTAGAACTGAATGAAAAAGTGCAGGCCTGCGCCGGAGAACATCTCCGGCGCGGCATGCATCAGATGAGCAGCTACTTCCTCCCCAGGCGTTTGCCCGCGCCCGTGCCACCGCCCGTGCCGGGCTCGTGAAGCGGGCCAGATCCGTCCTGGGGCCCCGCTTTCTTTCCCGCGCGCTTCCCTTTTCCGGTGCCGTCTTTCTTCTGCACAGGGGTTCCACCACATGAACCCGGGACTTGAGAGAAAGCTGTACCGGCTGTAAGCAGAGCGGCTGCTGCAATTGCAATCAATGATTTCTGCATCGTAGTTCGATCTCCCTTCTAGGAATTTCTGTATTGATAGACGGGATGACGAGGCCCGAAATTGCTAAATTGCCATTAACAGTTTGTTAAGGACTTGAACAGGGATGCGCCAGTACCACAGCCTCGCCAGATCTGCGATAATGAGCGTGAAAGCCACCGTAGCTCAGTTGGCAGAGCGGCAGTTTTGTAAACTGCGGGTCGTGGGTTCGATTCCCTCCGGTGGCTCCACCTCGGCTCTACGCCAATTGCCGAGCCAATCCCGGGCTCTACGCCATTAATGGGGGCACCCCCACCACTGAAGCAAATTCAAGAACACATCACTATAACCCTCAACCTGTAGTTCTGGAAATTGCGGAAGCCGAATGCCTGGCGTTGCAGGAGTTCCATTTTGGTGTGGAAGCCC
>DATMYF010000023.1:0-82207 GCA_035561075.1 Bryobacteraceae bacterium
ATCCCATCCTCACCAGTTGACGGGCCAGCGCCGTGCTGGCCTCGTCGAAATAGCGCCACGTGACCTCCCGGCCGCGGTCGTGGTTGATCAGCGCCAGGGCGTCCGGTGTCCGGGACGCCCAGTGCGCCACCACCGCATGCACCAGGTGAAGAGCGCCGTACTCGCGTTCGAACTCATCGAGTGTGCACTGCATAGGGTTCAACGCCGCAACTCCGCCAAAATCGAGGCGGCAACACGCTCGGCCAACACTTGCGAGCCTTCTTTCGAATAGTGCACATTAGCGGGAAGCTGGATGGAGGCCAGTCTCGGCAGCGCGAAGCCGTAGAGATCGTCGATGGGAATGCCCTTCTCTTCCATGATCCGGCGGGCGGCCATGTTGTAGGCAATGACGTCGGAATTCTTGCGCGGCGGATTCAGTTTCGCGTCGGGCACCGGGGTGGTGCTGGCCCATATCAGCCGTGCGCCGGTCTTGTTCAGCCGGTCGACGAGTTGCCGCAGGTTGCGCTGATAGTCTTCTAGCGGCACCTGGTGCTTGCCATCAGCGTCCGTCCTCAGATCGTGCAACCCCCAGTTGAAGTGAATGAGATCCCATTTGCCGTCCCCGAGCCACTGCTCGATCTGTTCAAGCCCGCGGATGGTGGGGCCGCCGTTCACCGGGATGCGGTGCACATTGGCCTTGCCCTTCAGCAGTTCGCGCACCGGCAGGGTGTAACCGACGGAGATGGAGTCCCCGATCAGGAGCACGCGCGGGAGCCCCGGAGCGTCCTCGACGGGGGCAAACGAGGGATCGCTCTGGGCGGCGGCGGCGCAGGCGAGCAGCAGGAAAGTGAGTAGGGTTTTCATGGCTGTGTGACGAAGAGCGGTTCGATATCGACGGGGATGTCGTGCATGCGGTCGAGCGCCTTCTGCATCTCCGGGCGGATGACTGCAAGCTGGTCGAGCATCTCCCTGGCGGCGGCGTAATCGCCAACGGCCTCCATGGTGAGGAGGTCCCGCGCGAGGTCGCGCACCGCTCCTTTGATGCGCGCGTGGTCCACCGCGAAGGTGCCGTCCGGGCGGGCGATGTAGGCGCCCTTATCGAGGAAGTAGTTGAACTGCACAGCGGTACCCTTACCGTGGGCCTCGTGCACGCCGAAGCGCACGGAACGGAAGTTGGAGGCCAGGTAGGTGGTGTGGATGTCGCGCATATTGCCCTCAGCGAGGCCGCGCTCGATCAGGTAATCGAGCATGAAGAGGCCGGTCACATCGGCCTTGGCCTCCTCAATAGGGCTATAAAGCTCCTTCAGTTCCTGCCGCGGCGTGGTCTTACGGCCGGCCACTACGATATCGCGCGGGCCGATGGCATGGCTCAACTCGTGGGCCAGGATGTGGGTGAAGAACGCGTCGAAGCTGAGGGCGGAGCGCTCCGCGGGAGGCAGCACCCCGGCGGCGATGGGGGTCAGGACGGCGCGGAACTTGGCCTCCTGCACATTCTTGAGCATCACCTGCTTGGCGCCCTTCTCACGTACCACCCGCTCGTCGTTGGGCAGGTTGAAAGCGGCGGTCTGGACGCCGTGGTTGCCATCGCCCGCGGAGAACACCAGGTTCACCACCCGGATGGGGCTCAGCGCCCCGAGCTTTGTGTTGCGGAATCGCGCATCGAGGGGCAGATTGTTCTCGATCTCCTGAAGCCGGGCGGAGAACGACGCCAGGCGCGCGGATTCGCGACTGTCCCGCACCGTGACATACGATTCGAAAGCTGCCTTGTAGCCGAACAGTTCGTCGTTGTAGGTTTCGTAAGGGCTGATGGTGACGTCGAGCGGGGCGTCGAGTTCGAGCCATGCCACGTCGCTCGCGTAGTAATCGCCGGAGAGGAAGGCATCGGCGCGCAGGCTGAGGAAACGCCGCAGCGACGGGTTATCGGTAGCGGCGGCGGCCTCACGCAGCAGGGCGGCGGCGCGCTCCAGATCCCGGCGGTACTCGCGGCTGTAAGGCACGGTGGTGAGCTTCTTCGCGGCGTCGCGACGAATCACGGTGAAGAAGCCTTCGGCCTCGCGGCGCGCGGCGGGGTCCAGGGTTTTCGCCCAGGCCTCGAACTCCGCGCGGGTCATATCCTCGGGATAGAAATTCGCGCCCTGCAGCTTGCGCGGCGGTACCCCGGGGATGAATGCCGCGAAATCGTCGAGCGACGACCAGGGGGATTTGTTGATGAGAAAGTAGTGCAGCCGTGCCTTGCCGAGCGGGGTGACGTCATTCCGCAGTTTCCCGTAGAGCGCCTGGTTGCCGCTCCACATCTGCGCCAGGAAGAGATCGTCCACCACCCGGGAGGCTTCGATGAGCTTCGCGAGCGCCCTGCGGTCGCCCGGCGACAGCACGGACGTATCGGCGCGGATCTCAGTGGGGGCGAAGCGGGCGATCATGCGGTTGAGCGCGGTAAGGTCGGGCATGGCGGCGGCGAGTAACAGAACCAACACGGGTCCCATAGGGTTATCTTAAGATGAATCATGCGGATCGTAAGCGTTGGGGAGTTGCTCTGGGACGTTTTCCCGGATTCGGAACGCCTGGGAGGCGCGCCTTTTAACTTCTCAGCCCATGCCGTGCGGCTGGGCCATGAGGTTTTCTTCCTGAGCGCGGTCGGGCAGGACGACAGAGGACGCGCCGCGCTGGCCCGCGCCGCCGGGATCGGTCTCCCCGTCGAGTACATCCAGCAGGTGCCGGATGCGCCCACCGGAGCCGTCACAGTGCAACTCGATGGTGAGGGCAAGCCGTCGTTCACCATACACCGCCCCGCGGCATACGACTACCTGCACATCGGACCGCGCGCGCGGGCGCGAGTGGCCGCTCTCGAGCCGCACTGGATTTACCACGGAACCCTGCACGCGAGTGAGCCCCGCATCCTCGAACTGATCCGCGAACTCACAGAGGCCATGCCCGCCGCGCGCCGCTTCTACGACATCAACCTGCGGCCCGGCTGCTACACCCCCGCGCTGGTGGACGAACTGACGCGCCGCGCGAACGTCGTGAAGCTGAACGACGACGAAGCGACAGCCGTGGACGCCATGTTCGGGCTGCGGCACGGATCGCTGGAGGAGTTCTGCCGCGACTGGTCCGCGCGCCTCGGCTGGGAGGCCGTCTGCATCACGCGGGGCGCCGACGGCTGTGCGATCCTGGCAGGCGGGGTGTATGCGGAAGCACCCGGGTATGCGGTGCGGGTGGTGGACACGGTCGGCTCGGGCGATGCGTTCGCGGCGGCCTTCCTTCACGGCCTGAGCCAGGGCTGGCCGCCGGAGCGCATCGGCGACTTCGCCAACCGCCTGGGCGCCGTGGTAGCCAGCCGCGCCGGCGCGGTGCCGGACTGGACGCTCGCCGATTGCGAGTCGCTGGGCTACTCCGCCGCCAAGGCGCGCGGAAAGTCCTTGTCGTAGAGCGTCTTTTCGCCTTCTACGATGGTGAGGCGGCCGCCGATCGGGCCTTCTTTGTCGAACCACACGGTCGCGATACGGCTGCCCAGCGGGATGCGCGCGCCAACGCGGCCCTCCGCCTCGACGCGTTCGGCGGGAACGATCGCCGGGCCGCCTTCATCGGCAACAAAGAGTACGTGCAGGAAAGTATCCCGGGCCTGCCGTTCGAGCGGCTCCACTTCCAGGCGCCAGGGCGAAAATGGGGGGCGCCGGTAAGCTGCGGCTTCCTTCCCGAAACGGTCGAGCGTGTGGTTGTACTGCGCGGCCGGATTGTGAGGATGACCCCAGAATTCCTGGCCGGGTCCGCCGCGCCTGCCGATTCTACCCGGGCTGGGAGCCAGCAACTGGAGCACCGCGCGGCTGCCGCCTCCCGACAGCGCGCCCGTATCGCCCGCCATGTCGCTCTTCCAGGTGGCGGTATGGCCGGCTTCGTCGATGGCCGGCTCCGTGGGTAGGTGCAGGAACCAAACCTTCGGCAGCCCGGCGGCGGTGGCCTCCACGCGGTCGAAAATGACGAAGCACTCGGCCGCGCCGCGCAGGTACAGGAACTGGCGCGTCACTTCCCGCACCTTGCCCGGCCAGTAGCCCGCGGTGAGATCGGCCGCCGCGTAGGTGGCCAAATTGTCGTCATGCCAGTAGGCGGTGATGTGGCCGCGCTCGATGGGAAAGCGCTGGGAATAGACGTGGCGGATGAGCCCGCCGTCGTTTTCGTTATACTCGCGGCGGCGCATCACCTCGTCTGGATGGTAGATGGTGACGATGTTGAAGGCCAGGGAGCCGCCTGTGTAGTAGCAGGTGTCGTTATGGCCCTGACCTCCGGACCGGTTCACGATCTGGCCGCGGCGGCAGATGAGGAAGTGGCCCTCGTCGTCTCGGGAATGGCCGGCAAAGGACGGGCCGGCGCCGAAGAAGGCCCAGGTGGCGTTAGGATCGTCCCACGCGCTCCGCATGTAGACGTGGCCGGCGCCTCGGAAATGAAAGGCCAGGGGCCAGCCGGCATCCTTCGGGCTGACGGGTTTGAGATCCGCGGGAAGCCACGCAATGCGATGCCAGACTTCCTTCTGCGGCACGCCGTTGCGGTTGCTCAGCCAGCCGCGGGCGAAGGCCAGGTCGCTCAGCCAGCGAGCCACACCGTCCCGGTAATGGCGCGCGAAGAGCGGGGCGCAGCGGGCGTGGTGGAGCGGGTAGCCGCTTGAGGAATCGTCGATCCAGGGCAGGCACATGTTGTGCGGCATCAACGGGTATATGGCGGCGCGGATGTACTCGCGGAAGAAGCCGCGCGGGCCGGAGGATTCGAAAGCGTCAATCCCCAGTGCGGTTCGGGCGGCTTCCGCGCCGAAGGGGACCGTGAGCAGCGGGCCGTAGCCGCCATGGCCACTCGATTCGCTCCAGACGCCGCCCATCTCTTCAAGCGCGGGGATGCCGTCGGCAACGTAACGCTCCCGGAAAGTTGCGAGGTTGCGGCCAATGGCATCTTCGAAGCGGCCTCCATGCCCCTGTGCAGCGGCGCTCATGAAGAGCTTGGCGGCAAGGGCCACACGGTGGTTCGCGATATCGAGGTGCGCCGGCCCCCAGTGCTGGTTGTACCACCAGCCGTCCCTGGGAATGTTTACCTCCGCGGTCTTCCACCAGTTCCCAACCCATTCGCCGAGAAGTTCGCCCAGCAGCGTGCGCTCCGATTCGGTCATGGCATCATACAGCCAGTCGTAGAGCAACCCTTGCCAGCCGAAGTGACGGGTCAACCCGGCAGTCTGCCATTCGGGCCTGCGCCACACAGCAAGCACCTGTTCGGCAAAGGGGCGGCCATCGCGTCCGAGTTGGCGCTCAATCAGCCATGCGAGCCCTGCCTCCATGAAGGCGCCGGGGATACTCCACTGGTTGTCGAGCCCTTGCGGGCCCAACCGCGCGGTCTGGAGCATCGTCTCGTACTCGGCAGCAAAGGGGCCGGCGGCTTTTTCCGCCATTTCCCGGACCAGGTCCGCCGTGATGAGGACGCACGGATGCTGTCTCTGCGGCTCCTGTGGGCGCGCCGCGGGAGCGAGCGCCGCTGCCATGATCCACTGCCTGCGATTGAGCGCCATCGGTCCCAAGATGATATCAGGATCACGACGGCAACCGGATTGCAGATATTAGATCCATGCCGGAAAAGAAGACCGTAGAAAGGGCTCGCAAAGCGGCCCGGGAAGGCAAGGCGCCGACCACGCAGGCCGGCGAATTCGTAAAGGAAGAGATCGAGCACGTCCGCGAGGGCAAACACGGAGCGCGCTCACCGAAGCAGGCGATTGCGATCGGACTATCGAAGGCGCGCCGCGCCGGGGTGCCCTTGGCGCCCCCGAAAAAGGGGAGCGCATCCGAGGCAACCCGCAAGCAGGCGGAACGCGATGTCGAAAAGGGGCAATCCGGCCGCAAGCAGGCGACCTCTAAGAAGCGTTCGGCGGCCACAACCAAAGCGCTGAAGCGCGAGCCGCGCGGCACGACCTCCAAGCAGGCGCTTTCGAAGCAGGCAAAGGAGGCGGCACCCAAGCGGAAGGGCGCGGGCGGGTAAGCCGCTCAGTTCTCCGCCGAGTGCAGTCCCCCGGAGCCCGCCCGGAAGGCCACATTGGTATGGGTGGGGTCTTCGTCGAGCGATTCGGTGCAGTTCCACATGCAGGCGCCGCAGTGGATACATTTCTCGCGGTCGAAGGCGGGGACGCCTTTCTCGCCGGGCGTGATTGCCTGGGCGGAGCAGATCTCGATGCAGATCTTCGAGTTGCAGCTCTCACAGAAATCCGGGTAGACGAACGACAGGTGGTCGGCGTATCCCGGTGACGCCTGCACTTTGCCCCCCATCAAAAGCGCGTCCTGAAGCGAAATCAGCAACTGCCCGTCGTACGGAACGGGCGGCCAGCCGGCGCGCTCCATGAGTGCGGCGTGGGAGGCCACTCCCTTGGCGAAACACGCGCTACGGAGGGCGGCGACCTCGTCGGCAGGGATGCGCCCGCGATAGAACTCCTCCACCGTGGGCATCAGGCGCGATTCGCCCGCCAGCGAGAAGCGTCCCTTCGTGAAGCCGGCCAGCGCCATCCCCATCATCCCGGTCACCACCCCGCGGTTGAACCCATCGCGGGCTTTCTCGGCGATGCGGCCTTCGCTCTCCACCCAGCTTGCCCGCCGGCGCGCTACGTAGGTGCGCTCCAGGTTCTCGCGGGTGAACGGCTCGCCGGCCTGCACCAGTTCGATCACCGCGCGGGCCAGCATGGCCCCGGTGGTCCAGGCTTCGTCCACCCCGGAACCCGTCAGAACGTTGGTGCTGCCGGAGCCCTCCCCGATGCGCGCGTACCCATTGCCGGCCAGAAACGGCTCGCCGCGCCGGCCCGATTCCTGCAACGACTTCGCGCCCCACGACCGCATTCGCGCGCCCTTAAGCCACTGCCACAAATACGGGTGCTGGATATAGTGCTGCAGATACCGGTAGGACGTGCGCGCCGGGTTGCGGAACCACGACGGCACGAAGATCCCCACCGACGCCACGCGCTCCGGGTGCACGTAGAGGAAGCCGAAAATCTCCGGCTCCGGGTAACCGAACGTGTGGAGCACGAACCCGGGCTCGAGGTCCACGCCGTCGGCGAGGTCGAGCACCATCTTCATCCCCACGGCCCATTCGCGGTGGTGGTTCCCCGCCGGGAGACCGAAGCGGGCATCAAGCTGGCGGCCTACTGCTCCGACGGGACCGTCCGCCACCACCGTAAGGGGCGCCTTCACGTCCATACCGGGCATGAAGCCGGCTTCGGGCCGGCCCGCGCGGTCGGTGCCTTGGTCGAGCAGGCGCACGCCGGTCACGCGATCATCCTCGATCAGCGCTTCGGCCACCGGCGTTCCCGGCCAGACCTGCGCCGCCCCCGTGGCCATCAACTGGTTCCCCACCCATTGGTTGAACTGCCCAATCGAGAGCACTACCCCGCCCTGCTTATGCAGGAATGGCGGAACATAGGGCAGTTCGAATGCCCCACGGCCGGCCATGTGCAGCCCGCCCAACGCCATATCCGCGGCGCGCAACAGGGGCGACCTTCGGCTGGCGCCCACCGGGTCGAGCAGGTAGACCACCTTCTCCTGCCGCACCGGCACGGCCATGGGGATTTCATTCAGGTCCAGATCGGGGAAACTGGCGCGGATGCCGCGTGCGCGCGTCACCACCCCGGAGACCCCGAAACCAATGTCGTCGGCGCGCTCGTAGCAGATCACCTGCAACGGCATACCGGGCATCGTGGGGCTTTCGAGATTGGCGCGCGAAAGCGCCGTGAGGAACCCGCCGCTGGCGGGACCGAAGCCCACACAAACGATATCGGCTTCGAGAGTCTGACGGTCGATTTCCATGGCGGCCTAGTAGTCCAGCGCCTCGGGGATCATTACCTTCGTCAGGGTCTCGGCGGCGCGGTCCTTAGCAAGCTGGGCGCCGGTGAGGCAGCCGTCCAGGCGCACGCGCAACCGGGTGAACTGGTCGAGACCTTCGAACCGCGCGCACGGGCCTGCCTTATCGGCATGCGACCCGTCATTCTCGATCACGTCGGTGTACCCGCGCGCCAGGCTGCCGATACCCGGCATCATGGTCTCCAGCGCGTCCAGATCGTCGGCTGTGTAGCAGCTCATGCAGGCTTCCGAATCCCATGCCGGGTGGCTGCGATAGCCGAAAACCAGCTCCGAGCAGACGCGGCCCACTTCGCCCGCCGCGCGAGACGTCTGCACGTGGCAGAGGTCCGTCAGGAACGTCAGGGTGCCGGCCAAGCCTTCCGCCACCACGGGATTGTTGGGGCCTTCGCGCTCCAGTTCCAGCACGTCGAGAATCTGGCAACGCGACGCCATCAGCCAGCACAGCGCATCGGCCAGCGGGAAGGTCACGCCCTGGCGCGAGCTATGGTACATCTTGGCGCCCGCGGCGTCGGTGGACTTCTGGAGGTGCTCAAGTGTCCATAGCCACATCTGCATGGCGGTGGCCAGAGTGCAGGCACCGGTGCCCGGATGAGTGGCGGCGATGCGCCGCATCTCCCCGATCCACTGCCGGTACTGCGCCAGGAACAACTCGTCCGTCATGGTGATGCTCAACTGGCGGCGCTGCACGGCCTCGGGGCCTTCGTAAGTGGCCTCCAGTTGCGAGTCCATCCACTTGTGGCCCAGGAAACCGGGGCAGTCTTCGGTAATGCCGTAGCCGCCCATCAGGCTGACGGCTTCCCGCATCATGGTGGCGCCGAAGCCGGTATTCCAAAGCTTCGAGGCCGGGCAGAGCACGTTGGCTACGCAATCGAGCATGGCGAACTTCACCAGCGGAGCGGGCTCGCCCTCGGGCTTCGCCAGCCAGGCGACGGCTTCCTTCTGCACCTTGCGCATGGCGCGCACCACGGCGGTGCCGCCGCCGACGCCCTGCTCGGCGAAGATACGGTCCTTCTCGCGTTCCAGCGGATCCAGCTCGTCGAACGTGCGAGCGGCGGCAAACCCGAGCGATGCGCTGGCTTCGCCCGTGGCCCACACCCCCACCAGCCGGTGCAGCGTGTCCTGTTTGAGCTGCAACCCGAGTTCATACCGGGGGGAGCCGGGGGTAGCGCTGTCGCCGCCACGGAAACGGCCGCGCTGATACCGAATCACCGGTTCGACGGCGCTCAACAGCTTGGCCGAGGTCATGATCGCCACCGTCACGCGCGTGCGGCGGAACACTGCCTCGATCACCTCGCCGTGGTTGTAGCGCGGCACGATAACCCCGTCCTTCACGGTGTAGCCGCCGATAATCCGGCTGGCCGGCACGTTCAGGCTGAAAACCGGGTCGCACGTGGAGGAGAGCTGGTGCACCAGCTTGCGCGCCGGGGTGCCGCGATCGTAAATGCCGGGGTCGCCCTGTTCCAGGATCACCATGCAGGTGCCCTTGATACGCGGGTCGTCGGATTCGACGGCAGCGGTCACGAAGTTGGCAAAGCCCATGTTGGTGATGAAGCGGCCGCGCTTATCCACATGGAGGATGGGTTCGCCGCCCTCGGGCCATTCGGAGACCCGGAGTTTGCCGCCCAGAAGTCCGGTTTCAACACCCACGTACGGCAGCGGCTCAGTCAATGCGAAGGCGCCGCGCCAGGGCTGGCGGTCCTCACCCGGGGCGGGTGGGGCGCACAACGACATATAGTGCTGCTTTTGCTCGGCGGTGCCGCGCTCATGGATGGGGGAGAGGGCCAGACAGCCGGCCAGCGCGCCGGTGGCGGAGCCGGCGTCCACCCAGGCCAGTTCGTATGCCACCAGCGCTAGCGCCAGGTTCTTCGGTCCTTCGATGAAGCCCCCCTCGTCGGGGTCCATGTAGACGGCGGTGATCCCGGCCTCATCGAACGCCTTCAGCATGGCGTTCTTCTCAGGGGTCCACTCATGGGAGTTCCGTGCGCCACCCGCCACCAGTTTGGCCACGGTGCCGCGCGCCACCGCACGGGCGGACTGCACCAGCATCTGCAGGTCATAGCGGCCGGCAAAGCGCCACAGGATTTGGCGGACGTCGTCTCCGGGGAGCGCGCGCATGGTTTCGAACGATTTCTGGACTGCCGTGGACATGGAACCGATCCTTTCCCTTGGGGTCTGCGTTACCGAAGCAATCGCCGGGCCAACTCGAGCGCGTTGCAAATACAGAGTTTAGAGCCGAAAATGGCCGGCCCGGGTGGGTGAAGAAACCCAGCCCCGGAGGCTAGAACGGCGGAGCCAGCAGGGTGAACTCAAAACCTGCCGGGTCGAGCCCGCGCGCCCGCAACTGGCGGACGCAATCCGCGACGCTCGCTCCGGCCGCCTCAATGCGCCGCAGCGGCAGGCGGGCCGGGGTGTAGATTTCGAACGCCACGTACGTGCCGGCGAAGGCGGTCCGCTGCCGGACGGTCAACTGGTCCGGCGAGCGCCCGATCAGGGACTCCAGGTCTTCCCGGCGATGCATCGAAAGGGCATTGTAGCGCAACGCGGGTTCACTCCAGCCAGCGGGCCAGGGCGCCGTTCCGGGCCGGAGCCGGTACCGGCAGGCCGCCGAAGCGCCGCTCGCGGGAGCGGAAGTCCCGCACCGCCGCTGCCAGGTCGGCGGCGTCGAAGTCGGGCCACATCCGGGGGGAGAAAACCAGTTCGGCATAGGCGCACTCCCACAGCAGGAAATCGCTCAGGCGCTTCTCCCCGCCTGTGCGGATGAGCAGGTCTACCTCGGGGCCGAGATGGCGCGAGAGTGACTCCCGGCTGAGCCCGCCGTTCGAGGCGGCGAGCGCGGCAGCCCTCAGGATCTGGTCCCGGGCGGAGTAGTCCACCGCAATCCGCAGCCGCAGCCGGCACCCCCCGGCCGTTGCGGTTTCGGCTCGTTCGATGGCGTGGATGAGGTCTGGTTGGAGGCGGTCGCGGCGGCCGATCACTTCCAGGCGAACGCCGTTCTCCATGAGCCGGGCAGTCTCGGAAGCCAGGTAAGAGCCCATCAGGTCCATCAGCGCCCCCACCTCATCGGGTGGACGCCGCCAATTGTCCGAGGAGAAAGCGTAGAGGGTGAGGATGCCGATGCCGAGATCCGGGCAGGCCTCCACCGTGCGCCGGACGGCGGAGGCGCCCGCGCGGTGCCCGGCAAGGCGCGGCAAGAAACGGGCGGAGGCCCAACGGCCGTTGCCGTCCATCACGATTGCGGCGTGTAATGTACTTTGATCCGTAAAGTTAGCGGGCATAAAAAAAGCGCCGGGGCCTTAGCGGTCGCGCATGGCCCGGATCAGCGCCTCCATGTGGTCGAGATAGCGCTCCAGCGCGCGGCGGCCGGAGTCGGTGAGCCGGTACTCCGTCTTGGGCAGCCGGTTTTCGAAAGATTTGGTGACCTGGATATACCCGGCTTCCTCCAGTTTGCGCGCGTGGACGCTGAGGTTCCCGTCGGTCGTCTCCAGCAGTTTCTTGAGTTCGTTAAAGGTGAGAGACTCGTTGGCCGCGAGTGCGCTCACGATGCCCAGCCGCAGCCGCTCATGAATGAGCCGGTCGAGCTTGGGCTGCCCGGCTGCGATCTCGGCCAACCGGAGTTTCCTGGTTTCCTTCGGAAGTGCGTTTTGTCTAGCCACCGTACTTCACCGTAATGATGGTTCCGAAGACCACGTGGACCCCTCCAAACCCCGCGGCCAGGAACCAGTTGCCCCACTCCGCCGGGGCGAACAGCGCGCCGGCGCCCACAGCCATAAAACAGAGCCCCATCAGCGGGACCACCCGCACGGACGCCGCGCCCCCGGTGATCACACCCGCGCCGTAGAGCAGCATCCAGGTACCCGGCATGGCGGCCCCCAGGCCGGCGCTGTAAAGCGCCAGAGTGAGCAACCCGCCCACTGCCAGGGGCGGGGCGAAACCGAGCAGGAATTTGCGCCCGGGGCCTGAGAGCAAACTTACGCGCGAGCGGCGCGCTTTGATGGCTGCGCCCGCAAGCCCGATCGACCACGCCAGCAGGCCTTCCACCAGCCAAGTGGCCAGCCAGCCGTCGAGCGTCTGCGCCCTTCCCGCAATCGCGGCGGCGGCGAAGGCCGTACAACCGATCAGCATGCCGCCTACGCCCGGCACGGCCGTAAAGGACCCCGCGCGCTCCATGGTCTCCCGGATATACCGGAGGTTGTCCATGGCGTGGTCGTGGAGCGCGGCGGGTTCGCGCCGGATGGGAATCGCCATGCCAGGATTATAGCGCCGCCACGTGAATCGAACAAGTACTTTTTGGAATAAAGCCTACATGACCGGACCGATGCGCCAGGGCACGAACTCCCGATGCCCCAGGCACTCCGCACGGGTCTTCTCGCCGGAGGCAACCCTGAGGACGAGGTCGAACACCTCTTGGCCGACATCCTCAAGAGTGCGGTCGCCGTCCGCGACGGCGCCGGCATTCACGTCCATGTTGTCGCGCATGCGCCGGTAGGTGGCGGAATTGCTCGCCAGTTTCAACACCGGGATGGTCGGGAAGCCGATCGCGCTGCCGCGGCCTGTGGTGAAGGCGATCAGGTTGCAGCCGCCCGCAGCCAGGCCGGTGAGCGACACGGGGTCGTACCCGGGGGTGTTCATGAAGACGAAGCCGGGGCCGGTGATGCGTTCGGCGTAGTCGACCGCGTCATTCAGGGTGGAGGTGCCGGCCTTGGCCACCGCGCCGAGCGACTTTTCGAGGATATTGCTTAAGCCGCCCTCCTTGTTGCCGGGGGAGGGATTGTCGTCGAAGCTCTCGCCGAAGCGCGTCAGGTACTTCTTGTAACTGGCAATGAAGCCGAGCAGCTTATCGGCCGTGGCGCGGTTGCGGGCGCGGCGCACCAGCAGGTGTTCGGCGCCGAAGATCTCGGGGGTCTCGGCCAGCACGGCTGTGCCGCCGCAGCCTGCGAGCAGGTCCGCGCAGACACCCAGTGCCGGATTGGCGGTGATGCCCGAAAACGAATCCGACCCCCCGCAGTTCAACCCCAGCACGATTTGCGAGACCGGCAGCTCGACCCGTCGCTCCGCCGCCGCGCGCTCGATGAAGCCGGCGATCTCAGCGCGAGCGGCCTCCACTGTGGCGCGGGTGCCGCCGCTCTCCTGCAGGGTCATGGCGGTGACGGGCCCGCGCGGGCCGTCGGCTCCCAGGTACCAATCCACCTGGTTCACCTCGCAGCCGAGCCCCAGGATGATGGCCGCCGAGACGTTGGGGTGGGCGAGCACTCCCCCAATCGTCCGGCGGAACTGGTCCATATCGGGGCCGAAGGCGTGTCCGCAGCCATCGCCGTGCGGGAATGCCACCACGCCATCCACATTGGGCGGCAAGGCGGTGCCCTGATAGCTGTGGGCAATGAGTTCGGCAGCGTGCGCGGCGCAATTGCTAGCCGCTACGACGGCGATATAGTTACGGGTGCCGGCGCGGCCGTCTTCGCGACGGTAGCCCAAAAACGTGGGGACTTTCACGGGCGGTGCGGGGAGGGGCCGGTCGACTGCGGGGAATTCGTATGCGAGCGCCAGTTCCTCGAAACAAAGATTGTGCGTGTGGACGTGTTCCCCCGGCGCAACAGCACGCGACGCGCGGCCGATAGCCTGCCCGTAGCGCAGCACGTAATCGCCCGCCTGGATTGCCGCGATAGCCACCTTGTGGCCCGCCGGGATGGCTTGCCGCACCACCACGCGCGCCGGGCCGGCCGCCACCTCCGTACCCGGAGCCAATGGGACCCGTGCCACCGCGATGTTATCCGACGGGTGCAGCCGGATGGCAGCGTTCTCCGGGGTCGGCAGTTTCGCTATATCCAGGAGCATCCCTTTACCTTAGCAGGACGGTTTCGGTGATCTGCTCACCCTGATGCACATGGAGCTTGCCGTTGACGGGATGGACCCACAGGCCGGTGCCGTCGCGCGGCGCGGGTATGGCGGCTGGCCCGTCCACCAGCACGAAATTGGGTATCTCGACGCCCTGGAGCAGTTTGCCTATGTGCACGTGGGCGTGGCATTGCGTGCGGACCTCGTCGCCGTTTATGGCAACGGCCCACTGATCGCCCCACAACTCCTGCGCCTTGGCAATGGCGGCGGTCCACAGGGCGGTGCGGTGGGCCTGGGTCATCGAGCGGAGCCCATCGGGCCCATCGAAGTGGGCGCGCGGCAGGACCAGCCAGCGGTTCGGCTTCCGCGGGTTTACGTCCTTCAGGTAAAAGAAGGCCTGCTCGGGCGGGTGCTTCTCCGCCTCGCGGCAGAGACTGCACTGGCGCGTCTCGATTTTGGCGGGGTCGGAGAGGGAGCAGTCGCACGTGCGCGTTTCGGCAGCGCAGTAGGGCAGCAGCAGAAGAGCGGCGGCAAGCACTCGGTTCATCAATCCGATTATAAGGGGAGGGAAGGTCGGGGGGCTCTGCCGCTACAATGGCCTTCTATGGTCGTTCGGGGGCTTGCGGTCATCGTCATCGTCTACGTGCTCTTCTTCCATGGCATGGCAGCCACGGGTCTGCTAGGGCCGGACGAGCCCCGTTACGCGTCAATCGGCCGTGAAATGGCGCGCTCGGGCGATTGGGTTACCCCGCGGCTGTGGGGCGAGCCCTGGTTCGAAAAACCCGCGCTGCTCTATTGGATGACGGGCGCGGCTTTCAAGCTGGGTTTGAGCGACAATTTAGCCCCCAGGCTGCCCGTAACGCTGGTTTCACTGGCATTTTTAGCGTTTTATTGGCACGCTCTCTCGCGGCGTTTCGGCGCCCGCGCCGCCTGGTACTCGACGGCCATACTGGGGACCTCGGCGGCCTGGCTGGCGTTCTCCTACGTGGCGGTGACGGACCTGCCCATGACGGCGGCGTTCGCTGCAGGCATGCTGATGGCGCTCGATTGGGTGGAGACGGGCGACCGCCGCCGGCTACCGCTCTCCGCCGCGCTGCTCGGCATCGCGGTGCTCGGTAAGGGACTGGTGCCGCTGGTGCTCGCCGCGCCTCTCGCCGCCATGCACTGGCGCCGGTTTCCGGACTGGCTGCGGCCCTTCACTGTAGGGGCTTTCCTGGCCACTGCCGCGCCGTGGTACCTGCTGTGCTGGTGGCGCAACGGCGAGCCGTTCGTACGTACCTTCTTCTGGGAACACCAGGTGGGGCGGTTCGCGAGCGAAGCCTTGCGGCATGTGCAGCCCTTCTGGTTCTACGCACCGGTGCTGGCGGCGGGGCTGCTGCCGTGGTCCCCGGTTCTGGTGTTGCTGTTCCGGCGGTCGCTGTATCGGGACCGCACGCGCCTGTTCCTGCTGGCCTGGGCGGCGTTCGGATTCCTGTTCTTCTCCGCCTCCACAAACAAGCTGCCGGGGTACCTGCTGCCGCTGCTGCCCGCCGTAACCGCATTGATGGGAATCGCGCTGGCCGAAAGCAAACGCACAGCCTCGGTACTGGTAGCTTCGATGGCAATGCTGGTGGCCATCCCAGTGGCTGCGCAAGTGCTTCCCCAAGCGCTGGCGGGAGGCCTGTCGCGGTCCACGCCGCCGGTATTCTCATGGTTCTGGCTGACTCCCCTGGCTGGCGCTGCGGTAGTGTGGCGGCTCCGCTCGACAGACAACAGGGTGGTGGCGGTGACCGTCTCCACGGCGGCCGCGGTGCTCTTCCTGAAAGCGGCGGCGTTCCCGGCGATCGACACTGCTTATTCCGCGAGACCGTTGTGGGAGGAGATATCGAGCCGGAGGGACCAGGTCTGCATCGGGGAGATGCATCGCTCCTGGCGATACGGGCTGAACTACTACTCGGTGACGCCGCTCCCGGATTGCAGCGACCAGCCGAGGCCGTTCGAACTGCGGCAGGATGGGGCAGACCGAGGCCGGCCTGCCCCGCCCCACCTTATCGAATCGCCACAGTAATGTTGGACTGGCTACTCGCGGCCCCAACCGTGATCACCAGCGGCTGGGATCCCGACGGTGCATCCTCCGGCACCAGAACGTTGAGTTGCAGCACGCCCGTTACGAATCCGGGCGCGGATCCGGCATAGAGGACCTGGGCGGTCCTGCCCCCAATCGTTGCAGTAGGGGTCACCAGCGGTTTCGCCAGTCCCTCGCCGTTACCCGGGGTGACCCTGCCCGTGATGCCGCGCGGGTTGGTCTGGCCCTCACCGGTGGCATAGACGACCACCACCGAGCCCTTTGCCGCGGCATTCGCCGTGTTGTTAATGCTGTAGTCCTGGTTGAGTATGCTGCCCTGGCCGCTGCCGGCCGAATTAGCGGCAAAAATCCCGGGCGCGGTATCCGCTACCCTAAGCTCCAGCGCCGCGGAGGTGATCTCTTTGTAGCGCACCTGCACGCGGGTGGTGACGCGTCCCGCGATTTCGTACGGGACCACCGCCCCGATCTGGGTGCCGGAAACGTAGATGAGTGGCGCCGGGATGCCGTCAAAGAGCACCTGGGTACTGTCCAGTGTGGTCTCGACGGTCCCCTGCGCGGTCAGCTTGAGTTCGGCCATCACAGTCGGGCCGAAGTTGGTGCCGCCGATTACCACGATTTCACCGGGGGCCACCGGACCGGCCGCCCAACTCGCGGCGTTGGCGATGGCGGTTACGGCCGGGGCCGGCAGCGCCGCTACGATAAGTACCACCGTAATGGTCTGGGGGGTATTGCTCGCCGCCGCCGAAGCGACCGTGATCGTACCCTCATACCTGCCCGCCACGAGGTTGGCCGGATTCACCCGGATGGCCAAGGTAGCCGGCGTCGGGCTGCTGACCGGCTCCACCGAAAGCCACTGGCCGCCGGACGCGGTAGCCGCTGCCGCGGTGAAGTTCAGGGGCCCGCCGGTCGAAGTGACGACTACGGCCTGCGCCGCCGGCGCCTGGCTCCCGACCTGATGATTGAAAGTTAGAGACGCCGGGTTCAGCAGCATCGTCTGGGCGGCCCCGACCGTGAGATTCACCTGGATGGTCTGGGGGCTGTTGGCCGCCCCTGGCGAAGTAACGGTCACGGTGCCCTGGTAAGTGCCCTGGGGCAAGCCGGTACCGTTCACCTGGATGGCGATTTGCCCCGGCGTGGTACCGCTGGTCGCGGCCACTGAGATCCAGTTGGCGGAGGGTGTGGCGGCGAAGCTCAGGGCTCCACTGGTGCTGGCTATGGTGACGTTCTGCGTAGGTGCGGAACCGCCCAGCGGCATGGTGAACGAGAGCGAATTGGCCGAGAGTTGCAGCGAGCCGGCCGCCACCGTCAAAATCACCGGAACCGTTACCGGGCTGTTGGGCACCGCGGCTCCGCTCGATACGTACGTGGCGGAAATTTGCACGCTGCCGGTGTACTTACCCGGACCGAGGAGCCCGGGGATGGCCCTTACGGTGACCGGCGCGGACGTACCCGTGGTCCCGATATTCGGACCCACCTGAAGCCACGGAGTTTCCGTAATGGCGGTCCAGCGGAGCGCCTCGCCCGTGCTGTAGATGGCCAGTTCCTTTTCGCTTGGCGTGCCGCCGACCGAACTCAGAGTCAACGGCGTCGGAGAATTGGTGAAGAGCAGCGCAGAGGTGCTCACGTACAGCTTCACCGGGATGTTCAGAGGGCTATTCGGCACTGCGGCCCCACTCGGGTTGGTCGCGGTCACGGTGACGATTCCCTCGTGGGAACCCGCTGCCAGCCCGGTCGGGTTCACCGAGATGGCGAGGGCGCCGGGAGTAGATGCGGCCGTAGCGGTAGCGGTGAGCCAGTTCGCGTTGCTGCCCGCCGAGTAGTTCAACGGCGCGCCGGTGCTGCTGGTGAGGGACACCGCGATATTCGTTGGCGTCGGGTAGGCTTGCCCCATCTGGAAGACGAACGGCAGCGCGGCGGGCGTTGTGGTGCCGTCCGCCATGAGCAGCGGGTCGTTGGCCACTTTCAGGGTCACGGCGATGTTCTGGCTGGCATTGCCGGCCGCGCTGACGGTGACGGTGCCGGTGTAAGTACCGGGCGTCAAAGAACCGGGCCGCACCCCGATGGCGATGGTGCCGGGGGTTGCGCCGGTGGCCGCCCGCACGTCAATCCAGGACGTCGCCGTAGTGACGCTATAGGGGATGGCCGTGCTGGTGCTCGCGGTAGCGACGGTCTGATCGGCGGGGGCCACGTCGCCCATCTGGTAGTTGAACGTCAGCGCCATAGGGCTCATGGTCAACAGCGGGCCGCTGCTCACGTTCAGGGTGACGGGAACCCTTACGCTGGTGGCGCCCTGTGCCGCGATCACGATCTCCGTCTCGTTATTGCCCGCGTGCGCGCGGTCGGGAAGGACCGTGATCCGCAGGGGCACGGGCGAGCCGGTCGTGACCGAACCGCTAGAAGGAAAGACATTCAGCCAGTTGGCCGACGGAGGCAGCGTCGCTACAAACACCAACTGACTACCCGTAGTGGAGAGCATGACCTGCTGGTCGGTAACCGCGGGCACCCCGGTCTGGACGTTAAACGCCAGTGCGCCCGGCGTAGCCGTCAATGTCGGGACGGGAGCTATCGTGAGGGTCACGAGGATTTCGAGTGGCACCGTCACTCCTGTCAGCGGAGTAACCGTCACCTTGCCCGTGTAAGTCCCCGCGGCAATAGTGGACAGGGCCGCGGATTTCAGGCTGATGCCGATGAGAGCTGTGGCCGTCCCGGCGGTCCCGACGGTTGTGGAACCGCTCGCGGGCGTGGCTTCGAGCCAATCGCCGCCGGATACAGTGCTCGCCTCGACGCGGAAACTCACCGCCGCCGGACTGCTGATCTGCACGGACTGGGTGGAAGGCGTGGCACCCCCAACCTGGTAATTGAAAGCCGCCGATGCGGGGCTCGCCGCCAGTTGCCCGAGGTTCAAAGTCACGACGACTTCCTGCTGTACACCGGCGATCGTGACGGTCACTTTGCCGACGTTCGGTCCGGCCGGCAGATTTGTCGGGTTGGCGGTGACGGTGAAAGCCGCAGGCAAGTTATTGCCGCTGGCGGGGCTGATCGAAAGCCATGGAGCGCTCGTAGCAGCCGAAGCCAGGAAGGCGACCGGCGTCCCAGCGGGGGCGTTGGTGGACGGTACCAAGGTCCCCGACACCGCGGCAGTGCTTCCGGCCTGTGCCGTTAAGGCCAGCGAAGATGGAGTGAGTTGCAGCGTGTATTGCGCGAGGGCCGGAAAAGCCCCGGCCAGCAGCATCAAGACAATTGCGATCGTGGATGAATTCCGATTGATCCTGTTCACAAATCCTCCCAAGCTCCGAACCACTGGCACAAACTGCGGCGCTAACCTGTCTGTTTTCGTTTGGTATGTAAAAGCACGGCTCTTGGCAACCCGCTTATTGGTGCTCTTGATGAGGGGAATCAAAGAGATAGGAACGGGGCTGGGTGCCGGCGAGCAGATGCTCCCGGGCGAAATCGGGCAAGCCGGACACACCGCTGTATCGCGGGGCCACGCTCAGGCGGATCCGTACAGCCTGCGCTCCCGGAGATAGGCCAGCACGGGCGGGGGTACCGGGACAGTCAGGTCTCCGGCGGCCAGCCTTTGGCGTACATCGGAAGAGGATACCGTCAAATCCAGCCTCTCGAGGCGATGGACCCGCGCACCCGGCGGAACCTCATACTGGTGCCCCGGACGGCTCGCCACGATAAACGTCACCAGCCGCACCACGTCTTCCCATTGGCGCCAGGTCCGGATTTCCGCAAAGGCATCGGCGCCAATCAGGAAAAACGGCTCGACGCCGGGGCCCATGCGTGCCCGCACCTTTTCTATAGTGCGGATGGAATAGCTGCGCTCCTCCCCGGCTTCCAGGCGTGAGGGCTCGAACGCGGGCTCGCCGGCGCAGGCCAGTTCCACCATGCGGTAACGGTCCTCGTAGCCCGCACGGGTAACCGCGGTTTTGTGCGGTGGATTAGCGGCGGGGATGAACAGTACGCGGTCGAGGCGGCACGCCCTCACGGCTTCGCGCGCCAAGGCAAGGTGCGCATTGTGAATGGGGTCGAACGTGCCGCCGAAGATGGACAGTTGCAACGCGCTACCGCAGCTCCCGGATGGCGATGTTACGGAAGGACGCTTGCATCGCGGGGCCCTTGTGCAGTTGCAGCGCGATGATGCCTTCGGTGCGGGCGGAATCGTGAAGGTCCGCGGTGACCATGCCGTTCAGCTTGATCTGGATGTGGTCGCCCTCGCAGAGGATCTCGTAAGTGTTCCAGTCGTCCTTCTTGAACGCCTGGCTGCCCTTCTCTTTCCAGGTGTTCACCATGATGCCGCGCTTGCCCTTCTCGTCGTAGATATTACCCCAGTAGTTGTCCGGGTTGGCGGCGGCATCGGCCTGATAGCCGCGCACTACCCAATTGGGCATCGCTTCGCTGCGGAATTGGACCCCGCTGTTGTGGTTCCGCACCTTCATATCGAGCCGCAGCACGAAGTTCCGGAACGACTTCCTGGTAATCAGAAACGAATTGTCGTCGAGGGTGACGCCTTCGGTAGAGCCCACGATGACGCCGTCCTGCACCTTCCAGAGGCGGGGATCGCCGTCCCAGCCGTTCAGGTTCTTGCCGTTAAACAGCGGCTTGAAGCCGTCGGCGGCGAGCATCGCGCAGGCCGCCGCGGCGAGAAGCAACAGATATCTCTTCATTTCGAGCTCAAGCTTTGACGATCTTAATGGAGTTGATTTTGACCTCTTGACTGGGCCGGTCCTGGCTGTTGCGCGGGAGCCTCGAGATCTTTTCGACCACGTCGTAGCCTTCCGTAACTTCGCCGAAGATGCTGTGCCTGTTATCGAGCCACGGTGTGGCCGCTACGGTAACGAAGAACTGGCTGCCGTTGGTATTTGGCCCGGCGTTGGCCATAGAGAGAAGGCCGGGCTTGGTGTGCTTGAGTTCGGGG
Organism: Bryobacteraceae bacterium; assembly: GCA_035561075.1. Lineage (GTDB taxonomy): Bacteria > Acidobacteriota > Terriglobia > Bryobacterales > Bryobacteraceae > JAMCRM01. The sequence continues at coordinate 20,666 of DATMYF010000023.1, forward strand.
TGGAACTCGTCCGGGAAGTTGTAGCCGGGGCCGCCGCGGCCCGTGCCGGTCGGGTCGCCTCCCTGGATCATGAAATCCGGGATGACGCGGTGAAAAATGGTGCCGTCGTAAAAGGGCTTACCGGTTTTGGTGCCATCTGCCAGGCTCACAAAGTTCTCCACGGTGCGGGGAGCCTTGTCGGCGAAGAGCTTGGCTTTGAACTTGCCCTCGGTGGTATCGAATTCCGCGTAGATCTCGTTAGGCATGCCCAATTCTACCGCGCGAGAGAGACGCTTTCAGCGGCAGGTTAATTGGCGTGAGGCGGCTTCGCTGGCCAGTTCGTCGGCCCGGTTGTTGTCGGTGTGGGCGGCGTGGCCCTTAGTCCAGGTCCAGGTGGTCTTGTGGTGGGCCGTGAGGGCGTCCAGTTCCTCCCAGAGGTCCCGATTGACCACCGGTTTCTTATCCGATGTCATCCAGTTGCGGCGCTTCCAGTTGTGAATCCAGTTGGTAATGCCGTTCTTGACGTATTCGGAGTCCGTGACGATCTCCACTTCACAGGGTTCCTTTAGCGCTCGCAGCCCGGCTATGGCCGCCGTCAGTTCCATGCGGTTGTTGGTGGTCCGGGGCTCACAACCGTAGAGCTCACGCCTGAAGTCGTTATAGCGGAGAATGCAGGCCCAACCGCCGGGACCGGGGTTGCCCTTGCAGGCTCCGTCGGTAATCAGTTTGACTTTTTTCACTGGATAGGGGCCGGCTCGGTCCGGCCGTTGAAGAATTCGTCCACAAGTTCCAGAATCCGCGGCGTCTCGACGGCGCGGTAGATTTCGGCGCGCAAGCGGGCGCCTCCGGTGACGCCGTGGCTGAAATAGCCGGCGAACTGCTTCATGCGGCCAACCGCGTCGGGTGCGTTGTGGTCGGCCAGCATCCCATAATAAGTCCGCATCATGCCGTAGCGATCCTGTTGGGTGGGCTCGTCGTACCGGCCGCCCGCCAGATATTGCGCAATCTGCCGGAAGATCCAGGGGTTATACGACGCCGCGCGCCCGATCATGACAGCGTCACAGCCGGTTTCGGCCACCATCCGAACGGCGTCTTCCGGGGTGACGATGTCGCCATTGCCGATCACCGGGATCCGCACGGCGGCCTTCACTTCGGCGATGCGGCTCCAATCCGCCTTCCCTGCATAACCCTGCTCGCGAGTGCGGGGATGGAGCGCCACGGCCTGAAGGCCGCAATCCTCGGCCAGTTGGGCCATTTGGACGGCCACGAGCTCGTTGTCGTTCCAGCCGGCACGGCACTTCATGGTGAGGGGGATGGAGATGGCCGCCCGCACGGTGCGAAGCAGTTTTTCGACCAACGGCAGATCGCGCAGGAGGCCGCTGCCGCCGTTGCACTTCACCACTTTATTTACGGGACAGCCGAAGTTGATGTCCACCACGTCGAAACCGTGGTCCTCACAGATACGGGCGGCGGTGGCCATTACCTCCGGGTCGGCCCCGAACAGTTGCGCGGTGATGGGGCGCTCGTCCGGCTGGAACGCCAGGTATCGCATGGTACGGCTGGGCTTGCGGGCGCCGCGGGAGGCGCTGATCCCATGGGAGCTGGTGAACTCCGTCATAAGCAGCCCGCACCCGCCCAGGTTGCGGATAAAACGGCGGAAAATGGTGTCGGTGACCCCCGCCATGGGGGCCAGCACCGTGGCCGGAGCCACCGCGATATTGCCGATGTGAAAGGCGGGTGGAAACAGATGCTGCATTGGGGGCTTCAGTCTTTGATTCCTTAATTTTAACGGAGGTAAGCTAGAAACGGAAACCCGGCGTCTGGCGTCTGTCGGGATGAGGAGCAATCACAATGAAACCGGTCCACATCGGGCTTATGATTGCCGCCGCGGCGTTCGGCGGAGCCCTGGTGATGAAGATGATGCAGAGTTCGCCCGCGCCGGCGCCGCAACCCGCGCCCGTAGTGGCTCAACAGCAGCAACCCCAGGCCGAACCACTGCCCATGGCCGAGCCGCTCGTGCCCGCGGCAACACCCCCGGCTCCCACGCCGTTCCCGGAAAAGCAGCAGCCGGCGCCCCGGCCGGAGCCGAAGAAGCAGGTAACCGCACGGCCGCAGCGCACCGTGGCGGCGAGCCAACCCGCACCGGCGCCCATTACGCCAACTCCCCCTCAGGCCGCGCCACCCGCACCGGCACCGGCGCACGAGCCGGCCGCGGAGCCCAGCCCGGTTATGCGCGCCGACCCTACACCTCCGCTGCCGCCTCCGCCGCCGGCCCCGCCGCAAAAGGTGACCCTGGCCGCCGGCACCACCCTTTCTGTTCGCCTGGTGGAGGCGCTCTCGACCGAACGCAACCAGCCCGGTGATACGTTCACCGCGACCCTCGATCAGCCGCTGGCGGTGGACGGCCTGGTGATCGCGGAAAGAGGCGCGCGGCTGGAAGGCCGCATCGTTGACCTGAAAGAGTCCGGCCGGGTGCGCGGCGTCGGCTCGCTCGGGATCGCATTGACAAAACTTCGTACCTCCGATGGCCAGAGCATTAGCATCGCTACCGATACATTCACCAAGGAGGCGGCATCGAGCCGTGGCGAAGACGTGAAGCGCGGCGCCGCTACCACGGGCATCGGGGCAGTCATCGGGGCCATCGCTGGGGGCGGTAAGGGCGCGGCCATCGGGGCCGCCGTAGGTGCGGCAGCCGGCACAGGTACGGCCGTGGCCACGCGCGGCAAGCCCGCCGAACTGGCCAGTGAGACGCGCTTGAGCTTCCGGCTGAGTGAAGCCGTAACAATCACGGAGCGGCGCCGTTAGTCGCCGCCGCTCGATCCGGCAATCCGCTCCACGGCCTCAGCCAGCATCTCACCCGAGTAGGGCTTCTGCAGGAAGCTCACGCGCCCGGGGTGGGCTTCCTCTATATGGGCCAGGTCCGCGGCGTAGCCGCTCGAAAGAATGACGTAGGCCTGCGGGCGCGCGGAGAGAATGCGCCACGCCAACTCCTCGCCGGTGGGGTTCTCCATGGACACGTCGATAATCGCCAGGAAGAACCCCAGCGGCTCCCGTTCCACCAACCCCCACGCCTCCTCCGTGCTCCCGGTCGAGACCACCTGATAACCCATACGCTCCAGGTAACGGGTCACCAACCTGACCAACTGGGGCTCGTCGTCTACCACGAGGATAGTCTCTGAGGCCACTACCTGGATCGTATACTATCGGGCTATGCGGTTCCATACCGAATACCTCACGTTCCGGACGACCAAGCACCGTGAATACATCAACATCACGGCGCAGGTAGATTCCGCACTCCGCAAGAGTGGCATACAGGATGGGATGATCCTGGTTTCCGCCATGCACATCACCGCGGGTGTATATGTCAACGACGCGGAAGATGGCCTGATCGGCGACATCGACGAGTGGCTTGAAAAGCTGGCCCCCTTCCGCGAGGACTATCGCCACCACAGGACCGGCGAATCGAACGGCGACTCCCACCTGAAGAGCCTGCTGGTACACCACGAAGTGATCGTCCCCGTCACCAAGGGGAAGCTCGATCTCGGCCCGTGGCAGCAGATCTTTTACGCCGAATTCGACGGGCAACGCTCGAAGCGGCTGATCATCAAAGTGATGGGCGAGTGAAAGCTGCGGCGTATTGGCGGCATATAACAACCATGAAACAGATTGTCGGCATGCTGGTGATGGCGGCTTTCGCGGCGTCGGCCGCGGACCTGCCGGTGCGGCAGGTGGTGCTCTACAAGCATGGCGTAGGGTACTTCGAGCGTTTCGGGCAACTCGGGCCGGGCGAAGCGGCACGCCTCGACTTCAAAGCCTCGGAGATGAACGACGTCCTCAAGTCGCTCACCGTGGAGGATAAAGGCGGCAAAATTTCGGGTCTGCGCTACGACTCGAGCGAACCGCTCGCACAGAAGCTGGCGGACTTTCCGTTTCAGCTCGGGGGCGCGCAGCCGCTGAGCGCGGTGCTCGATCAATTGAAGGGCGCGAGGGTGGAACTGCGTTTCGGGTCCGGCAACGTGGCGGGCGCCATCGTGGGGGCGCGGCTCGTGCCGGGCGACGAGAAGCGCGCCGAGCACGATCAGATCACCCTGCTGCTCGACGGGGGCGACCTGAGCACCTTCGATCTCAGTGCGGCGGCCGGCCTGCGCTTCCCTGACCCGGCGCTCCAAGCGCAGTTCAAGGACTATCTGGCGGCGCTCAATGGCGCGCGTTCGAAGGAGAAGCGCAGCGTCTACATCGACTCCAGCGACGCCAAAGCGCGCGAGATCGCGGCCGGCTACATGGTCCCCATGCCGGTGTGGAAATCGAGCTACCGGCTGATTTTCCCCGAAACGGGACAGCCGACGCTTGAGGGCTGGGCCATCGTGGACAACACCACCGGGGAGGACTGGACGAACGTGCGGCTGTCGCTGGTATCGGGGCGGCCGGTGTCGTTCGTGAGCCGGCTCTATGAGCCACGCTACCTGACGCGCCAGACGGCGGAACTGCCGGAGGAGCAGGCCATGGCGCCGGTGGTGCACGACGCCCAGGTGGAGTCGTCCGACAAGCAGGAAGCGCTCGTGGCTGGCGGCCGGCAGTTCAAGACGACGGCCCCCATGGCGGCTCCACCGCCTGCGTTCAAGGCGGACATGCAGTACATGAACCGCCGTGGCGCCGCCAGTTCCATCGCCGCGACCGCTGCCGGGCGCGAGGCCGGCGACCTGTTCGAATACCGGATTGCCGCACCGGTAACGGTACGAAAAAGCGAGTCCGCCATGCTGCCGTTCATCCAGCAGGCGGTGGATGCCCGCAAGCTCTTGATCTATTCGGATGCTTCCGCGGCGCACCCCATGAACGCCGCCGAGATCGCCAACTCCACAGGCAAAACCCTCGACGGCGGACCCGTGACCATCTACGATGGCGGCGTCTACGGAGGCGAAGGGCTGTTTGAGACCTTCAAGAGCGGCGACAAGCGGCTCATCAGCTACGCTGTGGATCTCGGCACCCGCATCACCACGGCCTTCGACTCGAAGGCCGACACCGTTCGGGAACTGCGCGCCCAGCGCGGCATCCTCACCACCCGTACCGCGGCCATCGAGACCCGCACGTACACCATCCACAATGTGGACAAGAAGGCCAAGACCCTGGTCATCGAGCATCCTGCGCGGCCCGAATACACGCTGCTGGAGCGTAAGCCCGCGGAGAAGACCGCGCGCGCCTACCGCTTCGAAGTGAAGCTCGCCCCCGGCGCTACCGAGAAGTTTCCGGTGACCGAGGAGCGGGTCTACGACCAGACCGTCACCATCGCCAGCCTAACGCCCGACGTGCTGCTCACGCACATTCGCAACAAGACGCTCAGCGACGCGGTGCGCAGGCAATTGGAACAGATCGCCGCGCTGAAACAGCAGATCGCCGCGGCGGACCAGCAAATCCGGCAGTCGGAGGCGCGCATCAGCGAGATCGCGCGCGACCAGGATCGCATCCGGCAGAACATCGCCTCCCTAAGCCGCGTGAGCGGGCAACAGCAGCAGGTCCAGACCTACGCGAACCAGCTTGCCGGGCAGGAAGCCGAACTGGCCAAGCTGCGCGACACCGCGGATGCCCAGCGCAAGCAGAAGACGGCGCTCGAAGGCGATCTGGCGAACCGCATCGCATCGGTGGAATTCTAGCGGACTCCGGCAGTTCTCTGCTAATCTCCCTCCCTTCCGTGCGTCTGGCGATTGAGGCGAGGCGCACTGCGACGTCTCAGCCGCCCCAGCGGCGGCACAGGAGATAGATTTGGCTACCGGTTCGACGCCCGCTATGGTTTCTCTGACCCCGGTTTCCGGCAACAGGCGCATTGAGGCGATTGACATCCTTCGAGGGATTTCGATTTTCGGTGTGCTGGCCTCAGATATGATCGGTCTGAGTTCGCCGGAACACCACTTCGGTCCAGGCCTGATATGGACCGATCCGGCAAGCCGGGCCATCGCCTTCCTGCTGGATGTGCTGGTATCTGAGAAGTTCCTTACTCTGTTTTCGGTTTTGTTCGGGATCGGGCTCGCGATTCAGTTCGAGCGCTCGACGAAGTACGGAGTAACGTCTCTCGCCTTCTATTGGCGCCGATTCGCCGGGTTGTTGCTGATGGGCATCGTCCACGGCCTGTTTTTTTGGTCCGGGGACATCCTGACAACGTATGCCGTCTTCGGCGCTTTACTGCTGCTCTTCCGGAATCGTACTCAGAAGACGGTTCTAAGCTGGGCTGCCGGACTGCAGATACTGATGTTCGTCGCTGCGCTTGCGGTATGGCTGTACGGCGGCAAACGCCTGCCAGTGCCTGAAGAACTGGAGAGACAAGTGGCGTTGTACGGCCAGGGCACCTGGGAGGCTATCCAGCAGGCGCGCATCGGAGATTATGTGGAGCGTCACGTCGGGTCTCTCCCTTTGCTGCTGCCGTTCATCTTCCCGCGTCTTCTTTTCGGGCTATGGCTCTGGCGTACCGGCGTCCTGCAAAGCCTCTCTGACAGCAAAGCGCTGTTGCGAAGGATCTGCTTTGGCGGCATCGCTATCGGCATCGCGGGCGAGGCAACAACGGCGATGCTTGCCCAAGGCGACATGGGTCCCTTGCGGGTGATCTGCATCCCAGTGCTGGCCTGTGGGTATGCTTGCGGCATTGCCCTGTTCGCGTCAGCGGGCTCTTGGCCAGGGTTGCACCGTGCGCTTGCGGCCGTGGGCAGGACCTCGTTGAGCAACTATCTGTTTCAACGCGTCCTCTGCACGACGCTGTTCTATTCGTACGGTTTCGGCTTGTATGGCAAGGTCGGACCCCTGGCCGGCCTGGGCATCACGAGTCTGGTTTTTGTCGTGCAACTGCTTCTCACGACGTTCTGGATGAGGCACTTTCAGCATGGACCGCTGGAGTGGGCATGGCGGTCGCTCAGTTACTGGAGACTCCAACAAATGCGTGCGCCCGCGACATGATGAGGCGCATGAGTTTCTCGACGGCGTCCGCCGCGGTGGCGGGCGCCGCATCTGCGGCCCGGCGTCCAGGGACCGGATTTCGCTGGCGGCCTGGGTTCATCAACCGCAGCTTCGTCGAGACCCGGCGCTGGAGTTCGGTCAACCAGTTTTTCGAGAACCCCATGCAGGGGTACCTGAACCAACTGAAACGCGCCGGGCGGGACTGCAACGTGGAGTTCATCCGGATCATCGTGGATGACGAGGGCGACATGGCCGCGCCCGAGAACAGGTCCGAATGGCGCCGCGGTGGCGCATCATCCGCTGCAACATGCGCGGGGGCCCGCGGGAGTGGAAGAGAGATGCCGGCCTGGTGAAGCGTGCGGCCGAGTGGTTCGCCGACCCGGCGAAGCTAATCCAGATCTGTTTGGATGCAGGGTTCCGCGGCGCCTGGGGCATCGCGAGCTACGGGCGGACGCTCGCGGTACGACGGAAAAACTTACGTCCGATGAACTCTGGACCAGGGAAGCCAAGGGTGTGCAGCTTACCAGGGAACTCATCGAACGCACGGTATTCAAGCGCGCGTGACTCGCTCTGCGCCGGATCGCACACTGGCATGAACGATGCTTGGCCGTTTGGTAATGACGGTCACCCAGGGTTCCGCACGCACGCCGGACGAGCAGTTCATGCCTGACGAGCAGTGGGACGTCTACCGCTCCGTGATCCGCAGGGCGCGCAGCCGCGGCATACAGTTCGGTCTCGGAGGAGCCTTCGGGTACGCCACTTACACCGGAGACTGGCGCAACACCAAGGACCTCGACCTGTTCGTCACCCCGGAAAACCGCGACGCCATGATCGACGTCCTGCTGGCAGAGGGGTTGGAGGATTATTACGAGCAGGTCCGCTACGACCGCCGCTGGATCTACCGCGGTTACCGCGCCGACACCATCGTTGACATCATCTGGTCAATGGCGAATCAGCGCGCGCACGTGGACCAGCGCTGGTTCGACGCCGCGCGCACCGTCGAACTGCGGGGCGAAACGCTGCTGGTGATCGCTCCCGAAGAATTGCTCTGGCAGAAGCTCTACATCCTGCAGCGGGACCGCTGCGATTGGCCGGACGTTCTCAACCTGATATACGCGCTCGGACCCCTGCTCGATTGGGAGCACCTGCTGAGCCGCCTGGAGCAGGACCGGCCCCTCCTGGCGAGCATGCTCTCGCTCTATGGCTGGCTCTGCCCCGCACGTGCGCAATCCCTGCCGGAGTGGTTATGGGAGCGGCTGCGAATGCCAGCGGCGGCGGACGAAGGCGCGCCTGATGTGGATGCCAACCGCGTCTGCCTGTTGGACAACCGCCCGTGGTTCCCCACCGCGAACATCGACCCGCTCAAAACACCTTGCCCGCCATGGTAAGCGCTCAGGCGGCTTCTTTTGACCGCTCAGCCTGGAGTTGCTCGATGGTCTTTTTGCCTTCCGCCAGATACAGCAATTCCTGCCCCAGCTTCACGTCGACAAACGTGTTGGTGTGATCGATCCAGACCCGCACGGTGCCGGTCTGGGGATCGGGAGCGCCCACTGCATACCCTTGCGCCTCCAGAATCTCCAACGCTTCTCGATCGGTCATGACTCCCTCCCTGCTCAACGCCTTTCGTAGACCTCCGTCCATGTTTTGGTATCACCGGGTGTTTCGAGACGGATTCTACGGGTCAGATAGCGGCCGTTGCGCGAGAGCGAAGTACGGGCGGTTTCCTTTCGTGTACCGTCGTCACTGCGGAAAACCGTCTCGTAGGTTGCGGCGTCCACGCGCTTCAGTACCGCCGTCCCTGCCCCGAGAGCGCCCGTCATGGGGTATGACTTACCATCGATAGCGCCTGTGAATGTGAAGCTTCGACCATCTTCGTTGGCCTCCGTTACCGTGCCGCTGTATTGAAGCGCCGGTTCCTGGTGTTGGATTTGAAGGACTACGCTCGCGGGTTTCGGCTTCGAACCCCAATGCGATTTCGCGACATTGAGGTGCCATGTCCCCGTGAGGTTTGCCGGCTGGCCTGCGCAGACTCCCAGGGCTGCTGAGAGGAACGCAGGAACAAGCCATGCGGAAAAGACCCTCATAGCGGTTCCTCCTGCGTTCGATTTCTGACTCTAGAATACTCCCGGCGAGGGGAAATGCCTAGCGCCCCGAGAGTACCCAGGCTTCGCTGAACACAGCCCGGTTGATCACGGTCCGGCTGTGCGAGGTGTACACCACCTGGATCCGGCCTTCCCGGTCTTGAATCGCGACCGGGTACGCAAAATCACCACGTCCGGCGGCAATGTTGCGCCGGTGCGGGTAGCTCCGGTCGCGATCGGTCGAGAGAGCGACGGCGAGCGGCGTCCGGTCAACCGGACTGTCGTTGAAAACCAGCAGGAGATTCCCGCTGCGGAGCTTCAGAAAATCCACCGCCGAGTTTGGGTTCGGGAAGGCAGAGTCCCGACCCTCGGTCCAGGTACGCCCTCCGTCGCGGGATTCGGCGCGCACCAGAAAGCCTTCGGTGCCCGGCCCGTACCCTCCGCCGCGCCGGCAGTACGCCACCAGGTGGCCCGGAGAGATCTCCACCACCGCCGGCTGGATATTTCCTTTGGCCGACCGGATGCGGCCGCTCTCGCGCCACGTCTTCAGGCGCGGGTCAAAGCGCAGAAACAGCGAGGTGCTGGCAGGTCCCACGATCTCCGTGTCATGCCCCGTCTCCTGATATACCGGCAGAAGGTAGCTTCCGTCGCTCAAGACGATGGGACGATTCCGGACCATGGTGCCAGGTTCGAGCGTCAGGAGCGAGGCGTCCGACCATGTGGCGGCGTTGTCGTGCGACACCTTTACCTGAATGCGGGAATCCGACCATGTAGCGCCGAACCGCACCACGTAGAAGAGCCACACCGTGCCATCGGGCGCCTGCCATACGACACCGTTGCCGGCCGACCGGAACGGATCCCGGGCAATCGGGCGCGGCGCGGACCACGCCGTTGCGCCCTTCACCAGCCTCGATCCATAGACGGCGGTGTCCGTCTCGTATTCCCCGCCGCCCCCGTAGTAGACCAGGTACAGATCGCCGTTATTCAGCTCTGTAATGCAGGCCGGATGTTTGTACTGACCGGTCCGCACCTCCGGGCCGAAGATGCGTTCCAGTTTGAGATCGGCGGCAGCCGAGATGGCAGCAGCGGCCGCCAGCACCAGGATTACGTGCCGAATGCCTCCCACATCCTCCCCCTGCTACACGGCGCCGGTCTGCAACTGACGCTGCATGGCCTCGGAGTCGCGTTTCACGAAAAACACCATACCCGCCACCAGCGCCAACCCCGCCGCAATGTATACGGTGGAAGCAAGCGCAATGGCGAGCCCGAGGCTCTGGCGCTGAGCGATGATTCCGATCACCAGCGGCGCCGAGCCGCCGCCCGCGAGCCAACCCACCGCATTCATGAATCCGGCGGCCGTGCCGCGCGCCTCCGGTCGGATCACGTCAAACACCGCGGCGAAAATGTTGGCATCGTACAAGCCCTTGAACAGTCCCCACGCGGTCAGTGCAAAAATCAGCACCGGGACCGACTCGGCCAGCCCGCAGAGCGCCACAAACGGCGCGCCGCCGAAGACCCCGATCGCCTGCACCATCATGCGGCCGCGAGGCGTGCGCATGCGCAGCAGATCGGCCAGCCAGCCTCCGAGCGGCGATCCCACCATGCTTGCCAACTGCACGAACACCGTCGCAGTGAGTCCGGCCATGGCCAGGCTCATGTGAAATCGCTGGTAGAGGAACGCAGGCATCCAGGAGAGCAGCACCACGGCCACGAAGTTCGCGCACATGAATGCGGCCATGAGGGCGAGGACCGTGGGGGTTCCCCACACCACCCTCAGGAACTGGCTCAGCGGCAGGCGCGCAGGCGGTGCCGTTTTTACGCCCGCCTCGGAAAGGTCCGCGGCGCCGCGCCGAGGCTCCCGCAAGTAACCGTGCAGCACGAACCCGAGCAGCACCCCAAGCCCGCCAAAGACGATGAAGGACCAGCGCCAGCCGTAATGCTGCCCGATCAGCCCGGCGAAGAAACCACCCCCGATGGTCCCGATATAGACGGCCGTCTGGTGCAGTCCCATGGCCCGCGAGCGCGTCTGCTTGCCATGGTAATCGCTGAGCATCGACATCGATGCCGGGTAGTAGAACGTCTCCCCGAGTCCCTCGGCCGCACGGAAAGCGAACAGGTGCACGAACCTCTGCGAGAGCGCCGTGGCCATGCAGATGATACTCCACACGTGCAGCCCCAGCAGGATCGCGGACTTGCGGCGGATGCGGTCCACCACCATCCCCGCGAACGGAGCGCTCAGCCCATAGACCCAGGCAAAGGACGATCCGAGAAGCCCGAGTTGCACCGTGGTGAGACCCATCTCTCGCTGAAGCAGGGGGAAGACGGAAAAAATCGCCTGGCGATCAGCATAATTAAAAAACGAGATGCACCAGAGCATCGCCACCACGTGCCATTTGTACCGGCCGTGAGTGGCAGAATCGTAGGCCATCTCGGGATTGTATGTTGTTCTGTGTACCGGCGCAAGTAAGTTGAAATGTGATATTGTCATTTGAAACGTAAACGCCGGCGGAAGGGATTATGACGAAACGACCCAGGAAGAAAACCGCCCCGGCCCCCGCGCCGGCGGTGGAGCGGCCCGGCTATCACTCGCGCTCGGTCACCAAGGCGCTGGAGGTAATCGAGGTCCTGAAGAGGAGTTCCAAGCCTATGGGGCTCCACCGGCTCTCCCAGGAGGTCGGGCTCACCAAAGCCTCGCTGCTGCGGGTGCTGGACACCCTGAAGGCGGGCGGCTACCTGCAAAAGAACTCGAGCGGCGAGTATTCGCTTTCGAGCGATCTTGGCTTCATGCTGCCTGTGGGCTGGCTTTCAGGCCTGCTGCGGGCCGCGCTGCCGCAACTCAAGCAACTGACTCAGCAGTTCCGTGAGAGCACGGCGCTGGCGCACCTCTACGCCAACCACATCGAGGTGATTGGGGTTTGCGAGTGCCAGCAGACCGTCCGGATGGGCAATACGGTGGGGCGCATCCTTCAGCCTCATGCGAGTTCCCTGGGCAAGGTGATCTCGGCCTTTCAGGAGGAGGAGCGGCAGGAGCGGCTGGTGCATTGCTATGGCCTGCTGCCCATGACGGCCAAGACGATCACGGAGGAGTCGCGGCTCAAAGAGGAATTCACCCGCATCCGCGAGCAGGGCTACGGGGTGGATGACGAGGAAACCACTCCCGGAGGCCGCTGCTTCGGAGCGCCGATCCGGGCGCCGTGGGGGCAGGTGATCGCGGCAGTCAGCATTTCCGTCCCGATGATCCGGCTGGGCAGTCCCGAACGCGGGCAGGCGCTGGTAAATGCGCTCAAAGCGACGGCCGACGCCATCTCCGCCGAACTCTCGTCAGGGCAGCCGGGCCGCAAGGCAGCGCTGGCCTCCGGGAAGGACGTGTAATCATGCGCCAGAGCAGGCGTGATTTCGTTCGTGGCATCATGCCACTGGTGGGCGGCACTGCTGCGCTCGCCGGGACGCGCCCGGACGCGGCGCGCAATGTGGTGGTCTACCAGGAACCGGGGCGCTTCGCGGGTTGGCCCGCTAATCACGGGATCTGGTCGTGGAAGAACGAGATCCTGGTAGGATTCGAGATCGGCCGGTTCCGCGCGGGAGCCACCGGGCACGCCATCGACTACAGTACCCCGGCGGAGCACGTGCTGGCCCGCTCGCTCGACGGCGGCGAGTCGTGGAAGATCGAGCGGCCAGACAGTTTGCAACCTCCCCCAGGAGAGAAAGTGGCCGGAGTCCCTACAGGGGAGCGCGGCAAGCCGCTCGCCGATTGCCCCGGCGGCATCGATTTCACGCACCGCGATTTCGTTCTCACCGCGCGCATGGCCAGTATCCATGCCGGGCAATCGCGCTTCTACCATTCGGCCGACCGCGGCAGAAACTGGCCAGGACCCTACCGCCTGCCCGACTTCGGCCAGCGCGGCACCGCGGCCCGCACGGATTACCTCGTGAACGGCAGGCACGACCTGACCCTATTCCTCACCGCCGCTAAATCGAACGGCCGCGAGGGCCGGGTGATCGCCGGCCGCACACGCGACGGCGGAAAGAACTGGCAATTCGAAGCCTACGTCACGCCGGAGCCGGAAGGTGACGAGTACGCCATCATGCCTTCGTCGGTGCGGCTCAGCCGCAGCACCATCCTGACCGCCGTGCGCTACCGCAAGTTTATTGACCTTTACCGCAGCCGTGACGACGGCCGGACGTGGGAACATGCCGGTCGCCCCGCGCCCGAGACCGGAGGTAACCCGCCGAGCCTGGTCCGTCTGCGTGACAAGCGTCTGGCGTTAACCTACGGGTACCGCCTGCGCCCATACGGGATCCGCGCGCGGATCAGCAGCGACGACGGACGGACCTGGGGAAACGAGATCGTGCTGCGGGAAGACGGCGGCAACTGGGACCTCGGGTACACCCGCACGGTCGAGCGCGCGGATGGTCGCCTCGTGACGGTCTACTACTACAACACCGCGGCGGACGCGGAGCGATTCATCGGCGCGACCATCTGGAGCGCTTAGCTGAGCCTCAGACCGAGGTCGCGAGCAGCCCCATCGCGGCCAACGCCCGTCCGATCTTCTCCCGCGGCTCTCCGGTTAAGGCGGAATACGGTTCCGCCATGGCTCCGGCGCAGATGCCGGCCAACTCCAGCGCGCACTTGATTCCGCGCAGGTAGGACGAGCCGTCCGGCCCGTGCGTATACACCAGATCGCAGATCTCCAGCACTTGCTTGTGCAGCCGCTTGATTTCGGGTTCGTTCCGGTCGCGCGCGGCATTGTACAGCCCTACATAGAGCTTTGGGTAGAGGTTCGCGCCCCCGCAAACGCCCCCGTGCGCCCCCATCGCCACCGTCTCGGCCAGGATCTGCTCGGGGCCATTCAGGAGCGAGAACTCGGGCCGTTCGCGCAGCAATCCCGCGACCTCCCGGAAATAATCAAGGTCGCCGGAACTGTCCTTCAACCCCCAGACGTTCGGCAGGTCGGCGGCGCAACGCGCCGTCTTGGCGCCGATCGAGAAGCCCACGTGCCGCGGCAAATTGTAGAGAAACAGCGGCAGCGCATAATCAGGGCTCACCCGTTCCAGGAAGGAAAGGTACTCGCCCTGGCTCATCGGGAAGTAGTACGGGCAGGTTGTGACCACCGCGGCGGCGCCCTTTCGGGCGGCATAATCTGCCAGCAGCAGCGATTCGACCAGTGACGTATCGGCTACCCCGACGAGCACGGGCAGGCGGTCGCCGGCATAGTCGCACACCCTGTCGATCACCTCGCGGCGAAGCCGGTAGCTTAGCCCCGGCCCCTCGCCCGTGGTGCCGAGAATGAAGAGCGCGCTGACGCCACCCTGTTCGAGGTGCTGGAGCAGCCGCTCGAGCCCGGCCGCATCCAGGTCGTCGGGTCCGGTAAGCGGGGTAACCATGGGAGGAACAATTCCGGTAAGTGGCCTGGGAAGTCTCATTCGTCAACACTATGATCCATATTTCACTTTTTTGTCAAGCGTATCGAAATCCGAAACATTGACTCCACTTGCTACGGTCCGTAATTTTCGCTCCGAATGGGGGGGGCGGATTCTGTAGATATCACGAAAGCTATTGACAAAATGAAATGACCGACATAAATTTGACTCCTAGTCGGGGCCCGTAGAGGAGGTTCTCCCATGTTCGGTCGTACTGCTTTCGCGCTATTTGCGGCGGTATCGCTCATGGCGCAGTCGCGAGGAACTATCAGTGGTGACGTGGTGGACGCCACCGGGGCCGCGATTCCGGCGGCAAAGGTGAAGGTGAGGGGCGTTGCCATCGGCATCGAACGCGATACCGTTACCAATGAGGGCGGACTTTTCAGCGTGCCGGGTCTGCCCGCCGCGGAGTACGAAGTGGCCATCGAGGTGGCCGGCTTTAAATCCCTGCTCCGGTCGGGAATTCGCCTCGAGACCGACGCCGTGGTGGCGCTCCGGCTGGCGCTCGAAGTGGGGCAGTTGAGCGAGCGTGTGGAGGTGACCGCCGCCCCGCCGCCTGTCGAAACGGCCCACGGGGAAGTGTCGCGCCTGTTGAGTTCCACGCAGTTGCAGAATTACGCGCTCCCGGGCCGCAACCCCTTCTATATGCTCGGAATTTTACCGGGCGTGGTCTCCCGCTACGGCAACTTCGCCACCGATTTCCGCGGCGGCAGCTACTCCATGGGCGGGCTGCAGATCAACGGCCAGCGCAAAGACACCAACTTCATGACGCTGGACGGCATCAACAACTCGCGCGTCCGGGACGGCGTCCAGGTGAATAACATCGTGGGGGTGGATTTCGTCGAAGAAGTTAAGGTCCTGACCAGCCACTACGCACCCGAATACGGACGCACTACCGGGGCCCAGATCAGCCTGACAACGCGCCGCGGCACCAACGATTTTCACGGGTCCGCCTACGAGTTCTTCTTCAGCGACCAGTTCGCGGCCCGGCGTTTCATCCTGGGGGACAAGCCGCGCACCCGTTATCACAACTACGGATTTACCGTCGGAGGCCCCATCTACATCCCGGGGACATGGAACACAGACCGCAGCAAGCTGTTCTTCTTCGTCGGGCTCGAAGGCAGGTACTCGGCCGGCACCAACACGAAGACCTCGGTGGTGCCGACACCGCTCGAGCGCAGCGGCGATTTCAACGGCAGCCCACAGGTGCCCGTTGACCCCGACACCCGCCTGCCCTTCCCCGGCAACGTGATTCCCTCCTCACGCATCAGCAATCTCGGCCGGGCGCTCCAGAAGCTCTATCCCGACCCGAATTTCCCGGGTCCCGGAGGCAATTTCACCGCCACCGCCAAGCAGCCCACCGAGAACCAGGATCCGCTGGTGCGCATCGACTATAACCTGAGGCCCAACTGGCAACTGAGCGGGCGCATGCTGCGCGGCCAGCAGGATTTCACGTCGCCCTTCGACAACGGCTCCGGAAACAACATTCCCCTCTTCGACGTCTACCGTGACCGCCGCGGGAACAATTACGCCCTCACCCTCAACACCACCGTGAGCCCGCGCATGGTGAACGAGTTGACCATCGGGTACTCGGATTATCGCGAGGACTTCCGCATTATCGGGGATGGCGCCCGGCGGGCGACGTGGGGGATCAGCATCCCCGAGATCTACCCCGGCAACCGCGAGGACCGCATCCCCAACGTCAACATCTCCGGCTTCCAGGGGATCAGCGGCTCCGGGCAGCCGAGCTATGCCCGCACCCCGACCTTCGTCCTCCGGGACAACGTGATGCGCATCGTCGGCAGCCACAGCCTGAAATTCGGCTTTTATTGGGAGGCCATGAGCATGAACGAGTTGAACACCGCCACCGACAACGGCGCGTTCAACTTCGCGAGTTCCTCCTCCAATCCCAGGAACACCGGCAGCGCCTGGGCCAACGCCCTGCTCGGCAACTTCGATTCCTACAGCGAAACCGGCGCGCCGGCCCAGACCATCTACCAGGCCTACACGCGCGAGTTCTACGCGCAGGACAGTTGGCGGCTGCGGCGCAATTTCACGCTGGAGTTCGGGTTGCGATACGCGCTGATTTCGCCCTGGCAGGCCAAGTGGAACAACATGGTGGCCTTCATGCAGCAGTTCTGGGATCCCTCGAAAGCGCCGCAGGTGGCCGCCAATGGCTCCATCGTGCCCGGTACCGGCGACCTCTACAACGGCCTGGTGCTCCCCGGAGACGGCTGGCCGGACGGCGCCAAAGGGCGCGTTCCGGCTGCGGACAACGCGGATGTGAGCAGGCTGTTCCGGGGCGTCCCCCGGGGCTACAATCCGTTGCGCAAAACGAATTTCCAGCCCCGGCTGAGCTTCGCCTGGGACGTCACCGGTAACGGCACCATGGCCGTGCGCGGCGGCTTCGGCGTGTTTCATGGTGTGACCGGGATCGCCTATTCGGGCTGGTATCTCGGGGGCAGCCGTGCGCCGCTGGTGCAATCCACCACCCTCACCAACGGAACCGCCGATAATCCGGCCGGCGGGATTCCCAACACCACCCGGTTCCCCATCGATGCCGGCGCGCTCCCGGAAGATTACAAGATCCCGACCGTCTACATTTACAGCTTCGGGGTGCAGCGCCAGATGCCCTTCCGCACGGTGCTGGACGTGAGCTACGTTGGGAACACCGGCCGTCAGCTATCGTTCTCGCGGCCGTTGAACTTCCTGACGCCGGACCAGGTAGCGGCTCATCAGGGCGTGGACCTGCGGCCCTTCTATCCGTATCGCGGCCTCGGCGGCATCAACCTGGTGGAACCCTCGGCCACCTCCAGTTATAACTCCCTCCAGGTGGCGGTGAACCGCCGGCTGGGCCAGTTGAGCTTCGGGGTGGCGTACACCCTGGGGAAGATCGTGGGCTACGGCCAGGAGGGCGTGGCATCCGGTATTCAGAACCCGCTCGACAGGCGCTCGGAACGCTCGGAACTGGAGGAGAGCCGGCGCCATAACCTGGTCGCCACACACACCTGGGAGCTGCCCTGGTACCGCACGCAACGCGGGGTGGTGGGGCGCATCCTGGGCGGCTGGAGCCTCTCCGGCATCTGGACCTGGAACACCGGCCGCCTATATGCCCCCAGCCTCACCAGCGCCCCGCGCCAGGTGGCATCGCGCCCCGACGTGGTGGGGGAATGGTACCTGCCCAGCTCGGAGCGCACCATGTTCCGCTGGTTCCGCACGGAAGCCTTCGCGCGCCCCGCCGACTATACCTACGGCAACGCCGGAAAATGGGTGATACTCGGCCCCGGGGCTTTCGACCTGAGCGCCTCCGCCTTCAAGGATGTGCGCGTCGTCGAGCGCGTCAAGATCCAGCTCCGGGTGGAGGCATTCAATGCCCCGAACCACATGTATTTCGACGGCTTACAAACGCAACTCGGCAATCGCGCCTTCGGTCAGGTCACCGGTACGGGCGCCCAGCGCTATATCCAGCTCGGAGCGAAACTGCTCTGGTAGCGGCCGCTAGCGCTCGAGCAGTTCGACTTTCCGGAACTCCACCGGGTGGCTTTCGCTCTGGAGCGAAATGTAGCCGCCCGTGAGCAGCTTGCCATCCTGCTTCACGGCGGGGTCGAAGTTGCTCACCGCCCCTCCGCCAATTTGCGGCTGCTCGTAGCTGAGCACGGGCTGGCCGTTGATCCGGTGGGTGATTACACTGCCGCCGTCCACGTCCACCTCGACCCGCACCCACTGGTCGCCGTCGAACGTATCGGAGGTCGAGTTGATGCAGTGGGTGGTGACCAGTTTGCCGGCCATCACCACATTCGTCCCAGGGGTGCAGAGGTTCGCGGTAGTACGCTTGCCGGTGCCGCTGCCGCCGAGCAACTGGACCTCGATGGATATGGGGAAGTCCTGGTCCTTCCGCATGGTCCTGGGGTCCTGGCAATGGATCATGATGCCGCTGTTCCGCAGAGCCCACGCCGGCCCGCCGGGCACCTGCTCCCCGGTAAAGCGGTACTCCACCGCGATGGTGTAGCGGGAAAACGGGCTTTTGTAGAAAATGTGCCCGAACTGGCCCTCCCACTTGTCGTAGCCGTCGTAGGAGACTTTCATCACGCCGTTCTCGACGCGGAAGGTGTTCCGGAAGTTCTCACCGAGCTCGTGCCCGGTGATTTTCGGCGTCCAGCCGTCCAGATTCCTGCCATTAAAGAGCTGGATCCAGGTCTTACCCTGCTGCGCCCAGGCTGCCGGCGCGAGTAGCAGAAGGAGGGTCGCGAAACCACGTACACACATGAGTTAAATTCTAGCGCGGCGGCCGGCCACGCCTGGGTGCCCATGCTATGATGCCCCGAAAGAGGGCTAATGCTGCCTACATTGCTCATCGGAACGCGAAAAGGGGCGTTCCAGTTGCAGGCCGATGCTGCGCGGGAAACGTGGGCCATTCACGGTCCCGCGATGCTGGGCAACATCATCAACCACGTCGTCCAGGACCCCAGGGACCGCCGCACCGTCCTGATGGCCGCCAAGACCGGCCACCTCGGACCCACCGTCTTTCGTTCCAGCGATTGCGGCCGCACCTGGAAGGAAGCAGCACGGCCTCCCGCCTTCCCCAAAGCGAGCGACGGCGAGACAGCCGAGGTGGTGGACCACGTCTTCTCCCTGGCGCCAGGCCATGCGTCGGAACCAGGTGTCTGGTATGCAGGAACGTCGCCCCAGGCGCTGTTCCGCAGCGAGGACGGCGGGGACACCTGGGAAAGTCTGGCCGGCTTCAACAACCATCCGCAACGCCGCGCGTGGATCGGAGATCCGGCGGACGCACCGCCCGACGGTGCGCGCCTCCACTCCATCCTGATCGACCCGCGCGACCCCGCACACATGTATATCGGGATGTCGCTGGGCGGAGTCTTCGAGAGCACCACCACAGGGGCCGACTGGATGCCGCTCAACCGCGGTTGCGCCGCCGACTACATCCCCACACCCGAACCGGAGTACGGCCACGACCCCCATTGCGTACGGCTGCACCCGCGGCAGCCGGATCGCCTCTACCAGCAGAACCACTGCGGCATCTACCGGATGGATCGCGCCGACGGCAAGTGGGTGCGGATCGGCGACAACATGCCCCGGGAGGTCGGGGACATCGGCTTCCCCATGGTGGTCCACCCTCGCGACCCCGAGACCGCGTGGGTCTTCCCCATGGACGGCACCACCGTCTGGCCGCGCACCAGTCCGGACGGCAAACCGGCGGTCTACGCCACGCGCGACGGCGGCTCCTCGTGGCGACGCCAGGACCGCGGCCTGCCGCCCGAGCAAGGCTGGTTCACAGTCTTCCGGCAAGCCATGACCGCGGATTCGGCCGACCCCGCGGGCCTCTACTTCGGGACCACCGGCGGCGACGTCTGGGCCTCGCGCGATGAGGGCGAAAACTGGACTTGCGCGGCACGCTATCTGCCGCGCATTCTCTCTATCGAGGTTGCGGAGTTCGATTGATGAAGGTTTACGTGCCTGGGCCGTTGCGCTCCTACACCGGCAACTCAGCCGTCGTGGAGGCAGAGGGCGCCACGCTGGAGGGGTTGCTCGAAGCGCTCGACCGGACCTGCCCCGGGATTCGCTTTCGCATGATCGACGAGCAGGACGGCATCCGCCCGCACATCCGGTTTTTCGTGAACACGGAGCCGGCCCCGCGGCTCGATACTCCGCTGGGGTCCGGCGACGAAGTGCACATTATCTGCGCGTTGAGCGGCGGCTGAGCTACTGGCCCAGCACGACCACAAAGCCGTCCGATGTGCCGCCCGCGTAATCCGCGCGCGTCGCGTTCGCGGTGGCCCGGATCCCCGGGTTAGAGGTAACGCCACCGATAGCAACTGAGCCATCCGGGCCCACTGCGATCGAGTAGCCCACGTGGATGTTGATTTGCCCCAGGTACGTCGAATAGACCAGCGCGTCGGCGCCGCTCTTGGTCGGGTCTATTTTGGTAGCGAAGACGTTCACGCCGCCGGGGTAGACGGTGGACAGCGCGTCGGGGGTTACGGGAAAGTCCTTCGAGAGCGTGTAGCCTGTCACCCAGATACTGCCGTAGGCGTCCACTGCGAGATCGTAAGCCACGTCGCCGCCCGAGCCGCCCAGGTAGGAGCAGTAAAGCAGCGCCGACTCCTTCGGGGCATCCAGGTCAAACCGGGCCACGAAGCCATCTCCATCGCCACCCGGAGCGCTGGTCTTGAAAGCGCCATCACTGACCGGCAGGTCGCGCGAGAGCGTCACCCCGGCGAGCACCACTTTGCCATCCGGATCGAGGGCGATGCGGCGCGCTTCATCGAGCTCCGAGCCGCCGAAGTACGAGGCATACGGAACCGATGCGTCACCCGACTGCGAAGCGTCAATTTTGGCGAGGAAGACATCCACCCGGCCCTGGTAATTCTCGTAATAGGGTGAACCCGCCCAGGAGAACTCGCTAGAGGATGTCGAGCCGGCGATGTACGCCATGCCCTCAGGGGTTACGGCGATAGACCGGCCGTCGTCGTAGCCGTTCCCGCCGAGGAGCGTCGAGTACACCAGCGTTTCGGGATCCGCCAGGGCGTTGGGGTTGAACTTCGCCACGAAGGCGTCTTGAGGCCCCCAAAGCGTGCTCTGGCGCGCCGATCCGGTCAAAGGGAGATTCGTTGAGGTGGTGGTACCCACGATGTAGATATTGCCCGCCGCGTCCACGTCGATCCCGCGGCCTTCGTCCGTACCGTTGCCGCCAAAGTAGGTGGAATAGGTGAGCGAATACTCGCCGCCGATCGAGGGCTGCAACCTCAGCACAAAGGCCTCGGTGCCGCCGGAACTCAAGAGTGCCGACTGGTAGGCGAAGCCGCCCAGCGGGAAGTTGGTTGAGGTGGTGGACCCGGTGAGGTAGACGTTGCCGGCGGCGTCGAGCGCCATATCGGTTGCCACATCGGCCGCGTTGCCCCCGATGTAGGTGAAGTAGAGGAGCGAATCGGCGCCCGCGGCTCGCGGGTTGATCTTGGCCACGAAAAGATCCGAAGCGGCTTTGAATTCCGAGCTATACGGATTACCCGTCGCCGCAAGGCCGCCGTCGGTCACGTACCCGGCCGCCCAAACCATGCCCTCTCGATCGATCTTCACGGCCGCCACCGCATCCCCGGCCACCCCGCCGTAGAGTGAGGCGTACTGCAGCACCGGGTCGATCACCAGCGCACGGGAGCGGTCATAATGCGCGACTTCGACGCGGGCCATGTTCCTACCCTGGAGCCGGTATCGCGCCGCGATTTCCTGCCGCGTACCATCGGCAGCCTGCTGGTAAACCACAGGCCGCTTCTGCACCAGGCGGTTGCCGCCGGCCTGGAGTTCCAGGTCGCCATCCGGGGTGAGGGTCAGGCGGTCGGCGCCGCGGAAGCGCAGGCGGATCCGCGCGGGGTCCGCGCCGGGCCGCAGCACGAAGTCGTATTCAAGCTGGCGGCCGTTGCCGTAATAAACCAGGTCGGTCCCCGGGTAAACTTCGCGATAGCGTACGCGGGTGTACTGCGGAACGCCCGTGCGCCATGCTTCGCGTCGGTTCCCCAGCAGGTAATTGCCCCGCGCGGGGAGCGGGTCCACGCCGTCCATCTCCGGAGACAAAGCACCGCCGTCGAGCGAAATGCCGATGCGGCGCGGCGTCTTGCCATCCTTGCCCGCTAGCGACACCAGTGCCTCGCGTCCCGTGAGAGCCACGCCGTAGCCGGCCGAGCGCGTTGCGAAGCGAACCTGGGGATTCCACTGGCCCGCGTTCGCCTCGAAGCGAAGCGGCAGCGTTGCCAGCGTTTCCCGGGCCTTCGCCACCGCCGGTTCCACGCTAGCCGCCTGCGCCGTCGCGAGGCCCGCGGCGCACACCGGGATGAAGACACGAAGGAAGACGCGTAGAGAGTACATAGTTCTTAGTAAACCTAGAAGATAACACGAGTTGCGCTACGTTATAATTGCGCTTAATGGACATCTGGGAGGAACTCGTGGCGTTGCGGCGTGCCGGACGCAAGTGCGCCCTCGCCACCATCGTGGACGTCCGCGGTTCCATCCCCAGCCACCAGAGCGCCAAAATGCTGGTGCGGGACGACGGCTCGATCATCGGGACCATCGGGGGCGGCTGCGTGGAAGCGGAGGTCTGGAATGCCGCCCGGGAATCGTTCGAGACCGGAAAACCCAGACACCTGAGCTTCAACCTGGGCCAGGATGCCGCCTACGACAACGGCCTGATTTGCGGCGGCCAGTTGGAGATTTACGTGGAACCGATCCTGCCTGCTCCGCGCGCCTTCATTTTCGGCGCCGGCCACATCTCCCGCGGTCTGGCGCAGGTTGCGACTCTCGCCGGCTTCGAAACCGTGATCGTGGACGACCGTGACAGCTTCGCCAACCGCGAGCGCTTCCCGGACGCCGCTGAAATCCACGCCGGCGAGTATGAAGAAGTATTTCCCAGGCTGAACGTCAACGAGACCGGCTACATAGTGATCGTGACGCGTGGGCACCGGGACGATATGCGGGTGCTCCGCTGGGCAGTCGGCACCAGCGCTCGCTACATCGCCATGATCGGGAGCAAGCGCAAGGTGATCGGGGTCATCCGGGAGCTCGAAAAAGAAGGCATTCCCCCGGCCGCCTTCGAGAAGGTGTTCGCCCCCATGGGTCTGGAGATCGGCGCCGTGTCGCCGGAAGAAATCGCGATTTCGGTGGTGGCCGAAATGATCGCTATGCGGCGCAACCCCGCTTCGGATTGGCGCGCGTTGTCGAAGACCGTCTTCGCCGACCAGTCGCTGCGAGCGATGCTGCTTCAGTGAAGACCGCCGGTCTCATTCTCGCCGCCGGGGAGTCCCGCCGCATGGGGCGGCCCAAGGCGCTGCTCGAATACCGCGGGGAAACCTTCCTCGACCGCCTGATCCGGCTGTTCTCGGCGGTCTGCTCGCCCGTCATTGTGGTGTTGGGGGCGGAGCCGGAGGCCATTCCCGCAGGCGCGCAACGGGGCGAGGCCGCCCGCTTCGTATTGAACCCCGATTACCGCCGCGGCCAGTTCTCCTCAATGCAGCGCGGCTTGCGGGAGGTTCCGCCCGAAGCCGAAGGAGTGCTGTTCACTTTGGTGGATCATCCCGTCGTAGAGGCCGCTACGCTGGCGAGCCTGCTGGCGGGTTCCGGCCCCCTGCGTATTCCGCGCTACCTGGGCCGGCGCGGCCATCCCATCTGGTTCTCCACCGCCCTAACCGCGGAGTTCCTGGCCCTGCCGCCCGATGCCACGGCCCGCGAAGTGGTGCATCGTTACAACGCAGAGGTAGAGTACATAGACGTGGACGACCGAGGCGTACTGGAAGACATCGACGAACCGGGCGATTACCGCCGCCTTGCCGGGGGAGGCCACGCATGAAGGTGGCCGCCAGGCGCGCCGCCAAACTCGCCGCGCTTGCCGTTGTGCTGCTAGTGGCCGCCGGGGTGGTAGCCCCCTTCATCAGTGCGGACCGCTATCGGGACCGCATCCAGGCGGCCCTGGAGGGTGCCTTGGGACGCAAGGTCGAAATCGGCGAGGTGCACTTCAACGTCTTCACCGGCGTCGGTTTCGCGGTCGACAACGTGGTGATCCATGAGGACCCGGCCATCGGGATCGAGCCAATAGCCTATGTGAACTCGCTCGAGGCCGTGCCGCGCGTCTGGTCGCTGTTCACCAGGAAACTGGAGTTCTCATCCATTAGGCTGGATGCGGCCAGCATCAACGTGGCCAAGACCGGCACCGCCTCCGGCCCGGGCCGCTGGAATCTGGAGGCCCTCCTCAACCGTTCGCTGGTGATGACGTTTCCCGAGATCCACGTCCGGCGGGGGCGCATCAATCTCCGCTTCGGGGAAACCAAGACGGTTTTCTACCTCACCGAGACGGACCTGGACATCTATCCGCCAGCGCGCGGCGGCACGGACTGGAGCGTGCGCTTTTCGGGCAGTCCCGCCCGCAGCGACCGCCCCTCCCGCGCGTTCGGATATTTGGCCGCCCGGGGCCGCTGGACCGCGGCGGAGCACGGACGCCCGGACCGCCTGGACCTCGACGTGGAACTGGAACGCAGCGCCATCGGGGACATCACCGCGCTCATTCGCGGCGCCGACGCCGGCATTCATGGCGCCGTCTCCTCGCGCATGCGCGTCGCCGGACCCATTGAAGACCTGCGCATCTCCGGCCGCCTGACGATAGAGGACGTGCATCGCTGGGACCTGCTCCCCGCCCACGGCCGCAACTGGCCGTTGAACGTGCGCGGCCGCCTGAATCTGCTGGCTCACCGCCTGGAGCTCGAAACCAGTTCCTCGGGGCGCGAAGCCCTCCCTCTGTCTGTGCGCCTCGAAGTGGCTGACTTCCTGGCCCAGCCGCAGCTCTCCGTGGCCATGAACTGGAACCATTTCCCGCTCGCCCCGGTGCTGGACCTGGCGCGTCACATGGGCGCCGAGCTGCCGGAAAGGCTGCAACTCGCGGGCACGCTCGACGGCTCTGCAACTTATGGCAGCGCCAACGGCCTGGTTGGCGAACTCGCCTTCCGCGATACCGCCGTCACCATCCCGGACTCGCCGCCTATCCGTTTTGAAGAGGCACGTTTGCTGTTCGACCGCGACGGCGTGCGCCTCACCCCCTCCTTAGTGCGGACAGCCGAGAACGACATCGCCCAACTGGAAGCCGCCTACCGCTGGGATACCCGCGCCACGGACCTCGCCATTTCAACCAAGTCGATGAACGTGGCCTCCTTGCGCTCCCAAGTGGCGTTGGCCGCCGTGCCGTGGCTGGAGCACGTGGAGTCCGGCGCCTGGAGCGGACAGCTTCGATATCAGTGGCAACCCGCACTTATTCCCGTTCCCCAGCAGAGTGCCTGGAGCGGGCAGATCGAGCTGAAGAACGTGGGATTCCCGGTGGCCGGCATGGCCGAACCGCTGCGCATCGAGACGGCGCGCGCCCTCATCCAAGGGTCGCGCATCGTGGTCGACCGCATGCAAGTCCGCGCCGGGAAGATCGAGGCTGCCGGGGAATACCGTTACGAGCCGTCGATGGCGCGTCCGCACCGATTCCACCTGAACGTCCCGGAGGCTGGAGCGGAGGAAATCGAGCGCCTCTTCACCCCCACCTTCGAGCGCAGCCGCGGCCTGCTGGCGCGGGCCTTTAACATCGGCCGCTCATCAGTGCCGCCATGGCTCGCAACGCGCCGGATGGAGGGCACCCTGGAGATCGGCACCCTGACGGTGGCCACCACAAAACTGGGCAATGTGCACGGCCGGCTGGTGTGGGACGGCACCCGCGCCCGCTTCGACCAGGTGACCGCATCGGTGGAAGACGGCACGCTTTCCGGCGTCCTCAACGTGAGCCTTCGGGGTTCCAGGCCCGCGTACCTTCTGACTACCCGTATCCGCAAAATGAGCTGCCGATCGGGCAGGATCGATGCCGACGGGGTGATCGAAACTCGCGGCATGGGCGCCGAACTGCTCGCCAACCTGCGCTCTACCGGCACCTTCAACGGCCATGCCCTGGAACTCGGATCGGTTCCGCCGATCAAGAGCGTGACCGGCGCGTATCGCCTGGCTTGGGCGAAACCCGAGCCGCGGCTCCGCTTCTGGGATCTGCACATTGCCACTGGGGAAGAGATCTACACGGGCACCGGCGCCACCCAGGAGGATGGGCGGCTATTGATTCAGCTTTCGAGCGGTGATCGTGAAATGCGCATGAGCGGGACCCTCGCGAAGCTTGACGTGGACGAGCCCGTCGCGCCGTAGACCCACCGAAGCGAGTTGTACACGCGTAGCCGTGTACGCCGGTTCTTCCTCCTCGGTCTCTTCTTCTTCCTGCGGCTCGTAGTACAGGTGGACGTAGTACGTCACCATCCCGGCGAGAAGGCCAAGTAGAACGACAACCCCCACCCATCCGATAGTCCGGGAGTTCCATGTATGCTCGCGCTCCATCGCCGCGCCGGTGGCCCGCACGCAGGCGTACGCGATCGCCGGGACCAGCCCGAGCTTCCAGTACCAGAAGACCAGATCCAGGTGGGCTTGCCCCGCCACCTGGCCCCACACTGCGAACACCGCCAGCAGCGCGATCAGGAACTCGATCGTATAGGCGAGCCGAATCAGCCGATTATCCACAACTTACAGGGTGATTCTCCATCTTACGTTATTCTGGGAAAAGATGGCAGGCCTTGTATCCGATCTCGTGCGCTTCCGTTATGACTTTGGGAACGCCCTGATGCTGGCGCTGGAATCCCTCAGGACCCACAAACTGCGCAGCTTTCTGACGCTGCTGGGCGTCATCATCGGGGTAGCCAGCGTCGTGCTGGTGGGCGCCGCAATCTCCGGGCTGGGTGTCTACGCGGAGGAGAGCACCGCCAAGGCATTCGGCAGCAACTCGTTCCTGGTGGCCCAGGTAGCCGCCGCGGGACGCATGACCCGAAAGGAGTTCACCGCCCGGATCAAGCGCAACAAGCAGATCCGCCGGGAAGACGCCGATTACCTGCGCTCGGCCGCCGGCGACACCACCCTGTACAGCCCCTACCAGCAGCGCACCGCCGACGTGAAGCATGCGAGCTTCACGTCTGAGGACACCACCGTCATTGGGGTTGCCGCGGACATGGCCGGCATCCGCGATATCACGATCTCCGACGGACGTTTCTTCACCGAGCAGGAAGAACGGGCTCGCGCAGCGGTGGCGGTGATCGGTGATGAGGTGAAGACCGCGCTCTTCCCCTCCGAATCGCCGCTCGGCCGC
The DNA here is from genome assembly GCA_035561075.1 of Bryobacteraceae bacterium. Taxonomy (GTDB): domain Bacteria; phylum Acidobacteriota; class Terriglobia; order Bryobacterales; family Bryobacteraceae; genus JAMCRM01. The sequence goes on from DATMYF010000023.1 coordinate 47,792, forward strand.
ACGGTGAAGATCAACGGCATCGATTTCGTTGTGATCGGGGTGCTCGAGCGGCTGGGTTCAGCCTTCGGCAACAGCCTGGACAAGTCTACCTATATCCCGTATCCGGTCTTTGCGCGGATGTGGGGAGCGGGGAATTCCATCGCCGTCTTCGCGCGTCCGCGCCCCGAGACCGGGCTGCCAATGCAGCACTCGCTCGATCAGACCCGCGCGGCGCTGCGGGTGCGCTTCCATACCCGCCCGGGCGAGCCGGATAACTTCGACACCCTCACCCCGGATGCCATCCGCGGCTTCATCGACAACATCCTCTCGATGATCGCCGCCATCGTGGTGCCGGTAACGTGCATTTCCCTCGTGGTGGGCGGCATCGTGATCATGAACATCATGCTGGTGAGCGTGACGGAGCGAACGCGGGAGATCGGTATCCGGAAATCCCTGGGGGCGCGGCACTCCGACGTCATGCTGCAGGTGCTGATCGAGGCGGTCTTGATGGCGGTGGCCGGCGGGGCGATCGGGGTAGCACTGGGGTCTGCGCTCACGGCGGTGCTGGCCCGCATCTTCGAGATAACCCTGGAAATTACCGCCGGATACGTGATGCTGGCGCTGGCCGTCTCAAGCATCGTAGGGATCGCTTCCGGCTGGTACCCGGCGTCGCGCGCGGCCCGGCTGGACCCGGTAGAGGCCCTGCGGGCGGAGTGAAGCTGTGAACGTAAGCGGCATCGAAAACATGCAGATGGCCCTGGGGGCGGTGTGGACACACCGGTTCCGGAGCGGCCTGACGATCCTGGGAATCGTGATCGGGATCACCACCGTGGTGACGGTAGCGTCGCTGCTCACCGGCCTGCGCAAGGGCGTGGTGACCTTCTTCGAGGAACTGGGGCCGGACAACATTTTTTTGTATAAAACCGGCGGAGACCCCGGCCGCACACGCGCCCCGGAGCGCGAAATGCGCCGCCGCCCCATGCTGCCCTCTTATGCCGACCAGATCCGGCGCTGGTGCCCGGCCTCCGTCGAGGATACCGGCCTCCAGCTGTATATCCCGGGGATCATAGGGGGACGGCCGCTCACGGCGCGCGTTCGCGGCTACGAGTCCGACACCATCAACCTGATGGGGGCCTCGCCGAACATCTTCACACTCTCCCCGCGGGACCTGTCCCAGGGGCGCGTGTTTACCGCGGAGGAGAATGCCCGCGGGATGCATGTCATCACCATAGGGGCAAGCGTGGCGGAAGCCCTTTTCCCGCGCGGCGATGCCGTGGGCCAGCAGGTGATGGTGGATGGCGCGGAGTTTACCGTGGTAGGGGTCTTCGCCAAGGCAAAGGGCGGCTTCTTTGGCGAAAACGGCCTCGACAACCAGATCACCCTGCCCATCCGCACGGCGGCATCGCGCTACCCACAGATTGACCGTTATATGGTCATCGCCAAGGCCCGGCCCGGCATGCGCAAACAGGCGTACGACGAGGTGGAAGCCGCCATGCGCCGCATTCGCCGGCTGGCGCCAGGGGTTGAGAACGACTTCAGTATCTCCACCCCGGACCAGATCATTCAGCAGTTCGACCGCATCACCGGGCTGATCGGCCTGGTGGCGATTGCCATCTCGGCGCTGGGCCTGCTGGTGGGCGGCATTGGGGTGATGAATATCATGCTGGTCTCGGTGACGGAGCGGACGCGCGAAATCGGCGTGCGGAAGGCGCTCGGTGCGCGGCGCCGCGACATCGTCGGGCAGTTCCTGGTGGAGGCCATGACGCTCACCGGAAGCGGAGGCTTGCTGGGCATCGTGATCGCCATCGCGATCACCATGCTGATCGGGGTGCTGGTCCCCTCCCTGCCCTCCGAGGTACCTACATGGGCGGTGGTGACGGGCTTTAGTGTATCGGTAGCGATCGGGCTGTTCTTCGGCACCTGGCCGGCGATGAAAGCGGCGCGTCTCGATCCGGTGGATGCCCTGCGTTATGAATAACGCTTAGAGCACATCCGCGAAACCGCCTTTCATGTGCCGGAAAAACAACCCGCCGGCCACGAACACGACCACCGCCCAGACTGCGATGATTCCCAGGTCCTCGAAGACGAAGCGGGGCAGGCTGGTGCTCAGCAGAATCTGCCGGTAGGAACGCACCATGTAGGCCACCGGATTCGCCGCGATCAGGAAGCGCAGCTTCTCCGGGTACTGCTGCTCGGAAAGGAAGATGGGGGTCATCCAGAACCAGAACGTCAGCGCCACGCTCATCATCTGGGCGGTGTCCCGCAGGTAGACCTGGAGGCTCGCGACAATCCATCCCAGCCCCACCGCGAACATCCCCAGCAGCAGCGTATAAAGAGGAAGCAACAGCAAGCCGACTCCGAATTTCCCCTCCCAGATGGCCACCGTGGCGATAAACAGCCCCAGCGTCATGGCGTGGCTCACCAAGCCGGAGAGGAATACCGAAACCGGCACGATTTCCGCCGGGAAAACGGTCTTGGTGATCAGGTTGGCGTGTTCCGTCAGGCTGGTTGCCGAGCGCAGGACAGTATCGCTGAAGAGCAGCCACGGCAACATCCCGGCGAACAGGAAAAGCGGGTAGTGCTGGGTCACCTCCTCCGGCCCGAGCTGGTAATTCATGCAGACGCTGAAGGCGAACGTCCAGCTCACCAGCAGGACGAGCGGGTGGATGAGACCCCAGATCCAGCCCATAGCAGACCCGACGAAACGCTTGTCGAAGTCCCGGCGCACCATTTCGAACAACAGGCTCCGGCGCTCCACCAGGTTCCGGGCGAACAACGTACCGGGGATATGCGGTGCGGTCAATGTACTAAAAATATCATCCTTTCAATGGTTTAGTGTAGTGTGTCTGCTTGACACACCCGTGTACAAACTGCTACATTCTGAAGTTCGCCAATTCGAAGTTGCCCCCGCGGACCGGAACACCAGTACTAAAGATCAAACGACTACCGGCCGATCGGAGAAGAGCATGAAGCAGCAGGATTATTTTATCGTAGTGTTGGCGCATTCCCTCCACGGTAGACTGCGGCGCATTCATATTCCCCAGACATTCGTATATGCGGTCCTCATACTTGCGTTGTTGGGCTTCTGTTCGGTAATTGGGATCGTCACCAGCTATGCCCGGATGGCTTGGAAAGTGGCCAACTACAATTCGCTGCGCCGGGAAGTGGATACCCTACGGGGCCGCTACCAGAATCTGCAGAACGTGGTAAATCAGACCAATACCCAGATGGCCAGCCTGCAGATGTTCGCCACGGAGGTTTCGGTGGCGTACGGGATCAAGCAGCGGCTGGAGGGGCCGGCGGATATCTCGGCCGAGGGCCGGCTGGTGCCAACGTTCTCGGAGAGCGTGCAGGAGTACGATTCGCTTCGCAGCCTGGCGACGTTACGCCGTAACCACACCCGCCGGATGGTGCGTCCGCCCGTGATGCAGCCCAGTTTATGGCCCATCACCGGCCAGCTGTTGAGTCCTTACGGCCACCGCATGGACCCGTTCTCGGGAGAGGGCGCGTACCATACGGGTATCGATATCAAGGCGCCCACTGGTACGAGCGTCCGTGCCACCGCTGACGGAGTGGTCCTGCGGGCCGAATGGTTCGGCGGATACGGCAAGCTGGTGATTGTGGACCACGGCAGCGGCATCCAGACCTATTACGCCCATCTGGCGCGTTTCCTCGTGATTCCGGGTCAGGAGATCCGCCGCGGGGAGCCCGTGGGGGCGGTGGGCAGCACGGGCCGCACTACCGCCCCGCATCTGCACTACGAAGTGCGCATCGGCGGCGCACCCGTCAATCCCAGTCGTTATCTACGCAGCACCGTCACCCATACCGCCACGGCGCGAAAAGACTTCCCGTTCTGAGGGGCAGATGAGAGTCTCAGTATTGAACCAGACCCGGGAAACCGTTCTGGCCCGGGAAGCAGAGATTGCCGATACCAGTGCCAAGCGGAGGACCGGTCTCCTGAAACACGAGCGTCTGGACCCCGGGCAGGGTCTGTGGATCGTCCCCTGCGAGTCCGTCCATACCTTCTTCATGCGATTCCCGATCGACTTGGTGTACCTGACGCGCGATTGCAGAGTCCGGAAGACCAGGGCCAGTGTGGGGCCGTGGCGAATGTCGGCCTGCCTGCCCGCCCATTCGGTGCTTGAACTGCCCGCCGGAACGGTGGAACAGACGGGCACCTGCAAAGGCGACCAACTGGTCATCGAAACCCTCGCTCCGTAAGCAGCTAGTCCCTTTTCACCCGCTACCTACCGCCCCTACGGGATGGAGGCAGCACGGAATCCATGGCAACCTGAAGGCGTGAAACGTGCGCTGATCGCAGGTGGCATCCTGGCCGCCGCCGTCCTTACGGGGCTGGGAATCCGGATGGCGGTGAAACGAGTCGAAGCCCTGGAGACGCAACTGGAGGCCGCCGGCCGCAAGACCGCGGCCATGGGACGGCAAGTAGAGGAACAAGCGAGGCTATCGCGGACCACTGCCCAAAACGCGGCCGCCGCGCGCGACGAGGCCTCACGAGCGGCGGAGGCGGCGGCTAACCAGACCACCGCCCGGGAACGCGCCGAGGCCGCGCGGGAACTCGCGGAGCAGGAAGCCCGCCGTGCCAAAGAGCAGGAGGCCATGAGCCAGGGGGAATTGGCCGCCATGCGCAAACGCCGCAGCCAGGAGTTGGACCGCATGCAGGAGGCCCTCAGCCGCATAGCGCCCACCCGCCGCACAGCTTCCGGCATGGTCGTGGAACTGGCCAACGACTCCTTCCATTTCGATTTCGACAAGGCCGACCTGCGTCCCGAAAACCGTGAACTGCTTAGCCGCATTGCCGGCGTCCTCTTGGCCTCCGAAGGCTTCCGCATCTTCGTCTACGGCTACACGGACGACACCGGCTCGGAAGAGTATAACCAGGGCCTCTCGGAACGCCGCGCCAGTAGCGTGGGGGAGTATCTGGCCTCCGCCGGATTACCCCGCGACGTTATGCGGGTGGAAGGTTTCGGAAAATCGAACCCGCGCGTTGCGAACACCACGCCCCAGGGCAGGCAGAAGAACCGGCGCGTCGAGATCGGGATCGTGGACAGCATCATCCAATACCAGGGGATGCGCTGAAGTGGCTTCGGTTAGCCTTATACAGTATTCCAATCCCCCCGGCACCGTGGGATACCATAGAGGCTCATGGAATCGCCGGCCATTGTGGTTACGGAGTTGCGCAAGGTCTACGGCAACAAAGCGGCTGTCGACGGGTTAAGCCTCACGGTCCCCCGAGGTTGTTTTTACGGCTTTCTGGGGCCTAACGGCGCTGGCAAATCTACCACCATTCGGATGCTCACGGGGCTGATTCCGCCCGATTCCGGGTCGATCGAGATCCTCGGGATGCCCATGCCGGGCCAGGAAATCGAAATCAAGAAGCGGATCGGGCTGGTGCCGGACGAGTCTCTGCTGTTCGACCGGCTGACCGGCGCGGAGTTCCTGGAATTCGTCGGCCGCATGTACGGGCTCGCCCGAGCGGTGGCCGCGGAGCGCGCCCGTGCCCTTCTGGCGCTGTTCGAACTGGACGAGAACCGGAAGCTGATCGGGGAGTATTCGAAAGGCATGCGCAAGCGAGCGGCCATGGCCGCGGCTCTCATCCACCATCCGGATCTGTTCCTCATGGACGAGCCGTTCGAGGGCGTGGACGCCGTTGGCGCGCGACTGATGAAAGACATTCTGCTCGATCAGGTGCGGCGCGGCGCCACCATCTTCCTCACCTCGCATGTGCTGGAGGTTGTGGAGCGGCTCTGCGATCGCGTGGCCATCATCAACGAGGGCAAGATCGTAGTGGAAGGGTCCATGGCGGACCTGCGCAGCGGCACCGAAACCCTGGAGGATGTCTTCGTCCGGGTCGTAGGGGCCGAGCACGCCTATACCCCGCTGGACTGGCTATGATCCCAGCTATCCTGCGAGCGCAGTTCCTCAGCATGCGCGGCTTACGCCGCGGATCGAGCCGCCGCGGTGCGATTTTTTCGTTATTGATTGCCGCGGGGTGGTACGGCTTCTGGGCCATGGTGGGGTTTTCGGTTTACGGAGTCACGGCGGACCCGAGCATGCGGCCGCTGGTCGAGCAGTGGCTCTCCCCCTCCCTTCTTGTCGTTTTCCTGTATTGGCAACTGGCTCCCCTGCTGACAGCCAGTTTCGGAGCGTCACTCGACTTGCGCAAGCTGCTGGCCTACCCGGTACCGCGCGGTAAGCTGTTCACCGTAGAGGTGCTGCTGCGGGTCACCACGGCTTTTGAAATGCTGCTGGTGCTGGCCGGGGCGTTCACGGGGCTGTTGCTAAATCCCATCCATGGCGGATGGACGGTGCTGCCCGCACTCGCGGCGACCCTGCTGCTGTTCGTGCTCTTCAACCTGCTGCTGGCGGCGGGGCTGCGCAGCCTGCTGGAGCGACTGCTGTCGCTCAAGCGCGTGCGTGAACTGATGGTTCTGTTGCTGGTGATGGCGTTGGCATCCCCAAGGCTCCTGGTCTCGGCCGGGGTACCCCTGCATCGATATCAGCAGTTCCTTTCACCGGCGGCGGGTTGGTTCTGGCCATGGACCGCGGCAGGCCGCGCCATGCTGGGACAGGATATCGCGGTCGGGTTCCTCGTTTTGGCGGCTTGGGCCGGCGGAGCATGGCTGTTCGGCCGGCGGCAATTCGCCCGTAGCCTACGGTTCGACGCCCAGGCGGCGGCCGCCTCCTCCCTGCGGGAAGGCCGTCCCCGGGTGGGCGGCATGGTGGAGCGGTTGTACCGCCTGCCGGGGTTGTTCCTGCCCGACCCGCTGGCCGCCATCGTGGAAAAGGAACTGCGTGCCCTCAGCCGCACGCCGCGGTTCCGCACCGTGTTCATCATGGGCTTCACATTCGGGCTGCTGGTCTGGCTGCCGCTGATCACCGGGCGTTCCGGGGTACGGCAGTCGGTCATGACAGAGCACTTCCTGGTGGTGGTGAGCCTCTACGCCTTCTCAATGCTTGGACAGGTTTCTTACTGGAACGCTTTCGGCTTTGACCGGACCGCAGCGCAAGTCTGGTTTTCACTGCCGGTGCCCGTATCGCGGGCGCTGGCGGGAAAGAACCTGGCGGCCGCGCTATTTATCCTGCTGGAGGTTGCGGCCATAACAGCGGTGTGTCTGGCGCTGCGCGTGCCTATTCCGGCCGCGCGGATACTGGAGGCCTTCCTGGTGACGCCGGTCGCGGCGCTGTATATGCTGTCCGTGGGGAACCTGAGCTCCGTAAACTTTCCCCGCGCCATGGATCCGGATCGGGTCTCCCAGGGAGGCGGGGCCAATCGCTTCCAGGGACTCCTCTTCCTGGTATACCCGCTGGCGCTGCTCCCCATCCTGCTAGCTTACGCGGGACGCTATGTATTCGAAAGCGAATTGCTGTTCTACGCGATCATGGCATTCGCAGCGGCTCTGGGCGTGGCGGTCTACTGGATCGCCATGGAGTCCGCTGTAAAGACCGCATGGGTCCGGCGCGAGCAGATTATCGCGGAACTGTCGAAGACGGCGGGACCGGTGGTTACGGATTAGGCGCTCCGATTCGTCTGTAAGCTCTGCTGTAACTCCTGACTGTGATATTGTTACACTGACGAAGCAGCATACCTTCCGCGCACACGGAATGATGAGTGCACGTCCGCTGCCCTGTGTTCTGAGGACGCAACATGAGCCTGGAAAAGATCAAGACCACAACAGATCAAATCGTCAGCCGTCTTCCGCTCGTCCGTGGACGCGGAGAAGAGGCAACAAAGCAAGCTTTGATTCTGCCGATGTTGGACGCACTTGGCTATGACATCTGGAACCCCGCCGAAGTCTGTCCCGAGTACGAAGCCGATTTCGCGATCAAGAAAGGTGGGCAGAAGGAAAAAGTAGACTTGGCTATTATCATCGACGGCCAGCCTCGGATCTACTTCGAGGTCAAGTCTGCTGATACCCTGCTCGATGGTCATCACGGGCAACTCGCGCGATACTTCAACGCGACCCAGTCCGTTTCGCTGGCCGTGCTGACCAATGGCATCGAGTACTGGTTCTACACGGATACGGGCGACGTCAATGTGATGGACCAGACTCCCTTTTACGCGCTGAAGCTGGACGCGCTCGATCAGGCACTCGACATACTCGGGCGTTTTCACAAATCCGTATTCTCACCCGAGGCAATCAGAGACTTCGCGACCGAGTTGAATTACACGGCAAAAATGGTTACCTTTCTCCGGGCCGAACTCGATCTTCGCGACCGGGACCCGAGTGAAAATCTAGTCCGTTGGATCTTAGCGGGGGAAAGGATGTACGACGGTCGCGTCACGGCGAATGTAGTCGAACGCTTCTGCCCGATAACCAAGAGCGCACTGCAAATCGTACTCAGAGATATCGTGAGACGTTCAGTAGCGGCTCTCGATAAGGAGGTGGCTGCCCCCGCCCGCACACCGGAGTCGCAGTATGAAGCCGCGAGTGTTCCATCGGCCGATGATTGTGCCCAGGCGGAATCAGATCTGGACGTAGCACTCCAGGACCCTCAGCGAGCGCGGGTCATCACCACTGAGCAAGAGCTTGCGTGTTTTGCCGTAATCAAGGAGCAGTTCGAGCATTCACCGTTGGCAAAGGCACTGATTTTTGACGCAACGGCCAAAAAGGACGTGCTCGCCCAAGTGGCATACAAAGACACAAGCGGGTATTTTGGAATTTACCTGAACAAGCCGTCGTGGTGGGCACTTCGCATCGTAATTGGGGCTCGTGTTCCATGGGTCGGCTTCAATGTGATGCCGGAAGTCGGTGCGCAACACCTACCCGCTGGTTATCGAAGGCTTGACGGTGGAAGTCTGGCTGAATTCCGGGTGGCGATCTCGGGGCCGGAAGATCTCCGCGGACTGAATCGCGTGATTCTAGCGGCATTTCAAAAGACTATCGATGACCGCCGCTCTGGGCGCGATCTCATGCAGGCCGCGACCGCGAATTGACCTGCTCCGCCCTAAAGACCGCATGGGTCCGGCGCGAGCAGATATCGCGGAGCTATCGAAGACGGCGGGACCGGTGGTACGGATTAGCGGCGGCCCCGCCGAAGTATCACTTCACCTTGGATGACAGCGCGGCTGCCAGCGCGAGAGGGTCCTGGCCTTCCGCCACGTTGGCCCATCCGCCCAGGTATTGGCCCTTGCGAAAGAAACACATGCGGCCCAGGTATTTCTCGCTCAACTGAAAAGCCTCGTCACCTACCTGCGCCGGATGGGTGTTGCCGAAGCGCGCGCGCAACTTCTCCATCACGGCGGCGGCGGCTTCGGGCGAGGTCTCCCTTACCAGAAATGCCTTGCCGTAATCGTACTGCCCCATGTAGCCGCGCTTGAGCAACCGTAGCCCCAGCACGCTTTCGGGCACCATCCGGAGGGACTGCTGCTTCTCCCGCGGGAACCAGGAGATCGCGTCCGGCAAGGTGGTGCGGCCTGAGATGCGCTTCTCCAAGGCCGTAGCGAAAGCCTTGAGTTCCGCCGTGTGATCGCCTTCCTGATTGGCCGCGACCTCCACGTAATAGCGATCCTTCACCACCGTGGCGCGGCGCGGCTGGATCTGGGCCGCCATCCCGATGGATTCCACGGGCCGTTTGGGATCGCGGTTGGCAGTGAAGATGCCATACGCCGAATCGGCGTCCACCATCTCCGAGATATCCATCAGGAACTCCACCTCGCCCTTGGCGCAGGTGAGACCGTTCATCTTCCGGAAGCCGTAGATGAGGTACCCTTCGGCGTTCCCGTCCATGTACTCGAAGAGGTCGTCCGCAGTGTAGGCGCGCGCGGGGCCCTTCTGCTCCCAGCCGGGCACCACCTTGCAGTCGGGCACCGGCTGGGCAGGTGCGAGTGCGGCGGCGGCCAGAAGGGCCGCCGCTAGTGTCCCGTGGCTCATGCGAACATTTCCTGCGCCCGCGCCAGGCGCTGCGCCACCATCACGCCGTTGCGGCACTCGACCGCGCACGTCGAGCAATCGGCGCAACGCACATCGGCCACTTCCTTCGGCAGTTCCAGATACCGCTCGCGCGCCAGCGGGAACTGGCCGTAGCCATCGGCGTAGGTGAGGATCCGGAGCACGTCGGCCACCGGCACACCCTTGGGGCACGCGCCGCTGCAGCCGCCGCACATCCGGCAATACATCGGCCCGATGTACTGGAGGTGCTGAGCCAGCGTCTGATTGTCCTTTTCGCCGAAGGGCGACACCATCGCCTTGAAGTTCTCCTCGAGCTGGTCCATGTCGGTCATGCTCGGGATGGTGGTGTGGACATTGGGATTGTTCACCACCCACTTCAGGGCCGACACCATGGCGCCCTCCCGCTTTAGGGTCGTCTGGAGCTTATCGCCCGGTTTCAGGCGCCGGAAACCGCCGGCCATTACCTTCATCGCCACCACGCCTTTTCCAGCCTTGGAGGCCGCAGTGATGGCGTCGGTCACCTTCTGGTCCATTGAGAAGTTGTAGCCCACCAGCACGACGTCGAGCTTGGGGTTGTCGATCACCGCCTGGATGACCTCCGGCTGGCCGCTGTGCGTGCTCACCCCGGCGAAACGGATCTTGCCGGCCTTCTTAGCCTCCTGCTGCGCCTCGATCAGTTCGCTGGTAATCTCGTCGGGCTTGCCCTTGGCATGCAGGTACCAGATATCCACCCAATCCGTGCCGAGCTGCTTGAGGCTCTCATCGAGATCGGCCAAGGCGGCCTGTTTGTTCGCGCCGTGGCTCTTAGTGGAGAGCACCAGTTTCTTGCGCTTGGCCTTGATCGCCGCCCCCACCATGCGCTCGTTCTGCCCGCTCTGATAGCCGCGTGCGGTATCGAAATAGTTAATGCCCATGTCCGCCGCGCGTTCGATGACGCTGGCGTCGGAGGTGATCATGCACCCGAACCCGACGGTGGTGACCTTGAGGCCGGTTTTGCCCAGGGTGCGGTAGCGCAAACCGCCATCCTGTGGCGCCAGATTCGATGCCGCCGCCGGAGCGGGCGCCGGGCCGGGCGTAGAAACGCGCGATGCGGATGCCGCGACCGGCAAGGTGAGACCTGCTGCCAGAAAGTTGCGCCGTGACGAGTTCATTTTAGGGATGCCTCCAGTTATAATCGGCTTCTATTGTCCCATTCTAATGGGGGGAGTGCCGCCATGCAAACGAGAGTTTCCCGCCGTTTCCTCTTTCAGATGGCAGTTTCCGCAGGAGCTTTGAAGCTGGTCAGGGCGCAGGACATGGTGAACAACCAGCGCGCCGCCGTATCGCTGGTGAAGGGCGAAAACCGTCGCAAGAACGCCTTCGACGCGCTCATGGCAGTGGACGACCAGATCCAGCCCGCGCTGAAACGCAAGAAGTACGTGGTCATCAAACCCAATAATGTTTCAACTGTTAACCAGCTAGCCTCCACCCATGCCGACGCCATGCATGGGATTCTGGACTACCTCGATCGCGTACGGTTCAAAGGCCCGGTGGTGATTGCGGAATCCTCGGCCGGCGAGACCATGGCGGGGTACGAGAGCTTCCACTACGACCGGTTGGCGGCCGAGCGACGCTCCCAGAAGGTCACCCTGGTGGACCTCAACACCGAGGCAAAGTACAAGGTGATCCATCTGCTGGACTTCGACCTGCACCCCATCCCTGTACGCCTGGCCGCTCGCCTGATGGACCCGGACGCTTTCGTGATCTGCTCCGCTATCTTGAAAAGCCATAATGCCGTGGTGGCCACGCTTTCCGTCAAGAATATGGCCCTTGGCGCCCCGCTGCACCAGGCGCCCAAGGAAACCCCGCGGTGGAACGATAAGCGCAAATATCACCACGGCGTACGCCAGACCCACTACAGCATGTTCCTCACGGCGCAGGCGCTGAAGCCGTTCTGGGGAGCCACCCTGATCGACGGTTACGAGGGTATGGAGGGCAACGGACCGGGTTCGGGCACACCGGTGCCGCACCGCATCGCCATCGCCTCCACCGATTACATAGCCGCCGATCGCGTGGGCGTCGAGTGCATGGGGATCAACCCCGAGTGGATGGGGTACCTCCAGTTCTGCTCCATGTTCGGCGTGGGGCAGTACGATGCGGCAAAGATCGACGTGCGCGGCGAGAAGATTGCCGCCGTCCAGAGGAAGTACCTGCTTCAAAAGGACATCGAGCGCCAGTTGCAGTGGATGGGGCCCATCCAGGATCTGCCGCCGAAGCTGGGCTGAGGCTCTCGCCCGGAGCGCTCTGCTATTCTCGGAAGTCATGCAGCAGCGCTCCACACGGTGGGCCGCCGCCTTTCTGCTCGCCGCGGCGGTAGTCTTTTTCCGAAAAGTACTGTTCCAGGGGGACTACACGTTCCCCTGGGACTTCCTCTACTACCACTATCCCCTGTCGTCCCTGATGACCCGCGCCTTCGCGAGCGGCGAATTCCCCCTCTGGGACACCTCCACATACTGCGGGAGGCCATTTTACGCGCTCCTTCAGTCGCAGGCGTTCTACCCCCCGGCGATACTGACGTCGCTCGCGGGCGCCGTCGCGGGGGAGCGCCGTGTGCTCTACCTGCTGGAGCTCCAGGCCGTAGCTCACGTTTTTCTGGCGGGCCTCTTCACGTTCGGATTGCTGCGGGCACTGCGCGTCGGCGTCGCCGCGGCGCTCGCCGGAGCGCTCGTCTACCAGCTCGGCGCATTCTTTACGTCACAGGCGCAGCACCTGGGGGCAGTCGACGCAGCCGCCTGGATGCCGCTCGCCTGGCACGCCGTTATTCTGCTCGGCCGCGGCTTCACCTGGCGCCGCATGGCACTGTTGGTGGCGGCGCTGGCGATGTCGTTCCTGGCGGGATTCACGGCGGTCACAATCGTGGTCTTTGGCTCCGCGGGGATGCTGGCGCTGGCCCTGGCGGCGGTCCGGTCGGCGCCTGTGGGCCTGCCCTTCTATGTGATCGCAGGGGCCGCATGGGCGGCGCTGGTTTCCGCCATCCAATTGTTTCCCACCATGGAGTTGGCCGGGCTCAGCGTGGCCGCGCAGCGGGCCCAATACGGAAACGGCAGCGGGATGCCGCTTGAAGCTCTCATAACGCTGCTGTGGCCCAACTGGTGGGGCGTGTTCGAATTCGGCACCGTGGAGTGGAAGTTGCCGTTCAACGCCACGTTTGTGTATCTCTATTGCGGGATTCCGGCGCTCGTTTTCGCGGTGGCCGCGCTGGTACGGCGGGCCGGGCGCCAGACGGCTGTCTTCGCCGGCCTTGCGGTAGCATTCGCGTTCTGGATGTTGGGCAACTCCACGGTCGTCGGCCGCACGCTGGTCCCACTGCTGCCCGGCACGTTACGGGGCGCAATGTACGTGGAGTTCGCCATGGCCGCATTCGTGCTCGCGTTGGCCGTACTGGCGGGCTTGGGTGCGGACGCGCTGCTCGCGGGGCGGGGGCGCGCCTTGCACGCCGCTGTGGTGTTGCTGGTTGCCGCGGACCTCGTCTGGGCGGGATCCGGCCGCCCCTTCAACACCTCCCGCGGTGCAGGTATAGACTTCGCACAGATCGACGGTGTCCGCGAGATTCCCGCGGTGCTGCGCGACCTCTCCCGCCGCACCACTCCGCCGGCGCGCATTGACAATATGGGCGGCTCCTCCACCTGGACCGGCTGCTCCCCGCTGTTCGATGTACCCAGCGCCAACGGCGACGATCCTTTCGCGCTCACACGCCTCATTGAAGTCCGCAATATCTTCGGGCAGGGAAACCCGTGGGAGCGTTACCGCGACGTAGTGGCACCCGGCTCCCCGGTGCTGGACCTGCTCAACGTGGAATACCTGGTTGCGCGGACGGGTGCGCCGTCGCACGGGCTCGAACGCGCCGCCAACGTACCCGGCATGGCGGTCTATCGCAACCCCGGCGCGCTCCCGCGCTTCTTCCTCGTCGGCCGGACACATCGTGCGGCGAACCTAGCGGATGCGGTGGCCCTCATGCGCGCCCCGGAGTTTGACCCGAGCGAGGAAGCCGTCGTGGAAGGCGTTGCGGTCCGGGCGGAGGGCAGCGGCACGGTGCGGGTGAAGCGATACGGCACGCGCGAGATCGAGCTTGAAACCGAGGCCGCCCTGCCGGCGCTGCTGGTGACATCGGAAGCCTGGTATCCCGGCTGGCGCGCGTGGGTCGACGGCAGCGGGCAGCCGCTCATCCTCACCAACGCGGCGTTCCGCGGCCTCGAGATTCCGGCCGGTCGCCACACGGTGCGAATGCGCTTCGATCCACCGGTGCTGTGGCGATCGGGCATGGTGTCGCTGGCGGCGCTGCTGGCGCTCGCGGGGCTGGTGGCAGCGGGCGATAATAGACGGCGGAAGGCGTAATGGACTTCGTCGAGCAGGTGAAAGCGTCGGTGGACATCGTGCAGGTGATCGGGGAGCGTGTGCGCCTGCGCAAATCGGGCGCCCAGCGCTACACGGGCCTGTGTCCGTTCCACAACGAGAAGACGCCATCGTTCACGGTGCACGCGGGGATGGGGTTCTACAAGTGCTTCGGCTGCGGCGTCTCGGGAGACGTGATCAAGTATGTCGAACAAATCGAGGGCATCAGTTTTTACGAGGCCCTGAAACTGCTCGCCGAACGACACGGCATCCCCATGCCAAAGCGGGCCGGTTATACCGACCCGGACACGCGGCTTCGCGCGGCTCTCTACCAGATGCACGAGATAGCGGAGGAGGCTTTCCGCAACCACCTGAACGGACCGGCAGGCACGGAAGCGCGTGCGTATCTTGCGCGCCGCGGCGTGGCGCCCGAAGTGGCCGCACAGTTCGGCCTGGGATTCGCCGAGCGGTCCGGGCGTTTCCTGCTGCGGCTGCTCGAACAGCGCAAGTTCACCCCCGAGCAACTGGAGGCCTCGGGGCTGGTGGCGCGGCGTGATGACGGCAGCTTCTACGACCGCTTCCGCAACCGCCTGATGTTCCCCATCCACAACGAGACCGGCAAGATCATCGGCTTCGGCGGGCGCGCCCTCCACCCGGACGAGAATCCCAAGTATTTAAACTCCGCCGAAACGCCGATATATAAGAAGAGCTACGTGCTTTACAATTTGCATCGCGCCAGGGACGGCATTCGCAAGACGGACCGTTCGGTGCTGGTGGAAGGCTACATGGACGTAATCGGGGTTTACGCATCCGGGGTCCGGGAAGTGGTGGCGAGTTGCGGCACTTCGCTCACCTCCCAGCAGGTGCAATTACTGCGGAGGCACTCCGGACGCATCGTCGTAAACTTCGATCCGGACCCCGCCGGTGCCAATGCCGCGGAGCGTTCCATCAACATGCTTCTCGAAGAGGGCATGCACGTGCGCATCATGGAGCTCGACGGGGGCCTCGATCCGGACGAATACTGCAAGGAGCGCGGCGCCGCCGCTTACATCGCGAAACTCGATTCGGCAAAGGGTTATTTTTACTGGCTGGCGGACCGCGCCCGCGCCCGCTTCGGGATGCGTACCGCGGAAGAGAGAGTGGCGGGGCTACAGTTTCTGCTGCCGGCGGTACAGCGCATCACGGATAAGCTCGAACGCGTCACCGTGGCGAACGAAGTAGCGGCTTACCTGGGGGTGGACTCCGGTTTAGTGCTGGACTACTTCCGGAAGTCGGTGACGGAACGGCGCGAGAGCTCGCCAGCGCCGCCCAAGGATCCCACGCGTCCCGCGGAGAAGATTCTGCTGAACCTGCTGCTGGGGAGCGCGGAAGCGCGGGAGTCTCTGATCCCCCGGCTGCGGCCGCTCGGCGCCGTCGGGCAGTTTGCGACGCGGCATATCTTCGAAACGGTATTCGCGCTGCAAGAGGCCGGCGATCGCGTGGCTTTCGATACGGTGCACGCGCGCCTGGAGGAGAACGACCGCGAATTACTGGAAGCCGCCCTGCTGGCTGCGGAGACCGGCGACGTGGAGTGTTCGATGGAGCAGGCTGAGGAGTGCGTCCGCAGCCTGCGACATACGGACCGGCAGGCGCAGGTGGGGGAATTGAAGGCGCGCATTCGCGATTGCGAACGGGCCGGCGATATGGCAGGAGCATTGCACGCGGCCGGAGAATTGCGCGATTTGGAGCGAACCACGTTGTGACTTTGATGTCGCATCCGCGCCCTCGCGCTGGTGTACAATAGCTGGGATTAGTTCGCTTCTGCTTTGGGTGGGTTAGTGGCTCTCGAAGAAAAGTACGATCGCCTCCAACGCCTGATGGAAACAGCCAAGGAGAAGGGCTACGTCCTCTATGACGAGGTCAGCGAGCTCCTGCCTGGCGACCTGAACAACCCCGGCTCGGACCTCGATGACGTGCTTGCAAACCTGGATACCGCAGGTATCGAGATCCTTGAGGAGCCCAAGGACTTCGAGAAGAAGATCGAGGAAGAGGAACTGCTCGACCTGGAGCTTCCCGCGGGTGTCGGGGAAAAGGTCAACGACCCCGTTCGCATGTACCTGCGGGAAATGGGTACCGTCCCGCTGCTGACGCGCGAGGG
This sequence comes from Bryobacteraceae bacterium, assembly GCA_035561075.1. GTDB lineage: Bacteria > Acidobacteriota > Terriglobia > Bryobacterales > Bryobacteraceae > JAMCRM01. Next base: position 64,190 of record DATMYF010000023.1, read on the forward strand.
CGAGATCGAGATCGCGCGCCGCATCGAGCGCGGCCTGGGCACCGTATTGAAGGCGCTTTCGCGCTCCCCGCTGGTGATTCGAGATCTGCTCGCCATGGCCGTAGAAATGCAAAACGGCAACCTGATGGCGCGCGATGTGGTCTCGGTGGTCGATCCGATACTCACCGACGAGCCGGGCGAAGAGAGCCGCGACGAATTTCTGCGAACGGCGGACGAAATCTGCCGCCTCTACCGCCGGGTGCAGCAATGCCGCCAGAAGCTGCAGGCGGTTCCGCGCGGCACCAAGCCGAAACAGTACCGCCACGTGTTATGGGAAATGCGGCGCACGGTGGTAAAAGCCTCGCGCCTGGTCCGGTCGATGCGGGTGCAGGGACACGTGGTCCGGCACTTTATCGATACCCTGGTAGACGCGGTGGAGCAGGTGAAGCCCGTGGAGCGCGAGGTCGCGCGGGTGCAACGGGCCATGGAGGCCTGGCCGTCCCCCGAGGACATCAAGGATATCCGTAAGGAGCAGCGTGCGCTCACGCAGCGGTTGCAGCAGCTTGAGGAGGAGTTCGGCACACCCGCCACCGAATTGCGCCGTACGGTCCAGATCATCACGCGGGCGCACGACGAAGCCGAAGCCGCCAAGCGCGAGCTGATCGAAGCCAACCTCCGGTTGGTGGTCTCTATAGCCAAGCGCTACACCAACCGCGGGCTGCAGTTCCTGGACCTGATCCAGGAAGGCAACATCGGGCTCATGAAGGCGGTGGATAAATTCGAATACCGCCGCGGCTATAAGTTCTCGACCTACGCCACGTGGTGGGTGCGGCAGGCCATCACCCGCGCCATCGCCGACCAGGCCCGCACCATCCGGATTCCGGTGCACATGATCGAGACCATTAACAAGCTGATCCGCACGTCGCGCCAGATGGTCCAGGAACTGGGGCGCGAGCCCACCAACGAGGAACTGGCCAAGCAACTGGGGTTGCCGGTCTCGAAGATCCGCAAAGTGCTGCGGGTGGCACAGGAGCCGATCTCGCTCGAAACGCCGATTGGCGAGGAAGAGGAGTCCCACCTGGGCGATTTCATCGTGGACCAGGCAGGGGTCTCACCCTCCGAGGCCGTGATTAATCTCAACCTGCGGGAGCAGACGGCACAGGTACTGAAGACGCTCACGCCGCGCGAGGAGAAGATCATCAAGATGCGCTTCGGCCTGGAGGACGGCAGCGAGCACACCCTGGAAGAGGTGGGGCAGAACTTCGCGGTCACACGCGAGCGTATCCGGCAGATCGAAGCCAAGGCGTTGCGCAAGCTGCGCCATCCCAGCCGCAGCCACCGCTTGCGTGCGTTCCTCGAAAGCGGCAACCACGGGGCTGGCTGATCACCGCCGGCAATTCTGCAATTCGATGCGCTCCAGATGGCAGCGCGTAGTGCCTCGCCGGCAAGTCAGCTTTTCCGCGCTAGTGGGCAGTATATCGGTGTAATCGACCGTCGTTTCGGCCCTGTCGAGCGGGAATGCGGTGGGCAGATCGACGGCCTCCTGGCGGATGCGCAATACCCGGGCCGTCTCTTTGTCGATCCACACCGCGCCGCGATACGCGGGCTCGATACGCTGTGATTCCGCCTGTACCAACCAGCGGGAGTTCTCCAGATCAACCTCGTACTTGTACACGGCGGCCGTGCGCCCGGCCAGCGTTTCGTCCTTCTGGTATTCGAAGCGCGCCGCCGCGAGCGGGGAAAACAGGTCCCGCAGGGTGGCCGCAAAGGGTTGCCTGACGCCCACTGTGGTGCTATCTAGGGGCTTCCATTCGAGATTACGGCTTTCGCTGGTGAAGCGCGACGTCACCTGCCTGCACGTGTAGGGGGCGACGGGTAGTGCCTCCAGTTCCGCGCGGGCTTTCGCCAGCGGATCGCCGGCAGCTTCGCGAGGGGGAGCGGGCTTCACCGCCGGTTCCGGTTTCGCCGGGGGCACGGGCTTCGGCTCGGGAACCGGTTTCGGTGTTGGCTCCGGCGGGGGTGCCACGGGACGCTCGGGCGGGGCGGCCTCGCGCGGCGGCTCCGCTGCCGGCGGCCCCGGGGCTGAGTCCAATCGCACGTTCACGGCCAGGAGCCCTCCGCCAATATCCGGGACCGCCTCCACCAAAACGTGGTCGCCTGGTTTCAGCGCGGATTGCTTCACTCCTACGAAGCGCGTCTTCCCCGTGCGCCTGAACGCGAGGACCTGCTCGTCATCGAGCGCCAGCACGATCGAGCCAGCGTCCAGCACCTTCAACGTGCCCCCGAACGTAGGCATCACTTTAGGGTTCTTTTGAGCACCGTTTCCATGAACCGCCAGCATCCAGGCAAGCGCCACTGTCGCGAGGTATCGCATCACACCGCCACCTTCCATTTAAACCCAAACCCGGCACCGCAGTTGCCTATATCGTAAGCGGAGGAATGCTATGAAGCAGTTTGCAATCGTACTCATGGCGGTGTCCCTGATGGCCGGGTGTGCGGAGCGCAGGGTCGGGACGGCTTCCCGTGGCGGACCGGTGTACACCACCGCCGCGGAACCCGGCGTGCTTCCCGCGGGGACGACGCTTGAGGTCCGAACCAACGAAGCCATCCAGGCCGACTCGGCCGCCGTGGGCCGGACCTATAGCGCGCAGTTGGCGCAGCCGATCATGAACACCGACGGCAGGACGATCGCGCCCGCGGGCTCGCCCGCGCAGCTCGTCGTCATGAGCGTCAAGGAGGGCGGCACGACCACTACCGATCAAATCGAGTTGGGGCTCAGGTCCATCACGGTGAACGGGCAGACCCACCTGGTACAGAGTGAGACGCAGCAAACCGAACAGGGCGGCCTGGGTGCGAATCGCCGTACGGCCGAGATGGTTGGAGGCGGCGCGGTGCTGGGCACCCTCGTTGGCGCCATAGCGGGAGGCGGCACAGGAGCTGCAATTGGCGCGGCTACGGGCGCGGCGGCCGGTGCGGCCGTTCAGGTCCTGACTAAGGGCAGCCGCGTGGACGTACCCGCGGAATCGGTGCTGACGTTCCGCTTAGACCAGCCGATCCGGTTGCAGAACTTCCGTTAACCCGAGCGCGGGGGGCGGGCGGCGCGGTACATCCGTGGCGCCGCCCTCTTCCCCATTTTCCGTTTCCTCGCCCGGCGCCACAAAAAGGTTGGTCGCCAAGCCGTGCTGCCGGGTGTAGAGATCGTAGTAGCGGCCTTTTTCCTGGTAGAGCGAGCGATGGGTGCCGCGTTCCACGATGCGGCCGCCCTCGATAACCAGGATTTGGTCCGCCCGCCTGATGGTAGACAGGCGGTGTGCGATCACAAACGTCGTGCGGCCCTTCATCAGGTACGCAAGGCCTTCCTGGATGAGGGCTTCCGATTCCGAATCCAGGCTGGAAGTTGCTTCATCCAGGATTAGAATCCGCGGGTCCGCGAGCACGGCGCGCGCGATCGAGACGCGCTGGCGCTGGCCGCCGGAAAGTTTTACTCCACGCTCCCCTACGACAGTGTCGTAACCGCTCTCCAGTTTCCCGGCGAACTCATCCACGCGGGCGATACGGCAGGCCTGCAGAATATCCTCTTCGCTTGCGTCCGGGCGGGAGAAGGCCACGTTCTGCCGAATGGTGCCGTCGAAGAGGAAGCTCTCCTGGAGGACCGCCCCGAGGTGCGCACGGTAGCTGGCCATCCGTACCGTCGCCAGATCCGCGCCGTCGATCCGCACGACCCCGCTGGTGGGGCTGTGGAATCCCGCGATGAGGCTCACGATGGTGGACTTCCCCGCCCCGGAGGACCCCACCAGCGCGGTAACGGTGCCGGCCGCAGCGTCGAACGATATGTCGTTCAACACGGGCTTGCCTGCCTCGTAGGAGAAGCCGACATCCTCGAAAACCACGTGGCCGGTGAGTTCCGTTAAGTCCGCGGTGCGGCGCGGGTCGTCATCTTCGGAACGCTCCCGCAGTACCTCGCGGGTGCGCTCGAGTCCGGCCAGGGCTTCAGAAAGCTGCGTTCCCACCCCCACCACACTGAAGACAGGAGCCACCAGGAATGCGAGGAACAGGGTAAACGTGACGAAGCCGCCCAGCGTAAGGGCGCCGGCGAAAATCTGCTGCGCTCCCAGGTACATCACCAGGGCGCCCACCACCCCCATCAGCACGGTGGCAGTGAGGCTCATCACCGAAATTGCCGTGATAGACCGCAGGACGTTGTCGAGCAGTCGTTTGACACCCCGGGCGAATACGGCCTGTTCGCTCACCTCCGCGCGGTAGGCTTTCACCACCCGCACCCCGCCGAGCGATTCGGTAAGGCGTCCGGTGACCTCCGCGGTAATGGCACCGCGCTCTTTGAAGATCGGCCGAATGGCCGCGAACGCCTTCCTGAGCCCCAGCGCAAAAACGGCGATCACCACCCCCACCAGCAGCGTCATCATCCAACTGATGCGAGTCAGCACCACCAGCGCGATGGCCGCGGTCAGGATGCCTCCCGCGAAGTCCACCAGCCCTGTGCCGATGAGGTTCCGGATGCCCTCCACATCGGTCATGATGCGGGAAACCAGCGTGCCGGTCTTGTTGGCGTCGTAGTAGGCGACCGGTAGCCGGCTGATGTGCGCCTGCACCTTCTGCCGCAGCTCAGCGATCAGCCGCTGTGCCGCTTTGGACATCAACTGGGTGAGCGCGAATGATGTCGCGCCCTGGACGGCCGTGGCCACCACCACCGCCCCAACCAGAGGCAAGAGCAGCCAGGTCTGCTGCTTCACGATGATGTCGTCGATCAGATAGCGAGTCGAAGCCGGCAGCACCAGGCCGCTCACGCGGTTGATTGCCATCAGGACGAAGCCCAAGGCGAGCAGCCGCCGGCGCGGCTTCACAAGCTGCCAGATATCGGGCGCGAGCGACCGGAGGCGCTCCGATGCCGCGGTTATTCGGACGGCACCTCGAACGTGCCCACGAACGCGCTGCGTTTGAAAGGATTCTTCCACGTGGTACCCAGTCCGGCTCCCTGGAAGCTGTGCGTCAGGGTGTACGCCGGCATGGCGTGGCTCACTTTGACCAGCGGCGGATACCAGACTTCTTCATTATGGCAGAGCCCGTCTGCGTGCTCGAGCGCGCGGGTCTCGATCACCGCCTCGGTGCCCGCGTTCAGGCTGGCCGCGGCGTCGTGAATGCTGCTACCCTTAATCTGAAACTTGACCGGCTGGTAGTCGACCTGCACCACGTTCTGCAGAAGGTCTCCCGCCATGGATTTGGCAAAACTCTGTAACGCCAGCCGCTCGAGCGCTCCGGCCCGGCTGTCAACGATCAGCACCGATTTCACCGGATAAGCCGACTGATAGACATCGCCCAGCGTATGGCTGGCCAGCAGGACCCCAACCACCGAAAGCCCGCTCAGGTCTACGCCGTCCCACCGCCCGGCGGTGATATTCCATCCCATGACGGCATTCTGACCTACCTGCCCGACTTCGCCATTGGCGATGCAAGCCCCCGTATACACATCGGCTGTACGAGCCTCAATGTAGTTACCCTGAATTTTCTGTGGAATCGAAGCGGCGTAAGCCGCGGCACACACGAATACAGCAGTACCCAGTAATCTAAACATCCCCAAGTCCCTCTTGGGGAGATTATACCAAGGCGGGGGCTGAGCCGGTGCATGCACAACCCCGTTCCCCGCTGCTATAGCGCGCTATAGCACCCGCGCGCCGGGTTGCACTCGTACTCGTCCACCGCTTTGTTGTCCGGCCCCAGGCAGTTGCATGTATGCTGGCACCAGAAGGCGCGATCGTTGCTGTGCTGGACCGTGGGGTCCCAGACGGCTTCGATGAACATGCCCTTCCAGCGCAGGTTCTGGCAACGGTCCTGGGTGATATTAGTCAGTCCGGGACGTTCCATGTCAGGCCCTCCCGCGGGCGGCTTCGAGCAGCGCCCGCTTTACTGCCACCCGCGCCAGTTGCACTTTGTAAGCATTGCCGCTGAGGGGGGTGGCTCCGGCCAGCGCTGCTTTGGCTGCCGCTTCCGCAGATTCGGGCGTGATCGCCTTTCCCGCCAGCGCCGTACCGGCCTGCTCAGCCAGCCATGGAGTGGGGGCGACGTGCCCCAGCACGATGCGCGCGCCGGAGACTGTGGAACCCTTCATCCGCAGCACCACCGAGGCAGTCGCCAGCGGCCAGTCGAGGGCGTCCTTCTGCCGCACCTCGTAGGTTGCGTTGCGCGTGGCCGCCGCCGGAATAATGATTTCGGTCAGGATCTCGTTAGGCTGGAGCGCGATCTCCCGCGCGCCGTCCGCCGCCGGCGTGACGAAGAACTTCTCCGCCGGCACCTCGCGCGGACCCTTGGCCGATGCCAACTTCACCCTGGCCCCCAGGGCCACCAGCGCCGGCCCGAGGCTTGAAGCACTGACGAACTTCGCCGGCCCCGCATTCCCCAGGATCGCGTGGTAGCGATTCTCCCCGTTGGCCACCAACTCCTGGCCCTTGGGATCCTTAGGCAGCAGGCCGAAACCCTGCCTGTAATACCAGCAGCGAGGCCGCTGGCAGAGGTCGCCGCCCACCGTCCCCATATTGCGGATCTGTGGACTGGTAATGTTGGCCGCTGCCGTGTGGAGCGAAGGGTAGAGCTTGCGGATCTCGGCGTTTTCCACCAATTCTTCCATCGTGACTGTGGCGCCGATACGCAACCCGGCGCCGGTCTTTCTGATGCCGCCGAGTTCCTTGATGCCCTTGACGTTCACCACCCGCTTGGGCATCTCGATGTAGTCTTTCATGAGGCCGATCAGGTCGGTCCCGCCGGCCAGCACGCCCGCTTCGCCCCAACTCGCGCCCAGCAGCGCAATGGCGTCGGCAAGAGTGGCTGGATTGGCATATTCGAAGGCTTGCATTTACGCATTCCTCCTTTCGAGGGCGGCCAGCACCCGGTCGGGTGTCATGGGCATGTTGCGTACCCGCACCCCCAGGGCATTGGCCACGGCATTTCCGATGGCCGCCTGGATTCCGATGGCGGGCGGCTCGCCCAGCCCGATCACCCCGCGGCTGTCGTGCTGCGGCTCCATCTCCAGGTGCACCACGATCTCTCCGATGTCCCCAATGCCGGCCAGCTTGTAGGTGTCGTAATTGTGGTTGAGCATGATGCCGGTCGCCGGGTCCATCACACGCTCTTCATAGAGCGCCGTGCAGATTCCCATAATGATGCCGCCGTAGCACTGGCTCTCGGCGAGCTTGGGGTTAATGATCAAGCCGCAGTCCTGCACGGCCACGAACTTGTTGAGCTTCACGATGCCGGTCTCGGTATCCACCGAGACGTCGGCCACCTGGATTCCGCCCACTCCGCTGGAGTTGAGACCGCCGGGATTGCGCGGATCGTTGGCTCCCATCTCGGAGATCTTGCTGGTCCCCATCTTGCGGCAGGCGGCTTGCCAGGTAATGCTCTTGGCGGGATTGTCCTTCTGTTGAATGCGCCCGTCTACCACTTCGAGCTGGTCGGGCTGAAGTCCCAGCGCGGGCGCGGCCACATCGAACAACTTGGCAAGCGCGTTCACGCATGATTTTCGGGTGGACGACGATACCCCGCCCACCGTGGTGGAACCGCCCGAGGCGCCCGACGGAGGCAGCGAGTTATCGCCGATCCGCACCGCGATGGCGTTGAGCGGCAACCCCAGGGTCTCCGCCGCCACCTGGTTGATGACCGTGCGGGTGCCGGTGCCCAAGTCCTGGACGCCGATCTCGACCATCACGGAACCATCGGGATTGATAGTGGTCCGGCACTGGCTGGCATGCCCGCCGCCGCCCCACGCGTTAACCCCGATACCTAGCCCGCGCTTCACCGGGCCGGCGCCGGCGTCACCCCGCTGGTGCCAGAGCCGCTTCCAGTCGCTCAGTTCCGCGGCCTTCGCCAGTTGTGCGCGATAGGTTTCCGCCCGCGGCGTGTAGCCGGCGTTCTTCGCGAAAACCTCCATGGGATCCATCTTGAGCGCCGCCGCCAGGTCCTCGATGGCACTGCACGTCAAATAGGAGGCCTGCTGGCTGTTCGGCGCCCGCCAGGCGCGCTGCCCGGCGGCGTTGATGGACACCGACGTATGGTTGATGCGCTTATTAGGAATATTGGTGTAGACGTACGGCGTGGGCGGCATGCCGCCGCCGGTGAATCCGCCGCTGGCCCACGATTGCGATTGCCACACCGTGATGGTGCCGTCCTTCTTGGCCCCAAGCTTGATTTTCGAGTACGCCGATGGCCGGTTGCCCGCAATGTTGAGTTCCGTGGCGCGGTCGAGGAACAGCTTCACCGGTTTTCCGCCCGCCTTCTGCGAAAGCAGCGCCGAAACAGCGTCCCAGCGGTCGGCCCCGAACTTGCTCCCGAAGCCGCCCCCGATATGCTCCTGGTGGACCCGGATGTTGGCTACCGGCACCTTGATATTCGGCGCCAGCGTCCCCGCGATTCCGGAGACGAACTGGGTGCTCGGCCAATAGGTGACCTTGTCTCCCTGCCAGTGCAGCACGCCGCCGTGCGGCTCCAGGCAACTATGTGCCACCACGGGGATTCCGTATTCGCCTTCGGAGACCACGTCGGCTTCCTTGAAGGCCTGGTCGGGATCGCCGGTGATCTGCTCGCCGGCGGCCTTGGCGCGGTTCCCCACCTTCGAGAGATCCTCCTCCCGCACCACGTGGGGCAACACCTCATATTGGACCTTGATCTGGCGGGCGGCATCGCGCGCCTGGTTTTCAGTGGTGGCCGCCACAGCCGCGACTTCGGTGCCCGACCACTGGATCTCCGTGCCCACCGGCGAAATCACGTGTACCGCCGCTACTCCGGGGCTCTTCTCCGCGGCGCTGGTATCGATGGCGGTAATGCGCGCATGGGCGTGAGGGCAAGTCAGCAGCGCGGCGTGCAGCATCCCGGGAAGGTTCACGTCCGAGCTGTACTTGGCTTTGCCGCTGGCCTTGGCCGGCCCATCGATGCGCGTGGGCGACTTGCCGATCTGGCGGCGTTTCTCACGCGGCGGCCAGGCGTAATTGGGGGTCTCAGCCATTGCGTCCTCCCTTTGTTGTCTTGGCGGCCTCAAGCACCGCCTTCCGGATCCCCATATAAGTCCCACAGCGGCACAGGTTGCCGCCGAGCCCGTGGTTCACCTGCTCCTCGGTGGGCTTGGGATTCTTGTCGAGGAAGTCTTTCACGGCCATGACGAAGCCGGGAGTGCAGTAGCCGCACTGCTGCCCATCGTTCTTGACGAAAGCTGCCTCGACCGGATGAAGTTCATTGCCGCTGGCCAGGCCCTCGATGGTCTGAATCTCTCGGCCCTGGGCGTCGATGGCCAGCACACTGCACGCGTAGACCGCCTTCCCGCCCATAATGACGGTGCAGGCGCCGCAATTTCCCCGGTCACAGACCTTCTTGGCGCCGGTCAGGTTGACGTGATCGCGCAAGGCGTCGAGCAGCGTCACCCGCGGCTCCAGGTTGAGCTTGTGGGGTTTTCCGTTGATCGTCAGGGTCACGGGAACCGGCCCGGGACCGACGGGCTTAGTTCCGCCCTGCTGCTGTGCCTGAACCTGTTCCTCAAGAATCCCGCTTCCGAGTACGCCGCCGCTGATGCCCGCGCCGCGGATGAAACCGCGGCGAGAGACCCCGCCGGCCGGCTTGTTCGGTTTCTCAGGGTCTTTTTCGTGATTCATCAGAAGAGCCTTCCTTTCACTGCCCTCGAAGTCGCACATCTCGCGAGGCCGCACGGGGGATGCGCCGCCTCAAACGACCCGCCCTCTCTTGGCGCCGGGTGCGCCGCCGGGTTTCGTCAAAGATGAAAACGCATTAACTATATCAAATGCGGGCATCCCCGGACAACTCGCAACTGCTTGCATTGAATGAACTACGAAGATTCGCGGCCCGCCCGCGGAAACCTTGCGCACAACCCCCCTTGCGTTTTCCGCCCCGCCTGTCCTATACTGCTGGGTTAATGCCTTACGCTTACGCCAGCTCGTTTACTGGCCGGTTCTGGTTTTACCAGAGCCGGTAGAGTGGCGTTGGCGTAGCGTATCATCCCGTTTTTTTGTTTTTCAGCCAACCCACTCCTAGTGAGTGGGTTTTTTTGTTTTTGGAGGATAGAAAAATGATTATCTCCATGCGTCCCCACGCCACCCGCGACGAGATCGAATACGTCTGTCAGCGGATTCGCGACTTCGGCTACAAGGTCCACTCCATCGAGGGGGAGGAGCGCGTCGTGATCGGCGCGGTCGGCCTGGGCGATGTCACCGCCTGCCTGGAGTCGTTGGAGGCCCTTCCCGCGGTGGAACACGCCGTGCGGATCTCGGCTCCCTATAAGTTCGTCAGCCGCGAGTTCAAGAAGGAGCACACCGCCATCCGCGTCAACGGCACGGAGGTTGGCGGCGACGAGTTCGTCGTCATGGCCGGCCCCTGTTCCGTCGAAAGCGAAAAACAGATTATGGAGACCGCTGAAGTGGTGGCGGCCAACGGCGGCAAGATGTTGCGCGGCGGCGCCTTCAAGCCACGCACCTCGCCGTACGATTTCCAGGGCATGGAACTCGAAGGCCTTAAACTCCTGCGTAAGGCTAAGGAGCACACCGGCCTCGACATCGTCACGGAGGTGATGAGCGACCGCGACGTGGAACTGGTGGCGGAGTACGCCGATATCGTGCAGGTAGGGGCCCGCAACATGCAGAACTTCGCCCTTCTGAAGTCGCTCGGCTCCTGCGGGCGCGCCGTACTCCTCAAGCGCGGCATGAGTTCCACCATCAAGGAACTGCTGATGTCGGCCGAGTACATTGTGGCGCACGGCAACCCCAACGTGATCCTGTGCGAGCGCGGCATCCGCACCTTCGAGACGGAAACGCGAAACACCTGCGACATCTCGGCGGTCCCGGTGCTCAATCAGTTGACGCACCTGCCCGTAGTCGTAGACCCCAGCCACGCGGCCGGAAAACGCGGCATCGTCCCGGCGCTGGCGCGCGCGGCCGTTGCCGTATGGGCGGACGGTATCATCGTGGAAGTGCATCCCTGTCCGGAGAAGGCTGTCAGCGACGGCGCACAGTCCCTTACCCCCGTGCTGTTCGCCCAGATGATGGCGCAGTTGAAGGGTTACATCGCGTTGTGGCGGGAGGCGCGCGTCGCCGAGATCGCGGCGGCTGTGTGATACTCGGGGGTGTGAGGAAATACCGTAGGTGGCTTCTGGCAGCGGGGATCGCGGCCGCGGCCGGCCTCCTGATGGTGGCCCTCCAGTGGCAGCGTGCCCGCACCCTCGCCACCCCCGAAGCCCTTTTAAAGCGCCTGCCGGCTCGCGACGCCGTAATCGTCTACGTCGATTTCGCCGCTTTGCGCCGCACCGGCCTTCTGGACGCCGCGGCGGCGTCGGCCGTAACCGCCGAACCCGAATATCGCGATTTCGTCCAGAAGACGCGCTTCGACTACACCACGGACCTGGACTCCGCCATCATGGCGCTGGCGCCCTCGGGACGCTACTTCCTGGTGCGGGGGCGCTTCGATTGGCCACGGCTGCGCGCCTATGCCGCGCAAGCCGGGGGATCCTGCCGCAACCAGTTCTGCACCATGCCGGGCAGCACGCCGCAGCGCAAAATCTCATTCGTGCCGCTCACCGGCAGCGTAATGGCTCTGGCGGTAGGGGCCGACGACATGGCGGCTGAGGTACTGACGCGTCCCGACCCCGCCGCCCGTCCCGCCGCGATTCCCCCCGAGCCCGTGTGGGTATCCGTCCCCGCCCCGGCGCTTAAATCCGGCCAGCAACTGCCCGCCGGCACCCGCCTGTTCGCCCAAGGAATCGAAAACGCCGAAAGCGTGCTGGTGGCGCTGGGTCCCGAAAAGCAACGTTTCGCAATCACTGTTGACGTCCACTGCCGTTCGGACAAGGACGCCGCCGCGCTCGCCGGCACCATGCAGCGTGCCACCACGGCCCTGCGGGCGACGATCGAAAGGGAACACCAGACGCCCAACCCGCGCGACCTCAGCGGCGTGCTCGCACTGGGGTCCTTCCGCAACGAGGGCGCGCGCGTGCGCGGCCGCTGGCCCGTGGAGCGGGTGTTCTTCGAGGAATTGTTCCGCGGCGCGCCGCCGTCATAGAAGAGAATGGAGCCGAACTACCTGCCCGCGCCCTTCACCCGGTCCATATACCGCAGGTTCACCACGTCCAGCCGGATGACGTCCTGCGGCGTTTGATGAACTGCGGCACCATAATCGACACGCCGTTTTCGAGCGTGGCCGGTTTCCAGGCGCTGTCTGTCTGCTGATGAGCAGGAGGCGCTGTCTCGGCGATGCGCATCTCGATGATGCGTCAGGCGCTGCCGGTAAGTCCGCCGGCCGCGATCACGCCGGCTAGCGAATGCACCTCATCTTCCATGGGCCGATCGGCGTCAAGATGGCGCGCCACTTCACGGACGCGTGCGTGGAGGCGGCGGGTACCGTGCCCGAGTCCGTCCGGCCCGCCCCGCAAGTCAACCGCCTGGGCAGCGGCCAGCAACACCATGGCGGTCTGATTGCGCAGGCACTCGAGGGCATCGATGGCGGTAACGGCAGCGTGCATTCCCAGGCTCACCACGTCCTGGTTGTACTGCTCGGTTGGGAGGGAATGAATTTCGCTTGGCCCGGCCATCTGCCGGATGGCGCAAGCCAGACTGGTGACGCTGAGCTGCATACCCTTGAAGCCGGAGTTGAGGCCGGGGTCGGGCACGAGGTTGGCGGCCAACCCGCCGTTAAAGCGCGGATCCACCAGCACGGCCATGAGGGCGTTCGCCCAGTTCCCCATCACCGCGAAGTCGATCTTCCAGGTGTCGAGCAGGCGCGCCATGTGGCCGCCGTAGAAATTGCCGGCGCGGTAGAGGATGCCGGTTTCGGGATCGATGAGCGGGTTGTCGTTGGCGGAATTGATCTCGCGGCAGATCACCGCGCGCGCATCCTCCAGAGCCTCCCATGCGGGACCCAGGCCCTGCGGGACGCAGCGTAGCGAGTAGCACGCCTGCAAGCTAGACTCGTGGGTGTAGCGGCTGCCTTCGAGTAGTGCCAGGATGTGCGCCGCCACGGCAGTCTGCCCCGGGTGGCCCTTCATCTGGTGCACCCACGGCTGGAAGGGCTCGGCGGGTGCGTTCACGGCTTCCACCGCCAGCGCCACGGCCCCCAGCAGGGCGCGCAGCACACGGCGCGCATCAGCCCAGGCCAGCGCGGCGGAAGCTGCCATGAAGGTGGTCCCGTTTATGAGCGCCAATGACTCCTTGGGGGCGAAACGCAGCGCCGGGATGCCGGCTTCGTCGAGGGCTTCGGCGGCAGGCAGTCGGCGGCCCCTATAGTTCACTGTGCCCTGCCCCGCGAGCGCACGCGCGATGTAGGCCGAGGGCATCAGGTCGCCGCTCGCCCCCACAGAGCCATAGCGGGGCACTACAGGCACAAGACCTGCGTTGAGCAGCCGGACCAGCGCCTCCACCAGTTCCACCCGCACGGCGGAGGCGCCGGTCGAGAACGTGGCGAGGCGCAGCAGCATGGCCGCCCGCACTACGTCCGCGGGCAGCGGCTGGCCCGTGGCGCAGCCCAGTTGCCGCAGGAGGTTTTCCTGAAGGCGCTCCATCTGATCGGCGGGAAGGGCGAAGCCCGCATTGCCCCCGACGCCGGTATTGACGCCGTAGATGCGCTCGCCTCCGGCCAGCAGCTCGTCGAGCCGCGCACGTCCGCGTGCGATGCGCTCGCGGGCGGAGGGGTCCAGCCGGACGCGAGCACCGGCGCGCGCGACGCGCTCCACATCCTCGATGGAGAGCTCGCCGCTGCCAAGGTTCACGTTTGCGGACATAGGGGTCACTCGACTGCGAAGGTATGCTTTTCTTCGTACGTTTGCCCGCCCACTGCATCCTTGACGGTAACCACGATGGCGTACTCGCCGGGACGGATGCTGGGCTGGAGGCTGAGGCTCATGGAGCCCGGCACGTAAGCTTTGGGGTAAAAGGATTCGGAGCGCTCGACGGCGGCTTCGGGCTGCGCCCAGAGCTGCTTGCCTTCAGCGTTCAGCACCGCGATCCCGTAGGCCACGTCCATGCGGTTGGATGGGCCGTGCTTGAAGCCGGTGATATCGAAGCGCGCCCACACCGCGTCGCCCGGGCGGTAGGCGGCCTTTCGCAGCGCCTCGGTGGCGTCCTCTGACCGGTAGAAGCCGAAGTTACGGAGGACCAGGGTGTCGCTCGGCGGCACGCTACGGCCGCGCACCGTGAACGGAACCTCGCGGGTGGCGACGGTCTTCGCCAGCTCATCGGCTACCTGCACCACGAATTTATAAGCCCCGGAGGGGGCCAGCGGGGGAATCGCGATCTCCTGCCGCACTTTGGGCTTCCATTCCTTATCCTGGGGCGCGAGTTCCGCCTCGAGCGGCCGCTGGAACGGCTGCACGATGGGGATCCCCTTGGGGTCGAAGGCTTCGATCTTATATCGCAGACGGATCTTCTGGTCCGGCGACGCCTGATAGCCCTGCACCTGGAAGCTGAAGAACAGGATCTCGCCGGGAACGTGCTCAAAAGCGGCCGGCAGCGCGGCGCCGCCTTCAGTCTGCTCGATCGCGGTGTTGACGATGGCGAGCGGCACCGCTCCCTGGGCGGCCAGGGCGAGACCGAATAACGCGGCGAAACCGGTACAACGGCTCATACACCGATTCTATTGCTTTTGCGTAGTCTCGGGTACGGGCAGCTCCGGCGTTTCAGTGCCAAAGCTGAGTGGAATTTCAACGAGGGCGGAGGTCTTCTCGTTTTCGCTGCTCATTCGCAGCTTGTAGGTCCGCGGGGCGCAGTCGAAGACAACGTTCCCCTGGAGCGCCTGGTTGGGCCTGGCGGTGCGCAGAAAACCAATCCACTGCGGAACGCCGTCTCCGGAAGAGAGTTCCTGGCACGTATTCCCGTTATCGTCCGTGATGCTCATATTAGGGACCATGCTCTCGCCGGAGCCGGTATTGGCCACGCTGACCCGAATCAGGAAATAGCGATTCCCGGGAATGCGCGCTCCGGTTCCTTCGCCAAGCTGCGTGAGCCACTGGCCTTCATAGACGGTATAGACCAGCTTCCCGAGCTGGACCTTTTCGCCCATGCGATAGGTCCGAAGCCTGGAGTAAGGGGCGGGAGAGCAGCCCATCCCGCACATCAATGCCGCCAGTCCGGCCAGCGCCGCAGCGCGGTGAAACAATCGCATAAACGCATCTTGACGTCCGGAAAGGGACGCTGTCAAGCTCGCGTGATACGCTGGACGAGTGATTCCGCTTCCGGACGCAGTAAAACACTGGATAAAGGATCTGTTTGGCGCGGCGGGCTACGCCGTGATCAACACGCGCTGGCACTACGGGCACGACGGCCTCTATACCCTGCACAACGACCGTTTCCGCCGCGATCCCGCCTTCAGGGCTGCTTATGAGCGCGGTTTGAAGAGCTCGAACGGCGTGGATTCGGACAACGAGTGGCGAATTCACGTTGCACTTTGGACGGCCGCGAATGCCTTGCGGGTGCCGGGCGATTTCGTCGAGTGCGGCGTAAACACGGGGTTCGTAAGCTCCGCGATCATGCAGTACCTTGACTGGCGGGCGGTGGAGAAGCGCTTCTACCTGGTGGATACGTTCAGCGGCCCGGTGCTTGGGCAGTACTCGGCGGAGGAGATGGCCTGCGGAAGAGTGACCATTGCGGAAGGCGCCATTGCCGCGGGCGCGTACGCCACCGACGTCGAGCGTGTCCGGGCGAACTTCGCGGAGTGGCCGAACGCCGTGGTGGTGAAGGGAGCGGTGCCGGAGGTACTGCCGTCGCTGGGGGGCGAGCGCGTGGCGTATCTGCACATCGATATGAACTGCGCTCACCCGGAGCGCGCGGCGCTGGAGTATTTCTGGGAACGTCTCTCGCCCGGTGGATTCGTGCTGTTCGACGATTACGCCTACACGGGCGCGGACTGCCAGGCGGACGCCATAGACGCCGCGGCGCGGGAGCTGGGCGCACGGGTGCTGGCGCTCCCTACGGGGCAGGGATTGATTGTCAGATGATTGGTGATTGGGTTTGGTGCGGATGAGAGGACTTGAACCTCCACGGAGTTGCCCCCACATGGACCTGAACCATGCGCGTCTGCCAATTCCGCCACATCCGCACTTCGGGTGAGAATACTGCTGGTTACTTCTCTATTTTTTCAGGACCGCGCGCCGAAGTCAAGTGTTTGCCAGGGTTTCCGGCTGCGCGGCTCGAAAAATCCTACGCCAGGTCCACGCCCATGCTGCGGGCCGTGCCACGCACAGACCGCTTGGCCGCTTCGAGCTCGAAGCAGTTGAGGTCCGGCATCTTGATCTTGGCGATTTCCTCTACCTGCGCCTCGGTAATCGTCCCGACCTTATTCTTGTTCGGCTCCGCCGAGCCCTTCGCCAGGTTCACCGCGCGCTTGATCAGCACCGGCACCGGGGGGGTCTTGGTGATGAACGTGAACGAGCGATCCGAATAGATCGTGATCACCACGGGGATGATCAGGCCTTCCTGGTCCTTGGCGGACGTCTTCGCATTAAAGGCCTTGCAGAAATCCATGATGTTGACGCCCTGCGGCCCGAGGGCCGTGCCCACGGGAGGCGCCGGGGTGGCCTTACCGGCCGGAATCTGCAGCTTTACTTGCCCTGTAACTTTTTTCGCCATACTTCTCGCAACCTTGTCCTAGATCTTTTCCACCTGCAGGAATTCCAGCTCTACCGGCGTGGCGCGACCGAAGATCGTCACCATCACCCGGAGGGTCCCGCGCTCCACGTTGACCTCGTCCACCTTGCCGGAGAAGTTGGCGAAGGGACCGTCCACAATGCGCACCGTATCGTTCTTTTCAAACGACATCTTGGGGCGCGGCCGCTCGGCGCTGGAGGCCTGGCGGTAGAGGATCTGGTTCACTTCGTCCGCACTCAGCGGCACCGGCATGTTCCCGCCGCCTACAAAACCAGTCACCCGGGGGGTGGCCTTCACGGCGTGCCAGAGCTCGTCATTCATCTCCATCTCCACCAGCACGTAGCCGGGGTAGACGAGACGCTTACTGGTCACCTTTTTGCCGCCGCGGAGTTCCACCACTTCCTCGGTGGGAATCAACACCTGCCCGATCTTGTCGTTGAAGCCAAACGCCAGCGCGCGACTGCGCAGCGACTCCGCCACCTTGTTTTCAAACCCCGAGTACGTGTGGATAATGAACCACTTTTTGGGTGACGCGTCGTCGTACAACGGAGCCTCGGCAGGCTGATCTTCCGACACGTCTTCCGGCACCGCTTCGCCGGCTGGCTCATCGGGGACCTGCGCGTCCTGGACCTCGGGTTCAGCCGGCTGTTCGGGCTGTTCCCCGCCGGTCGTTTCCTCGGGCCAAATTTTCTTCTCGGCTTCCATCTGCCACCGCCTACTTGGTGAATACGTGATAGACCTGCGTCACCGTGCGCGTCAGAACTGCGTCTACCACGAAGAAATAGGCCCCGAACATGAACACCGTGATGATCACCACGGCCGTGGTGCCCTCAACCTGCTTGCGGCTGGGCCACGTAACCCGCTTCATCTCGTTGCGGAGCTCGCTGTAATATTCTTTGATACGCCGTGGCCAATTCCTGGCTCTCTCGACTGCGCCGTTGGGTTCCATCCGGTGTTGCTCCTAACTGCAAAGGGCGGGATGTAAATGGCAGGGGCGGAGGGATTCGAACCCCCACTCGCGGTTTTGGAGACCGCTGGTCTGCCGTTAAACCTACGCCCCTGTGTCGGCCCTTACAGAGGGGACCACTCCCTAGTTTACTTGATTTCGCGGTGCGGTTGGTGTTTCCGGCAATGCGGGCAAAACTTCTTGAACTCCAACCGCTCCGTCGTGGTCTTTTTATTCTTCGTATTCGTGTAGTTCCGGTTTTTGCACTCGGTGCACTGGAACGTGATGATATCGCGCGGCATTTGCGCCTTCCTTTACTCGAGAATGTCGGTCACGGTGCCGGCGCCCACGGTGCGGCCGCCTTCACGGATCGCGAACCGCAGCCCTTTGTCCATGGCCACCGGGGTGATCAGCTCTACTTCCAAGTTCACGCTGTCGCCCGGCATCACCATCTCC
>DATMYF010000024.1:0-44260 GCA_035561075.1 Bryobacteraceae bacterium
TATTACAACTTCCATCCGCTGTTCATCGGCTCGCGCAACGACAACAACAATCCGCCATGGGGAGGAACCTCCCTGGGCTACTCGACCAAGTTGCCCGGCAAACCGACAACCCCGTTCCTGCCGGACCTCACCTTTGCGAACCCGTTCCCGACCTCCAATCAGGGTTCCGGTATTTCGGCCAATCCCGCGGTATACGCTTTCCAGCAGGATTTCGAAATGGCCGGTGCGCAGCAATGGAACCTTACCCTGGAACACCAGGTCACCCGTGCCTGGCTGGGACGCGCCAGCTATGTCGGCAGCAAGACGGACCACCTGCCGTTCTACCTTAGCGATCTCAACCTGCCTGCGACCCAGACCCCCAATAAGCCGTTGCAGCAGCAGCGTCCTTACCAGCCTTGGGCGGCAATCAACTCAACCCGTAGCGCTGGTACCCAGAAGATGCATCAACTCCAACTCGAGGCCATCAGGCGTATGGCAGCCGGCTTCAGCCTGCAGGTCGAATACTCCTGGACTCGCAGCCTCGATAACGTCGAGTTCACCGGCCAGACGAACTGGAACTTCCCGAACATGGATTACGGGAATTCGTCCTACATCCGCCGGCACCAGTTGGTAGCCAACTTCATTTACGAACTGCCCTTCGGACGCGGCAAGAAGTGGATGACGGACGCCAGGGGGATCGTCGATGGCGTGCTGGGCGGCTGGCAGGTTTCGGGCGTCACCACGTACTCGACCGGTAACCCGTTCAGTGTGAGCTTCGCCGTTCCAACTACCTACACGGGTTGGTTTGGCGGCCGCGCCGATGCCGTTTCGGGAGTGCCGGTGTACAACAAGGGTGAAGGCCACGATATCACCACCGGAATACCCTATCTGAATGTGGGGGCTTTCGGTCCACCGCAACCCTGGACCTACGGGAACTCCCAGAGGAACGCCTACTGGGGTCCCGGCAGGTATAACTGGGATGTCAGCCTGATGAAGGGCTTCCGCGTCCCGGTGCACGAGAACGTCCGGCTGCAGTTGCGCGCGGATTTCCTCAACGCGACGAATCACTTCAATCTGGGCAACCCCTCGGCGACAATCGCGGACACGCGGGATGGCGGCACGCCGCTTCCGTTGGCGGGTCTGATTACCGGGGGCTCCGGCAACCGTGTGATTCAGGTAGGCCTCAGACTGCAGTTCTAGTATGGAGACCCTGTCAAGCCCACCGGGTTTGACGGTGTTTTAAATCAGGCCGGCTTTCCTCGAATCGTGAGGGAAGCCGGCCTTTTGTTTGGACGTTTGCAGCAAGACCGTGAAGTGTTCCCGCTGGTGAGCTTTGAGGCGTTGGTTTTAAACAGCAGGGCCGATGGCAGCCCAGGAGCATACGCGACGATTGATCAGATCCGTCGGGAGCTGCCTCGCACTTGCGGCCCGGGTTGGGCTCGGAAGCCGTTCCGCATAGAGCGTGGTCCCTGCGCTGTCATCGACGCTGGGCGATAGCACGAGTCGTATGGAGACCCTGCCAAGCCCCACGGGGTTTGATGGTGTTTTGGATCAGGCCGGTCTTCCTCGACATTGAGAAAAACCGGCTTTTTGGGCTTTTAATCAGGGCTGCGGATTCGGCCGTACGCCCCCGAATCCTCTTCCTGCTAGATGGCTTGCGCGCGGATCAGTCGGAAGGTGCGGCGCCAGCGCGTCTTGCTGAAGAAGTTCAGGACTACGTCTTTCAGGTGATCGAGCCCCAGGCCGGGGCTGGCCAGCGCCTCGGTCGGGGCATCATAGGACCAGTAGATGATCAGCGGCTTCCCTACGATGTTCTCCCGCGGGACAAAACCCCAGTAGCGGCTGTCGAGCGAGGAATCGCGGTTGTCCCCCATGGCGAAGTATTGGCCCGGCGGTACGACCACCTGCCCGTTCTCAACGTGCTTTTCGAGCATCTCCTGGGCCGAATCCGCAATATGGGCGTTCGGCTCACCGGGAAAGTTGTCCCTGTAGGAGTCGATGTACTCTGTCTTGTGATACACGTACGGCTCTTCGAGCTTTCTGCCGTTCAGGTATAACTGCTTATTCATCAGGCGAATCTGGTCGCCGGGGACGCCGATTACGCGTTTTACGAACGTCTGCCGGATATCCACGGGATAGCGAAACACAATGATGTCGCCACGCTTTATATCGGAGTAAGGAAGCAGGTGCCGGGTCAGCGGTCCCGGGGGCGCATAGGCCAGCTTGTCCACCAGCAGGTGGTCACCGATCAGGAGCGTGTCCTCCATCGATCCGGTCGGAATGACGAACGCCTGCACCAGGGTGGTGGTGCCGAACAGCAGCAGGATGATGGTGACGGTCCATTCCGCGATGAACCCCCGCTGCGTTTCGTTCTTGGAAGGAATGGGCGTTTCCGCGCGTTCTTCGGCCACGCTCACAGTTTTCTTTTGCTCCACAGATAACCATTTTACCGAAATCCTGATATTCTGTTTGGATTGAAAACACAGGCAAGCCTCGCAATGTTCCGGCGGCACCCGGCTGCGCGGGCAAAAGGGCGGATTTGACGAGCGCAACGCTTCCAAAGCCGGCTGAACCGACTCATAAGCCGTTCACACGGGGGCAGTCCATTGCCTTAGTGTTCTGCTGTACCATACTGGGCGCTGCGGCTCAGATCCTGATGAAGAGCGGAGCCGTTACGGCGAATCCGGGTTTTTCCGGTGTGGTGCTGGCCATGTTCACGAACCTGCCGCTGCTCGGCGGATACTGTCTGTACGGGCTCAGCACTGCGCTGCTGGTGCTTGCCCTGCGGGATGGAGAACTTTCGCTGCTCTATCCCGTAATCGCGCTCACGTATGTTTGGGTCACGATTTTATCCGTAGTGTTCTTCCATGAGACCATCAACATCTTCAAGGCAATGGGGATTACTACGATCGTGATCGGCGTTGTGATCTTGGGAAGAAGCGGGACGAAATGACCACTCCGCCCAGTTCCATCGCCCTGGTACTAACGGCCTCCTTCATCGGCTCTTTTGGGGCTGTATTCCTCAAGTCGGGCTCCCAGCGGCTACGCAATGGATGGCGGCACATTCTGAACTGGAACCTGGCCGCGGGGGTGGCGCTATTCGTGCTCTCTTCCCTGTTTTTCGTCCAGGGGATCCGCGTGGGTGAGCTTTCGGTGCTGTATCCGATGGTGTCGCTGGGGTATATCTGGACGCTGCTCTGGTCCCGCCTCATCTTCGGGGAGCCGCTTTCGCGCGGGAAGTTTGCCGGGCTGGCCCTGATCGTCCTGGGAGTTTTTTTCGTCGGTCTGGGCGGTCGCTGAGCTACGGCCGGCGGACGCGATCCATTTCCAGGAATTCCTGAATGTGCGGGTGGTCGGAATGCTCGAGCTCCGATACCGCCCCGAAATAGATCACTTTCCCCTCGAACAGAAACACGACCCGGTCAGCCACCTTGTACATGAGATCGAGGTCATGAGTCACCACGACCGAAGTGATCTGGAGCTGCCTCTTCAAGCGGAGCATCAGGTCACCCAGGTGGTCCGACATGATCGGATCCACCATCGTTGTAGGCTCGTCGTAGAGGATGCATTGCGGTTGGGCCGCGAGCGCCCGCGCAATGGCTACGGCGCGTTTATAGCCCGTGGAGAGGTCGGAGGGGTAGGCGTCGCGGGCTTCCGAGATATCCACCATCTCGAGCAGGCCGCTCACGACGTCCTCCTTGTTCTTTTCGTTGTAGTCCTCGCGCAATTCCATCGAAAACATGACATTTTCCGCCACTGTCAGGGAGTCGAACAGCGCCCCGGACTGGAATACCATGGTGACCTTCCGGCGGATGCGGCGGAGTTCCTCCTCGGCGAGGTCCGTAATGTCCTCGTGGGCCACGATCACGCGCCCGCTATCCGGCTTTAAAAAGCCCATAATGTGCGCTAAAGTGACCGATTTGCCCACACCGCTGCGCCCGATGATGGCGACGGTTTCCCCGGGATCGACATGGAAGCTGTTATCGATAAGCACCGGTCGGTCGAAGGCCTTGTTGACGTGCCGGAACTCGATGTAGTGCGGATATTGCTCGTTCATGCGGCCTGATCCGATCATACCAGCGCCCACCGGCGGAGGACGCGCGCGTTTGGCATGCGGCTTGCTCTATAAAGGGCATGAGATCGGAACCGTTCGCCATTCAGATTTACCGGCGTTTCCTGCGGGGGGAGACCATCGATGGGCTGGCGCTGGAGTTCGGGATCCCGGTCGATCGCATTGAGACCCGGATTCGCGCCGCAGCCATCTACCGGGAGAGCCATCCTGCCGAAGCCTGCCGCCGGGCGGCCTGACCGCTCCGCACCGATTGCGCTACTTCAGCACACCTTGCTTTCTCAGGAACGGCCATATTTCGCGCTTGTAGAGTCGGTCCACGACATCCTTCGGGAAACCGTGGCCGGCGTTCGGGACCACGATCAGTTCGGCGCGGCCTCCGGCATCCCGCACGGCCTTGGTGAGTCTCACGCCATGCTCGTACGGCACCGTCTCGTCGGCATCGCCGTGTAGCGTGAGGATCGGCGGCACGTCCTTGCGGGCGTAAGTCATGGGTGAGACCCGGCGCGTCAACTCGTAACGCCCTTCCTGTTCGGGTAGCCATGTGGCGGCGTACTTGCGCGCGTTCGGCCCATCGACCTGGTCGCCGACATCGGTGATGCCGTAGAAGTTCACCACGGCCCGTACTTTCGAACGAGGGCCGAGCTTGGCCTTTTTGTTTACCATCCCCACCATTAGGGCCAGGTGGCCGCCGGCCGAGCTTCCCGTTACTACGATGCGCTTCCTGTCCACTTTGTAGCGCCCGGCGTTATCGAAGAACCAGCGCGTAGCGGCCAGCACATCGCTGATCGCCCCCGGGGCGCGGGCTGCATCGGCCAGGCGGTATCCCACAGCGGCGCATACGAACCCCTGCTCCACATATCTGAGGCAGGTCGGCATCAGGGATGTCTTATTTCCGCTTACCCATCCTCCGCCGTGGATCAGGACCACTCCCGGCCGCTTCCCTTTCCCCGCTTCTTTGGGCCGCACAATATCGAGGACGTTCTGCTGGTGAGGACCGTATGAGATGTCCGATTCGACAACCCAGGAGGCCGGATCGGCCGGGGCGGTCTGCCCGGCCAGCGACATTGCCATTCCGAGCAGTGCTGCGGGGAGTGCAAACAAGCGCATGTTCGACAGTATAGTAGAGGTTAATGAAAACTTTCGTATTACTCCTCGCTGTTGCTGCGCTGGCCCAGGCGGACGCGCCGGGCGTGATCGCCAGCCGCTACGCCAAAACGGAGTTTTCCATCGCGCCCGATCCCGGTGCGCCCCAATGGAAAGGGGTCCGCGGAGTTTTCGCGGAGAACGACAGCATGGGGAAACCCGTGCCCGGACACCGCACCGAGATCCGCTCCCGCTGGACCGACAAGCACATTTACTTCCTCTTCGTGTGCCCGTATGAGGAACTCTTCCTCAAGCCGGATCCGAAGACCAAAGAAGAGACCAATAAGTTGTGGGAGTGGGACGTGGCCGAAGTGTTCGTCGGCTCGGATTTTGACAAGATCCATCGGTATAAGGAGTTTCAGGTCTCCCCGCGCGGTGAATGGGTCGATCTGGATATCGACCGCAAGAACCCTCTTCCCGAGGGCGGGTGGACCTGGAACTCCGGCTACGAAAAGCAGGCGCGCATCGATACGAAGAACAAAGTCTGGTACGCGGTGATGAAGATCCCGCTCCAGAGCATCGACGGCCGCACTCCTGTGAACGGCCTCCAGATGCGGATCAACTTCTACCGTTGCCAGGGGCCGAATCCGGCCCGCAAGTTCATCGCCTGGCAGCCCACGAACTCGCGCAGCTTCCACGTCCCGGAGGCATTTGGGCGGTTGGTGCTGGAAGGCAAGTAGATGCCTCTCGATGGCGCCAGGTCGCTGCGAATCTCGCACGTGGGGCTGCGCGGCGTAGTAGGCGCCGCGATGACGCCATCGCACGTGCTGGACTTCGCCTGCGCGTTCGGTACGTTCCTGGAACCCGGGGGCGCCGTGGTGATCGGGCGCGACCCGCGCGCCAGCGGCGTGATGCTGCGCGAAGGCGTACTGGCCGGACTGATGGCCTGCGGACGCGACGTGGTGGACCTGGGTCTGTGCTCCACGCCCGTCATCCAGCAGACTATCCGGCGGCTCGGCGCGGGGGGCGGAGTTTCGATTGGGGCCAGCCACAACACCGCGGACTGGAATGCTCTCAAGTTTTTCGGACGTGAGGGCAAGTACCTCTCTACCGCGGAAGCCGGCGAACTGCTCGACATCTACCATCTGAAGAAGTTCGACTATGCCGAGTGGAACGGTTTGGGCAGACTGCGCACCGAGAGCGGCGCCATCGATTCGTATCTGGACGAACTGGCCGAGGTCTACGATATCCCCGCGCTCGGCGGCCTGCGGGTGCTGGTGGATTGTTGCAACGGTACTTCGTCGCTCATCCTGCGCCGCGCCAACGAACGCTTCGGTACGCGGTTCATCCTGATCAACGAGAAGGTGGAAGGGGTGGCGTTCGCGCACGAGCCATCCACCACGAAAGACGCCGTGGGGCTGCAACTCGCGCCGCTGATGCTGCCGCTCGACGCCGGCGCGGGGTTCCTTTTCGATGTCGATTCAGACCGCGTGGCGCTGGCCTCCGACGACGGGCAGCCGGTCTCCGAGGAAATGGCCCTGCCGCTGGTGGCGGATTACCTGCTGCCGCGCGGACCGGGAAAACTGGTGATTACGAATCTCTCGACGACGGCGCTGCTCGAAGAAGTGGCCTCGCGCCACGGCGGGCGCGTGGTGCGGGTTCCGGTGGGGCGGCAGGCCGCCATGGACGCGCTCTCGAGCTACCGGCCCGAGCAGATCGCGGTGGCCGGCGAGGGCACCGGGGCGGTCATGATGCCGCAGTTCCGCTTCGTCTACGACGGGATCGCCAGCATGCTCACGGTGCTTTCGATGATGAAAGAGAGCGGGCGGCGGCTGAGCGAGATCCTGGCCGGCTACCCGCGGTACTCCATTCTGAAGGGGCAGGTGCCGCTGGTAACGCAGCGCATCCCCGCGCTCCTGATGTTGCTGCGGGAGCGCTATGCCGATGGACGCGCCAACGTACAGGACGGGCTCAGGGTGGACTGGGAAGGCCGCTGGTTCCACGTGCGGGTGAGCCAGACCGAGCCCGTGGTGCGGGTGATCTGCGAGCAGCGTGGCGGGCCTCCGCGCGAGCTGTTCGAGAGCCTGATGGAACAGGTGAGGAGCTTCGTATAATGCCGCGCCGCGAGCATCTGCTGAAGGTGGGGGTTTCGGGCATCAGGGGAGTGGTGGGGGCGTTCCTCACGCCCAGCCTGGCCTGCTCGTTCGCCCAGGCGTTCGGCACCTACGTCGGGGCGGGCCGGGTGGTGGTGGGGCGCGACACGCGCGCGAGCGGTCCGATGCTCCAGCACGCCGTCGCGTGCGGGCTGCTCTCGGCGGGCTGCGAAGTGGTGGACGTCGGCGTGCTCCCAACCCCCACTATCCAGATGTACGTGGGAGCCACCCGGGCGCGCGGGGGCATCGCTCTCACGGCGTCGCACAACCCCCCGGAGTACAACGCGCTCAAACTATTCAACGCCGAGGGACTGTTCTTCAACCACTACGAGCGCGGCGAACTGCTGGACCTTTATCACCAGAGCGACTTCCGCCGCACCGGAAACGCGGAGATGCGGCGCATTACCTGCGACTACGCCACCGCGCCGCGGCTGCACATCGAGCGGGTGCTGAAGCATGTGGACCCGGAGCGCATCCGGAGTCGGCGGTTCCGCGTGGCGCTCGACGCGGTGAACGGCGCGGGCGCGGTGATGACCCCCGGCTTTCTTCGGGACACGCTGGGTTGCGACCTCTATGCGATCTCCATCGATCCGACCAAACCCTTCCCGCGCGAGGCGGAGCCGCGGCCCGACACCCTGGGGGACCTCGCTGCGCTGATGCGGTCGAGCGGCGCGGAGA
The DNA here is from genome assembly GCA_035561075.1 of Bryobacteraceae bacterium. Taxonomy (GTDB): domain Bacteria; phylum Acidobacteriota; class Terriglobia; order Bryobacterales; family Bryobacteraceae; genus JAMCRM01. The sequence continues at coordinate 7,966 of DATMYF010000024.1, forward strand.
TCGGCTTCGCGCAGGATCCCGACGGCGATCGCCTGGCCGTGGTGGACGAGACCGGCCGTGTGCTCGACAACGACGACGTGCTGGCTCTGGCTGTGGACGCCGCGCTGCGGCGCCTGCCGGGCGATGTGGTGGTGAACCTGACCACCTCCTCCGCCATCGACGTGGTGGCGGCGCGGCACGGGCGCAAGGTGTACCGCACTCCCGTGGGGGAGGCCAATGTGGTCGAGATGATGCAGGCGGTGAACGCGGTGATCGGCGGCGAGGGTTCGAACGGCGGCATCATTTTTCCCGCCGTGCACCTCTGCCGCGACAGCTACACCGGCATGGCATGGATGCTCGATCGGATGGCGGAAACGGGACAGACGGTCTCGCAACTGGCGGCGGAACTCCCGCGGTTCTTCCGCAGGTTCGGGCGCTTCGCCTACGAGCACGGGCGGCTGGGACCACTCATGCAGACCCTTGAGGAACAGTTTCCGGAAGCGCGGGCGGACCGCTCAGACGGCCTGAAACTGCTGCTCGACGAGGGCTGGCTGCACGTGCGCGCATCGAACACCGAACCACTGCTGCGGGTCGCAGTGGAGACGCCTCACGAGGCGACAGCGGACGCGTTATACGAGCGGGTCCGCGGTTTGTTCGAGGCAGGCCGATAAGCGGCCGTCTGTCGGAAATCCGGATTGCCGTGTTGGGAAACCCCACACCGGCGACCACGCCATATTTTCGCTGATTTGACGCAACCTTTTGATATTCACCTATTTAGGTCCTATTCCCCGTTCCGGCACTTGAGATGCACTTTAGTGTGTTCCGGCATACCGGATTACTAAAGGAGAAAAGTGCTCGGATTCATGGCGGGTGATTCGGAGACGTATTGGCTCAGTGTGACCAACATAGGGCTGGGAATCGTCGTCCTGATCTGCCTCATGGTAGTGATTCTCGGGGTGCTGCACGAACTGCTCCACAGGCGCAGCGAGCGGAATAAGCTGTCGAAGGAACTCGACCGCGACCTGAAAAATCTGGTGGCGGAGTACGAGGCCGACGATCGTATCTTCAGGGATCCCGCGCTCGGCCCGACAATGGCTGACGGCGGCGACGAAATCGCGCCGCCGGACAGCGGCAGGGACCGGCGCTAGACTAAGCCCACTCTCGGACGGGAACGAAACATGGGGTGTCCCTATCTCCAGGAGACGGCGGTGGTGTCCTGCCGGCACGCGGGTGTTCGCGCCCAGGTGCCGAACGGCGGTGCGGGGCTGTGCGGGACGCCGGAATACACGCGCTGCGCGGTGTGGCGAGAGCACCCTTCGGAAGCGGCACCGCGCTGCCCGTACCTCGCCGAGGTGCGCATGCAGTTCTGCGCGGCTGCCGCGGTGCGGAAGTTCGTGCCGCCGAACGACGCCTTCCGGCCGCGTTGCGCGGGCGGTGGGTATCACTACTGCGCGCTGTACCTGGATGCGGCGGGGTCCTCGGCGGAACAGGAAGAGGTGGTGGACGGGATCCGGGTGCCCGTGCGTCTGCTCTACTCGCCCAGTCACATGTGGATCGAGGTGCGCGAGGACGGCGGCTGTCATCTCGGTATCGACGGCTTCCTGGCCCGCACCCTCCAGCACGTGGAGCAGGTCGGCTTTCTCACGACCGAAGGGCCGGGGCATCCCGCGGTGGTTGTGACGGCGCGCGGCGTCGACGTGCAGGTGGTGTTTCCGAACCCGCTGCACATCGAGGCAGCCAATCGCTACCTGCGAGCGGATCCGGACAGGCTGCTGCGTTATCCCTACAGCCTGGGATGGCTGTTCGAGGGCCGCGAGGGGCCGGGCGCGCCGGTGTGCGCCGGGCTCATCGAGGGCCGCAATGCACCCGCCTGGATGCGCTGTGAAGTAGAACGCATGCGCCGATATCCGAAGCCCCGTGGCCGCGAAGAACTGCTGCGCATGATGCACGATTTTTTCTCGCCGCTGGCGAGCCGGGAGGTTGAAGCGTGATGATTCGCGGAAAGCTCTTTTTCGCCGCCGGGCTGCTCGCGTCGTTGAGCGCGGGTTGGCTCGGGTTCCCGTCGATGCTGTACGAACGGGTGCCGCAGCCGCTCGATTTCAACCACGTGGCCCATACTGAAAAAGCATCCATGAGCTGCCAGGACTGCCACTCCCTGAAGGAGGACGGCACCTTCAGCGGCATCCCCAAGGTGGAGAGTTGCGCGGCCTGCCACGCCGAGCCGATGGGGACGACAAAGGCCGAGAAGTTGCTCGTCGAGCGCTATGTCAAGCCGCAGCGCGAGATCCCCTGGCTGGTCTACTCGCGGCAGCCGCAGAACGTGTGGTTCAGCCACGCATCGCACCTCAAGCTGGCCAAATTCGAATGTACGGAATGCCATGGCGGCCATGGCAAAACGCGGCACCTACGGCCGTTCGAGCGCAACCGCATCAGCGGCTACAGCCGCGACATCTGGGGACCGTCCATCTCGCGCATCGGCGCAGGGCGGCGTCCCGGCATGAAGATGGACGACTGCATCGACTGCCACCGGGCCAATCACCGGGAGCATAGCTGCATCGAGTGCCACAAGTAGGGAGAGGCGCATGAAACTCGCACGACGCGATCTGCTGAAACTGGCCGGCGGGGCCGCCCTCGGGACGTTCTTCACCCCGGCGCCGTGGAAGGCGCTGGACGACGTCTCGATCTGGACGCAAAACTGGTCCTGGATGCCGGTGCCGCCGCGCGGCGAAGCCACTACGCGGTTCACCACGTGCACGCTCTGTCCGGCGGGCTGCCCGGTGCGTGCCCGGTGCATCGGCAAACAGCCGGTGTCGCTGGCGGGCGTAGGTGGCGGGCTCTGCCCGGCGGGCCTTGCCGGCCATCATCTGCCGCACTATCCGGGGCGCGTGCGCGGCGCATCCCATCGGGGCACCCGGTGCACGATGGACGCGGCGGTGGCGGCGGTACGGGAAGTCGCCAAAGGAGGACGGGTGGCGATCCTGGACCAGCGGCCGGGGCGCACGGCATCACTCGTCTATCGGCGCTGGCTGGCGGGCCAGGAAGGCGGACTCTATCTCACGCCGCCGGCGCGAGAGGATGCCACTCTGGTCGCGCTGGGCGGCGGACTGGCTTTCAACCTGGACGAAGCCCGCACGGTCGTGAGCTTCGGGGCGCCGCTCATGGAGGGCTGGGGAAGCATGGCGCGGGTGCTCGAGTCGCGGCCGAAGTTCCACCTTGTGCAGATTGAGGCGCGGCAGTCCCGCACTGCCTCGATGGCTGACACGTGGCTCCCTGCCAAGCCCGGCACGGAGGCCGCATTGGCCTTGGGATTGGCGCACCTCTTGGGCTCGCAGGATGCCGGACGGTTCACCCCGGAATACGTGGAGCGCATTACGGGCGTGCCCGCGGCGCAGGTGCGTCAGGTTGCACGCCGGATGAAGGACGCGGGACCCGCGGTGGTGATCGGGGGCGGCGATCCGGCGGGGCCGTTCAATCGTGAAGAGGAGCAAGCTATCGCGGGGCTCAATCTGCTGGCAGGCGCTATGGGCCGCACGATTGTGCCCCGCGCTGAAGTCCCCGTGCCCGCGGGCTTTGATAAACTGGCCGCCGAGACCGCGCTCGACGACGTTCCGGACGGGGGCATCCGGCTGCTGATTATCGACGAGGCGGCCTCCGGGAATCCGGTGCCCTGGAGTTATCTGAAGCGCAAGCTAGCGCCCGGCGCGATGGTGGCCGCGGCGGCGTGCTCGCTCGATGGCTACGCGAGCCATGCCGATTACGTGCTGCCCGCGCCGGTCTACATGGAAACGGCGCAGGATGTACCTGCTGCGTGCGACAGTCCCGCCGCTACGTTCAGCATGGCCCCCGGTCTTCTTGCTCCGCCCGAGGAAACTATCGAGCCAGCCGATTTCGTCCTGCGGGTGGCGGGCGAGGGCGGCACCCTGGCGGAATTGCTGAAGGCGCGTGTAGAGGCAATTCACAAGACCCGCCGCGGCAGTGTAGTGACATATGCCGATGGCACCGCTACTCCCCTGGCGGAGATGGCTTCGGCGGACGATCTCGCGAAAGCATTCAAAGCGGGCGCCCGTTGGACCGACGCCGGGACATCCTCCGAGGCGCCGGGTATCGCGTTCGCCGCGGTGGATGCGGCTGCAATCGAACGTCGCGCGGCCTCGGCCCAGTTCCCACTGGCGTTGGTACCCTTCGGCTGGCGCGGCGCGGCGGGACCGGTGTCGCCGATCTTCTCGAAGCTCTACCAGGAGTCTAGGGTGCGCAGTTCCGAGGGCGAGGCGCGGCTCAACCCCGCCACAGCCCGGGAATACGGGATCCTCGACGGCGGCCTCATGGTGGTGGAAACCAGTTGCGGTTCCCAGGCCATGACCGCCTGTCTCGATGAAGGCGTAATGCCGGGCGTCATCGAGGCCGCCATTGAGCCCGGCACGGGAGTTCTGGAAATCTGCGACGTAGAGGACTGGTGCGGGTGGCGAACGGCGCCTGCCCGCATGAGGAGGGCCTGATGGCAGCCAAGACGAAAGCGCGTTACGGGATGTCGATCGACGTGGACCGCTGCACGGGGTGCGGCGCGTGCATGGTCGCCTGCGCGGTGGAGAATAATATCCCTCCCGCCCCCGAGGGCGCCACGGACCGGAAAGGCATCACCTGGATTCGCGTCTACAAGATCGACAATGGGCTGCCGTTCCCACAGAACCGTTCCGCATGGGTGCCGGTGCTCTGCCAACAGTGCGGCGAGCATACGCCGTGCGTCTCGGTGTGCCCTCAAAACGCCGTGGAGGTGGACAAGACAACGGGCGTCGTAGGGCAGATCCCGGAGCGCTGTCTGGGTTGCCGCTACTGCATGGCGGCGTGCCCCTATCAGGCGCGCTACTTCAACTGGTGGGACCCGGTGTGGCCCGCGGGTATGGAGAAGACCCTGAATCCGACGGTGTCGCCCAGGATGCGCGGGGTGGTCGAAAAATGCAATTTCTGTCACGGCCGCTTGCATGAGGCCAGGGCGAAAGCGGCCGCCGCGGGGCGCCGCGAGATCGACCCCGCCGACTACGTTCCGGCGTGCGTCGAGGCCTGCCCGGCCCAGGCCATCACCTTCGGCGACCTCGACGACCGGAATAGCCAGGTGGCGAGGGAGTCGCGCGAAGGCAGCGCCTTCCACCTGCTCGAGAGACTGCACACCGGTCCGAAGATCACCTATCGTTCCGGGCGTCCGTGGGTGCACGACGCGCTCGAGATCAAAGTGGCCAATAACAAGAAGGAGCCCGTGCGTGGATAAGGAACTCATCATTCGGGGAGTGCGGCGTGCCAGCATGGGACGCTTTCTGCTCTGGCTGGTCCCCTGGGCCGCGCTGCTGGCCTTCGGCGTTTACGCCGCGGGGCTGTGCCTGTACAAGGGACTGGGCGAGACCAACATGGATAACCGGTTCGCCTTCGGGTTGTGGATTTTCCTCGACCTCTCGGTGATTGCGCTGGGAGCGGGGGCATTCTTCACCGGCTTTCTCTTCTACATCCTCAAGAAGAAGGAACTGAAGGCGGTGATCAACAGTGCGGTGGTGATCGGCTTCGTCTGCTACAGCGGCGCAGTGGTCGTGCTGGCCGTGGATGTGGGTCAGCCGCTGCGGGCATGGTTCACGTTCTGGCATCCGAACGTGCACTCGATGCTCACCGAGGTGACCTTCTGCATTACCTGTTACCTGGGTGTTCTGGCCGTCGAATACGTGCCCATCCTGCTGAAGAACCGCAAACTCCGGGAGGTGCCGCGGTTCCTGGTGTTCGAATGGGAACTGCACCGGCTGATGTATGTTCTGGCGGCGGTGGGGACGTTCCTCTCGTTCTTCCACCAGGGGTCGCTAGGGGGACTCTACGGTGTATTGCAGGGCCGTCCGTTCGCCTTCCGGGAAGGTTTCGCCCTTTGGCCGTCGACGTTCTTTCTCTTCATCCTGTCGGCCATGGCCGTGGGGCCGAGTTTCATGGTGCTCACTACGTCGCTGGTCCAGAAGATCACCCGCAAGGCGCTGGTGAAGCCGGAGGTGATGCAGGAAATGGGCCGCATCTCGGGCATCCTGCTGATCGTCTACGTGCTGGCGAAGACAGTGGACACGCTCGTTTGGATCAATAGCACCTCTCCGTCGCTGGGCTTCCCGGCGCATCGGTTTTACGCCTCGGGTCCGTTCGGCACGTGGATCCTGTTCGCGGAGATCGTGCTGTTCGGACTGGTGCCGGCGCTCATCCTGCTCAGCCGCGACCGGCGCGCACGGATGCCATGGCTTATCTCGGCGGCATCGCTTGCCTGCTGCGGGATTGTGCTGAACCGCTTTGTCATGACCATCCAGACTCAGGCGGTCCCAAGCCTGCCGTTCCTGCCTTTCGTCACGTATACGCCGAACTGGCAGGAGGTGGGGACATTCCTGGCTGTGGTGGCGTACGGGGTGTTGGTGTACTCCATTTCCTTCCGCTACCTGCCGTTGTTCCCGCAGGAGAAGGACCTGGCGAGGTAAGGGGGCGTCATGTTACCGAACGTTTATGGATTCCAGTGGAGTGCGGGCCACCTGATCTTCCTGGGGGCCTTCTTTGTAGTGGGGACGATCATTGCCATCACGTTGGCGATGGCATTGGTCCGTTCCCTCCGGGATAAAGGGCACAAGGTCGAGACCATCCGGTGGAAGTCCGAATTCGGCGATCTGCCGGAGCGCGACCGCGCCTGCCGCCATCAATTCGATGGCCGGCTGCCGGGGCGCGTCTGCGGCAACGGCTTCGACTGCCGCCTCTGCGCCAAGCACGCCGAAATCGCGCCGGGCACCGCCGCGGCCGAACCGAAGGAGCGCTATCACCACCGCGGCCATACCTGGGCGCAGCCGCAGCCCGACGGAACCGTGCTGGTGGGCCTCGACGATCTTGCCACGAGCCTGACCGGCACGCCCGAGCGCCTGGATTTGCCGGCGCCGGGTACCCGCGTGCAGGTAAACGGCACCGCCTGGCGGATGGAGCGCAATGGGGCGTCGGCCAGGGTGCTCTCTCCGGTGGATGGGAAGGTGGTCGAAACCGGAGATTCCGGCCGCGGCTGGTACCTGAAGATTCGCCCGGATAATGTGGATTTCCGCCACCTGCTGCGGGGCAGGGAAGCGCGAGCCTGGCTGCAGCGGGAGATGGACCGCATGGGCGCCCTTCTGCCTGCCCCCGCCGTGGTCGGCCCCACTATGGCGGACGGCGGAGAACTCGTGGAAGATGCCGCGAAAGCCATGCCGGAGGCCGACTGGGACGCGGTGTGGGGCGGGTTATTTCTCCAACCGTAAGATACGTGACGGCCCGAGCAGGTCCGGCGGGACGGGAGAGTAGCCCCTCTTCCGCCGGTACTTGTCATATTCCCGGCGCTCCTCCCGGGACGACTTAGCCCATTCTTTGTCCGCTTTGCGCTGTTCCTTCAAATATTCGCGGTACTCTTTATCGAGTTCCCGCTCGGCCTCGCGCCGGTCTTTCTGCTGGTTCCGAACGGCCTCCCGGTATTCCTTACGGTCTTCCCGCGCCGCTTCGCGCCGGTCCTTTTCGCGTTCTTTTCGGTCGTGGCGGTCGTCGGCGATGCCGCTAACTGTAAGCAGCGACCCCAACGCTATTCCGATCAGCAGTCGTTTGGCCATGCCAACCCCCTCTCCACGTGTGACGTGATGGCATCGGAGGGGTTTCCGCTAAGCCCTGCGCCGGGCTGTAAAGATATTGATAGACTTATGATTTGACACGCACTGTCCTTGCCTAAACCGGGTGACCGCGGCCGCCACGGGCCAAGCTCACCCTACGTGTATCTATCCCACCCAAGCAGGCAAGGAGAATCGAGATGAGTTTCGATAATGACGGCCCGGCGCTTCTCCGCCCGGGTCAGAAGCTGGCCCGCGTCTCGGCAGGCCATGGAGAGCGGGTTCGCATAACGCTGAACGGCGGAATGGACGCTCTATTGTTAGGAGCCGTGGCGCACCTGGCGGCAAGCCCGGCAGAGTTCCCCGTCGTGGGGGATTGGGTTGCCGCCCGTCCGGTGGAACCGGAATTGGCCTTGATAGAACGCGTAATTCCGCGGCGTTCCAAGATCTCCCGGCGCGCCGCCGGCAGGCGGGATGAGGAGCAGGTTTTGGCGGCGAATGTGGACTTAGCTCTCATCGTCTGCGGCCTGGATGGGGACTTCAACCTCAGGCGCCTGGAGCGCTATCTGGCGATCGCATACGAAGGTGGCGTCCAGCCGGTGATCGTTCTCAATAAGGCCGACCTGCATCCGGATTCCGGCGCCGCGGCCGGCCAGGTCCGCCAGATCGCGGGCCGAGCCGCGGTGCTTGTCATCAGCGCGCAAACCGGCTGTGGATTCGAAGCTATCGCCGCGCTGCTCCGGCCGGGTGTGACGGCGGTCCTCCTGGGATCGAGCGGCGCTGGAAAATCCACGATTCTCAACCGCATTCTTGGAGCAGAAGCTCACAAAACTGCGCCCGCCCGCGAATCGGACTCACGCGGCCGCCACACCACCACGCACCGTGAGCTCATCGATCTGGCATCGGGCGCCGCGCTGATTGACACGCCAGGGCTGCGGGAAATCCAGATCGTGGCCGGCGACGACAGTCTGACTGCCGTCTTTGACGACATCGCAGAACTCGCGGTCCAGTGCCGCTTCGCCGATTGCTCGCATAGCTCCGAACCCGGCTGCGCTGTCCGGGGCGCTGTAGATAGCGGCAGGCTTGCAAGCTTTCAGAAACTCCGAAGGGAGGCAGCACGGGCCGCCGATCCGCGCGCCGAAAAGCAGCGATGGCGCAGCATCCACAAAGCCGCGCGGCGGCTTTATAAAGAGCGGGATGAGGAGCGGGGATGGTAACCGGCCGGGCAGGCCAGCCTGCCCGAAACGCTTTCGCCGTTGTTCCTGGCTGCCTTCTCGCATATTGTGGTTGCGCCGCCGAAAACCCCTCAGAATCACGTGCCCTTGTGTTCCGGAACTGCCCCCAACTGCCCCCGGATATCAGCGCCATGCCGACCAATACAATGGTGGCCGGCGCGATCAGACACTCATCGCGGCCACGGCACTCTCGTGCTGAGAAACGGCACTTGTGCCACGGGCTGCTAGGCCCTGCGCCAGACTACCTCGCCGTTGACCACCGTAACCATGGGGCCGCCCCGGAAGGTCCTTCCGGAGAACGGCGAATTCCGGCTCTTCGAGCAGGACTGGTTGACGTCGTACGTCCACTCGTGGTCCAGGCTGAAAATGGTCGCGTCGCCGGGCGAGCCGGCCGCCAGGGTGCCGCGGCCGAGCCGGAGGATGCCCGCGGGACCTGTGGTGAACAGCGCCACCATCCGAGCCAGCGGGAGCTTGCCCGGGTGCACCAGCTTTTCGAGCGCCAGGCCGAGCGCCGTCTCGAGACCGATGATCCCGAATGGACAGCGTTCGAACTCCTGCATCTTGTCGCTGCCGGCGTGCGGGGCATGGTCCGTGGCGATGGCATCCACGGTACCCGAGACAATCCCGTTCACCACGGCCGAGGTGTCGCAATGGCAGCGCAGCGGGGGTTTCATCTTGTAGTTGCTGTCGTAGGCCGCCATGTCCGCATCGGTAAGGGAAAAGTGGTGCGGGGTAGCTTCGCAACTCACGGCCAGCCCATGCTTGCGCGCGTAGGCTACCATGGCGACGGAGTTGCGCGTTGAGATATGGGCCACGTGGTAACGCACGCCGGTCATTTCGGCCAGCAGGAGGTCACGCGCCACCATCACGTCTTCGGCGGCGGAGGGGATCCCGCGCAGGCCCAGCCGCACGGATTCCAGGCCCTCGTGCATGTCGCCGCCGGCGCTCAGGTTAAGGTCTTCGCAGTGATTGATTACGGGCAGGTCGAAGGATCCGGCGTACTCCATGGCGCGGCGCATCACCCGCGCGTTCATCACCGGGCGGCCGTCGTCGGAGATGGCCACCACACCCGCGGCTTTCATGGCCCCGATAGCGGCCAGTTCCTCCCCGGCGCTGCCTTTGGTGATCGCGCCGATGGGGAATACGTTGGTGATGGCGGTGCGGCGCGCGCGTTCCACAATATAGCTGGTGACGGTGGCGCTGTCGTTCACCGGCACCGTGTTGGGCATCGCACAGATGGAGGTGAAGCCCCCGGCGGCCGCCGCGCGAGACCCGGTCTCGATAGTTTCGGCGTGCTCGATCCCGGGCTCCCGGAGGTGTACGTGCATGTCGATGAAGCCTGGGGCGACAATCATCCCGGCGGCATCCAGGGCCTCCGCGCCGGCCGCGCTCAAATTCGCCCCGACGCCCGCGACGCGGCCATCCTCGATCAGCACGTCGGCCGCAGCGTCCATGCCGGACGCCGGATCGATCACGCGGCCGTTCTTGATCAGCAGTTTCGCCATTATCCGATCACCCGTTCCAGCACCGCCATCCGCACCGCAATCCCGTTCTCCACCTGGTTGAGGATCACGGAGCGTTGCGAATCGGCCACTTCACTCGAAAGCTCGCGCCCGCGGTTGATGGGCCCCGGGTGCATCACCATGGCGTCCGGCTTGGCAAGGTTCATGTGCTCCAGCCGGAGCCCGTAAAACTGAAAATACTCGGCCGCGGGGAAGGATGTCTCGTGCTGGCGCTCCAGTTGCACCCGCAGCATCATGATTACGTCGGCATCCTTGATGGCCGCGCAGATGTCGTTAGTGATGGTCACGCCGGGGGCGATGTGGCTCAACTCCTGGGGCACCAGCGACGCCGGGCCGCACAGCACGATATCCACCCCGAATTTCGACAGCAGGTAGATGTTGGAGCGCGCCACGCGGCTGTGGGCGATATCCCCGATAATCGCCACCCGCAGGCCTTCGAGCGAGGGGCGGTGGTCCAGGATGGTGCGGGCGTCCAGCAATGCCTGGGTGGGATGCTCGTGCGTGCCGTCCCCCGCATTGATGATCGGCATGGTCAGGTGGCTCGCCAGGAAATGCGGCGCCCCTGACGCCGCGTGGCGCATCACGATGGCGTTGGGCCGCATGGCGGCCAGGGTGTTCAGGGTATCCACCAGGGATTCACCCTTCGACACGCTGGAGCCCTGGGCGGTGATGGAGACGGCGTCGGCGCCCAGGCGCTTGGCGGCAATCTCGAAACTTGTGCGGGTGCGCGTGGAGGCCTCGAAGAAGAGGTTCACGATCATCTTGCCCCGCAACGTATCCAGTTTTTTCAACGACTGGGTCTGGACGGGCTGAAAGTCCTTCGCCCGTGCCAGTATGGCCTCGATCTCGCTGCGTTCGAGGCCCTCGATTCCGAGCAGTCCGGCGGGCATGTTCTATACGGCTTCGGCGGAATTGTTTTCTACCAGGAGCACTTTCTCCACTTCATCGACCTCCTGGAATTTCACTTCGACGATTTCTTTCGAGGTGGTCTGCACCGTACGGCCGATGAAGCGCGCCTCGATGGGCAGCTCGCGGTGTCCGCGGTCGATCAGCACCAGCAGGCGCACGCGCGAGGGACGGCCGTGGTCGAACAGTGCATCGAGCGCGGCCCGTACGGTTCGGCCGGTGTAGAGCACGTCATCCATTAGGATGATATCCATGTTCTGCACCGGAAACCGGATATCGGTGCTGTTCACGACCGGCTGGATATCCACCGTGGTGAGGTCGTCGCGATACAAATTGATGTCGAGGATGCCGACAGGGACGGGGCGCTTTTCAAGCGCCTCGATTTTGCGCGCCAGCCGGATGGCCAGCGGCACGCCCCGGCGCCGGATCCCAATGAAGGCCAGGCGATCCAGGTCCTCGGTTTTTTCTAAAACCTCATGTGCCAGCCGGACGAGCGTGCGGTCGATCTCGGAGGCGCTCATCAACTGGCGGATTTCGCGGGTGACGGCCATAGACTAAACAGAAGATTAGCAAAACTCGCAACAGAGACAGTAGCCCAATGTCTAAACCGAAGCCGCGCCCGGTCTTCATTCGCGTTCATTCGCGTTAATCTTGCGGCTCATTATTCCGGGCACTTCCGCGCCGACAACAGCGCCTTCTTCTCTTCGAGCAGCCAGCAGCCGGGTGTTTCGGCTTTCGCGAGGGCCGTGCCGTTCCAGTTCAGGGTGGCCGGCGCCCAGGCGGGAGGGACGGTCAGGCGCATCCCGATAATGGAGCGGCTCAGGATCTGGATCTCCTGCAACTCCGGCATATAGCGAGCCTGTACGCGGGCGGTAACGCTTTCCTCCCTCTTGGGTACAAGGATGCGGGTCTCTAACCGGTTGCGCTCCTTGCCGCGCTGCACCGTGACCGCCACGGAGGCCTCCTCCGTCGTTTGATCCATCAGTTCCGCATACGCCGCGGCATCGCGCACGGGCTTGCCGGCGATAGCGACGATGCGGTCCTCCAGTTTCAATGGCCCGCGGTAGTCCGGTGGAAGCCAACTCACCCGAACACCGGGGCCCGGGTCGTTGCGCGTGAATCCGAACCCGCCCAGGTCGAGCGAGGCGCCGCTGCCCAGGGGTTCCACACGGGTGGACGCCAGCGCGTCGTTTCGGGAACCCGCATCGAACCCCGTCACCTCGATCCAGTAGCAGCGGGAAAACGTTTTCGCGCCGGTTTCGCAATCGGCCACCGTGGGGTACTGGTCACGCTGCTTGTGCCCCAGCCATTCAAAGATCATCTGCGCCGTAGCGGAGGTCCCCACCTTGAATTCCAGGTTGTAGCCCGCGGAGGTCATGCGGCGGGCCATCGCCTCGTCTTCCCGGCTGCCCGACAGCCAGAGCACCGGGACATTGGTCGTGTTCGCGCCGAAGAGGCGGTTCGAGTCTATCGCCGGCCGCGCCGCGCCCCCCACCGCTACGGCGGCCGCCCATAGGTCAGGCGCACGGGATGCCGTATAGAAGACCGCGGGGGTGCCGTCGCCCTGGCCCGCCAGATAGATACGGGACTGATCCACAGGCAGCCGCTGGGTGGTTTCGGCGATGCGCTTTTCGAGCGTCTTAATGCGAAGGTCGATGGATTTCTCGGGAATGTCGGTCCAGGGCCCCAGGAAGTGCCAGCCGGCAGCCGTGCACCATTGTTGCCACTGAGGAGCATCGCCGTCGAGGAGCACCAGCAGCGGGGCCTTGTCCTGTGCCGCCGAAACCGCCGCCGGAGTGGCCGGCAGGCTCAGCAGAGCCAGCAAGAGCGCCCATCGCGCGCTAGTACCGGCGCAGGCGCGAACGGATTCTCTTCGCCAGTTTCTCAATTTCCTCGGTCTTCCGGATGCTGGAGATCGAGAGCACATGGTGCTCATTCTTCTCCAGTTCCTTTCTCAGGGATTCGACGAGTTCCATCAGGGCCGCAGTGTCCTGAAGGGTCTTCTGGTGGTCCGCCTTGAGGATCTCCTCCTGCTGGGACTTGCCGTTCGGTAACTTGACGTCGCTCCGGTCCGGCTGCCATGGCTCGTCGGCGAGTCCGGCTGTGAGGAGCGCCACCGGCAATAGCGCCAAACGCATACAGTGCTTCATGGGGACCCTGCTGCCATCATAATCCGAATGGCCCGTTGCGGGTGGGGCATACGGGTGTAAACGCGTAATGACACGTTGATAGACGGATTTGCGGTTGTTGCGCTACTGTATTAGCAACATCCAATACAATGCCGACCATCACGCCATATGGAGCACAGGCGGCGGCTCCTGAGCCCGAGCCTCCCCAGCTTCGTCCGCGGACGGTGCCTCCGCCTTCCCCTTCGAGCCGCACCGCATGGTGGTGGGGCGCAGCCGCGATCCTGGTAGCGGCTGGCGCGGCGGGCTGGTGGCAGCGCGAAGCGTTCGCCCCAGCATCACGGAAGGCCCCCGGCGCACCCGCAGTTCGCACCGTAGCCGCCTCCAGCGGCAGCCTGGAGAAGAGCGTCCGGGTTACAGGTGTGACCGGGGCTGAGAGGTTTGCGGTCTTGATGGCTCCACAGATGCGCGGTTCCCGCCAGGGGCGCAGCGGTCATGAGTTCAATCTGGTGCTGCAGCGCGTGGTCCGGGCTGGTGCGCTTGTCAAGAAGGGCGACGAGGTGGCCGAATTCGATCGCCAGTACATTTTACAGCGCATGCAGGATTTCAAGGCCTCCGTCGACCAGCACAGCCGCAACGTCACGCGCCTGAAGGCGAACCTGATGGTGAGCCGGGCCGCCTACCAGCAGCTCGTGATCCGGGCCAAGGGGCAGATGGAAAAGGCCGCGCTCGATCTGAAGAAGATCCCCATCCTCTCCGCCAACCAGGCCGAGAAGTACCGCCTCGACTACGAGGAGGCCAGCGAGAGCTACAAGGAAACGGCCGGACGGTCCAACAATGTCGAGATCTCAGAGGGCGCCGCAGTCCGGCGCGCGGAACTCGATTACAAGCAGACCCAACTCGAGTATTCGCGCGCGGAACGCCATGTCAACACGCTGCTGGTGCACGCTCCCATTAACGGAATGGTCGTCATGGAGACTATCCGCCGTGGCGGCGAGCAGTCGCAGATCCAGGCGGGCGACCAGGTCGGCGCCGGCCAGACCTACATGCGCATCGTTGACCTGAGCGATATGATCGTGAACGCCAACATGAACCAGGTGGATGCGCAGCATGTTCGGCTTGGCATGGAAGCGCGGATCCACTTTGACGCCTACCCGGAGCTCGAACTTCCCGCGCAGGTAGTGGCGGTAGGTGCCTTCGCCGTCCAGACCGGCTGGCGTGGCAGCTACGTGCGCTCCGTTCCTGTCCGGCTGAAGCTGGACCACACGGATCCGCGGGTCATCCCCGATCTTTCCGTCAGTGCGGACCTGTTGGTGGAGCGCGCCGAGGATGTCACGATCGTTCCCCGCGAAGCCGTCTTCGGGTCCGAGGGCGAACACTATGCCTTCGTGCAGGCTGCCGGCGGCAAATGGGACAAAAGACCGGTCGAAGTCACGCTTGAAAACTCAACCGCGGTCGCGGTGGCTTCCGGGGTGAACCCCGGAGACGTGCTGGCCGCCGAAGTGCCTCCGGCCCACGCTGTCGCAACCGACTCCCACTGAGCCCGGCGCGGCGGGCAGGCAGTGGCAGCATGCAATAATAATTGCTTATGCAATCAGTGAATGTGGGGATCGTGGGGCTGGGTAACATCGGTTCCGGGACTATGACCATCCTGGCCGAAAATGCCGCCCAAATCGCCCTTAAACTGGGTTTCCAGCTCAATCTGACCGCTATCTGCGACCTGCTGATCGATTCCAAGCCGATTCCCGAGGCTCTCGGCCCGGTAATGCGGACGAAGAACTGGCGCGAAGTGGTCACCCACCCGGATGTCGATATCGTTGTGGAGCTGGTCGGGGGCACCACCATAGCCGCGGAGGTCATCAACGCTGCCATCGCCAACCATAAATCCGTGGTAACGGCCAATAAAGAGCTGATGGCAATGTGCGGTCCTGAGATCTGGGACCGCGCCATTCGCGAAGGCGTCAATGTGGCGATGGAGGCGAGCGTTTGCGGCGGCATTCCGATCCACGCGGTGCTGCGTGAGGGGATCTCGGGCGACCGTATCGTGGCCATCTACGGGATTCTCAACGGCACCAGCAACTACATCCTTACCGAGATGGAGAAGCACGGATCGAGCCTCGAAACCGTGCTGGCGGAGGCGCAGCGCCTGGGGTACGCGGAAGCGAATCCCAGCGCCGATATCGACGGTTTCGACGCCCGCTCGAAACTGGCCATCATGGCGGCGCTGGCATTCGGCGAGAAGATTACGCCCTCGGACATTTTCGTGGAGGGCATCCGCCGCATTTCCCCGATGGATTTCGACTACGCGCGCCAGCTCGGCCATACCATCCGGCTGCTGTGCTCAGCGCGGCAGACGCCCGACGGCCTGATTCTTTCGGTACGGCCCGCCCTGATCCCCACTACCACCATCCTGGCGGGCGTGCACGGGTCTTATAACGGCGTTTGGGTGAAGGGATTTTACGGCGAGGATACGTTCTACTACGGCCGCGGCGCGGGCTCCAGGCCCACCGGCGTGGCCGTGGTTAGCGACCTGATGCGGGTGGCGCGGGAGATCCGCAACGGAAGCCCGCAGCGCGTCTCGCCATTCGCGCACGACCGCCTGGGCGAGTACCAGCCCGTGTCGGTCTCGTTGCAGCGCAGGGCCTATTACCTTCGCTTCCGGGTAGAAGACCGGCCGGGGATCATTGCCACCCTGGCGGGCATCCTGGCCCAGAAACACATCGGCCTCGAGGCCGTGCTGCAGCAGCCCTGCGACAACAAGCTCGACCTGCCATTCGTCATCACCGTGGAGCCCACCTCCGAGCAGGCCATCCAGGAAGCCGTGGTGGAGATGAGCAAGCTCGACTTCCTCAAGCAGGCGCCACTGGCGCTGCCGATGGAGCCGCCGTTGTGATACGCCTGCCGGCAATGGCCGCCTGCGGGGCGGCCCTTGCCGGCGCGCAGCCGGGAGCCGGGCGATTGGACTAAAGATCAGCCAGCCGCATGGTCCCCGAGGGCGCGCGACACTTCCGCCGGGTCCACACTCTCGCCGCCGTTCAGACGGGTCAAAATGCTGTCAATGATGCCTTTTGCCTCATCTTTCCGGAAGTTCCGGATGAAGCCGTCGTAGAAATGCTCGCCTGCCAGCGCGTGGTTGATTTCGGCCTCCTTGTTGTGATCCTGTAGCTCGGTAAAGTAGACGACACGGTAGCGCCCGCCGTAGCCGGTTTCCCTATAGATCTCGAACATCACCTTATCCGCCTCGAACGCCATACGGCTGACATTAACACGCCAGGCGCCGGTTCCGGAGTTCGATTCCGCACGGCCGCGAGTGTAGCAGTTGTACGTCGAAGGAGGTACGCCAAATCCGCACAGGCGCGACAGTTAAGTCACTTGGACCGCCGGGCCGCAACGCACTACGGTAGAATTAGGTTTAGGACATTATCCCCACCGGGTTTTCCCTAACTCACGGAGGTTTGTTTTGACGGAACGAGTAGTCAACGTCACGGAACTGATCCTTCGCGATGCGCACCAGAGCCTAATGGCGACGCGCATGGCGATGGAGGACATGGTTCCCGCTTGCGAGGACATCGATAAGGCGGGTTTTTGGTCGGTCGAATGCTGGGGAGGCGCCACGTTTGACGCCTGTATCCGGTTTCTGAATGAAGACCCGTGGGAGCGTCTGCGGACGTTCCGCCGGCTGATGCCAAACAGCCGGCTGCAGATGCTGCTGCGCGGGCAGAATCTGCTCGGATACCGGCATTACGAGGACGAGGTTGTGGAGCGGTTTGTGGACCGTTCGGCGGCCAACGGCATCGACGTGTTCCGTGTTTTCGACGCCCTGAACGATATCCGCAATGTGCGCACGGCGCTCAAGGCGGTGCGGGCCACTGGAAAGCACGCGCAGGGCACCATCTGCTACACCATCAGCCCGGAACACACCATCGGCACATTCGTCGAGATGGCCGAGGAATTGATGGACTTGGGCTGCGACTCGATCTGCATCAAGGACATGGCCGGACTGTTGAAGCCGGCCCCGGCCTACGAACTGGTGCGCACCATTAAAGAGACGGTGGGCAGCAAGGTTCTGGTGCACGTCCACACCCACGCGACGACGGGCGTCACTATGGTGAGCCTGATGAAGGCCATCGAGGCCGGTTGCGACAACGTGGACACCGCCATCAGCACCCTGAGCCTCGGCCCGGGGCACAACCCGACCGAGTCCCTGATCGAGATGCTCGAAGGCACCGGGTTCCGTACGGAGTTGGACCTGGAGCGGATCCTGCGGGTGAAGCAGTATTTCAATGCTGTGCGGGCGCGGTACGGGGAGTACCTCACCAAGTTCACCGGCGTCGAGACGGAAATCTTCATCAGCCAGATTCCGGGCGGCATGATCTCCAACATGGAAAGCCAGCTCAAGCAGCAGGGCGCGGCCGACCGGTTGCGCGAAGTGCTGGAGGAAGTGCCGCGTGTGCGTAAGGACGCGGGTTATCCGCCGCTGGTGACGCCCTCCAGCCAGATTGTGGGCACCCAGGCTGTTTTCAACGTCCTGATGGGCCGCTACAAGGTCCTGACCGGCGAGTTCGCCGACCTGATGCTGGGCTACTACGGGGCGACGATCGGGCAGAAGGATCCGCAGGTGGTCCGGCTGGCGAACCTGCAAACGAAGAAGGAACCCATCACCACGCGTCCGGCGGACCTGCTGAAGCCGGAGTGGAACCAGTTGCGGGAAGACGCGCTGGCACTGCCGGACTGCAACGGGACGGACGAAGATGTGCTCACCTTCGCGATGTTCCCGCAGGTAGCGCCCAAGTTCTTCGCATCGCGCTCGAAGGGCCCCATTAACGTGAGCAAACTGCCCGCGAAAGCGCCGGCCGCCGGGCCCGCGAAGGCCGCAGCGCCCGCTAAGGGCCAGCTCACCGAGCCCGTGACGTACACGGTGAAATTCAACGGCCAGACGCACGCGGTTACGGTCGCGCCGGCCGAATAATCCGGCTTCGCCGGATACAGGTTCATTCAGGGTTTTTCCATCATGGCCACAGAAGATAAGACTGCAGCAAGAATCGCCGAACTAAACGAGAAGCGGGAGCGCATTAAAGAAGGCGGTGGCAAGCAGCGGCTGGATAAGCAGCGCAGCACCGGCAAGCTGACCGCCCGGGAGAGAGTTGACCGGCTGGCCGACGCCGGCAGCTTCCAGGAAATCGGAATGTTTGCCAAGCATCGCGCCACGCTGTTCGGCATGGCGGGGAAGGATCTGCCGGCCGACGGCGTGGTGACCGGGGTCGCCACCGTGGACGGAAGGCTGATCCACCTGGCCAGCCAGGATTTCACCGTGGCGGGAGGCGCCGCGGGCGAGGTCCATAGCGACAAGATCGCGGAGATGATGAGGTTTTCGCTCAAGACGGGGTCGCCGTTCGTATTCATCAACGACTCCGGCGGGGCGCGCGTGCAGGAAGGCATCGACAGCCTGGCCGGCTACGGACGGGTCTTCTACACCAACGTGATGCTCTCGGGCGCCGTGCCGCAGATCTCGCTGATCTGCGGGCCGTGCGCGGGCGGCGCCGCCTACAGCCCGGCGTTGACAGATTTCATCATCCAGACCAAGGGCGCGCAGATGTTTATCACCGGGCCGTCGGTGATCAAACAGGTGACCGGCGAAGTGGTTACGCCGGATGAGTTGGGCGGCCCGCTGGCGCAAATGACGTATTCCGGGGTGGTGCACTTCATCGCGGAAAACGACGAGGACGCTGTTTACATTTGCCGCCGCTTGTTGAGTTTCCTGCCCTCAAATAACCTGGAGGACCCGCCGCGGCTGCCGTTCGACGAGCGGCCCGAGGCGGACCCGGTGATGAACACGCTGGTGCCGGCGGACCCCAAGGTGGCGTACGACATGCGCAGCGTGATTTGCGGGGTGCTCGACCAAGGCGACTTCATGGAGGTACAGCCGAACTTTGCGCAGAACCTGCTGATCGGGTTCGGGCGCATCACCGGCCGCACGGTCGGGGTGGTGGCGAACCAGCCGAACGCCATGGCGGGCGTGCTGGATATCAACGCGTCCGACAAGGCCGCGCGCTTTATCCGCTTCTGCAACGCGTTCAATATTCCGCTTGTCACGTTCGTGGATGTGCCGGGCTTTATGCCGGGCGTGCAGCAGGAGTACGGCGGGATCATTCGTCACGGCGCCAAGCTGTTGTTTGCTTATTCCGCGGCCACCGTTCCGAAGATCACGGTGGTGGTACGGAAGGCGTACGGCGGGGCCTACCTGGCGATGTGCGGCAAGGATCTGGGTGCCGATCGCGTGATCGCGTGGCCGTCGGCCGAGATTGCGGTGATGGGTGCCGAGGGCGCCGTCGAAGTGGTCTTCCGTAAGGAGATCAACGAGGCGAAGGACAAGGCGGCGCGCCGTAAGGAACTGATCGAGGAATACCGTACAGCGTTCTCGAATCCCTACGTGGCGGGCGCGCGCAGGCTGGTGGACGACATCGTGGAGCCGGCCCAGACGCGGCCGTACCTCGCGGCGGCGCTTGAAGCGCTGCAGACCAAGCGGGAGCTGCGTCCGCCGAAAAAGCATGGCTTGATGCCCATGTAGGAGTTCTGCCGAAAATGTCAGACGGAAAAAGTTTGTTTGGGCTCATTCTGCCGCTCGCCGTATTCGGGGGATGGGCCGCCGGCGCCTTGACGGCCCGGTACACGGTACGCAAGGAGATCGACCGGTTGTTGGCCCTGGGCGGGCTGCCTGCCCAGGCGCCGCCGCCTCCGCAGGCGAAGGCTGAGGCCCCCGTTCCGGCGACGGCCGCAACTCTCCCTGTGGCGGCGCCACCGGCACCTGTTGAGGCCCAGCCGGAAGAGATCAGCGCCGAAACCTTGTCGATTCTCGCTGCTGCGGTGGCGGCTTACCTCGGTAAGCGCGCACGCATCCGCGGTGCGCGCCTGCTCCGCACGGGACCGTATTCGAGCCCGTGGGCGCAGCAGGGGCGCGTGTACATTCAGGCGTCGCACGTGTTGCAGCGCCAGTGAGGTGATGCTTGAAACTCAGGATTACGATTGACAGCAAGAGTTACGAAGTCGATGTAGAGGCCGAAGAGGAAGTGCGCGCGCCGGCCGCGGGCGGGTACGCATATTACCAGCCGCGGACCGGCACTCCGGTGCCCTCGGCCGCACCTGTGCGCCCGGCTTCGGGGAGCGCGCCCGCGGCGGCGGCCCCGGGCGCCGCGGTGGACGAAGGCAAAGTCTGCCGCAGCCCCATCGCCGGAGTCGTGGTACGGGTGAACGGACAGGTCGGGCAGCAGATCCAGGTGAACGATCCGCTGCTGGTGCTGGAAGCCATGAAGATGGAGACCACGGTGACGTCGCCGGTGGCGGGCGTTGTGAAAGCCGTCAATGCCGCGCAGGGCGAGGGCGTCACGGTGGGTCAGGTTCTGGTCGAGTTCGAATAGAAGAGGAAGCACATGGACGAGCGCCAAGAGTTGCGTGACGTGCCGGGGTTCCGGTTTTTCGATCATGTCGCCGTTGCCGTCCGGCAGGGCGAACTGGATGCGCAGGTGAAGGCGTACGAAATGCTGGGATTCCGCGAGATTCACCGCGAGGAGGTATACGGCGGGGATCAGGTGAGAGAGGCGTTGCTGCAAGTCGGCGAAGGGCCGAATCTGGTGCAGTTGCTGGAGCCACTCTCGGCGGAGTCGCCGGTTCAGAAAATGATGGACCGCAACGGTGGGCGGGGTGGACTCGCTCACGTCGCCTTCCGGGTGACAAGCGCGCAGGCGGCTTTCGACTACATGAAGGAAGCCGGGTTCCAGTTGATCGACAAAGCCCCGCGCAAGGGCTCGCGCGGCACCACGGTATTTTTCGTGCACCCGAAATCCAGGCCGGAGACGGCATTCGGGTTTCTGATCGAAGTAGTGGAGGAGCCCTAAAGGCAGGATACGGGTCAGGGGTCGTATCCCGGCGCCTGGCCCGTGGCAGGCAAAGGTATTCATGAGCGCAAGACTTCTTGAGCAGTTTCCTCCCGTGGCAACGCGGGAGTGGGAAGCCGCGATCCATAAGGACCTCAAGGGCGCCGATTATGCGAAGAAGCTGATCTGGCAGTCGGAAGAGGGCATCGCGGTCAAGCCGTATTACCGGGCCGAGGATGCGGCGGGCCTGGAACACCTGGAGGCGCCGCCGGGCGCCTTCCCGTACACCCGCGGGACGCGGGCTTTGAACGAGTGGCGTATTCGCGAGGCCGTGGAGGCCCCGAGCGTGGCGGAAGCGAACGAGCGGGCGCGGCGTGCGCTGGCCTCGGGCGCCGGCGAGATCGAGTTCGTGCTCGGTGCGCGCGGCTTCGAGCTGCGTAGCGCGGCTGAACTGCTCCAGCTGCTCGACGGGCTCGGTTGCCCCGTGCATTTCACGGCTGGCGATCGAGGCGCCGAGGTGTTGCGGATTCTAGCAGGCGCGCTGCCGGCCGGCTTTGAAGGATCGCTCGATTACGATCCGCTCGCCGAAGACGGCATCGCGGGGGTGGTGGAACTGGTCCGGGCGGCGCGTGCGCGCGCTCCCAAATTCCGCCCGCTCACCGTGCGGGCGTTTCGCTTCCGCGATAGCGGCGGCACGGCGGTCGAGGAACTGGGCTACGCGCTGGCCGCGGGCATCGAGTACATGGCGGAGTTGACCGATGGCGGCCTGTCCGCGCAGGAGGCGGCAGCCAGTCTGGCGTTCTCCTTCGCAGCCGGTTCGAGCTTCTTCTTCGAGATCGCGAAGCTGCGGGCCGCGCGCATGCTCTGGGCGCGGGCGCTTGAGGCGTTCGGCGTTCTGGACGGCGGGAAGGCCGCCATTCACTGCCGTACCGCGCTGTGGAATAAGACTATCTACGACCCTTACGTGAACGTCCTGCGGGGCACCACCGAAGCCATGTCGGCCGCGATGGGCGGATGCGACTCCCTTTCCGTGTCGCCGTTCGACGTCACGTACAGCTACTCGGACGATACCAGCCGCAGGCTGGCGCGCAACACCCAGCTGATCCTCAAGCATGAAGCGTGGCTGGACCGCGCGACGGATCCTGCGGGCGGGTCTTATTACACCGAGGTGCTGACGGACTCCGTTGCGCAGGCGGCGTGGAAGACCATGCAGGAGGTCGCGGCGGCGGGCGGCTTCAGCAAGGCGTGGAAAGACGGGCTGATCGCCGGGCGCATCGCCAAGTCGCGTGCAGCGAAGGAAGCCGCGGTCAGCTCGCGGCGGCGTACGATCCTGGGCACCAACCAGTATCCGAACGCGAAGGAACGCGCGCTCGACAGGATTGCGCGCAGGGCGGAAGACCGTATTACGCCGCGCGCGGCCGAGGTCTTCGAGGCCATCCGGCTGCGCACGGAGCGCCATGCCGCGGCAGGCGGGCGGGTGCCCGTGTTCCTGCTGCTCGAAATCGGCAATCCGGCGATGCGGAAGGCCCGCTCCGGGTTTGTGTCGAACTTCCTCGGCTGCGCGGGGTTCGAGATCCGCACCGAGACTTTCGCGGACGCGGCTTCGGCTGCGAAATCCGCCGCTGCGAGCGATGCCGATGCCGTGGTGCTGTGCAGTTCGGACGAGGAGTATCCGCAGATTGCGGCCGCGGTGTGCGGCGCCGTGCGGGTACCGGTGATCGTGGCGGGGTATCCCAAGGACGCGGTAGATCAGTTGAAGCAGGCCGGGGTAACGGAGTTCGTGCACGTCCGAACCAACGCGGCCGAGTTTCTCGCCGCCTGGCAGCAGCGGCTGGGGGTGAAAGAATAATATGCGGCCCGATTTTTCGAAGATCGATTACAAACCGGAAGCTCAGGCCGGCGGCGGCGAGCCGCAGGCGGAGTGGTGCGCACCGGAGCACATCCTCGTCCGGCCGTACTTCACCCGCGAGGACCTGGCCGGGATGGAGCACCTGGAGTACGCCGCGGGTGTGGCTCCCTTCCTGCGCGGCCCGTATTCAACGATGTACGCCATGCAGCCGTGGACTGTCCGGCAATACGCCGGCTTCTCGACGGCCGAGGAGTCCAACGCCTTCTACCGCCGCAACCTGGCGGCGGGGCAGAAGGGCCTCTCAGTGGCCTTCGATCTGGCCACGCACCGCGGTTACGATTCCGACCATGAGCGCGTGGTGGGGGACGTGGGCAAAGCCGGGGTAGCTATAGACTCCGTGCTGGACATGAAGGTTCTCTTCGACCAGATCCCGCTCGACCGCATGTCCGTGTCAATGACCATGAACGGGGCCGTGCTACCCGTGATGGCCTTCTACATCGTGGCGGCGGAAGAGCAGGGTGTGCCGACGGAGAAGCTCAGCGGAACCATTCAGAACGACATTCTGAAGGAGTTCATGGTCCGCAACACGTACATTTATCCGCCTGTGCCCTCGATGCGGATCATCGGTGACATTTTCCGCTTCTGCGCGGAGAGAATGCCGAAATTCAACTGCATCAGCGTGAGCGGTTACCACATGCAGGAAGCCGGCGCGACGGCCGACATCGAGCTGGCCTATACGCTGGCCGACGGCCTGGATTACCTGCGCACCGGCATCGCAGCGGGGCTCAGCGTGGACAGTTTTGCGCCTCGCATCTCATTCTTCTGGGACATCGGGATGAACTTCTTCATGGAGGTCGCCAAGATGCGCGCCGCGCGCGCGCTGTGGGCGAAGATCGTGAAGCAGTTCGACCCGAAGAATCCGAAGTCTCTGGCGCTGCGCACGCATTGCCAGACTTCCGGCTGGAGCCTCACCGCGCAGGATCCGTTCAACAATGTGGTGCGGACGTGCGTGGAGGCGTTGGCGGCGGCGATGGGCCACACCCAGTCGTTGCACACCAACGCGCTCGACGAGGCCCTGGCGCTTCCCACCGACTTTTCGGCGCGCATTGCGAGGAACACCCAGATTTACCTCCAGGAAGAGACCGATATCACCCACGTGGTGGATCCGTTCGGCGGATCCTACTACGTCGAAAAGCTGACCCACGAACTCATGCATCGGGCATGGGGCCTGATCGAGGAAGTGGAAAAGCTGGGCGGCATGGCGAAGGCCATCGATACGGGTCTTCCGAAGATGCGCATCGAAGAGGCCGCTGCCCGCAAGCAGGCGCGCATCGACGCCGGCAAGGACGTGATCGTCGGGCTGAACCAGTACGCTGTGGAGAAAGAAGCCGCCATCGACGTGCTCGATGTGGACAACACGGCGGTACGGAGCGCGCAGATCCGGCGGCTGGAAGAGATGAAGCGCACGCGCAACGCGGCGGAGGTGGAAGCCGCACTTAACGCGCTGACCAAGGCCGCCGAAACGCAGACCGGCAACCTGCTCGAACTGGCAGTGGATGCGGCGCGGAAGCGCGCCACCCTGGGGGAGATCTCCTTCGCACTGGAGAAGGTCTTCGGACGTTACCAGGCGACCATCCGTTCGATTTCGGGCGTATACTCTTCCGAAAGTATGTCTGACGACAACTTCCAGCAGGCGCGCCGCCTGGCGGATGAATTCGCCGCGGCGGAAGGCCGGCGTCCGCGCATCCTGATTGCGAAGATGGGGCAGGACGGCCACGACCGCGGGTCGAAGGTGATCGCCACGGCGTTTGCGGACCTGGGTTTCGACGTCGATATCGGTCCGCTGTTCCAGACCCCCTCCGAGGTGGCGCGGCATGCCGTCGAGAACGACGTGCACGTGCTGGGCGTTTCATCGCTGGCCGCGGGTCACAAGACCCTGGTCCCACAGGTGATCGGAGAACTCAAGGCGCTGGGCCGCGAGGACATCCTGGTAATCGTGGGCGGGGTAATTCCGCCGCAGGACTATCAGTTCCTCTACGACGCCGGCGCGGCGGGTGTGTATGGACCGGGCACGGTGATTCCGGTCTGCGCCATCCAGATCCTCAAGGCTCTGAAGGACAGCCTGGTGGAAGAGCAGGCCTGACGCTTGGAACCGAAGGAAAGCGCCCTCTCCGTACAGCCTGGTGTGGAAGTGCCGTCGCCTCCCCGAATCCGGCGGAAGCGGCGGCGCCTCTCGCTTCAGGAGTACGTGGATGGTGTGTTGGGCGGCGATCGCACGGTGCTGGCCCAGGCCATCACGGTAATAGAGAGCCTGCGTTCGGCGGATACGGCGTTGGGCCAGGACATTTTGGAAGCCTGCCTGCCGCATACAGGGCGCTCCATACGGGTGGGCATCACGGGGCCCCCGGGCGCCGGCAAGAGTACGCTCATCGAGGCGCTCGGGACGTACCTGACTAAGGAGCGCGGCCAGAAGGTGGCGGTGCTGGCGGTAGACCCGACCAGCAAGCTTTCCCACGGCAGCATCCTGGGCGACAAAACCCGCATGGAAGCCCTCGCCACGGACCCCGACGCCTTCATCCGGCCCTCGCCTTCGGGCGGGTCGCTGGGCGGGGTGGCGCGGCGCACGCGAGAGACGCTGCTGCTTTGCGAGGCGGCGGGCTACGGGAACGTGATTGTGGAAACGGTGGGGGTAGGGCAGTCCGAGACCACCGTGCGGGCCATGGTGGATACCTTTCTTCTGCTGGGGCTTCCCGGCGCGGGCGATGAGCTACAGGGTATCAAGCGCGGCATCATCGAATTGACTGACGTGATCGCCATCAACAAGGCGGACGGGCCGGACCGCGCGCGGGCCGAACTGGCGCGTCATCAATTCGCGAGCGCGCTGCACCTGTTTCCGCCCACGGTTACAGGCTGGACGCCCCGAGTGGTGACCTGCTCGGCGCGCACGCGCGATGGAGTGCCGCGGCTATGGAGCGTGGTGGAGGAGCACCATCAGCACCTCCGAAACAGCGGGATGCTAGAGGCCATGCGGCGCGAGCAGGTGAAGCAGTGGATGCAGGATATGCTCCAGCACGAAATGGCCGCGCGGTTCGCAAAGCATCCGGTAGTGCGGGAACGCCTGCCGGGCATCGAACGGGACGTCCTGGAAGGGCGGCTCAGTTCGTTTCGGGCAGTCCAGATGCTGCTCGACCTTTACTACGAAGGGAAATCATGAAATTCGCTTTTCCAGTTTTAACGGCGGCCGAGGCGGCTGCCATGATCCAGCACGGCCAGACGGTTGGCTTTAGCGGATTCACGCCCGCCGGGGCGCCCAAGGCAATTCCGAAGGCCATCGCGGAGCGGGCGGTGGCGGAGCACGCAGCCGGCCGCGAATTCCAGATCGGCGTGCTGACTGGCGCGTCCACGGGGGATTCGCTGGACGGCGCGCTGGCGCGCGCAGATGCCATCAGTTTCCGCACGCCCTACCAGAGCAACGCCGCTCTGCGGGCCAGCATCAATTCGGGGCAGACGCGCTTTTTCGACATGCACCTCTCCCTGATGCCGCAGGCGGTGCGCTATGGGTTCCTCGGTCCCATGCACTGGGTCGTGGTGGAGGCCGCGGATATCACAGCGGGGGGCGGAATTGTCCTTTCGTCGTCCGTGGGGGCGGCGCCCACTTTCTGCACGAAAGCGGACCGCATCATCATTGAGTTGAACCATCGGCACCCGCCCACACTGCTGGGCATGCACGATATCTACGAACCCGCCGACCCGCCGTCGCGGCGCGAAATCCCGATCTTCGCGGCTTCGGATCGCGTGGGCTCCCCGGTCGTGAAAGTGGACCCGGCCAAGATTGTCGGGATCGTCGAAACGGACCTTGAGGACGAAGTCGGCGGCTTCGTCCCCGCCACCCCGACCACCGAGCAGATCGGCAACCGGGTGGCCGAGTTCCTGGCGGCCGAAATTGTCGCGGGGAGGATTCCGCAAGCGTTCCTGCCCATCCAGTCGGGCGTAGGCGATATCGCCAACTCCGTGCTGGGTGCATTAGGCACGCACCCCGATATCCCGGCGTTCGAAATGTACACCGAGGTGTTGCAGGATTCAGTAATCAAGTTGATGGAGCAAGGGCGGGTGACGTTCGCCAGCACCTGCTCTCTGACGCTAAGCAATGCCGCGCTTTCAGGGATTTACGCAAATCTGAACTGGTATCGCAACCGCATCCTGATGCGGCCGCAGGAGATCAGCAACCACCCCGAAGTGATTCGGCGGCTGGGGATCATTTCGATGAATACCGCCATCGAGGTGGATATCTTCGGGAACGTCAATAGCACCCACATCATGGGCCGCCAGATGATGAACGGGATCGGCGGATCTGGCGATTTCACCCGCAACGCGTATCTCTCCATCTTCAGTTGCCCGTCTACGGCCAAGGGCGGCAAGATCAGCACCATCGTGCCGCTGGTGAGCCACGTGGATCACAGCGAGCATTCCGTCCAGATCATCGCCACGGAGTGGGGGATCGCCGATCTTCGCGGGCGGTCGCCTTTCGAGCGCGCCTACCTGATTATCGAAAACTGTGCGCACCCGGATTTCCGCGAAACCCTGAAGGGCTATCTCGCGATGATGCAAAGCGGCCACACGCCCCATACCCTGGCTGCCGCCTACCGCATGCACGACTTGTTTATCCGGACCGGCGACATGCGCGGCGTGCAGTGGACCGAGTAGTCGAGCGGTTGCTATTGCGACTCCGGGTCGTAGAGTAGCGGAAAGAAAGTGCCTCCCATGGGCGTGCCGGCTGGTACCGGCGGCACGCCTTCCAGCAGTTCCTCATCACTCGCGGATCTGATCCCATCGCGGAAGAAGTTGACCAGCGTCGCGCGGCGGCTGCGGTCCGAGCGGTTCTCATAGGAGCCGTGCACCAGCAGCGGATGGTGGAAGCTGCACTCCCCTTTTGCGAGTTCCACGGGCACCGGGCGGAAGGCGGCCCGCTGCTGCTCCGAAAGCACAGTCAGGATCTCGTCCATGTTGCCCGTCAGGCCGGTAATCGGCAGCAGGTCCCAGCGGTGGCTGCCGGGGACGTAGTAGAGGCAGCCGTTCTCTTTGGTGCTGTCGTCGAGGGCGATCCAGCAGGTGAGATGGGCCATGGGCTTGGTGCGGGTCCAATAGGAATAGTCCTGGTGCCAGGCGACTACGCCGCCGTGACGCGCGGGTTTCGAGAAGAGCTGGTCGTGCCAGAAGCGCACCGGGCCGCTCAGAAGTTGCGCGGCTGGCGCGAGGATTCGCGGGTTCCACAAGATGTCGTGAAAAACCGGCTCGATACGCCAGGCACCAAGGGCATGGAAGAGTGTGGTCTCAGGGTCCTTCGACTCGTTCGAATGGTACTCGTAGAAGAGCTCGTGCCCCGGGTGGGACTCGTCCATCAGGCGTGACAGTGCCTCGCGCAACGCTTCAATCTGGGGGTCGTCGAGCACCCGGATGCCGGCTACGTAGCCGCGCTCCTCGAAGCACCGAAGCTGGTCTTCGCTCAGCCGGTATCCGCGCCACTCCTCAGCGTCACGCGGCCACCGGAACCAGTTCCCCGCCAACCCGTGGATTTGCGACAGATCCCTACTCATCTCCCCTCCCTGGGGACTATTATGACGGCATCAGAAGCGGAATTTCACGCCGCCGTTCACTTGCCGGAACATGCCGGGCTGAATGCCGAGCGGCGCGCGTGAGGAGATGTACACCTCGTCGGCCAGGTTCTTCACCGCCACGAAAGGTTCCACGCTGAAGCGCTCCCGCCGGAACTCGTGGCCGCCGGACAAGTTCCACACCCAGTAGGCCGGCAGCAGCCCCACGGTGCCGTCGGGCGATCCCGCTACGGTCTGGAGGTTGTCGCCGAACTGGCTGCCCGCGCGAGAGCCGTCGAGATGTACGGAGAAGCCGCGGCGGCGGTAGCCGGCCCGCACGGTGAACAAGTGTTCAGGGGCGTAGGGCAACCGGTTGCCGCGGTAGATCCCGGAAGTGAAGCGGGCGACCGGCAGCCAGGTGTAGCGCACCTCCGTAATGATTCCGGTGCGGGTGCCGAAGAGACGGTCCCAGTCTGCCGCGAGTTCGAATTCCGCGCCACGGTGCAGCGTTTCGCCGCCGTTGATTAGCGAAGTTGTGGCGCCGCCGGACTGTGCCGCGGGGATGATCTGGTTCTCAAAATCGGTGGTGAAGAAAGTGGCCCCGGCGCGAACCCCCCGGCTGGTTTCGAGGCGCGCCCCAGCCTCATAATTCCAACTCAGCTCAGCGTCCAGTTCGAGCGATACCCCCGCCCGTGTGATGGCATCCTTAACACGCGGCGGGGCAAAGCCGCGGTGCACGCCGGCGAAGAGCGTCAGGGGAGCGGCAGGCTGCCACGCGGCGCCGATTCCCGGGATGGGCTTCAGCACAGAATCGCCCTTGCGGATGCTGACGTCGGTTGGCGCGCCGTCCACCGGTTGCCGCAGGATGTTGCGGTCGAACGCGTACCTCTCCACCCTGAGGCCCGGGGTGATGCTGAGCTTTCCGCCCACCAGGATGCGGTTCTGCACGAAGCCCGAAACGGCGCCGCCGTTGCGGACTTCATCCTCCCGGATTACGCCCGAGAGCGCCATGTAGCCGGAACCGTCGATCCGGCGGTCGCGATGCTGTTCGTAGACGTAGCGCACGCCGGCCTCGAGGCGCTGCCGGAGTCCGAGGGTCTCGTGCTCCAGGCCCAGCCGCGTTTCCGCCCCCGCGACGTCGAATTCCCGGTTGTTGTTCCCCGTGCTGTTTCGCAAGTAGATTGCATCTCCGGGAACCGACGGATCGCCCGCGATGGAGCGGTAGACCACACCCGCCCTGGCCGCGCGGTCAAAATCCTGGCGTCTCCAATTGCGCGAGGTAGTGTAGCCGAAAAGGCTGGTCGAGAGCAGCGCTTGCGGCGAGATCACGGCCTGGTGCAGTATCGAGCCCGAATAGCGGCGAATTTTTAGAAAATCGTCGGGCACGGGGTTGAAGCCGGGATTGGTCCGGAATTGCAGATCGGTGAGGCCCAGGTACGTGGAGTTGGAGCGCTCGTCGTAGAAGCCGATCTTCAGCCCCAGGCGGTGCGTCTCCGAAATTGCCACGTTGAGCTTTGAGGTGACGTCGTTGATGTCGAAAAAGAAGTCCCGCCAGCCGTCGCCCTGTTTCCGGAGGGCGTTGAGGTACCAGCCGACGTTGTCGCGTGTGCCCCCGTAGGACGCCTGCCCGGAAAAGAAGCCGTACTGCCCGCCGGTAAGTTCGAGAGTTCCCTGCGGATGCTCCGGCGGGTCCGGGGTGATGAAGTTGAGTACGCCCCCGATCGTCTGGGGCCCGTACACGATACTGCCGCTGCCCTTGAGAATCTCCACCCGGCTCATGCGTTCGATGGGCGGGCTGTAGTACATCTCCGGTTCCCCGTAGGGTGCGAGCGAGACGGGCAGGCCGTCCTCGAGCACCAGCAGGGTGCGGCTGCGGTCCGGATTGAGTCCGCGAATCCCTATGTTCAGCCGCATCCCCACAGGCCCGGAATCCTCACGGATATTCAGGCCGGGTACCTGGCGGAGTACCTCGTTGGCATCAATGGAGTGGCTCGAAGCGAGTGTCTCGCGGCTGATCAGGTGGGCCGATCCGGGAATCTCCCGTAAGGCCGCCTCGGGGTCGCTTCCGATCACGTCAATTTGTACGTGGTTCACCCGCAGATTGCGCAGGGGCACATCGACGCGTACCTGCTCGTCCGCGGCCACGCGAATCCCTTCCAGGGTGACGGTCTCGAAATCGCGGCTCTCGGCGCTTACGGTGTATCGGCCCGGAGTCACCCCCTGAAAGGTGAACTCACCCCCTGCCCCGGACCGTGCGACACGCCCGCCGGGCTGCAGTTCCACGCGGATGCCGGGAGCGGGACGGGCGTTGGGATCGGAGACGATCCCCTGGATCGAGCCGGGGTCGGCCCACACCAACGGCGCGAGCAGGGTCAGGACGAGGATCGAGCGATGCACGGAACAGCACCTCCTAATGGGAGAATCAGGTGTTCTTATTCTAGCCGTCTTGCCGGAAATTTAGTATAGCCAAGATGCAAGTGAGTGGCAATAGGAAATTCAGCAAACGGCTGTGTATCGCTCTGGAATCGTAAAAAATGCAAGCGAGTGGCGTCAGGCCGCTACCAGCCTCCGCCTAGCGCCTTGTAGAGCGCCACCAGGTTGGTGTTGAGGGTGGCGCGGCTTTGCGTCAGGGCGTCTTCGGAGGAATAGAGCGACCGCTGGGCGTCCAGCACGTCCAGGAAATTCGACAGGCCCTGGCCGTAACGGATCTGCGCCAGTTCGAGCGCCTTGCGGTTGGCGTTCATGGCCTCTACGAGCGAGGTCTGCCGCTGTTTCTCCGCCGTATAGCTGGCCAGGGAATCCTCCACGTCCTTAAGTGCAGTGAGGACCGCTTGCTCGTAGGTCGCCGCGCTCTGCCGTTCGCGCGACTCTGCCGCCTGGATGTTCGCCCTGGTAGCGGGGTAATTCAGAAGGCCCCAGGAGAACGAACTGCCGAACGACCAGATAGACGCCGCACCGGAGAGCAGCTTCGAGAGGGTTCCGCTCTGCCCGCCGGTCCCGCCGGTGAGCGAGAACTTGGGATACAGGTTCGAGACCGCGACCCCCACGCGCGCGGCCGAGCCGGCGATCTCGCGCTCAGCCTGCCGCACGTCTGGACGCCGGCGCAGCAAATCCGAGGGGAGCCCCACCGGGACCTCGGGAGGCGCTTCCGGCGTCGCGCCGGTCGCCGAGAGTTCGGCCTGCACCGTGGACGGCTCGATTCCCAGCAGCAGCGCGATGGCGTGGATTGAACGTTGCGCCTGGGCCTCAAGCGCCGGAATGGCGGCGCGTGTCGATTCGGCCTGCGCCTTCGCGCGAACGGGGTCCAGATCGGACGTCAGCCCGGCGTCCCGCCGGAGCTCTGTCAGGCGAAGCACCTCTTCCTGCGCGGTTAGGGTCCTTCTGGCGACTGCGAGACGCTCCTGTGCCTGACGCAGGTCGAGGTAGTTGCGGGCCGTCTCGGCAGTAACCGTCACGAGGGTGTTGTTCAAGGCTTCCTGAGTGGCCTGCGCGTCGGCTTCGGCGGCTCGTACACTGGCCCGGCCTCCGCCGAAAATGTCGATTTCGTAGCTGGAATCGAAGCCGGTCTGGTAGAGACTGGAATCGCGGGAGACCAGGTTCTGGCCCGTGCTTCCGCCGCCGCGATCCGAATACCCGCCGGTTATCCCGGTGTTCGGCAATTGCCGGGTGGCGGACGTGTAGCCGCGCACCGCGCGCGCTTCACGCACACGCTCCTGGGCGATCCGCAGGTCGATGTTTCCGGCAATGGCGCGGTTCACGAGCGAATCGAGCAGCGGGTCGTGGAAGGCCTGCCACCATCGCGTCAAGTCTGCTTTTTCGACCCGGACCGCGGCATCCTGCTGGCCTGCGGCATATGCAGCCGGTAGAGCGGGCACGGCGGTACGGCCGGCGTTGGTGCGCACCGCGCAACCGCTCAGCAGCAGCCCGGCGGCTCCGATCAGAGTGATTTTTCGCGCGTGCTTATTCATAACGTAATGCCTCAATAGGATCGAGTGAAGCGGCCTTGCGGGCCGGATAGTAACCGAAAAATGCTCCTACCGCGATGGAAAACGCTACCGCGACCAGCACGGACATCAGGGACACCGCCTGCGGCCAGCCGAACACCCGCGACAGGAGCAGCGAAAGCCCGATGCCCGCGACAATGCCCGCCACGCCGCCCGCCACCCCGAGTACGATCGACTCGATCAGAAACTGCATGCGAACATGCGCCGCCCGCGCCCCCACCGCCATCCGGATACCGATCTCGCGGGTGCGTTCAGTGACCGAGACCAGCATGATGTTCATGATCCCGATGCCGCCAACAATCAGCGAAACTCCAGCGATGCTGCCCAGCAACAGTGTCATAACCGCGGTGGTCTGGGCGGCCGTATCGGCAATATCCGTCAGGTTCCGGATGCTGAAATCGTCCTCCATGCCGGGGCGGATATTGTGCCGCTGGCGCAGCAGCGCTTCGACCTGGCTCTGGGCCTCGAAAGTAGCGTCGGCGCTGGTGGCCGAAATGTACGCGCTGGTGATGTGGGTGATCGACAGCAGCTTCTTCATGGCCGTGGTGTACGGCATCATGAGGGTGTCGTCCTGGTCCTGGCCGAACTGGCTCTGCCCTTTGGGCGCGAGCACCCCGATCACGCGGAAGGGCAGGTTGCGCACACGCAAGGTTTGGCCCACCGGGTCGGTGCCGGCAAAAACCTGGTCCGCCACGGTCTTCCCGATCACCACCACGCGCGCTGCGGTGCGCACATCGGCGGCGGTGAAGAACGCGCCCGACGCGATGGTCCAGTTGCGGATCGCGGGATAGGCTTCACTCACGCCCTCGGCGCGGGTGGTCCAGTTCTGGTTGCCGAAGACGAGCGGAACCGCCGCGTTTACCCCGGGGCTGGTAGCCGCCACGGCGGGCGCTTCACGCTCGATGGCAGCAATATCCTCGGGGATGAGGGTGGTGCTGGTGCCTACGCCTCCACGCATGCCGCCTACCCGCTGGCTGCCGGAGGTCACAATCAGCATGTTCGTCCCCATGCTGGCGATCTGTGCCTGTACCTGCTGTTGTGCGCCCTGCCCGAGGCTCACCATGGCAATCACGGAGCTGACCCCGATGATGATGCCGAGCGCCGTGAGGATAGAACGCGCCTTGTTGCGCGCCAGCGCACGCAGGGCGATTTTGATGATCGGTATGAGTCTCATGCGGCATCCTCCACGGGTTCGAGCGGTGGAAGCGCGGCCAGTTCAGCCGTGGCGTCGCGCCGGCGCTCGATGGGCTGGTCGCGAACGATGCGGCCGTCGCGCATGACCACCATGCGCTTGGCGTACTCCGCGATGTCCGTCTCGTGTGTCACCAACACGATGGTGATGCCGCGCTCGCGGTTGAGCTCCTGGAACAGGTTCATGATCTCGATCGAGGTGCGGGTGTCGAGGTTGCCGGTCGGCTCGTCTGCTAGCAGCAGCGTGGGATGGTTCACCAGTGCCCTTGCAATGGCCACGCGCTGCTGCTGTCCGCCCGAAAGCTGATTCGGGTGATGATGCTCGCGACCGGCCAGTCCCACCAGGCGCAGCGATTCGCGGCTGCGGCGTACGGTTTCCTCGGCCGGCGCGCCGGTGTATAGCAGCGGAAGTTCGACGTTCTCGATAGCGCTGGTGCGCGCCAGCAGGTTGAACCCCTGAAAGACGAAGCCGATCTTCCGGTTGCGGATGTCGGCGCGTTGGTCGGCGGAGAGCTGGGCCACGTCCATGCCGTCGAGCAGGTACTCGCCCCGTGTTGGACGGTCGAGGCAGCCGAGCGTATTCATAAGGGTGGACTTGCCGGAGCCAGAGGCGCCCATGATGGCTATGAACTCACCCGGCTCGATGGCCAGAGACACGTCCCGGAGCGCGTGCACCTGAGCGCCGCCCGACGCGTACGTTTTGTGGATGTGACGGATCTCGATTATGGGTTTCACCGCCTGCCTCCCCTGCCGCCCATCGGCAGCATCGGGTTTCGCGCCGGCTGGTTGGCGCCGCCGGCCGCCCGGGTTGTGTTCTCGCCCGTGGCTACCAGGTCACCGGGTTGCAAGTCGCCGGATACCACTTCGGTGTTCACGCCGTCGGTGACCCCGGTGGTGATCTGTACCGGCCGCAGTTCGCCCTTTTCGTTCACCTTCCATACCGTGTGGGAAGGCGGTCCGCCGGGAGCCGTGCGGTCGCGCGAACCCCTGCGTTCCACGCCTGCGCCGCCCCGGGCGGGGGTGGCACCCGTCTCAGCACCGAGGTTCGGGCGGAACCGCAGGGCTGCGTTCGGCACCCGCAGCACGTCGCGCTTCTCCGCTACGATTGCGGTGACGTTGGCGGTCATGCCGGGCCGGAGTTTCAGTTCCGGGTTGCTCACGTCGATCACGGCGGTGTAGGTGACGACGTTCTGCGTGGTTTGGGGGGCCAGGCGGATCTGTGAGACGCTTCCCCGGAAGATGTCGTTCGGGTAGGCGTCGACCGTAAAACTGACCTTGCTGTCGTCGCCGAGTTGCCCGACGTCGGCCTCGTCGATATCGGCGAGCACCCGCATCTGAGTCAGGTCGTTGGCGATGAGGAATAGGACCGGGGCCTGGAGGCTCGCCGCGACGGTCTGCCCGACGTCCACATTGCGGGCGATGACCACGCCGTCGATGGGCGCCCGGATGATGCTGTAGCTGAGATTGGTGGCCGCCAAATCTACCGCGGCGGTCATTTGCTTCACCTGTGCCCGGGTCTCATTGACCTGGGAGCGGGCGGATTGCAGTTGCGCATCAGCCTGCTCGATCTGCGCGTCGGCCTGCTGGAGTTGCGCGTCTGCTTGCGCACCTGTGGCCTGGGCGGCTTCGACCTCGCGCGCCGAGACCGCGCCTGTGGTGGCCACCTCGTTCATCCTGCGCCATGCGCTTTCGGCGTCCGTGCGGGCCACCCGCATCTTCTCGCGATTAGCTTGCGCGGAGCTCACGTTGGCCTGTGCGTTGCCCACGGCAGTCTCGGCCGTCTGGAGCCGTGCCTGGGCGTTGGCCAGGTTGGCGCGCGCCTGGTCGAGTTGCGCCTGGAAAAGCGAGGGATCGACGCGGGCGATGATCTGCCCCTTCTTCACCCGGCTGTTGAAATCGACGTGGATTTCGGAGATGCGGCCTGACACCTGGCTGCCCACCTCGACGGTGACCACGGCCTGCAACTTGCCAGTGGCGCTGATGGTTTTCACCACGTCGCCGCGGCCGACTGCCGAATGGCTGTAAACGGGCGTTTCATTGCGCCCGAAGAGCCGCCACCCTACCAGCCCGGCGGCCACCACTAAGGCGAGGCCGGACAGCTTCAGGATTCGCTTCCGCCGGGCGTGAGTTTCAGCGCTTTCCGGAAGTGCGGTGTGTTCAGGTATCGTCATTGTCGTGGTCCCAATTGAAAGGACGTTGGACATACGAACGATCCTGTAAAGAATGGTCAACGACAGCTAACGGTGGTGAAAAGAATGATGAAAGGCTCTAGATCATCAATGGGGGCAGGCCCCACTTCTGAACTGATAAAACATTCTTGAAAGGAAACGTTTGATCAGATCAGAGGCAATACTGGGCCTGCCTGGATACCAGATTACAGGCATCGACGAGGAAAGTGGAAGGG
>DATMYF010000025.1:0-7246 GCA_035561075.1 Bryobacteraceae bacterium
GTCCAGCACGGTGCGGCCCCGGGTCCGCGAAAATGGCGCAAGGCCGACACTATGTCGTGGTGCGGCTGCGGACCCTCGGCCAACGCGCTCACGAACTCGTGCGTGAGGAAAGTGTGGGAGTCTCCGTGCCCGCTGCGCACCCGCAGCGATTCGGGCAGGGGCAGTCCAGCACGGTGCGGCCACGGGTCCGAGAAAGTGGCGCAAGGCCGGCACTATGTCGTGGTGCGGCTGCGGACCGGTCTACACCGGCGCCGCACCGTGGTCTTTGATCTTCATCACTTCGCCGCCGCGCAGCGCGGACTGGTACGCCACGATCCCAGGCAACGTGTAGGCCACCGTCGACCAACGCGCTCACGAACTC
Source organism: Bryobacteraceae bacterium (assembly GCA_035561075.1). GTDB lineage: Bacteria > Acidobacteriota > Terriglobia > Bryobacterales > Bryobacteraceae > JAMCRM01. Next base: position 362 of record DATMYF010000025.1, read on the forward strand.
GTGCGTGAGGAAAATGTGGAAGTCTCCGTGCCCGCTGCGCACCCGCAGCGGTTCGGGCAGGGCAGTCCAGCACGGTGCGGCCCCGGGTCCGCGAAAGTGGCAAGACCGGCCCTATGTCGTGGTGCGGGGGCGCGCACCGGTCTACACCGGCGCCGCACCGTAGTCTTTGATCTTCATCACTTCGCCGCCGCGCAGCGCGGACTGGTGCGCCACGATCCCAGGCAGCGTGTAGGCCACCGCCTCCCAGGCGTTCACCGTGGGGTGCCGGTCGTCGACCAACGCGCTCACGAACTCGTGCGTGAGGAAAGTGTGGGAGTCTCCGTGCCCGCTGCGCACCCGCAGCGGTTCGGGCAGGCGCTCGAAGTAGGGTGGGCGTTTGTCCGGCTGCATTGAGACCTCACCCTCGGGGTAGCCGTTCGAGTCCAGCACGGTGCGGCCCTCCTTGCCGATCCGCACGATCGTGTCCGGAGAGCCTTCCGGGCGCTCCATGATGTACGACATGCGGTCGCCGTAGAACTGAGCGCGTTCGGTGCCGCCCGCGGCCACATGCCAGAAGACCGACACGCGCGCCGCATGTCCTCCGGAGGTCTTGAAGAATGCCGTTTCATTCCAGAACGGGTTGCGGTACTGATTCGTGCGCAGCGACTCGTGGGCGTCGCCCCAACCGACGCATTGCACCTCTGTCAGGCGCTCCCGCATGACCGGCACGATCATGCCTATCGAATGGGTCGGGTAGTGCATTGGCGGGAAGCCGTGACGCCAGTTGGGAAAGCCGCGATCGTCCACACCAAGGCTCAGCAGCCCCTCGTGGTGATACTCGGCCTCGGCGTAGAAGATGATGCCGAAGCGGCCCTCCGCGGCCCAATCCCGGCAGGTGATGATTGGCTGCCGGTAGTAGCTGGTCTCCGCCATCATGTAGCGCATCCCGGTCTTCCGGACGGTCGCGAGCAGTTCCTCCAGTTCCTCGACGGACATACCCGCGGGGACCGCGCTGATCACGTGTTTCCCCGCCTTCATGGCTTCGACCGCCATGAAGACGTGCAGCGGCGCGGGGGTGAACACCCCTACGGCATCGAGGCCCGGGTGCTTCAGCAGGTCGCGGAAATTCTGGTATGTGTTGCTGCAATGGTAGTGCTCGGCCATGGCTTTCTGCCGTTGCGGCAGCAGGTCGCAGACGGCCACGACTTCGGAGTTCGGGTGCAGGTGCCAGTGAAAGGTGAGACCGAAGCGGCCCCCGACAATGCCGATCCGGATCTTGCGGCCGGAGGCACGCGGCGCCGGCGGTTGCGCGCCCGCTACACTCGCGGCGGAGCCCGCGATCAGGAAGTTGCGCCGGGAAAGCTCGTGTTCCATGGTTAGCATCGTACCGCGCTACGTGCCACTGGTGCGGGAGGCCTTAGTCGTGGTCAACTGGATATCAAACCATCGCATGGCACACGACTACTATCTGCGGCTGGCGGAGACCGGTGTACGCTTCCCCATCGGGACGGACCTGGTCCTGAACGAAAAAGACGATCCGGAAGCGATCCGGAACGACGGCAAACGCCTGGGTGCGGTGATGGCGGAAGCGGCCGAACGCTACGGCGCACCGGTGGCGCTGCCCCTGATGGACCTCACGCTCGAAAAGGCGGACGTACTGCGTGCCTTCGGAATCCCCGAAGACCAGGCCGATGCCTACCATTTCGAGGAACCCCCGGACGAGCAGCGCATAGCTGCCTACGCGGAGGCCCTCGATGCGCCCTTCTCCCGGCGCAACCAGGCGCATATCGATTCCATTCGCTACATCCGGGAGTCCACCAAGCTGGTTCCTGCCGGCATGGCCATCGGCCCGTTTTCCCTGATGACGAAGCTGATGGCGGACCCCATCACGGCGGTCGCCATGGCGGGAAAGGGGCTCAACGAAGACGCCACGGTGCTGCTCGCCGTCCGCTGCCTCGCGCTGGCTGAAGCCGCCGTACGCCGCTCGCTGCGGGCCCAGATGGCCGCCGGCGCTTCCGCTGTCCTGGTCTGCGAGCCCGCCGCCAACGTGGTCTATCTTTCGCCCAGGCAGGTGAATGCCAACCCGGCGCTGCTGGAACAGTTCGTACTGGGGCCGGATACGCGCATGAAGCAGCAGTTGGACGCCGCCGGCGTGGACCTGATCTTCCACGACTGCGGTGAGTTGAGTACGGCCATGGTGGAGCAGTTTGCCAAGCGGCTCGATCCGGTGATTCTCAGCCTGGGCAGTTCGCGCCGCTTATGGGAGGACGCCGCCGTGGTGCCCAAGCACATCGTGCTCTACGGGAACCTGCCCACCAAGAATTTCTATTCCGATGCCGTGGTCAGCGAAGAGGACGTGGCGCGCCTCTCCGGCGACCTTGCCGCGCGCATGCGCGAGGTGGGGCACCCGTTCATCCTGGGCTCGGAATGCGACGTGCTGCACGTGCCCGATGCCGCCGCCACCATCCGCCGCAAGGTGGACGTGATGCTCGCATCGGGCCGCGAGTAGACCCCTACATATACGGCGGCACTTCGATCCCCAGCACGTCCAGCGTGCGCTCGAGCTGCCGCCGGAAAAAGTCCGTCATCCACAACAGGAAAACCTTCTTCTCGCGGTTTTCCTCGTGAATGATGGGATGCTGGTGGTAGAAGTTGTTGAAGGCCTGGGCGAGCTGGAAAGCGTACTTCGCTACGTTGGCGGGCTCCCCGGCAGCCACCGCGCGGTCCACCGCGCTTTCCGCTTTCGAGGCCGCCAGCAGCACCTGCCAGAAATCCTCCGAGAGCAACTGCCGTTCCAAGGCTTCGGCGCTCAGCTCGGCGGCGAAATCGGGCACCTTCTCGCCGCGCTCCTCCAACTTGCGCAGGATGTTGCGCGCGCGCACCGCCGCGTACTGCACGTACGGGCCGGTTTCGCCTTCGAAGCTCAGCGCCTCCTGGAAGTCGAAGGCGATCACCGAATTGCGCGTGAACTTCAGCAGGAAATAGCGCAACGCTCCTACCGCCAGTTGCGACGCCACTTTTCGCCGCTCCTCGGGCGAGGCTTCGGCGTGCCGCGATTCCACCTCTTCGAGCGCCTTGTTGATGAGGGTGTCGATCAGGTCGTCCGCTTTCACCCCCAGGCCCTTACGCCCCGAGACCTCCACGTACGGTCGTTTGCGGTCCTCTTCGGAGAGCTCGATCCCGAGTTCCACGCAGCACCGCGGCGACAGCGCCACCATCTCATAGGAGAAGTGGATCGACTGCTCAGCCTGGCTCTCGAAGCCCAGTGCCCGCAGGCCCGCCGCCACCACGTCCTGCAGGTATGATTGCCGCGTGTCGATCACGTTGTACACGCGCGTGGCATGGCCGAAGCGGGGTACATCGGCGTCCGGCGAAGGTTCGGACGTGGAAACCCACAGGATGCGCCCGTCCGCGTATCGCTTGAGCGGCCGGTAATGGAAGTCCTTGCCCAGCAGACCGAACTTCCAGAGTTGGTAGGCAATGTCCTTCCCCACGTATGTGACCGTGCCGTTCGAACGCACGATCACCTTGCTGTCCTCCGCCTCGGCGTCTTCCCTGAATGACGCCCCGGGCATGACCCAGCAGCCGGCATTCTTGCCTTCGGTCTCGAAATAGATAGCTTTGCGCTCTTTCAGCAGCTCGAACGCGGAGGCCCAGAACTTGAGGTGCAGGATTTCGCTCTCGCGCGGCAGCACGTCATACTCGACCCCCAGCCGCAGCATGGTGGCGAGGTGCGCCTCCACTATCGCGTCCGCCACGATGTGGGCCAGTTCCGACTCGACGCCGTGGCCCGCTTCGATGGAGTGCAGCGCCTCAGCGCGCCAGCCAATCGACTCCGGATGCTCTTTGTAGTACGAGGACGTGCGGGCGTAGAGATCCCAGCAGTAATAATCGAAGCGCACGGCCGGGTCGGCGATCAGGCGCTCCACATCCGCGGCGGTCTTATTCTCCAGGCGATGGAACCCCACAACCACGTCGGCTACCTGAACGCCGGTGTTGTCGATGTAGTCCTGCACCTCCACACGGCGGCCGCGCGAGCGCAGCATCCGGACGAAGGTATCGCCCAGCGCCGCGTTGCGGAGATGGCCGATGTGGGCGGCCTTGTTGGGGTTGATGTTTGTGTGCTCGACGACGATCTTCTCGTGCTCGGGCGGCGCAGGCTCCTCCAAAGGGTTCAGCAGCCGGAACCCGTAGTAGCCGCGGTCGAAGCGAATGTTGATGTAGCCGTTGCCGGCGATCTCCATAGCGGAGATGCCCTCGATGCGGCCGATCCCATCCACCAGTTCCGCCGCAATCTTTTTGGGCGGCTGCCGCAGTTGCCGCGCGAGCTGGAACGCCGCCGGCACCGCGAGGTCGCCGAAATCGCTCTGGCGAGGCTGTTCGAGCGCCACCGGGACGTCCGCCCCGAACTGCGCCAGAATCTGGGAATGGAATGCTTCCTGAACTTGCTTTTCTAATATATGGAACACGGAATCAACAGTATAGCGCGGGTCAGATTTCGTATTCCGGGGCCGGCTTCTCGCGGCCGTAATCGATGTAGTTCCAGATCCGCTCGTGCACGAAGTAGAGCCCTAGTTTCAGCACCATATCCACCGCGCCAGCGCCTAAGGACAGGGCCGCTCTCCCGCTCACCGCGAAGCAGATCAACGCCGTACACATCGAACCGATCACACGGTAGCTGATGGCTTTGGCGATGCTTCGCGCCTGTGATTCCATATCAGCCGATTATACACCACGATCTCTATAGAGAAAAGGGTGGATCTTATTAGCGGCGAATCAAACTGCTGAGCATCTTCTGCGCAGCGTCGCCCGGAACGGCGGCTTCGAGCCGCACGGCGCGGCCCTGGCGTTCAACCCGAATGCCTTCGTAGGCGCGCAATAGATCCTGGTCGCCCCGCGCCAGCATCTGGCCACCGAGGCCGATCATGGCGCGCACGGTCTCTTCGACCACGCGGGCGTTACGCTCATCCAGGCAGTTCCCGGTAGCGGCTGCCTGGATGCCGGAGCGCAGGTTCGCAGAGGCGGTGATGTCCTCCATGGCGTTGATGAGCCGCTGCGTGGAGGAGAGCCGCTCGCCCGCAGGCGGCAGCGCCGGGGCGCCGTAGGTGACGGCCCAGATCTGGCTGCCGGCCGGCAGGGTGCGGGCGCGGTCGATCAACTCCCGCGGGGGGCGGCGTTTGGCCGCGTGCCGGGCGATGGCGGCCCGCACGGAGTCCGGCGGTCCGGCCAGCACCACGTCGCCTACCGACGCGAGCCCGGGCGTCGAAGGCGCCCGCAGCTTACCGCGCGCGGCAACCAGCCAGTTTTTCCCATCCCAGCAGGCAATCAGGTCATGTGCCTCCACGCCCGGTGGTTCGAGCAGGCCGGCGTCTGCGAGTTGCTTTCCAAGGGGGGTGGCCCTGATCTGGTCGAGCCGCACCCCGGCCAGCACATTGGCATCGCCGGGAATGAAGCCGGCGAGCGCCGGATCGACAGGCCCCGTGCCTCGTGGGCCGCATCCCGCCAGCACCGCCGCAGCGGCCAGGGCCGTGCTCAGGATGTACCCGCCAACTCGCATGCAGCCAGCTTAGCGCACGCTTGACAGCGCGGCGGGGTTCGCGGAGAGTGGATCTGTGGAGCCCGACGCGCGCAACCAGATGCTCGGCCGCCTGCGTGAAAGGATCGTGGCGTTCGCGGCATCTCGTATGGGAAGGGATGTTGCGGAGGACCTGGCGCAGGAGGTGCTGATCCTGCTCGAGGAGAAATACCGCCACGTGGAGCGCGTAGAAGAATTGCTGCCGCTTTCGCTCCAGATCGTTCGCTTCAAGATGCTGGCATTGCGGCGCAAAGCGGTCCGCAGGGGTGAGTACAGCCAGGTCTCCGTTACGGATATCCAGTTGCCGGACCTGGACGCCGATCCGGCGGCGTACGTCGAGCGCAAGGAGATGCTGGAACGCCTTTCGCGCGCGGTGTCGCAACTGGGGCCGCGCTGCCGCGACATGCTGCGCATGAAGCTGGCGGGTAAGAGTTTTCCAGAGATCCAGAAAGCCATGGGGGCCGCGACCCTGAACACCATTTACACTTGGGACCACCGCTGCCGTAAGCACCTTCTGGAACTCATGGGAGGGGATTGGGAGGGCAGGCGATGAACCGCCGTGAAGTGGAAAAGCTGCTGGGCGGGTACGCCACCGGCACCCTCACGGACGAGGAGCGGGAGGCGCTGTTCGCAGCGGCGCTGGAGGACCAGAGTCTATTCGACGCCCTTGCCCGCGAGCAGCCGCTGCGCGACTTGCTTGCCGAACCGGCGGCTCGGGCGCACCTCATCTCGGTGCTCGGGGAGGAACGCCCCCCGCTTGGGGTGCGCATCGCGGCGTGGTTGCGGCGTCCACAGGCGATCGCGCTGGCAGCCGGTGCGGCGGTGGCGCTCGTGGCTGTGGCGCTGTTTGTTCCGGGCAGTTCCACACCGGTCGAGCAGAAGGCTGCCGTCCAGGTGGCCACGGCGAAGCGGCCGGAGCCCAGCTTGCCGCCGAGGGAAGAACCGCGCCCGGTCCTGCGGCAGTTGGCTCCCCAGCGGGCCAAGGAAGCCTCCCCGAAACGCGTGGAAAAACCGGCGCCCCCGCCTGTGCGGCCGATGGCCGATCTCGCGGCTCAGGCGCCCGCTCCGGCACTTCCGCCGCCGCCGGTGGCTGAAACCGTGGTGGCGGATGCGGCGCCTCCGGCGTTGCCTGCGGGTGCTCCCCCTCCGCCTCCGCTCAAGCGGGAGATTGCCTATACCGCGCAGTCGCCGCTCGCCCGCATGAATGCCGTCCAGAGAGAAGAGAAAGCCGAGGCCACCCGCGCCTCCATGCCGGGCACTGGCATCGTTGCCGGGGCAGTTGCGCGCCGTCAGCCGGCACTCGCGGCGGGCATGCTGCGCTATTCCGCCCT
>DATMYF010000026.1:0-57535 GCA_035561075.1 Bryobacteraceae bacterium
CGCCGGAACCGGGCGGTGTTTACATCTTTAGCGGAAGTGATCGATGAGGATGAGGTCACTGGTGGAAGCGTCGACCTGGGTATAGAGCAGGTAACGGCCGTCGGGGGAGAGGGCGACTCCGCCGGTGAGAACCTTTTCGGAGGCAGCCACGGTACGTGCGCGGCGGGTTTCGAAATCGAAGAAGCGGAGCACGGGTTCACCCGTGGAGACGAAGGCGGCGCCTTTCGAGCAGAGCGCGAAACCGCTTCCGAAGCGCATGCCTTCGGGGACGAGGGGTTCCTCAGGGCCGCCGGACAGGGGCACGCGCCACAAGCCTGCGGACCGCGCGTGCGATTTCAACATGTAGAGTGACCCGTCGGGCCCTTCGCGCGGTGAGGAGCAGCCGCCGTCGCGGGTCACCTGAATGGCGGGGCCGCCGCCGGCAGGTGCTTTCCAGATATTGTGCTGGCCGGTGGGGGACGAGAAGTAGATCCACTGGCCGTCCCGGGACCAGGAGGGCAGCATCTGGGCGGCGGGGGCGGCGGTGAGGCGGCGCGGTGCACCGCCGGAGGCGCGCACCACGTGGATGCCGGGCTCCTCGCCGGTAGTGGCTTCGAAGGCGAGCCACTGGCCGTCGGGCGACCAGCGGGGTGCGCGGCACTGGCGGCCATCGAGGCGTGTCACCCGGACGGCGTTGTTGCCCTCGCCGTCGGCGACCCAGATTTCGTGGGACCCGGAACGCGTGGAAATGAAGGCGATGCTGCGGCCGTCGGGGGAGTATTCGGGCCAGGCGTCCTCGCGTGTGGAGGAGATAAACGGGGCGGGCGGCTGGCGGCCGTCGAGGTCGAGGCGCCAGATGTTGGTATCGCGGCGGGCTTCGGCGTAGACCACGCGCTCGCCGTTACGGGAGACACTGATGCCGTCCGCCTCGGCATCCGTTACCTTCTCGGCGGGCGTGCCCGGGAGGAGTTTCCAGATGCCGCCGCGCTGGGAAGAGAAGAGCACGCCGCGGCGGCCGGGGAGCACGGCGGCACCCAGCACGGCGCCGTCGGAGGTGAGTGGCTGGGGTTCGCCGGATGGAGTGTAGCCGGGGCCCAGCGGCACGAGGTAGAGATCGCCGGCTCGGGCCGGCGTGATGGTGCGGACGATGAGGGCGTCGCCTTCAGGAGTGATGATTCCGGAGGCGCCCATGCCGCGCCCCTCGGCGAGGGTGAAGAGCTTCTTGCGTTCGCCGGTCTCGACGGAGAGCAGGTAGAGGTCGCCGCCGCGCTGAGGCGGTTCGCGGCGTTCGAGTACCACCATATGCTTGCCGTCGGGCGACCAGGTGGGGGCGGGGAGGAAGGCCGAGGTGGCGCCCACCAGCCGCTCGGGACCGCCGAGGGCGGGGACGCACACGATTTCCCCTTTGCCTTGCGCGGCGCCGCGCACGAAGGAGATCAGGCTGCCGTCGGGCGACCACTGGGGGGCCCACTTGGGGGTGGCGTCCGAGGTGCGGCGCAGGGGTGTGCCGTTTTCGATCTGCTGGACATAAATCTGGGGCCGTTCATCGCCGGGCCCTTGCCAGCGAAAGGCCACGATGCTGCCGTCGGGGGAAAGGGCGGGGCTATCCTCGTCCCCCACCAGGCTGGTGAGGGGCAGGGTGCGGATGGGGGCCAGGGGGCGGTTGGCGAGACGCCAGCCCCACCAGCCCGCAGCGGCCAACGTAAGTAGCGCAAGTGCTGTGCCGGCCCAGAGCAGAGGGCGGGGCCGACGGGGAGCGGGCACGCCGGCGGGAGCGGAAAGCTTCCCGGAATCCGACTCATCTTTCAGTTCGAGGAGCGCAACGCGGAGGTCGGCGAAGGTCTGCCAGCGGCGCGCGGGGTCCTTGCGAAGGCAGCGGGCAACGATCTTCTCGAGGTCGTAAGGGACGCCCTCGGGAGGGGCGGGTTCGGCGCGCAGGATGGCGGCCGCGGTGGACATTTTCGAGGTGCCCTCGAAGGCGCGGCGGCCGGTCACCATTTCATAAAGGACGGAGCCGAAACTGAAGACGTCGCTGCGGCCGTCGAGCGGCCTGCCCTCGGCCTGCTCGGGCGACATGTAGGCGGCGGTGCCGACGATGGCGCCCTCCTCGGTGCGGGGCCGGAGGGTGCGGGTGAGACCGTCGTCCGCCACGGCGGCGGCAGCCGCGTCGGTGAGCTTGGCGAGGCCGAAATCAAGCACTTTGACGGTGCCGTCGGGGGTCACCATGATGTTGCCGGGCTTGAGGTCGCGGTGGACGATGCCGGCGGCGTGTGCCCTGGCCAGTGCGTCGGCAATCTGGACGGCGTACCGGAGTGCCTCATTGAGGCGCATTCCCTTGCGCGGGATCAGCTCATCGAGCGTCTGGCCGGGCACATACTCCATGGCGATGAAGGTGTTGCCCTCGAAGTCGCCGATGTCGTAGACGGTGACGATGTTGGGGTGATTCAGGGCGGAGGCGGCGCGGGCTTCGTCGATGAAGCGATGGCTGCGGGTGACGTCGGAGGCCTCGCTCCGGGACAGGAATTTGAGCGCCACAAAGCGTTCCAGGCGCGTGTCACGGCCTTTGTAGACCGTCCCCATACCGCCTTCTCCCAGTTTTTCAAGCACCTCGTAGTGGGAAATTCGGCGGCCGGTCATCAACGCGTATTTTACTCTGTTGCACGGCCCAGCCCACGGTCACGGCTCCGTGATGACCGGCAGGAGCACGTGGGAGGGATGGGCGGGATCATGATAAACGATCTGTTCGGCTTTCCGGGAGCGGGTTTCGTCGGGAATGGAGCCGCCGGTGTTCAGGTTTCGGTCGAAGCGTGGGAAGTTGCTGCTGGAGACCTCCAGGCGCATGCGGTGGCCTTTGCGAAAGAGATTGCTGGTGACGCCGGCGTCGATGGCGATGCGGTAGATCTCGCCCGGGGTGGCGCGCAGTGGGCGTTCGAGCGAATCGCGGTAGCGCAGACGGAGGATTCCGTCCGTAAGGATGCGGGCTTGGCCATCGGGGAAGACGTCTACCAGCTTGGCGGTGAAGTCGGTGTCGGGCGCGGAGGTGGAGACCCAGAGAACGGCCTGCACGGGGCCGGTCACTTCCATGTCCCTGGGGAGCGGCTGGGAGGTGTAGACAAGCACGTCGCGGCGGGACTCGACGGGGCGCTGGTCGAGGGGGCCCCAGGGCAGCAGCCGGGGATTGCAGCAGACCGCACCGCCGCGTGTGGGCACGGGCTTCTGCGGGTCGTAGACGAAGCGGTCGGGCGGGCGCTGGCGGGTGGGATGGGCGCCCAGGATGCCGTCCCCGCTGAGGGTGTTTGCGCGGCCGTGGCTCTGGAGATACCAGGGCGTCATGCGCGCGTCGGCGGGGGGCCATTGGTGATCTTCGCGCCAGCGGTTGGCGCCCATGACGAAGACCCGCACGGGAGCTTCCGACAGCACGGCGGTGTCCTTCCCCTTGAGCCACTGGTCGAACCACATCAGTTGCAGGGTGCGCAGCGGGACGGTGGAGCCGGGGCCGAAATCCACGCCTTCAAAGCGGTACCTCATATCGTGCGCCCAGGGGCCGATCAGGATGCGGTGCACGCCGGAGATGCGCCGCAGCACCGCCATGGATTCGAGGTCGCCGCGGACGAAATTGTCATACCAGCCGCCTACGGAGAAGACGGCGGCCTTCACGCGGGTGATGGAGGCGCGGGTGCTGATGCGACGCCAGAAGTCGTCGTAGGCGGGGTGGCTGATGGCGTCGTGGAACATGGGAGAGGTGTCGCCGGTGGCGGCGCGGTCGGAGGTGCGGAGGGGCAGGTGCCAGATGTAGCGGTTGAAGTCGGGGCGGTAGCCGGGGATCCGCAGGTTTTCCGCCATCCAGACGAGGCGCTGCCCGAGTTTTACCGCGCCGCCGGGGGAGTAGAAGCGGTCGAAGTAATCGTCGTTGCCGGAGACCCAGGGGAAGATGGCTTTCAGGTGCGGGTTGCCGGTAAGCGCGGCTTTCCACTGAACGATCCCCAGGTAGGAGCCACCGGTCATTCCTACCTTGCCGTCGGACCAGGGTTGGCGTGCGATCCATTCAATGGTGTCGTAACCATCGGGCCCTTCCTGATCGAGGGGGCGGAACACGCCCTCCGATTCGAAACGGCCCCGAACATCCTGGACCACCACGGCATATCCGTGGTCGATGAAGGCCTGCCAGTTGGAGCTGATGGCGTCGCCTTTGCGGTACGGTGTGCGGATGAGGATGGTGGGGACGCGGGCGGGCCGGCGGGGACGGAAGACGTTAGTGGAAAGATGCACTCCGTCGCGCATGGGGACGGGGACGTCGAAGTTGACGATGGCGGGCTCCGGGGCCCACAGTTCCACGCACAGGAGCGCGGCTAGGAGCGGTAATCGCACAGCGTTTTCCAGTACAGTTCCGCGGCCCGGCCGGCGTCGTGGTGTTGGGCGATGTGCGCCGCCGCGTGGGCGCCGATCTCGCGGGCGAGAAGGGGGAATCGGGCCACCAAAACCATATGGTGCCACAGCATGGCGGGCTCGGAGGGGCCGGGGTCGACGCGCAGGCAGGCAGAGTCCGGGTAGCGGCGGTTTTCGTCAGCGGTGGTGAGGATAACCGGTTTGGCCAAACCCATCAGCCGGACGGTGATGCCGGAGGTTTCTCCCGCCGCCGGGTAGCGCAGGTTGACGCAGGCGTCTCCCGCGGCGGCGGCCACCCGGAAGGCGGAAGGTTCGAGCCACGGGGTGCGAACTACGCCGGGCGCGGCCAGAAGGGGGGCGGCGGCGCGGGCGAGGTCCTGGGAAACGAAATCGCCCGCTACCATCAGGATTGCCTGGGGCAAGGCGCGGCGCAGTTCGGCGTAGGCTTGCAGGATGGGGATGAGGCGCTTCGATTCCCGGAGGTAGCCGAAGACGCCGAAGACGAAGGCGCCCGGGGCGATGCCGAGGCGCTCCCGAAAGCGCAGCACCTCCGCCGCCGGGGGCGCCGGTTCGGGCTGCCAGAGGTGGGGAATCTCGATTATGCGGGCGGCGGGAGCATGGCGGCGGACCATTTCGGCGGCAGCGGGATTGTGCACCACCACGGCGCGGGAGCGCTCCGCGATGCGGCGCAGCATGGGGTATTCGAAATACTTCGCGGCGAGCGAAGCGGCCCTGCGCCGCCACATTTCGCGGGCCAGGCCGCGGTGCCATTCGCCGTAGTTATAGACGAACTCTTCGACGTAGGCGCCTTCGTCGAGCGAGCCCAGGAAAAAGTGCTGCAGGACGGCATCGTGGAGCACCGCCACCCCGGGGTGCTCGATCGCCTGCCGGTAAATGCCGTGGTGGATCTGGTTGTTGCCCAGGTGGTAGAGGCAGGCATCCGCCTCGCGGGCGTTGGGGACGACGTCGCCGAAGCACCGGAGCTGCGCGAGCAGGGCAGCGGCGTAATCGGCCACGCCGGTGCGGGCGGGGGGCAGCGGGGCGAAGAACCCGGCTCTCACGCGGAGCTCGTTCGCCGGCCGAAGATGGCGGTGCCCACGCGAACCAGGGTGGCGCCTTCGTCGATGGCAACCTCCAGGTCGTGCGACATCCCCATGGACAGGCGCGTCAGGCCGTGGCATTCCGCGAGCTCCCGGAGGCGGCGGAAGTAGGGGCGGGACTGTTCCGGGTCGTCAGACCACGGGGGCATGGTCATGAGGCCCTCCAGGCGCAGGTTCGGGCAGGCTCGCACGGCGTCGATGAGGGCCGGCAGTTCTTCCGGGGAAGCTCCGGTTTTGGCCTGTTCCGGGGAGAGCTTCACCTCCAGCATGATATCCAGGGGCCGGCCGGGCTCGTCCAGGCGACGCGCGAGTTTGGCGGTGTCTACCGTCTGGACGGCGTGGAAGAGTTCCGCCGCGCGGCGGGCCTTGTTGGATTGCAGGTGGCCGATGAGGTGGAAGCGCGCGCCTTCAAGCGGCGGAAGCTGGGGGTGCTTGCCCTCGAACTCCTGGACGTAGTTTTCGCCGAACTCGCGCAGGCCGCACGCGTAGGCGTCAACGATGGCTTGGGCGGGGAAGAGCTTGCTGACGGCGACCAGGGTAATTCCGGAGGGGTCGCGCCGGGCCCGCGCGGCGGCGTTTGCGATGCGCTCCCGCACTGCGGCCACTCTTTCGCTCAAGCTCTCCATGAGGCTCTATTATCGCATCCGGCAACCGCCGGGACCGGTCAGCCTTGGGGCTTGGCCTTGGGTTTTCCGGATTCGACTTTCTCAAGAACGGCGTCGCGCCGGCCGCCGGTCCAGGCCTCTTCGATCTGGGACTGGTTCATCCCGGCCATGCGGCCTGCGAGGATGAAGGCCGGAAGGGCGTAGCGAAGGGTATGCCAGCGGGCCATCTCGACCACGGAATCGAGCGCCCGTTCGCGGATCTGGTCGAGGGTGGAGGCGGCGTCTCCGTCGGTGAGGTTGACCAGGGCGGAGGCGGCCCGGGTGCGGTCGCTGAACGAGAGGGAGTTCAGCATCTCGACGAACCATGTCGGCTGGATGCGTATGCCGAGGGCCGGTTGGCGGGTGGCCAGCACCCCGATGGCGCCCAGGGAGCGCATGGCGTTGGCGCGCACGGATTCGTCGGGATCCTGCATGGCGTACTGGAGGTCGTCGAGCACGCTTTTCTTATCACGCGCGTAACCGATCACAGCAGCGGCGACGGCACGCTGCTCGGGGTCGCCGGATTCGCGCAGCACGGTGCGGATTGTGGCCAGGTGCTTTTCGGCGAGGGTGGTGAAGCGCTGCTGGATGTCCCGCGAGGGAGGGTCGGCCATGAGGGAGTGGCCGCGCGTAAGGTCTTCGGCGGTGCTGCCGCGCCGGGCGGCGGAGGCGAGCGCGCCGACCAGGCTGGAGTAAGTTTCCAGGATTTCGCGGGGAAGCGCCACGGTGCCGGAGGGCGCCGAGCGGAAGGCGAAGTGGGGGGCGCCGCGCTCCTCGACCCCGATGAACAGAACGGCTTTGCCATCGTCGCAGCAAACGGCCTCGACGCGGGCCTGCACGATGCCGGGGATAGTCTCCAACTGCTCCTCGAGGTCACCTTTCGAGGGGGGCAAGGCGTCGCCCGGCTTGATGTTCAGTAGCCGCCGGGCGTTCTCCTCTTTGACTTTGCGGAAACCGTAGAACTCAACGTCACCGACCCGGGGGACTTGCCCGGCAGCACACATTGCCAGCGCCAGAGCTATAGCAATCCGCTTCACAAGCCTATGACGCAAGGCTTCCCGGGTCGGGGTACGGCAGGCGATCAGGCCTGTTTCTCGGCAAGGGGGCCGACGATGGGCAGAACCACCTTGCTGCCCTGGTAAGCTTTCACGATCATGAAAATCCAGAGCACGAGCATGCCGAGCGACAGAAGCAGAGAGACCAACCCCCACAGGGTGGCGAGCATAAAGCTGATGGTGGATAGCACGGTCCCAACGATCGTCATTGCTATCCAGACGGCGATCCAGGCCACATTCAGAAAAATGGACTGGAATGCGTGAAAGCGCACCGTTTTGATCTGGTTATAGGGGGCGATCACCAGAAACAAAATGCCGGTGATGAAGCCCAGGACGTAGGACAACGCCGACGCCGCATTCTCTGACAAGCCGCCGGTCTGCGCCGACGCTGTCTGGGTGTTGGCCGCCGGCCCACCCGCGGACATTCCCGCAGCGGCCCCCGCCGGGGTGCCGCACTTGGCACAGAAGCTTCCCTCTACAGGGGCTCCGCACGTTGCACAAAATGCCATATTATCTCCTCGGGCAACTTTACTGATTAGTTGGGGCAATTGCAAGTGCGGGTTTTAAAAAACAACAACTTCCACGGGGGCGCCCACTCCGCAGCCCAGCGCCTTGGCGGCGGAGGCCTGGTTGAGGGAGATTTCCAGGTAGCCGGAGCTTCCCACGATGAGGAAGGGCTCGCCGGGTCCGCACTCGGCGTAGTTGCGCGCGATATGCTCAAGGCGATACGGCCCCACGGCCATGTGGAAGGGCCGGCCCTGCTCGAGGCCGGGGATATCGGCGGGGCGGACGTTCGTTACCATATTGCCGAAATGGTCGATGTGGAGCACGGCGCCGGTCCAGATACGCTTTCCGGTGTGGATGGAGCGGCCGAAATCTTCACGGCGGAGGTAGTCGTCCACGGGTTTGCCGAAGCGGGCGGGCGGGACGCCCGCGGCGAGGTGCGCGGCCACGGGAGCGAAAATGTCCCGGCCGTGAAAAGTCTGGCTCACTGGACGGCGGAAGTAGCGCTCCGCGGTGATGGCCCGGACCCTGTGCTTCTCCTCGCGGGCCAGCACGAGGGTGAGCACGCCGTTATCGGGCGCGACGAAGAACTGGCGCGCGGCTTGGAGCAGGACGGGGCGGCGCGTCGTCCCGACCCCCGGGTCCACCACCACCAGATGAACGGTTCCGGGCGGGAAATGCGGGTACGCCTGGGCCAGCAGGAAGGCGCCCTGGGTGATTTCGTAACGAGTAACGGCGTGGCTGATGTCCACGAGGGAGGCGCCAGGGCAGATCCCCAGGATGACACCCTTCATGACCCCCACGTAGTGGTCTTCCAGGCCGAAATCGGTGATCAGGGTGACGATAGGCGGCGACATTCTACAATATAAGCAAGTGCAGCGGTTCTATTTCGACCACAACGCAACCACTCCCGTAATGCCCGAGGTGCTGGAAGCCATGGTGGCATCGCTCGGTCAAGTGTATGGTAACGCTTCGAGCATCCACTATTTCGGGCAGCAGGCCAAGCTATGCCTGGAGGCGGCGCGGCGGCAAGTGGCGGCGCTGGCGGGCTGCGACCCGCGGGAGGTGGTGTTCACCAGCGGCGGCACGGAGGCGGACAACCTCGCCATCCTGGGCGCCGTGCGGGCGCGCGGGGGCGGGCACGTCATCACCAGCGCGATTGAGCATCCGGCGGTGCTGAATACCTGCGCGCAACTGGAGCGCGAGGGTTCGGCCGTGACTTACGTGCGGGTGGGCGGCGATGGGGTGGTGGATCCCGAGGACGTGCGGAGCGAGCTGCGGCCGGAGACCGTGCTGATCTCCATCATGCACGCGAACAACGAGCTGGGCACGGTGCAGCCGGTGCCGGAGATCGCCTCGATTGCGCGGGAGGCCGGGGTGGCGATGCACTCGGACGGGGTGCAGGCCGCGGGCAAGATTCCGGTGGATGTGGGGGCGCTGGGGGTGGATTTTTACACGCTGAGCGCGCACAAGCTGTATGCGCCGAAAGGGGCGGGGGCGCTGTACGTAAGGAAGGGCGCGCGGCTGGGGTCCATTGCGTTCGGGGGGCACCATGAGCGCGGGCGGCGGCCCGGGACGGAGAACGTCCCCGGGGCGGTGGCGTTCGGGGCGGCGGCGGAAATCGCGGCGCGGGAGTTGGATGCGGAAGCCGCGCGTGTGGCGCTGCTGCGGGAGCGCCTGGAAGAAGGCGTACTGGCGCGTGTGCCGCACGCGCATGTGAACTGCCGGGGTTCGGCGCGGGTGGGGAACACGAGCAACATCCGGTTCGACTGGATCGACGGCGAGGCCATGGTGATTGCGCTCGATCTGCGAGGGTTCGCGGTATCGAGCGGGTCGGCCTGTTCAAGCGGCGCGGTGGAGCCTTCGCACGTTTTGACGGCCATCGGCCTGGGGGCGGAGGACGCGCGTGGCAGCATCCGGTTCTCACTGGGGAGGGGGAACACTGCCGAACAGGTGGACGCGCTGGTGGACGCCGTGGCGGAAGCGGCGGCGCACCTGAGGCGTATTTCGGCGGCGGCGCCCACGCCGTAAGAGGCGCATTGGCTTACAGTGAAGATATGGTTAGCGGCGCGTATCTGGACCTCTACCGCAAGCTGTCCGGGCGAATCCCCCCGGGGCGGCTCATACACGATGAAGCGAGGCGGCTCGCGTTCGGCACGGACGCCAGCTTCTACCGACTGATCCCGCAACTCGTGGTGAAGGTCGAGAATGAGGCGGATGTGGCGGCGGTGCTGGAAGCGTGCCGGCCCGCGCAACTGCCCGTGACGTTCCGGGCGGCAGGCACCAGCCTCTCCGGGCAGTCAATTTCGGATTCGGTGCTGGTGCAGCTCAGCGCGGAGTGGAGCGGCATCGAAATTGAAGAGGGCGCGGGGCGGGTGACTCTTGACCCGGCGGTGATCGGGTCGCGGGCGAACCGCGCGCTGGCGGCGTACGGCCGGAAGATCGGGCCGGACCCGGCGTCGATCAACTCCTGCATGGTAGGGGGGATCGCGGCCAACAACTCCAGCGGCATGTGCTGCGGCACGGCGCAGAACAGCTACCGGACGCTCGATTCGATGCGCGCGCTGCTGGCGAGCGGGGCGGTGCTCGATACGTCGAGCGCGGCGGCCCGGGCGGCGTTTTGCGAAGCGCATCCGGAGATGGTGGAGCGCATCGCCGGCTTGGCTGCCAGAACGCGGGCGAACCAGACGCTGGCCGACCGCATCCGCCGCAAATACAAGATGAAGAACACCACCGGCTACAGCCTGAACGCGCTGGTGGACTTCGAGGACCCGGTCGAGATCATCCAGCATCTGATGATCGGCTCGGAGGGTACCCTGGGCTTCATCAGCCGGATCACCTACGAGACGGTGCCGGACTGGCCGGCCAAGGCCAGCGCGCTGCTGTGCTTCCCGGATGTCCGGACGGCCTGCGCGGCCACGGCGGTGCTGCGCGGCTGTGAGGTGAGCGCGGTCGAGATCATGGACCGGGCCAGCCTACGGTCCGTGGAAGATAAGGCCGGGATGCCGCCGTTCTTGAAGGGGCTTCCGGAGGACGTGGCGGCGCTGCTGGTGGAAGTGCGGGGCGAGACCACGGCCGAACTGCGGGCGCGGACGGCGCGCGCCATGGAAGCGCTGGCGGGGTTGCGGATCGTGGAGCAGGCGCCGTTCACGGAAGACGAGGTGGAAATCGCGCGGCTGTGGAATGTGCGGAAGGGGCTGTTCCCGTCGGTGGGGGCCGTGCGGGAGATGGGCACCTCCGTGATCATCGAAGACGTCGCGTTTCCGCTCGACCGGCTGGCGGAGGCGGCAGTGGAATTACAGGGGCTCTTCCGCAAGTACGGCTACCATGAGGCGATCATCTTTGGGCACGCGCTCGAAGGCAACCTGCACTTCGTCTTCACGCAGGATTTCGGCAGCGAGCGCGAAGTGGCGCGGTACAGGGACTTCATGGACGAGGTCGCCAGAATGGTGGTGGGGCGCTACGACGGGGCGCTCAAGGCGGAGCACGGCACCGGGCGGAACATGGCGCCGTACGTCGAAATGGAGTGGGGCGCGGAAGCCTACTCGGCCATGCGGGAGATCAAGGACATTTTCGATCCCACGGGACTGCTCAACCCCGGGGTGATCCTAAACCCGGACCCCGAGGCGCACCTGAAGAATCTGAAGCCGCTGCCGAAGGCACATCCGGTGGTGGACAAGTGCATCGAATGCGGGTTCTGCGAGGTGAACTGCCCGTCGCGAAACCTGACTTTCACGCCGCGGCAGCGCATTGTGGTGTGGCGGGAGATTTCGCGCCTGCGGGAGGCCGGTGGTCAGCCGGCGCGGCTGGCGCAGTTATTGGACGAGTTCTCGTATGCGGGTGAGGCCACCTGCGCGGCCGATGGTTTGTGCTCTCTGGCGTGTCCGGTGGGGATCAACACCGGCAGCCTGATCAAGGAGCTGCGCTACGAATCGCATTCGCGCTTCGCCCAGGGCGCCGCGGATTGGGTGGCGGATCACATGGGCGCCACGACCGGCGGGCTGCGGGCTGTGTTGAGCGTCGCGGATATGGCGCATGTGGTGCTGGGGCGGAAAGTGATGGCGGGCGCCGCCGGGGCGATCCGTAAACTGAGCGGCGGCCGCGTACCGGCGTGGAATCCATATTTGCCGAAGGGGGCCGATGCGGTGGCGGCGGGGCCGTCGAACGGCAGCCAGGATAAGGTGGTTTACTTCCCGAGCTGCGTGGCGCGGGCAATGGGGGTGGCACGCGGGGCGCCGGAACGCGATTCCCTGACGACGCGCACCGGACGTCTGCTTCGCAAGGCGGGCTACGAAGTGGTGCTGCCGAAACGCCTGGGCGAGCTGTGCTGCGGGATGGCGTTCGCCAGTAAGGGGTTCAAACGCCAGGGCGAGCGGAAGCTGAAGGAGTTGATGGCGGCGCTGGCGGAGGCATCCGAGGGGGGCCGTTACCCGGTACTGTTCGATACCAGCCCCTGCCTGGAGCGCGTGCGTGAGGCGTTCGGGCCCGATGCGGGGATGACGATTCACGAGCCCGCGGGCTTCGTTCAGCGGTACCTGGCGCAGCGCCTGAACTTCAAGCGCCGTGCCGGGACCGTAGCGGTGCACGTGCCGTGCAGTTCGCGCAAAATGGCGCTCGACGGAAGCGTAAAGGCCGTGGCCGCCATGTGCGCGGAACGGGTGGTGGTGCCGGACGACGTGGGCTGCTGCGGCTTCGCGGGCGACCGGGGTTTCCATTATCCGGAGCTGACAGCTTCGGCGTTGCAGGATTTGAAGAAGGCCATCCCGCCGGGCTGCGATGCCGGCTACTCGACCAGCCGGGCGTGCGAGATCGGGCTCTCCCTGCACGCGGGAATGCATTACCGGTCGCTGCTGTATCTGGTGGATGAGTGCACGGAGCCGCTGGAGAGGAAATCATAATGCCGGGGCACCCGGCGCGCGACGAGGCGGCGCCGTACTACTTCAAGTACATCGATCGGGTCCCCACCGCGGACATTGTCGGGGAACTCGAGTCGCAGATGGGGGAGATGCTTCGGTTTCTGGAAGGCATCCCGGCGGAGCAATCCGTACACAGGTACGCGCCTGGGAAGTGGAGCATCCGGCAGGTGGTGAACCACATCAACGATGTCGAGCGGGTGTTTCTGTTTCGCGCGCTTTGGTTTGCACGCGGGTTTGAGGGTCCGCTGGCTACCTTCGACCACGATAAGGGCGCACAGGCGGCCGGGGCCGATGATGTGGCTTGGCCGAACCACGTCGAGGAGTTCCGGGCAATCCGGCTGGCCACCCTTGCTTTCTTCCGCAATCTGCCGGCGGAGGCCTGGAGCCGGTCGGGTGTCGCGAGCGGTAATCCGGTGACGGTGCGGGCTCTGGCCTACATCATTGCCGGTCACGCCGCGCACCACAGGGCGATCATGGAAGAACGGTACCTTTAGCGGCTCGCGCCCGACCCCTGGTATATTCGCGGTATGGTTTCGCGTTTATGCGCCGCGGCCCTGGTGTGCGCGGTTCCCGCCCTGTTTGCGAAAGCTCCGATTACCCATGAGGACGTCTGGCTGACGAAGCGCGTTGGTGCGCCGGTGCCCAGCCCGGACGGGAAGTGGGTGGTCTTCCCCCTAACGGAACCCGCTTACGAAGAGAAGGACGAGAAATCGGACCTTTGGATCGTGCCGGCCGACGGCAGCGCGCCTCCGCGACGCCTCACTTTCAGCAAGGGGCCGGAGAGCGGGGCAGCGTGGAGTCCCGACAGCCGTCGCCTGGCTTTCGCCGCCAAACGCGAGGGCGACGAGGCGAACCAGGTGTATGTGCTCGACGTAGCCGCGGGAGGTGAGGCCGTGCGGGTGACCTCGCTTTCAACCGGCGCGTCTTCCCCGCGCTGGCGGCCGGACGGCAAGGCCCTGGCCTTCACCAGCATGGTCTACCCGGGCGCCTCCGACGATGCCGCTAACCAGAAGGCCGCCGCCGAGCGCAAGGGCCGCAAGTACCACGCCCGCGTCTACGATGGGTTTCCCGTCCGCTACTGGGACCGCTGGCTGGATGACCGCCGCATCCATTTGTTTGTGCAGGAGATCGAGGGCGGTGCGGCGCGCGACCTGCTGGCCGGGACACGCCTGGCCTCCGGCTCCGGATTCGCCGGCTCCTCGACCCTGACGGGCGAGGAGTTGGGGCAGGTGTGGGCGCCCGACGGGCGGTCGCTGGTCTTCGCTGCGACGGAGAGCAAGAACCAGGCGGCATACGCTTCCGTGGATACGGGGCTTTACCAGGTGCCGGCGGAAGGCGGCGAGCCCAAGCGCCTGACTCCGGCCGGCGGCAGCTACTCCAAGCCCGTCTTCAGCGCCGACGGCAAGGCGCTCTACTGCATTTGGGAGCCGGATGGTGAGAAGGTCTACCAGGCGCAGCGCATCGTGCGGTTTGGATGGCCGGGGACAGCGAGCCGGACGGTAGTCACCGCCGCGCTCGACCGTTCCGTCAATACCTTCGGGATCACACCCGACGGCGGCACCATCTACCTGCTGGCCGAGGAGGCAGGGCACGAGAAACTCTATACCGTCGCGGCCGCCGGAGGCGACGCTCGGCTGGCGTTCGATATGTCGCAGGGTGCCTATACCAATCTGGCGATCCCGGAGAAGGCAATGCTCCTGTTCGCCACCTGGGAAAGCGCGGTGAATCCGGCGGAGGTGGTCCGGATCGACCCGCGCGCCGGCCGCCACGATTTCCTCACGACCATCAACCGGGAGCGCGCCGCCGCCATCGACTGGCAGCCGCTCCGGCACTTCACGTTCACCAGCAAGCGAGGCAAGCCGATCCACAGCATGATCGCGCTGCCCCCGGCTTTCGACCCCGCGAAGAAATACCCCCTGCTGGTGCTGATGCACGGCGGGCCGCACTCCATGTGGCGCGACCAGTTCTTCACCCGCTGGAACTACCACCTGCTGGCTTCCCCTGGCTATGTGGTGCTGCTCACGAACTACACCGGGTCCACGGGTTTCGGGGAGAAATTCGCGCAGGAGATCCAATTCGACCCGCTCTCCGGCCCTGCCGAGGAGATCAACGAAGCGGCCGACGAAGCCATTCGGCGGTTTCCGTTTATCGACAGTGCACGCCAGGCCGCTGGCGGAGCCAGTTACGGCGGGCACCTCGCCAATTGGATGCAAGCCACCACTACCCGCTACAAGTGCCTGGTGAGCCACGCGGGGCTCATCAATCTGGAGTCCCAGTGGGGCACCAGCGACACGATCTGGCACCGCGAGGTGGCGAGCGGCGGCCCGGTGTGGGAACAGGGCAAGGTGTGGCGCGAGCAAAACCCCATCCGCTTCGCCAAAAACTTCCGCACCCCCATTTTGCTGACCATAGGGGAGCGCGATTACCGGGTGCCGCTGAACCAGACCTTAGAGAACTGGTCGGTGCTCCAGCGGCTGCGGATTCCGAGCCGCCTGGTGGTGTTCGAGGAGGCTAACCACTGGATCGCGAAGGGCGAGGACAGCCGCTTCTTCTACCAGGAGGTACTGGCCTGGCTGGCGAAGCACCTGTGAGCCGCGGCCGCCGTTACGCCATCACGGGCAGCCGGATGATCTTCTTTTGAATGGCGTACTGCACGAGCTGCGCCTTGTTGTGAAGGTCCAGCTTGCGCATCAGGTTGAACTTGTGCGCCTCCACGGTTTTGACACTAAGGTCCAGGTTGCAGGCGATCTCCTTGACGGAGCCGCCTTCGGCCAGTAATTTTAGGATTTCCAGCTCGCGCTTGGTGAGGGAGCCGAAGCGCGAACTGCGCGGCTCATTGCGCACCTGCATGCGGAAATCGTTCACCAGATGGGAAAGCATGCGGGGGCTCAGGTAACTGCCGCCGCGGTGGACTTCCCGGATGGCGGAGAGCAACTGCTCCGCGGGGCTGTCCTTCAGGACGTACCCGTTCGCCCCCACGTCCATGCACTCGGCCAGGTAATCCTCGTCGTCGTACATGGTCAGGAACAAGACTTTGGTATCCGGGCGATCCTTACGGATCTGCCGGGCGGCCTCGAAACTACTTAAGCCGGGCATCCCGATATCCATCAGGACGATGTCCGGGCGGGTTTCCGCCGCCTTGAGGATTGCTTCGCCGGCGTTGGCGGCCTCGCCGGCCACCTCCAGATCCGGCTCGGCTGCGAGCAGATTGCGCATACCCTGCCGAAACAGGGTGTGATCGTCCGTTAGAAGGATTCGAATTTTCGCCATACTATCGCTGTGTGCTCGCGGCGCGCGCCGGTAATGGCAGGCGTGCGGTTACTACGGACCCGCGCCCCTGCCGGCTGCGCACCTCAAACTCCCCGCCCAAGAGCGCCACCCGTTCCCGCATACCCGCCAAGCCGAACGAATCGGGCTTACGAAGCGCAGCATGCACGTCGAAACCGGTGCCGTTATCGGCGATGCTCAGTTCAAGATGACTATCGGTGGGACGGAGCGAAAGGTTTACACGTGAAGCGCCGGAATGTTTCGCGATGTTGTGGCAGCACTCCTGGACAAGCCGGTAAATCACCGCGGCGGTCTCTTCCGGCAAGGCGGGAAGCGTCGAGGCGACGCGCAGCCTTAGCCTGGAGGGGTACGACTTGGCAAAACGGGCGGTCCACTGCCGCAGGGCGGCTTCCAGGCCCAGCCTGTCGAGCACCGCGGGGCTGAGGGCGGCGACGGCGCGCCGCACCTCGGCGATGCCGCGCTCGGTCAGTTCGCGGGTCTGCCGGAGGGTATCGCGAATCTCGGCCGGGGCGGTTTTCTCGAGCCGCTCCAGTTCCAGCCGCACCAGCAGCATGGATTGGCCCGCCTCGTCGTGTAGATCGCGACTGATGCGGCGGCGCTCCTCCTCTCCGGCGCGGATCAGGTGGCCGGCGAGCTGCCGTACCTGCTCTTCCCGGGCGGCCAAGTCGCTGACGAGCCGCGCCCTGCGGATGGCGGCCATGCACCGGTCCGCGGCGGCTTCGAGCAAGCTGAGCTCCCGGGGCAGCCAGCGGTACGGCTTGGGAAAGGCGAACTGGGCGATAGCGGCTACGCGCTCGCCGTCGCGGAAGGGAAACGACCAGCAGGAAGCGTAGCGCCCGGGCCATTCCGGGTCGAGGAAGAGGTGCTGGTTGCGCGACCCGGCTTCAAAGTAGATGGGGCGGGAAAGCCGCGCCAGGAGCGCGGGGGAGAGCGCGGCGGTTTCCACCAGCACGAGCCGGCCCGCCTGGGCGCGCAGGGCGCGGGTGAGGATTTCGATCGAGCGGCGCAGCAATTCCTGCAGGTCCGCGGCCTCCAGCCCCGCCCGGAAGAGGCCGTAGAAGGCCTGGGTCTCCGCCTCCCGTACCTCATAGAAGGCCGCGTTTAGCTCCAGCGCGACGCCCAGGCGCAGGCGTTCGAGGGCCGCGCGGAAGGGCTCCGCGCCGGGCGTTTCGTAAGCAGCCAGGGCCTCCAACACCCCCTGAGGCGGTAGATTGAGCTTGGCCAGGCGGCGGCCATTGTACTCCACCTGCTCGAAGAACTCGTCCGGGCGGCAGCCGGCGGCGAAGCAGCGTAGCGCTTCTCCTGGGGCAATGGCGCACAGCGCGCGCACCTGCCAGGCATCGTGTCCGCGCGCACGCAACTTGCGGCGGAAGGCGGTGTCCAGGCGCGGAAGGCTGGTTTTGAGGGTCTGGCCCAGGCGGGCGAGGTCCGCGCATAGGGCCGCATCGAAGGCGACGGCGGCGCCGGCAAGAGGAGTACCCATAGAGAATGGGTGGACCCGGAGCCCGGCGGCTCTCAGCTATTTACCTGGCGCCGCGGGCACGCAGCAGGGCAGCCACTTCCTCGAAGCCGTTGGCCGTGGCGGCGGCAAGCGGGGTAATGCCGGCATTGTTCTTCGCGTCGGCCGACGCGCCCTTGGCCAGCAGTAGTTCGACAAGCGGCCGCCGGCCCCAGGAGGCGGCATGGTGGAGCGACGTAGCGCCGTTCCGGTCGCGCGCGTCGATCTGGGCGCCCTTGGCGAGCAGCAGTTCCGCCACTTCCCTATGGCCGCTCAGCGCGGCGTCGTGCAGGGGGGTAGAGCCTTCGGCGTTGCGGGCATTGACGTCCGCGCCGCGTTCGAGCAGGAGCCGGGCGATTGCGGCGTGCCCCTTGAGCGCGGCGTCGTGAAGGGGAGCGGCGCCGGATTGGTCGCGCGCGTTGGGGTCCGCGCCCTTGGCGAGCAGCAGTTCCACCATGTCCGGCTGGCCCTTCATGACGGCGTCGTGGAGCATGCGCGGATCGCCGCCCCCGAGCTTGGCTCCGCGCGCCATTAACAGCTCCACTATGGCTTTGTGCTGGGAGCGGGCGGCGTTTTCAAGCGGAGTGCACCCGGCTTTGTCCCTGGTCTGCATGTCGGCGCCCTTGGCGAGCAGCAATTCCGCTACCCCGGCGTGCCCCCGGATGGCGGCCTCGTTGAGGGGCGTCTCGCCGGTCTCGCGATTGGCCCGGTCCACCGCAGCGCCGGCGTCGAGCAGGATTTGCGCGATCTCGCGGTGGCCCTTCCAGGCGGCCTCGAAGAGCGGCGTCGAGCCGGCCTGGTCGACGGCATTGACGTCCGCGCCCCTGGCGATCAGGAATTCGGCGAGTTCCAGGTAGCCGCGATCGACGGCCAGGTGCAGGGCGGTGGCGCCGGAGCGGACCGCGGCATTCACGCCGGCTCCCTTGGCCAGCAGCAGTTCGGCCACCTCCCGGTGGTTCTTGATGACGGCGTAGTGCAGGGGAGTGGAGCCCCCCTCGGAGTGGTGCGCATCGACGTTGGCCCCCCGGGCGAGCAGGAACGCGACGGCGTCGCGGCGGCCGGCCCAGGCGGCATCGTGCAGGGGGGTGGAGCCGAGCGCGTCGTGGGCATTTACGTCCGCGCCGGCAGCCAGCAGGGCCTCCATGCGAGCGAGGTCACCCGCCTTCGCGGCATCGTTCAGTTCCCCGGCCGCGAGCGTTCCGGCCAGGCAGCACAGCAGTGCCAAACCCCGCATACGTCTATGGTAGAACGTTTCGCGCGCCGCGCTACAATCGTGGAAAGCGCATGAAGAAGCGGTTATTGAACGGACTGGCCATCCTTTTCCTGGCACTTTCGGTGGTGCTGGTGATCTGGCAGGGCTCGTTCAATTTCGGTGAGTTCGGCCCTTCCGATGTAACCCAGACGTTCATCTACTGGGCGGTTTCGAGCCTGGTCTTCGTGCTGATGGTGACGTTGGCGTTCATCCTGGCGCGCACCGCGTTGAAGCTGTATATCGAGCGGCGCAGCAACCGGGAAGGCTCGCGCATCCGCACCAAGCTTATGGTCGGGGCGCTGGCGCTCAGTTCCATGCCGGTGTTCTTCCTGGTGCTGTTTAGCGTCCACGTGCTGAACGTCAACCTGAACAAGTGGTTCAGCAAACCGGTGGAGATCCAGGTGGAGAGCTTCCGGGAGATGGCCGATGCGCTGAAGCGGGAAACCCGGGAGGGCGCAGAACTGCGGGCCTCTCTGCTGGTGGCGCAACCCGAGATTGAGCGCCTGTTCAGTGCGCACACCCGCACGACGGGGTTCCTCGAACGATTCCGCAAGAAGCACGAACTGGTCTCGGTGGCGGTGTTGCCGCTGTTCGGCACCGAACCTCTGGATGCGGCGGGGCCATTCCCGGTGCCGCCCGAGGACGGGCAGTTGGTGGAGGGGCGCGCGCCGGTGCGGGTGGCGGGCGCCACGGCTGGGTACGCGGTGGTGACGGCGCGGGTGCCCCTCGAGATCGCGCGAAAACAGGCCGAGATCGAGCGCTTCAGCCGCGACTACGGCCAACTGGCCGCCAATCGTAAGGCGTTCCGTCAGTTTTACCTGCTGCTGATTTCGCTGATCACGCTGTTCGTGGTGTTTGTGGCGACCTGGATCGCGCGCTTCCTGGCCATGCAGATCAGCGGCCCCATTTCCGCGCTGCTGCACGCTGCCGGAGAGGTTCGCAAGGGCAACTTGAATTATCGCGTGGAGACGCGCGCGTGGGATGAACTGGCCGACCTGGTGCGCGCGTTCAACGCCATGACCCACGACCTGGAAGCGAACCGGCGCGAACTGGAGACCCGGCGGCGCTTCACGGAGGCGATTCTTGAGAGCATCCCTACGGGGGTCATCTCGATCACCGCAGACGGCTCGATCAAGCGCGTGAACCGCGCCTTGAGCCGCATCTTTCCTGAACCCATGGTGGCGCGTGCGGCGCGTCTGGAGGACCTGTTCAGCCGCGAGGACATGGCGGAGATCAAGTATATGATGAAACGCGCCCGGCGCACCGGCGCGGCATCACACCAGTTGGAGCTCAAGCTGGACCGCCAGATCCTGCACCTCTCGATCACGGTATCGGCGCTCGAAGAGAAACTGACCTCGGGCTTCGTGCTGGTGCTGGAAGATACCAGCGACCTGCTGCGGGCGCAGAAATCGGCTGCCTGGAACGAGGTGGCGCGGAGGGTGGCGCACGAGATCAAGAACCCGCTCACCCCAATCGCGCTTTCGGCCGAGCGGATCGGGCGGCATCTGGACCGCATGGAATACGTGCCGCCGGAGACGCGCCGCATCCTGGGCGAATCGGCCGTCATCATCGCCAATTCGGTGGAAACGGTGAAGACCCTGGTGGACGAGTTCTCGCAATTCGCGCGCTTCCCCTCGGCGCACCCCGCGCGAGGCGATCTCAACGAGGTGGTGGAGAGTGCGCTGGCGGTGTTCAACGGGCGGCTGGAGGGGATCGAGATCGAGACGCGCCTGGAGCCTGATCTGCCGGCGGTGAACATCGACCGGGAGCAGTTCAAGCGCGTAGTGGTCAACCTGGTGGATAACGCCGCCGAGGCGATGCAGGATTCGCTGGTGAAGAAGCTGTACATCGGCACCCAGGCGGGAGCGCCGGACATGGTCGAGTTGGTAATCGCGGATACGGGCTGCGGCGTGACTGCCGACGACAAGGAGAAACTTTTTCTGCCGTACTTTTCAACCAAGGGCCGCGGCACGGGGCTGGGGCTGGCTATAGTGAGGCACATCGTTTCCGACCATGGGGCACAGATCCGGGTGGAGGATAACGAGCCCGCCGGGGCGCGTTTCACCGTGGAGATTCCGGCCATTCTGGAACCCGAAGGGACGTCGGCACAGGCATGAAACAGGCGCGCATTTTGATTGTGGACGATGAGCCGGGCATCCGGCAGGCGCTGTGCGGCGTCCTCTCGGACGAGGGCTGGGCGACGGACGCTGTAGAGAGCGGCGAGGGCTGCCTGGAGGTGCTGGCGGAGGGCGGCACGGAGCTGGTGTTCCTGGACATCTGGCTGCCCGGCATGGACGGGATGGAAGTGCTGGCGCGCATCCAGGAGATCCCGTTCGCCGACCGTCCGGTGGTGGTGATGATCTCCGGCCACGGCAATATCGAGGCGGCGGTGAAGGCCACCAAGCTCGGAGCGTTCGATTTCCTGGAAAAGCCGCTGTCGATCGAGAAGGTGTCGGTAACGGCCAAGAACGCGCTGGCGCAGAGGCGGCTGCAACTCGAGAACAGCCGGTTGAAGGAAGCCACCAACGACCGCTACCGGATCATCGGGGAATCCGTCCCGATGAAGGCGCTGCGACAGCAGATGGGGTTGATGGCAGGGACCAACGGTCGCGTCCTGATCTACGGCGAAAGCGGCACCGGGAAGGAACTGGTGGCGCACGCCATCCACGAGCTGAGCCCGCGCGCCTCGGAGCCGTTCGTCGAGGTCAACTGCGCGGCCATTCCCGAGGAGCTGATCGAGAGCGAATTGTTCGGCCACAGCAAGGGAAGTTTCACCAGCGCGCACGAGAGCAAGATCGGGAAGTTCCAGAAAGCCGATACGGGCACGTTGTTTCTGGATGAGGTGGGGGATATGAGTCTGCGTACCCAGGCCAAGGTGCTGCGGGCGCTCGAAGAGCAGCGCTTCGAGCCGGTGGGCGCGGAGGGCTCGATCCAGGTGGATGTGCGGGTGGTGGCCGCTACGAATAAGAACCTCGAAGAAGAGATCGAGCACGGCAATTTCCGGGAAGATCTGTTCTACCGGCTGAACGTGATCCCCTTTCACGTGCCGCCTCTGCGCGACCGCAAGGAGGACGTGCCGCTGCTGGCGGACCACTTTCTGCGGGAGTTCACCCGCGCCTACGGGCGCAAGCCCAAGGAGCTGACCCCGGAGGCCTACTCGGTGCTCCAGGATTACCACTGGCCGGGGAACGTGCGGGAGCTGCGCAACCTGATCGAGCGCATCGTGATCCTGAATCCGCAGGTGCGGGTGGACGCGCGGCACATCCCGCTGAATATTGTGCGGCGCACAGTATCGGACCGGCCGCTCGACCGTTTCGGGAGTCTCCAGGAAGTGCGGGAAACGGCCGAACGCGAGTACATCCTGAAGAAGCTCGAAGATACCGGAGGCAACGTCAGCCGGACGGCGGAACTGCTGGGTTTGGAGCGCAGCAACCTCTACCGTAAGATGCGCACGCTGGGGATTGCGCCGAAGGAGTAGGGGCGCAATTACTCACGTTTTCGGCTTCTCCGCCCAGAATACCCACTCGACACCGTTGCGGTGCATCTTTCGCGCCAAGAGCGTGCCGTCCTGTTCAAGGAGCTCGCGCGCGCCGCGCTGCACGCTTGCATAGACGTACTGTGCAACCTCGGCGAAATCCCACCCCCGTTTGGCTAGAGGCATTTCACGGAAAGCCTTCTCAACTTTACGCTGGTTTCTTTTGAAGAGGTCCGCCACCTGTGCGGCGAGCTCGTCACACATCCTGCAGAGCTCGGCTGCCTCCTCCTCTTTGATAATGGGAAAGTTCGGCTCGAAGTAACGCTCCGCCGGGTGCGTTTTCGTCCAGCCAGCAGCCTCGCGCAGGAGTTCGCTGCTGAGCATATCTCGGACGTGTATGTGTACGCTCGGAGCGGAGAGGCCGATTGCGGCGGCGATCTGAGAGATTGTTCTCGGCTCCTGCGCGACGAGATTCAAAATGTCTTCTTTCGTGCCATCTGACAGGAGTTTATTTCTCGCGATGGCCGCCCATGGTTCACTGTACCCGCCGCTTCTTCCTGACACGCACTCGCAGGCGAAACGCAACTCTTTCCGTCCGTTCATCACGCTCATCACCACCTTTACAAAATCCAGTTTTAGGGCGTACCCTAAATCATAAACCGCCCGCCTTTTGGATCCAGTGTCGCTGAGACGTATTGGGGGCGCAAATCCGACTGTTGCACCTGCATGCAGCGGGACAGTCAAACCGGGGGCCTAACAAGACAAATAGGAGAACGAAATGTCGCGCACAGGGATGCATCTCTCCTGGAGGTGGATTAGGGCCGGCTTTCTGAGCCTGGTCCTTGTACTGGTTTTCTTTGCGCTGCGGCCGGCGATTGCCCAGCGCGACGATGACGAAGAACGCAATCAAGAAAGCAAACTGCTGCGCTTCGACGCCCAGATCAGCCTCAATGCCGCGCGCATGCTGCGCGAAGGGCGGCGCATCTTCCGCTTCGATACTTTTGGTAGCGAAGCTTTTTGGGGCGATACGTTAAGACTGCACCAGGCAGTGGCCGGAGCCGCAGGCGGAGGCGTCGGTACGGGGCTCAGTCCAAGGGTGGCACTTACGCTGGGGCTCAAAGTCGATTCCGCAGCGTTGCCCGCCGATTTGGCACAGGCCGTAAAGGAACGCCAAGTCAACCTTGATGACCCGGCGGTGACTCTTCAGCTCCTCAAGGTGAATGCCGTAGTCGGACTAACCGGGCGATTCCAGGCAGACGGACGCTTGCGCTCTCTTGGCATTCAGTGCGCGCTCTGTCATTCGACCGTCGATAACTCATTCAGCACGGCAGATATCCCTGCGGGTGCCATCGGCAGGCGTCAGGACGGGTGGCCTAATCGCGACCTCAATGTCGGTGCGATTGTGGCGTTGGCTCCCAACCTGAAGCCGTTCACGGACCTGCTGGGCGTCGATGAAGCCACCGTTAGACGCGTGTTAATGGCGTGGGGACCGGGTAAGTTCGATGCCCAATTGATACTGGACGGCAAAGGCTTCCGTCCGGATGGAAAGACCGCAGCGACACTGCTGCCGGCCGCGTTCGGCTTAGCGGGTGTGAATCTCGCCACCTATACGGGATGGGGCAGCGTTACGCACTGGAACGCTTTCGTTTCGAATCTCGAGATGCACGGCCAAGGCACGTTTTGGGACCCGCGGCTGAACGATGCTTCTCGTTTCCCGATTGCGGCCAAAGCAGGCTTCGGCAACGTGCGCGGCAACCCGGATTTGATCACTTCCAAACTCGCCGCGCTTCACTACTATCAGTTATCCATTCCGGCGCCCGCCGAACCCGTGAATCCATTCGATTCCCAACTGCGGCGTGGCCGGGAGATTTTCAACGGCAAGGCGAAATGCGCTACGTGTCACGTACCACCGCTCTACACCGAGCCCGGCTGGAATATGCACACACCCGAAGAGATCGGCATCGACAGCTTTCAGGCCGATCGCTCGCCTGATCGCCGATACCGGACAACGCCTCTGCGGGGCATGATTGCGAAGCAGAAGGGCGGCTTTTACCATGACGGCCGCTTCGCCACGCTCATGGATGTGATCAATCATTACGATAGCTTTTTGAAGTTAGGACTTACTTCTGACGAGAAAGCCGATCTGCTGGCGTTTCTAAAGAGTCTCTAAGTAGGAGAGAGTTAATGGCAGCCGGACGGCGAAAACTGCTGGACCGGGAGCGCGCAACCTCTACGGTAAGATGCGCACCCTGGGGATTGCGCTGAAGGAGTAGGGCGGGTGCTCGCCCCGCGTCCGCCTGGCGGCTATTGACACAACGGCAACGAGGCCGGGACGCTCTTACCGAAGTTGTTGCCGCTCCAGCAATTGCTTGGGCCGGTCTGGTCCCAGAAGAGATCGGCCACGCCGTTAGCACGCGCAAGGTTGCCGGTTACCAGGTTGACGCCCCCGGCGGTGTGCCCGTCATAGTCGCCCAGCCCAATGCCGCGCCGGCCATTCTCCAGGGCGATGTTGTTGACGATCAGATTCACGGTTTCCGACGCCCCAGGCCACTGTGCCGCGCAGATCAGGCCATCACGCCCGTTCCGGTTGAGGATATTCCCTTCAATCGTAATGCGATCCGGAAGCGAGGCAATGCCGTCCTGGCGGTTGGCGGAGACGTCGTTGTGCCGAACGGTGCTGGTGCCGGTGTATCCGTCCAGGTAAATGCCGATGCCGTTCTCGCGTACTACGTTCAACTCGACCAGCGTGACGTGCCCCTGGTACACGGCCATGCCATACGCCGTCTGGTTGCTGATCCTGTTCTCGGCGATCCGGTCGTGTTCCGTCCCGACCAGTCGGATCCCAATTTCGCCCGACTCAATTCTGTTTCGGAGAATACGGTTAGCTCCTTCCGGATTGGGACAACAGATACCCACAATGTCGATGCCGATCCGGTTCGAGACCAGCCGGAGATTTTCGATTGTAGCCCGCTGTGCAACGTTCGATGCCTGTTGAAGCATGCGTACGCCGGTCTCGAAGTTTGAAATGGCGCCGGCACCTTTGATGATCACCATTACCCCTTGATTGTCAACTCCGATGCTGCCGGCAGCCCGTGTGCCGGAGATGGTGAATCCATTCAGGTCGAGCGTGATGTTCTTTACGCCCGCAGGAATTATGAGCCCGTTCCCGGAGCAGGGGCCGATGTTCGTTCGCAATACGGTGCTCTGAGTGATATTGGAACCGCAAGTCTGCGCGCTGGCCGATTGGGTCGCGGTACCTAGAGCCATCAACGACAGGGCAGCCAGCGTAAGGCCGGCTGCAGCATTCCTTGGAATTCGCATACGGATTTCCTTCGTGAGGCCATTCGGAGGGACAGGAAACCCAAGAGGTGGAGAGCGGGAGGTGGTGTAGTGGCTATGGCCTACCGCTCTATTCTAGGCTTGCGTTTAGATGATTTCCAGATCTGTAAATCTGGATTCGTGATTTTGCGAGCGGTACAGCGGCTAGGAGGACAGTAGTTCCACCCCGTAGCGTTCAAGCACGCCGCTCACCTGCGTGGGATGCGGGTACCGCGGCAGCCGGTCGAGAGCCTCGAGCATCTCCTCATGGCCCGCGGGTGTCACGGTGAGGAGCAGTCGGCCAGTGTCGAAACCGACGGAGGTAAATTCGTGGGCCACGCCTCTGGGAACCCGCACTGAGGCACCGGGGCCGGCGGTCATCACGCGGTCGCCGATGCGGATGCGGAAAGCGCCGTCCACCACGTAGAACGCCTTATCTTCTTCGTGGGAGACGTGCAGCGGCGAACCATTGGAGGGCTCGGCGGCGATCTCCACCATACTGTACGCACCGCCGCTATGCTCGCCGCGAACGATTGGCGTGCAGCTCAAACCGGCAAACGGCCGGGCGGCGACGGCTTCGGCAACCCCTGTCATTGGCATCCTCATGACCTCTGTTCACTAACGCGGGAAACGGACGGTAACCGGCTCAAGCCCGGCTGTGGCCGTGGTAGGCTCATAGGCGATGCGGATCCTCATCGCGGGCGGCGGCGAGGTAGGGCACCTGATCGCACAACGCCTTATCAGGGAAGGCAATGAAATCA
Organism: Bryobacteraceae bacterium; assembly: GCA_035561075.1. Lineage (GTDB taxonomy): Bacteria > Acidobacteriota > Terriglobia > Bryobacterales > Bryobacteraceae > JAMCRM01. Next base: position 26,177 of record DATMYF010000026.1, read on the forward strand.
CGATGGTGGAGGCGGACCGCCATCGTGCCCAGCGCCTGGACGGCGACCTGGACGCCCGCGTGGTTCACGGAAGCGCGGCCAGCATCCAGACACTTGAGGAAGCGGGTCTCGCCCATGCCGAGATGCTCATGGCACTCACCAGCGTGGATGAGGTTAACATCCTGGCGTGTCTGATCGCACAGGTACACTCCAAAGTTCGCTACAAGGTCGCCCGTATCCGAACCCACGAGGTGGAGGCCTGGAAGGATGTCTGCCAAAAGGCCGGAGTCTGCATCGACCTCATTATTCACCCGGAATCCGAGATGGCGGACCGCGTCATGCCGGTGCTGCGGCTGCCAGGCGTCTCCGATATCGTCGACTACGCCGAGGGCCGGATCAAGCTGTTCGGCATGAACATCGAGGAAGGCAGTTGGGTAGCCGGGAAGACCATGGAGCAGCTCCAGAAGGCGGGGCCGCCCGTCAATTCACTGATCGCCATGGTGTTCCGCGGCCCGCAGGTGATCATCCCGCGCGGCGGCGACGATCTCAAGGTGGGGGACCACGTCTACATCATCACCTCGGCCCGCGAGCTTGACGACACCCTGCGGTTCATGGGGGTGCAGGCGCAGCAGTCCGTGGACCGGGTGTTCATCGTGGGAGGCAGGCAGATCGGCATCCGGATGGCCCAGGAGCTCGAGCGCCAGGGGAAGAGCGTCAAACTCTTCGAACAGGACGCCCAGCGATGCGAGAAGATTGCCGCCCTGGTGGAGCGCACCGTCATCATCCACGGCGACGGCACGGACGAGCGGACGCTCGAAGAGGCGAACATTCAGGGCGTGGACGCCTTCCTGGCCCTGACCAATGACGACGAGGACAACATCATCGCCTGCCTGCTGGCGCGCAAGCTGGGTAGCAAGAAAGTAGTGGCGGTGGTGAACCGGCTCAACTACCTGCTGATGTCCCAAAGGCTGGGGATCAGCACCACCATCAGCCCGCACCTGGCGGCGGTGGATCGCGTCCTGCGCTTTGTGCGCAAGGGCGGGGTGGTTTCGGTGACTACATTCCGGCAGGAGGAGGCCGAGGCGATTGAGCTGGTGGCCCCGGCGGGTTCGCGTTACGTGGGGAAGAAGCTGCGTGACATCAAGCTGCCGGAGGGCGCTATCGTGGGAGCCATCGCGCGGCCCGGGGGAGAAGCCATAGTGCCGCGCGGCAATGCGGTGATCAACCCGGGCGACCGGGTGATCTTCTTCGCCCTGGAGCGCCTGGTTCCGAAGCTCGAATCGGCGTTCCTGGTTGGGCAACAGGGGTCGCGCCGGTGATTCGCGCCGCGGTGGTAGGGAATGCTCTGGGAAAGTTTTTGGTGGGGCTGGCGCTGTTCATGCTGGTGCCGCTGGGGGTGGGGCTCCTCGAGGGTGACGATCCGCGGCCAATGGCATGGTCTTGCCTGATCACCGCATCGGCGGGCCTGATCCTGACGTTTGCCGTGCGGCCCGGCCGCGCGGAGCTTTCGACCCGCGAGGGGTTCCTGCTGGCCGTTCTGGTCTGGATCGGAGCGTTCGCCGCGGGCGCGCTGCCATTCTGGTTTTCCTCGCATTTCCCGACGTTCACGGACGCATTCTTCGAGTCGGTATCCGGGTTCACCACTACGGGCTCGACGGTGCTGGCCAAGGTCGAGGTGCTCCAGCCCTCGGTGCAGTTATGGCGGCATGGTACGCACTGGTTCGGGGGCATGGGGATCCTGCTGCTGGTGATCGCCATACTCCCGTTGCTGGGCGCGGGGGGTGTGCACCTCTACCGGGCAGAATTCTCGGGCGCGAAATCGGAAAAGCTGAAGCCACGCATCACGGAGACGGCGTTTTCCTTATGGCGAATCTATGTGGCCCTGACGCTGGCGGAGTACGTGGCCTTGCGGCTGGCAGGGATGGGGGCTTTTGAGTCTGCCTGCCACAGCTTCTCGACGCTCGGGACCGGAGGTTTCTCCACCCGGACGGCCAGTGTGGCGGGGTTTGAGAACCCCGCGATCGAGTACATCATCATCGTCTTCATGATGCTGGCGGGGATCAACTTCACCCGGCAGTACCGCTTGTGGGTGCAGCGTGAGCCGCGGGCTTTCTCCCGCGACCCGGAGGTCCGCGCCTTCCTGGCGATCATCGCGGGCGCCAGCGCGCTGGTGTTCGGATGGCTGATGCTGGACACTGGGTACGAGCCCGCGCGAGCCCTCCGCACCGCGCTCTTCCAGGTGTGCGCCGTCCTGACCACCACGGGTTTTGTCACTGACGATTTCGCGCGCTGGGCGCCGTTTCCGCAACTGCTGCTGCTCTCCCTGATGTTCATCGGGGGTTCCACGGGATCGACGGCCGGGGGGCTGAAGGTGGCGCGGGTGCTAACGCTGTTCAAGGTAGTGGGGCGCGAGTCGAAGCGACTGGTGGAACGCCGCGGCGTCTTCGCGGTGCGGCTGGGCGGGCATGTCGTTCCGGAGGACGTAATCCAGTCGACGCTGAACATCTTCTACCTGGCTTTTGCGGTGAACTTTGCGGCGTCGCTGCTGCTGACGGCCACGGGGCTGGACCTGGTCACAAGCATTTCGGCGGTAGCCGCTTCGATGTTCAACGTTGGTCCCGGCCTTGCCGCGGTAGGGCCGGCGGCACACTACGGTCACCTGCCGGCGGCGGCCAAGTGGGTCCTGATATTCTGCATGTTCGCCGGCCGCCTGGAGTTCTACACGGTGCTGGTGCTGTGTACACCGGCGTTCTGGCGGAAGTGAACACCGATGGGGGCTGCGAATGGACGCGAATAACGCCAAGACAACACATACGCCTTGCGGGATTTCGAAGAACTTGCCGCGCATTTGGAAGAGTTCATCGACAGCTACTACAACCGCCAACGGCTGCATTCCGCACTGGGGTACCGAACGCCGGAAGAATTCGAGCGGGATGCGGCGGCCGCTGCCCCAGACGGCGGCCCGCATGCTGCGCCAACCATGACGTACTTCGCTGCTCCGCTGCAGCCGCCGAACGAAGATGACGCAGCGCAGGCACCAGGAGTATCCGGGCCATGAGAATGCGTTTTGCAGGCATAGCGGAATCTTTCGGTCCGATGCAGTGCAGCAGAAACCTGGGCCGGGCGCCGCCTCCCGCTGGTCGGCCCCGGCGCCAGTCAAAGGACGCGACGGGAGGAAAGCACGCCCCTGGCTCATCGTCCGCGATGAGTTCCGGCCGGCTATTCCTTGATCGGGTTGCTCGCCAGCAGAGCCCGTCTCCGCTTCACCGGCAGCCTGAGATTAAAACACTCGACAGAGCACGTGGAAGCAAATATCATCGAACTGCTACTGCGTCTTTTCCCCGTGTGTCAGCCAAGGGGTTCACCCCATCTATTTGCGTTCATTCGCGTTCATTAGCGGCCTCTTTTGCTTCGCAGGGCTCCCGGCCAATCTCTCCGCCAGCGCTCCTGTGATCTCCTCGAAGCGCGCGGCCTGCAACTGATCTTGAATTTCACCGGCCACGGCCAGGAACTTGCGGTAGCGGGGCTCCCACTCCTTGAGCTTGGGGCGCGGGTCGATGCGGCCCGGCAGAACGCCGTGGCGCTCGTGAAGCTGCTCCTCCATGGCCTGGCTGATGAGGTTCTTCTCCAGCCGCTCGCGGCAGGCGTCTTTCAGGAGGTCGAAGAACCAGACCAGTTCCTTCTGGTCCAGCCTGGACAGCGGATTCCTGGGGGTGCGCTTCATCCCCGCCGCGCCAACCGCCCGATCAGGCCTGCTACTTCCCGCACCGTCTCCTCTTCGGCCAGCAGGACGCGATGGGGAAACCAGAAGGCATCCCGAATGGTCTCTTCAGCGACGGGGCATGGTTCCACGCGGCAGCCGCCCTGTTTATAGAGCGGGTTCCCGTAAAGCGTGTGGGGGTAGAACGGGGTACACGGCACGCCCCCCGCTACCATGGCGCGCTGGAATTCGTCGCGGGTGATACCGAAGCGGGCGGCGTCGATGCGGCCCAGCATAAGGTACCAGGAATTGGCATTGGCTCGGGCGGGTACTTCCTGCCAGCGCAACCCGGGGATGCCGGCGGTGGCGGACCGCAGCAGCGCCACATTGGCCGCCCGCCGGCAGATCTGCTCCGGCAGCCGTTCGAGCTGGGCCATGAGGATGGCAGCCTGCCAGGCCGTCATCCGGTAGTTGGTTCCGAGGGTGTAGTGGTGGAACCAGCCGCCGCCTTCGCGACGGCCCTGGTCGCCGATGGAGCGCACGCGGGCGGCGAATTCGGCGTCGTTGGCGAGGAGGATGCCGCCTTCCCCCGCCGTCATTACCTTGGAGTTCTGAAAGCTGAAGGACCCGGCCATCCCGAGACTCCCGGCGCGCCGTCCGGCCCACTCGGAGCCGTGCGCGTGGGCGGCGTCTTCAATCAACGCAATTCCGCGGCTGCCAGCCAGGGCAAGCAGGCTGTCCATGTCCGCCATGGCGCCGCCAAAGTGTACCGCCAGGATCGCCCGGGTACGGGGGGAAACGGCTGCCGCGACGCGTTCGGGATCCAGGTTGAAAGTGAGGGACCCGATGTCCACGAAAACCGGCGTGGCGCCTACACGTGATATGGCCGTGGCACTGGAAATAAAGGAGATAGCGGGCACGATCACCTCGTCCCCGGGTCCCACCCCAGCGGCTTCGAGCGCCATTTCGAGGGTCACGGTGCCGTTGGCGGCGGCTACCCCGAAGCCGCAGTGCTGGAAGGCGGCGAAGGTGCGCTCGAAGCGGGCCACCACCTCGTGATACCCGCCCCAGCGCTCGCTTTCGAGCACCAGGCGCAGGAAATCCGTCTCGCGGTCGCCCCACACGGGCCATTTCGGAATCTGCATAACATTCAATGGAAACACAGATCGGCCGCACCGTGCACGGCGCATTCGCGGGGTTTTGGTTTGCCGCCGGAAGGGGCGAGAAATGTGACCCGAACGGCGCGGTCCGCCCTATAATAGATCCACTGGGGCGCGGCCGTGTGGTCGCGTGGGATGTCTGCCGTCTGGGCCGGAGGTAGTTATGGCAACCAGCCGCATGCAGTACTCGATTGCTTCTGCTCTCCTGGTAATCGGTGCTTTCCTCACCGGTTGTTCCACCGCATCTAAACCGCCGCAGCCAGGTACGCCCGCATTTTATTGGGCCGCGGCCAGGGAGATGTACCGGGCCGGAGATTACGTCAAAACCAACGATAACCTGGCGCAGCTCACCAGGTCGGAGAACGATTTCACCGCGCGGGCGCGTGTGTGGCAGGTCGTCATCTCGGCCGGGGTCGCCCAGGCTCACATGGAACTCGCGGACACGTACGAAACCGGTGCCCGTGCCAACCGCAACAACCCGGCGCCGTTCCGGAGAGAAACCAACGTACAGCGGAACGCCGCCAGCACTGCCGCCCTGCAGTTCGCCGAGGCGTTTCACAACCTGCAACACTCCGTCAAGGACGAGACGATTGCGCTGGAGTTCGACTTCCCACGGGGCAATGCCGCGATGCCGCCTGAACTGAAGAAGGTGACCAGCGGGATCGTGCTGCCGCCGGCCGAACTGGCTCTAGTGGCGAAGGCGATGGTGCAGCGCGGCGTTTTGCTAAGCACCTGTCGCGCTGTAGGGGCGCCGGAAGACCCAGCCAAGGCGCTCGAACTGTTCAAAGCGGGCAACCCGCAGGTCCGCACCGACGCGTTCCGGATCCATATGGCATCGCAGTTGTACGATGCCGCGCAGTTGTTCGCCCCCACGAAGCTCGACCAACCGCAGCGCACCAAGATGCTCCTCAAAGAAGCCATGGAGACCACGCAGTCGGTGCCCGCGGACAAGCGTACCAAAGAGTTGACGGGGAAGATCCAGGGTCTGCTGAAGAAACAGAAGCTGACCCTCTAGCTCACTCGGCGGTTATCCGGCACGCGGCGGCTTCCACGTGCACCACTTCGTCGTCGCAGTCGATGGTCTCCACGCGCAGGAGCGCCTGGAAGCCGGACGGCAGCGTGTCACTGGTGCCGAGCCCCATGGCTTCGAGCAGGGAGCGAACCTCGTTTTCAAGTGTGAGAAGGCGGCCCGCTCCCTCGATGGCGCGGCCGTGATTGGCGGCGATCATGGTGATGGCCGCGCCGGGGGTGGGGCCGGGCCGGCGCGTCAGGACAGCGTACTCGGTCATGCGGGGCAGTTTGCCGTCCATGTAACGGCGGGCGCGGTAGACGGACTGCTCGCCCGGGAGCGGGTTGCGGTTCTCCACAGCCTCGCCGGTCACCAGGAAGTCGCCCTCCCCCTGCAGGGAATCGATAAAGGTATTCGTGCGTGGGCTGCCCAGCAGGACCAGATTGGAGTGCCCCAGGTCGTTCCATGAAGAGATGCGGGAATTGCGCGTTTCGAGCGGCGTCCCGCGCTCGTGAAACATGCGGCTCACCGAAAGCATGCAGTGGACTTCGCCCGCCGAAAGATAGTGATACGACGGCCGTAGCGGACCCAGTCCCTCAAGCCCGGCGCGTTCGAGCAGCGGCCGCGCGCCGTGTGCTAGGTCGTTAACCTGCAAATCCCGGATATAGAGCCCGTGGTCGTCGCTGAAAAAGAGGGGGTCGGTATAGACAATGATATTGCCGGCGGCCGCACCGGAGAAATACGGCCACCAGAACTTCTGGAGCGCGCCGGGGACCTCGGCCGGGGCGGGAAGCGGCTCGGGCAGGCGCATGAAGAGCGCCCGGTACTGCCCTTTGGGGATCTCCAGCCGCAACGGCTCGTCGCGGCCTTCGCCATTGAAATAGGCTGACAGGCGCTCCCGAACGCCGGCCATGCTGACCCGCACGATGGGGTCCGTGCGGGGGTCGAACGACTTCTGCCGTCCCATTGCGGAGACAGCGATGTCATACTCCTTCGGCGTCACATCCGCGGCGGCCTGCTCGCAGATATAGCGAAGAACACGTTTCAGAATATGGGCGTGCTCGAACTGCCTGCTCGAGAGCACGCGCTGTAGCAATTGCTGCTCGGCGGGCTGCACGGTACGTTTCTATTATTGCAGGAACTGAATGGGCCGCGAATGAACGCAGGATTCATTCGCGTTTATTCGCGTTCATTTACGGCCATTGATCCCAACAGCACGGCCTCCCTGCTCCGGGAGGCTTCCATTACGCCGCGGGCCGCCGAGACGATCGCCGCCGCATCGATTTGGTAGTGGTGCAACAGCTTCCGGTAGTCGCGGCCGGAGCTGGCGAACCTGTCCCGCAGCCCTACTCTGCGGACGATGGTGGGACACTCCGCGGAGACCGCTTCGGCCACCGCGCCTCCCAGTCCGCCCACCACGTTGTGGTCTTCCGCCGTTACGATGCCGCGGGTCTCGAGCGCCGCCGCGCGCAGCGCTTCCATGTCGATGGGCTTGATGGTGTGGCAATCGAGCACCCGCGCCTGAATGCCTTCCTTATCCAACTCCGCGGCCGCGATCAGAGCCTGCTCCACCATGTTCCCGAACGCCACTATGGCTACGTCGTCACCGCCGCGCAGCGGGATCATGCGGCCAAGCTCGAACGCCTCGTCGTCCCGGTGCAGCACGGCCGCGGTTTGCCGCCCGAGGCGCATGTAGACCGGGCCGTCGTATGCCGCGATAGCCAGGGTGGCCTTGCGGGTGGTCACCGGATCCGAGGGTGCCAGCACCGTAAGGTTGGCCATCGACCGCATGATCGAGATGTCCTCCACGCCCTGGTGAGTTACGCCGTCACCACAGATCTCGACGCCGCCGTTGGTTGCCACGATCTTTACGTTCAGCCGCGGATAGCAGATGGACGTTCGGATGCCCTCGCACGCCCGCATGCTGGCGAACACCGCAAAGGTGCTGCAAAACGGCCGCAGCCCCGTGGCGGACATCCCGGCCGCCATGCACACCATGTTCAGCTCCGCTACGCCGGCCTGGAAGAACCGCTCCGGGAAGCGCTCCTTGAACTGAAACGTATTGGTCGATTTCGCGATGTCGGCCTCCAGGACCACCACGCGCGGGTCATGCTCCCCGAGCTCCACCAGGGTGCGCCCGTAAACGACGCGTGTCGGTTCGGGCTTCATGCTGTCACTTCCGTCGAGAGCTCTTTCAAGAACCGCTCCGCCTGTTCGGCTGTGGGCGGCATGCCGTGCCAGTGGTGGTCGCCTTCCATTTCCCGGATGCCCTTGCCTTTCACGGTATCGGCCACAATGGCGTGCGGTTTCCCGCCGTGCTCCATGGCCCGTTCGCAGGCGTCGTGGATGGCGTCGAAATCGTGGCCGTCGATGCGCCGCGTCTCCCAGCCGAACGCCCGGAACTTGTCCTCCAAGGGTTCGATCCCCATGATCGCCGCTGTCGCGCCGTCCGTCTGGAGCTTGTTGTTATCCACGATGGCGACCAGGTTGTCGAGGCGATAGTGCGCGGCGGCCATGGCGGCCTCCCATACCACGCCTTCCTGCATCTCGCCGTCGCCGAGCAGCGCGTATACGCGGAAATCCTTACGCTGGAACTTACCCGCCAAGGCGATGCCGGTTGCGCAGGAGAAGCCCTGTCCGAGCGAGCCGGTAGTCATGTCTATGCCCGGAGTTTTGCGCATATCCGGATGGCCCTGGAGCGGGCTGCCGATGTCCCGCAGGGTCCACAGCACCTCGCGCGCGAAGTAGCCGCGCCGCGCCAACGCTACATACGGGGCGGGCGAACAGTGGCCCTTCGAAAGCACGAATCGGTCGCGGTCCTCCCATTCCGGATTCGCAGGATCCACACGCATGCGGTGGAAGTACAGGTAGGTCACGATGTCGATGGCCGAGAGCGACCCGCCCGGGTGCCCCGACCCCGCCTCCGCGATCATCTTGATAATGTCCGCGCGCAGTTCCCGCGCCATAGTGCGCAGACGCGCCGCGTCCTCAGAGCTCCATGCCGTCATAATGCAGCAGTACCTTTACCCCTAGTTTGGACTCGCACAGGTCGAACGCCTCGCGCCAGCGCGAGATGGGCAGCTTGTGGCTGATCACGCGGGAAAGATTCACCTTGCCCTGTTCGAGAATGTTCATCACCCGCCGCCAGGACTTCAGCGAATGGCCCACCGAACCGAATAGACTGATCTGCTTATAGAGCAACTGGTCGTAGGGCAGGGTGACGTCTCGTCCGGCAATCCCCACCTGTACGAGCCTGCCGGTGGGCCGCACGGCGGCCAGGGACGCTACCACCGATTCGGCGGTCCCGGAGGCATTCACCGCGATATCCACGCCGCGGCCGTCGGTCTCGCGGCGGATGACCTCCGCCAGGTCCTGCTTCGTCACGTCCACCAACACGTCCGCGCCCATCGCGCGGGCGATCTCGAGGCGCGCGCAATCATCCGCCCCAGCCACGATCACCTTGCAGTGGTGCGCGACCAGTAGAGAAAGGCAGAGCAGTCCGATCGGCCCCGGGCCGGAGAGCAGCACGATGTCGCCCACGTGGAAATCGGTGAGGTCTTCGATCGCCTGGACGGCGGTAGCGAACGGCTCCGTCAACGCGCCTTCCTCGAAAGACATCGTTTCTGGCAGCTTGTAGACCTGGTCGTCCCTCACCGCCACGTACTTCGCGAAGCTGCCGTTCACCCCGTGGCCCATGCCGCGCCGCACCGCGCAGAACATGTAGTAGCCGCGCACGCAGTAGTCGCACGTGCCGCACACTACCGCGGAGGAAGGCAATACCGTGACGCGATCGCCCGGCTTCACGCGGGTCACTTCGGCGCCGGTCTCCACCACCACACCCGAGAACTCGTGCCCCAGGATCACCGGCGGAAAATTGCGGAACCGGTCGTAGAAGACGTGCAGATCCGTCCCGCAGATGCCCGAGTACCGAACCTCGATTTTGACGCCGTCCGGCTTGCACTCAGGCTCCGGCACCTCCATCCAGGTGACATTGCCCACGCCGGGAGCAGTCTTCACTACCGCCATCATGCTCATGCATTTGCCTCTTTCATTTGCGGCACTTCGATCCAGCGCTTTTCCGCCGCGGCGCGCTCTATCGAGTCGAGCACCTGGTGGTTGCGCAGCCCGTCCAGGAACGATGGCGCCGGCTGCCGTTGTTCGGCGATGCCCTTCAGGAACTCGTAATACTGGTGGATGAAGGTGTGCTCCCAGCCGAGCACGTGCCCCGCGGGCCACCACGCGGCCGCGTAGGGGTGGCTCGATTCCGTCACCATCACGTTCCGGAAACCGGCGACGCTGCCGCCCGCCTCGTAGACCTGCAATTCGTTCAGCCGTTCGAGGTTCCACGCCAGGCTGCCCCTGCTGCCGTTCACCTCGAAGGCCAGGCTGTTCTTGTGGCCCGCGCTCATCCGGGAGGTAAGGAACAGGCCCAGAGCACCGCTCTCGAAGCGGACCGTAAAGACCGCCGCGTCATCGGTGGTAACGGCGCGCTGCTGCCGTTCCCTGACGAAGATTTCGGTGGCCGCGGAGACCTCGGCGAACTCACCCGCCAGATACCGCGCCAGGTCCACCACGTGCGAGCCCTTGTCCGCCATCGAGCCTGCTCCCGCCACGGTTTTGTCGAAGCGCCAGATGTAGGGGCAGGCTGGATCCAGCGGCCAATCCTGCTGGTACGAGCATTGGAAGTGATAGATTGCGCCCAGGCGCCCTTCGTCGATCAACTGTTTGGCCAGCGCCACCGCCGGCACCCGCCGGTAGTTGAAGTTGACCATGTGGCAGATGCCCGCGGCCGCGGCGGCGGCGTACATCCGGGCAGCCTCGGCGGAGTTCAGTGCCAGGGGTTTCTCGCAAAGGATGTGCTTGCCATTAGCGGCGGCGGCCAGGGCTATCTCGCAGTGCAGCTTACCGGGGGTGAGGATGGAGACGGCATCGATGGCAGGGTCTTCAATCACGTCCTGCCAGCGTTGGGTGGTGGACAGCCAGCCGTAGCGGCGTGCGGTTTCGTCCAGATCGTCCCCCACACCACATAGGGTCTTCATGACGGGCTCCACGCCCGGGTCGAAGAACATGGGCAAATCGCGCAACGCGTGGCTGTGCGCCTTCCCCATGAACTTGTGGCCGATCAGTCCGACGTTAATCTGGCGCTTCATGGCAGGGCCTCCGGATTCTCCATCAGGGCTTTGAACCGGGCCAGGAACCGCGCCGCCAAGGCGCCATCCACAACACGATGGTCGGCGGCCAATGTGACGCTCATAACGGGCCGCACGGCGGGTACTCCGTCGATGGCCCGCACCTCGTCCCGCACCGCCCCGAGGGCCAGGATAGCGCTCTCCGGAGGATTGATGATGGCGGTGAACTGCTCGACGCCATACATCCCCAGGTTCGAGATGGTGAAGGTGCCGCCGCTCATTTCGTCCGAGGTGAGGCGCTTGGCTTTGGCCTTTTCGCCCAGCGCGCGGCGGGCCTCCGCGATTTGGGCGAGGGTCTTCGCGCCGGCGTCCCGGATGACCGGCACGAACAAATTGTCTTCGCCGGACGCCACAGCAAAACCGATGTGGGCGGCGGGGTGCCGGGTGAGCCGGCCGTCTTCGAGGCTGGCGTTCACAACGGGAAATTCCGCAAGGCATGTGGCTGCGGCCTTTAGGAACAGGTCGTTGTAGGAGACCTCCGGGTGCGCGGCACGAAATGCCGCGGCGGCCGCCATATCCACGGTGAGGGTGAGGTAGATATGGGGCCGTTCCCGCACACTGCGGGAAAGCCGGTCGGCAAGCACCTGCCGATGGGCGGATAACATCCCGGGGGCCTCGGGCGCGGGTGCGCTGGAGGCCAGGGAACGCTTCACGTCGTCTTCGGTGATCAGACCGTTGGCCCCGCTCCCTTCGAGCGTTTGCCAGTCGAGCCCGTGCTCCCCGGCCAGCTTGCGGGCGCGCGGTGAGACGGTTTTCTTTGCGGGAGGCGGGGGCGCCGCAGGCGCGGCAGCAATGACGGAACCGGGTTCCCCAATGACCGCGACAACGGTTCCCACCGGCACCGTCTGGTTCTCGAACACCAGGCGCCGCAGCAGCACGCCGTCGGCGGGGGCTTCCACGTCGAGCACGGCTTTATCGGTCTCGACCTCGAAGAGCGGGTCGCCTTTGCGCACGCGGTCGCCCTCGTCGCGCAGCCAGCGGGAGACCGCGCCCTCGCTCATGGTGAGCCCGAGCATGGGCAGCAGAACGTTCACCGGCTCGCTCATAGCAGTTCCTTTACCGCCTTGACGATCTCAGCCGCGCCGGGAATCACGTAGTTTTCCATCACCGGCGCGAACGGCACCGGGACATTGCGGCCGCAGACGCGCCGAACGGGCTTTTCGAGGAAGTAGAGGCCGCGCTCCATCACCTGGGTGGCGATCTCCGCCCCCATTCCGCAGCGCTCGTAGGCTTCGTGCGCCACCACCAGGCGGCCCGTCTTCTCCACCGATTTGACGATGGTTTCGATATCCAGAGGCGCCACCGTGCGGGGGTCGATCACCTCCACGCTTATACCTTCGCGCTCCAGTTCGGCGGCGGCTTCGAGCGCGCGCAGCACCATGCGGGAGAGTGCCACCACCGTGACGTCGCTGCCTTCGCGGCAGATGTTGGCCTGCCCGAAGGGGATCAGATATTCCTGCTCCGGCACCTCACCGCGGCTGTTATAAAGCAGCTTGTGCTCGATGAACATGACCGGGCCGTCGTCGCGCACGGCGGTTTTGAGCAGGCCCTTGGCGTCGAAGGGCGTGGAGGGCAGCGCCACCTTCAGACCGGGGATGTGGGCGAACCAAGCCTCCAGGCTCTGGGCGTGCTGTGCGGCCGAGGAGCGGCCGGCACCTTCCTGGGTGCGGAAGACCACCGGGATGTGGGCCTGCCCGCCGGACATGTAGCGCAATTTGGCCGCCTGGTTCACGATCTGGTCCATCGCGATGGTGGTGAAATCGATGTACATGATTTCGGCCACGGGGCGCAGGCCGGTCATGGCGGAACCCACGGCGGCGCCGGCGATGGCGGCTTCAGAGAGCGGCGTATCGCGAACGCGCTCCTCACCGAACTCATCCACCAGGCCGTCGGTGGCCTTATAGGTGCCGCCGAAGCGGCCGATATCGAGGCCCAGCAGGAAGACGCGCTCGTCGCGGCGCATCTCTTCGCGCAACGCGTCGCGTACTGCTTCCTTGTAGAAGATGTTGCTCATGCGACCACGTCCTCCAGGGCGTCCTCGGGTTTGGGATGCGGGCTCAGGCGGGCGAACTCCACGGCCTCTTCGATTTCGCGCGCAACCTGGGCGTGCACCAGTTCGGACTCCTCAGGGGAGAGTACCCCCCTGGCGGCCAGTTCTCGTTCGTAGCGCGGCAGCGGGTCGGCGGCCTTCCATTGCGCCACTTCTTCGGCGGGGCGGTACTTCCCTGGGTCCCCCACGTAGTGCCCCAACCACTTGTAGGTGCGGCATTCGACGAAGCTGGGCCCGTGGCCCCCGCGTGCCCGCTCAACAGCCTCGACCATCGCCGCATAGACGGCCAGGGGATCGTTGCCGTCCACCGTGACTCCGGGGATACCGTAGCCGGCGGCGCGTGCCGCCACGTCGGGAATCACGCGCTGCCGCGAGCCGTGCGTCGAGACCGCGTACTGGTTGTTCTCGCAGACGAAGATAGCCGGCAGCGCCCACACCGCGGCCATGTTGACGGATTCGTGGAAGGAGCCCTGGCTGGCCGCGCCGTCGCCGAAGAAGGCCACGGAGACCTGCCCGCTTTGGCGCATCTTTGCCGAGAGCGCCGCCCCCGCCGCGATGGGGATGCCGCCGCCCACGATGCCGTTGGCGCCCAGGATTCCTTTCGAGAAGTCGGCGATGTGCATGGAACCGCCCTTGCCCTTGCAGTAACCGGTGGTGCGGCCGTAGAGCTCTGCCATCATGCGGTCGAGCCGCAGCCCCTTGGCGATCACGTGTCCATGGCCGCGATGGGTGCTGGTAATGTAGTCGGTGTCGCGCAGCGCCGCACAGGCGCCCGCGGGCACGGCCTCCTGCCCCAGGCAGGAATGCAGAAACCCGGGCAGTTCCTGGGCCATGAACAGTTCTACGGCACGTTCCTCGAAGCGCCGGATCCTCACCATTGTCAGGTGGATGGACCGCATGAGATCGGGGGTGGGCGCGGAGAGTTCCCGCGCCGCCGCGCAGACTGGTTGTCCTGCCATGATGTCCCAGTGTAGGGCGCGGCACGCGGCGCCGGAAGTGCAATTGCGGTTATCCGGAACCGGTTTACCGTAAATTTACCTAAGTGCACTTCACACGGCCGGCGCGTTGCAGATAACCTGCCGGATGATGAAGTATTGTCTGCGACTGGCGGCGGTGGCCCTCTGCGCCCTTACCGCGACGGCGGAAGACGGCCGTTTCTGGCAGCTCCACTGGTTCGAGCCCGGTGTCGAGCACGGCAACCCCATGCCCAACCCGCGCTTCCGGGTGAACTCGCCGGAGGTTATGCTGCATCCCTCCTTCGGCAAGCGCAATGAGACGAAGAGCAGCGGGATGATGCAGATCCACACCCCTGAGGATCTGTTTGCGCTCGATGCCGCCGAGCTTTACCTGGAGATCTGGGGCGGACACCCCGCGACCGCGCGCAAGCGCGTCACCCTGAACGGCCGCACTACGTATGACATCCCCGAAACCGGTACTGCCGCGAAGAACTGCACGCACCTGTACCCCACCATTCCGATCAAAATCACGGACCTGGTAAACGGCTACAACGCCGTGCAGTTCGCCTGCGACCAGGGTACGTCGTTCTGGGGTCACTTCATTGTGGAGAATGCCTGCCTGCGCGCCGGGCTGAAGCCGGAACACCCGTCGCTTCAGGCCGCGGGCCTCGCGGGATGCCGCTACGCCGTCAAAGCTTCTCCGGACGGAGAGCGCATGGGGCTTTCGCTCGATACCACTCCGGCATGCCTGGCGGCAGTCTCGTCCGTGGACTTCCAGACATCGTACGAGGGCTACCGCGAGAACGGCAGCATTGAACCGGCTGACTGGCACGGCTTCACCAAGCACCGCGAGCCCGTGGCGTTCGCGGGACGCGCGTCGGCGGCGCCCTTCCGCGCGGCCTGGGATGTTTCGATGCTGCCCGATCAGAAGAACATGGCGGCCCGTGCCTGGGTGCGATTCGCGAAGCACCCGGATCTGGTCTACGTGACCGCCGCGACGACGGGTCTGGCCACGCCGGCACGCCGCGGGAGAGTGCGGCTCTATGGCGTGCGCGAACTGCCCAAGCCGTTCTGGTCCAGGGCAGGGAAGAGGATACCTGCCGAGATCGATCTCGATGTAGACCCCGCCACCCTCGAGCGAGCCGACCTGCACGTGGTGGTCTGGGACGGCGGCAGCGAGAAGCCCGGTCCCTTCACTCTGAATGGCGAGCCGCTCAAGGTGACCGGAAGCGGCCGCCACGACGTGATTTACACGGTGGTGCCGATCGATCCCAAGATGCTGAAGAAGGGATCGAACCTGGTGGAACTCCAGGCCCACACGGAGCACCACGGGATCGAAATTCTGCTGCCGGGTCCGGCTATCGCGGTGCGGACGAAGTAGCCATCCACCGCCGGGCACGGGCCAGCGCGGCGTTCCGGCTCGCCAGATCCTGGTTCCAGTAGGTGAAGCCGAACTTCTGGCCCGCCAATCGCTCGAGCTGTCCGCCGGCCAGGTCGCAGTAGCCCATATCGTCCGTGAAGATGCGCTCGTCTGCCAGCAGCACTGCGAGCATCCGCACAAGCCGCGCGCCTTTTTCCACGAAAGGAGCCTGCCACATGGTGCTGTAGAGCTTCGGGTCGCGCTTGCCGGCGGCCCGGAACAGGGCCAGGAACTCCGCGAACTGTTCGTCGTTGCCATGGTCCACCAGAAGCGACGAAGCGGCATACAAGTCGTTCACGATGCCTTTGCCGTTTCGGAGAGCTTGAAGGGACGCGGGGAGCGCCGCAGGCAGCACGGCAGGCTGGCCGTTCCGGACCGCCCACCATGCGATGTACAGCGAGCCGCGGTGCCCCTTGGCCAGGTATTCGGGGAGCAGCCCCAGCAAGAGAGGGTGGTCCTTATACTCCGGGATGAGGGTTGCGGCGGAGCCCCATTCATCGACATCGCTGTGCCGCAGCATGCTCCGGATCAAGTCTTCCGTTCGCTGCCCGGACTTCACCTGCGCCCAGGCGCGCGCCGCCAGGGGGCCGCCGGTTGCGGGTAACGGCTGGCGGGGGATTCCCATTGTGGCGAGTTGGGAGGCGGCGATATCGAGCCACCGCGGGTCGCCCGGCTTCAGGACGGCCGAAAGCCGTGACATCAGGTCGTCGGGCAGCGCCTGCGACGTCTGCGCTTGCAGATAGAGGCCCACACGATAACGCTCCACGTGCGGGCCGCGCAGGAGAGCGTTGGCCAACTCCCGGGTGATGAACTCGCGTCCCGACGCGGGCGCCGGGCCTTCGGGCGCGGTTTCGACGGCGGGGACAATCAGGCCCCGGCCCTCTTCTCCAACCAGTCTCGCGCCGGCGAGCGGGAACAGAAAAACCTGCCCCTTTTCAATGCTTGGGAACTCCGGGTCGCCCTGGGAGAGCCCGCCGCGGACCGGGCCGTAACAGTAGAAATGGAGCCGGACGGCGCGGGAGCCGTCCCCTTTGAAGGCGCGCAGCACCCGCAGGTTCGCGGTGCAGGCCTTGGTGGGCACCCGCCACCTCACCAGTTCCGGGCGAACGGGAGGCCCTTCGGTGACGCTCTCAACTCGTGCGACGGCCAGCACAGCGGCCTGCGCGAGTTCGTCCGGGCTCCACATCCTCACGAACCCGCCGAACAGCGGCGCAACTAGCAGACACACGAGCGTGGCAGCCCTGATCATCGGACCCTTGATCGCGCCTCCCACCTGCCCGCTTCGCTCCCGTCCGGCCGTAGGATGACGGCGCGCAACTGGTCGGCCTCCACCTCCACCCGGATCACCGTGCGGCCTTCCGGATTCCACGCGCCGCCGCGCACGATGGCGTAACCGTGCTGTCCCGGCTCGGGCGGAATCACCGCGTGCTGGTGCTGGTGGCCGGAGAGCATCAGGTCCGCGCCGCCCTCGTTCAACAGCGGGCCGAAGACCCGATAGCAGTCCAGTTGGCCGTGCCATTCCTTGCCCGGGACCGCGGGAAACGGCATGTGCGCCAGGACGATCCGGAACTTCGCCTTCCGCCACTGCTCGCCTCGAATCTCCCGGGCCAACCAGGCTGCCTGTTCGCGGCGATAGGCGTCGAAATCGGCCAGACCGCTATACTCCCGGTTGCCGTCCTCTTTATCCTCGCCGGTATCGAGCACCACTAGGCGCGCCGGTCCCCAGTCGAACGCGTAATAGTAGTGCCCATTGGGCGAAGCGATGTAGCGCGGAAGCTCGCGCGCGTAGCGGCCGCGGGTCTCGTGATTGCCGCGCACCCAGAAGAACGGTATGTGCCCGGCAAAGGCGTCCCCGACCGGGCCCAGCAAATCGCGAAGCTGTTCGTGGCTGTCGAGGTGGTCGAGCATATCCCCGCCCAGCACGGCGAAATCGTACGGCCGGCCGGCGTTGGCTTTCAACAGTTCGGTAAACATGCCGGTCCGGCCGTGGACGTCGGTGAAGAACAGGAAGTTGACGGCGGGGCCGGGTTTCGCTGTCCGGAAAGTGGCGGGAGGGCTGGAAATCACGTCTCCAAAGCGGGGCCTGTAGGGCAAGTACTCGATGATTTCCTTCGCGTAGACGCGGTATTGATACTCGGCTCCCGGCTCGAGGCCGGTGAGCGGCACCTTGTGGACCAGACCGCCGGCGTCGATCAGTCCATCGCGCGAGGCAACCGCCCTTCGGGGCGCAGTCCCAACCTTGCCGTACTCGACCCAGCCGGTGGCATTGCGGCTGGTGAGCCATACGATAGTGGCGGAGCCCTCGAGCGGACTCTGAACGTACGGCCCGCTCGAAAAGGCGAAGGCGTCGGCGGCGGAGGCAGCCAGGGGGGAGAGCAGGAACAGGGCGAGGGTCGCCTGGGCGGTCATGGAGGAATGATAGCGTAACTACCGCGGCCACTCGAGTGTGCCGACCAACTCCCTCACATTGGCAAAGCCTTCCTGTTTGAGGAACAGAGACAGCTCGCGCGCGATGCGCAGGGGCGAGGCGGGATCCCAAAATGATGCCGTCCCGACTTCAACCGCCGAAGCGCCCGCCACCAGGAATTCGGCGGCGTCCTCCCCGTTGGCGATGCCCCCCATCCCGATTACCGGGATCTTCACCGCCTGGGCGGCCTGGTAGACCATGCGCAGCGCAATGGGTTTGATGGCCGGACCGGAGAGGCCTCCGAAACCGGCGCCGATGCGCGGCTTGCGGGCTCGCGCGTCCACCGCAAGCGCCAGGAAGGTGTTGACCAGCGAGACGGCATCGGCCCCCGCGCGCTCGGCGGTCTCGGCCAGCGGTTCGATGCGTGCCACGTTAGGGGAGAGCTTCACGATGAGAGGGCGCCGGCAGACCGCCCGCACCGCCGAAACGAGTTCCTCCAGCAGCCCGCAATCGGAGGAAAAGAACATGCCGCCGTGGCGCGTGTTGGGGCAGGAGACGTTCAGTTCGTAGCCGGCCAGTCCGCCGGCCTCCTCCAGCACCCGCACCACTTCGACATAGTCCTCCACCGCGTTTCCGAAAACGTTGGCGAACACGGCGGTGCGGAGGCGCGCCAGCCGCGGCAGCTTTTCCTCCACAAAGGCCCGGACCCCAATGTTCTGCAGCCCGATGGAGTTGATCATCCCGGCCTCGGCAAACTGGATGCGTGGGGGTGCATTGCCGGGCATGGGTTCGCGCGACAGGCCCTTCACCACGAAGCCGCCCAGGGCTTCGAGATCCACCTGGCGCTCGAACTCCAGGCCGTAGGCGAAGGTGCCGGAGGCCGCCAGCACGGGGCTCGCGAGCTCCAGGCCGCAGAGCTTGGTGGCAAGGCGCGGATCGCGGGCGGTCATTTGCGTCCGGCCGGTTCCGCGAACACTTCGGCGAGCACGCGGCCGGTGCTTGAAGAAGGCAGCGCCACGCCGGCGAGGCGGGCCAGGGTGGGAGCTATGTCGATGGGTTCGATGGTGTTCTCGAATACCCGAGGGCGGAACTGTGGGCCGTAGAGGAAGAGCGGCACGCAAGCATCATAGTTATAAAGCGAGCCGTACGAGATGCCGCGGCCGGCTCCGTACTCCTCAACGTACCCCGGCTGATAGGAAAGCATCACGTCGCCGGAGCGGGTGGCATGAAAACTGTTGCGGAAACGGCGCGCCCACTCGCCGCCGTGGGACGAATCGCCGTCGGCGGTGAAGTAGCCGGCCACCGCGGGATTGGCGAGCGCGGCCTGCGCCGCAGCGGCGCGCACTTCCCTGGGGTTGCGCGCCCGCATGGCGCCGGCCCGCAGCCACAGGAACGGGTACACGTACTTCTCCACCCAGGCGGTGCGGGTGGGCACGGTGTCGAAGCGTTCCGATAGAGCGAGGTCGATGGCGCGGGCAAGCGCCTCTCCGTTCACCGCCATGCGCGACCGGTTGGAGGGCTCGGGCGCCGGCGGCGCTCCGTGTGCGGCCGTGAACACCAGGACGTAGTTTCCAGGGCCGGGCTCCTTGTTAAGGCTCTCGATTGTGAATTCGAGCTGCCGGTCCAGGTGCAGCACCATCTGGTCGATGAGCGGCGAATCGGCCCCCACCTCATATGCCAATTGCGCCAGGGGTCCCAATGAAACGGCGAGGAAATCGGTGGTCTCGCCCCGGCCGAGGCCCTCGTGGGCGATCAGTTCCCGCACGAATTCGAATTGCCGGATCTGGGCGAAGGGCGAGGAGCGGTAGAGCGCGTTGAACTGTTCGGGCTGCGCGCCGTCCTGGGTAAGGACGCGCAAAGGCGGCACGTCCGCGGCAGCGCCGATCGCCGCCCAACGGGCGTTATGCAGATTCTCGATTGGGTGCAGCCGGTTGAATTCCTCTACCCAGGCGGGGGTCTCGCCGCGGGCCAGAAATTGCCCCCGGGGTTGCGTGAAGAACCCGGCCGCGGGTGTACGCCCTTCTAGCAGTGCGCCCGGCAGCGGATCCATGGCGGAGACGAAGACGCGCGTGCGTGGGGCTGCCGCAACCTGGGAGGCCAGGGTGGTGGCGAGCATCGATTCGGCGCTGGCGGGAACGGGCTTTCCGGACGTCCGGTCGTACCACACGTCCGCGACGATGCCGTGCTGTTGTGGCCAGGCGCCCGTGGCCAGGGTGGCGGCGCCGCTCGACGTGAACGTGCTCCCGGCAAATCGGCAGTCGGGGTACCAGGCTCCCGCCTCCATCAGGTGACGGAAGCCGCCAGCCGTTAGGGACCCGCGGACCCGGTCCAGGTAGTCCGTACGGAACTGCTCCGCGACGATCAGGACCAGCAGTTTGGGATAGGCGCGGACAGCAGGCACACCAATGCGCGGGAGAGAACCGAGCAGGCCGGCCGAGGCCGACGTGCAAAAGTTTCTCCTTGTCAAGCCCATTTCCTCTGAGTGTAGCAGTCCCTCTGGGTGTACAATGTAACCTTACTTACAAATTTTTTATTGCATCGCGTGGGGATTTCGGGTACTAATAGTTCTAGTACTCTGTGAAACGGGCCACATTGACATTTTTAGGCCGAGTGTAGTACCCCCCACAGCCACTACATTCGCTGGAGAAGGGCATAATGGCGGAAGAGAACGGCGTTTTAGGGCTTGCCAGAATCCGCGCCAATCGCGGGGTCTCTCTCGAACAGATCGCCGAAGCCACAAAAATCAGCATTCGCGCCCTCCGCGCGATTGAAGGGGGCGATTTCAAGAAATTGCCCGGCGGCATCTATAACACCAACTACATCCGGCAGTACGCCAAGGCTATCGATTTCGATCCGGGGACGCTGCTGGAATACTACTACCGTCAGATGGGTGTCCGCGCTCCGACGGATAGTAACGAGCAGCCCCAGCCGAAGAACGACAAGCCCAAGGGCACCTTCGGCGGTTTCCGTCCCTCTACGATTCTAGGTTTGTGAGACCAGTCCATACCGCCCCGGCGCCATGCCGGGTAGAGAGCCCGTCACCGGCCCGCACGATCGTGCGCCAGCCAGGTGAGTTGCGGACCCCAACGGCGGGCCGCGGCTGAATTCTGTGGGCAGACTCCCCTTCCTTGATTGGACGCGCGGCCTTGCCGTCCTCATCATGATCGAGTGCCATACTTTCAATTCCCTGGTGCGTCTGGATCTGCGCCAAAGCTCCGGCTACATGCTTTCGCAGTTTGTGGGCGGGATGGCTTCGGTTTTGTTCCTTTTTCTGGCGGGGGTTACCTTCGCGTTCCAGATGGACAGGCTGGACCGGAGGGGCGCCACTGCATCGGAGAGGCTCTCGGTGCTCATGCGGCGCTCCGGCTATGTGCTGGGAGTGGCGTTCCTCTTCCGCATCAGCAACACCGCGTTTTCCTGGCACACCGCGCCCTGGCGGGCAATTTTCAAAGTAGACATTCTGAACTGCATGGCGGTTTCCATGCTGCTGGTGGCGGTGGCCGGCCTGCTGCCGCGTGCGCGGCGCGCGCACTGGACGGCGCTGGCCGCGGTGGCGGTGGCCTGTGCCTCTCCTCTGGTGAGCGCGGTGGACTGGAGCGGCGTGCCGTGGCTGGTGCGGGATTACCTGGCGCCGAATCGCAAGGTCTTCGCGCTGTTCCCGTGGTCCGCGTACCTGATTTTCGGGGTGGCTGGGGGAACTGTGCTGCGCGGTCTTGGACCGGACCGCCTGGAGCGCGGGCTG
Organism: Bryobacteraceae bacterium; assembly: GCA_035561075.1. Lineage (GTDB taxonomy): Bacteria > Acidobacteriota > Terriglobia > Bryobacterales > Bryobacteraceae > JAMCRM01. The sequence continues at coordinate 47,789 of DATMYF010000026.1, forward strand.
CAATGGGCCGTGCTGCTGGGTTTCGGGCTGGTGCTCGGAGGGCAGTACTTCTCGAACCTTCCTTATTCCCTCTACGACAACTCGGAGTTCTGGCTGAACAGTCCTGGGCTGGTGGTGATCCGGGTGGGGCTGGTGCTGCTCACTCTGGCTGGGGCATACTTGTGGACCGAACACGGCGCGGGCGGCGGGTGGAGCGGGTTGCAAGCCTTCGGCAAGACATCGCTGCTGATCTACTGGGTGCACGTCGTGCTGGTCTACGGCCAGTTGGCGGACCCCTGGAAGAAGGTGCTCACGATTCCACAAGCTGTGGCTGCGACTTTGGTGGTGATCGCGATGATGCTGCTGCTCTCGGAGGCGCGCCTGCGCTGGGCGGCCAGGAGCCGGCCGCGCGTGATGGCGGCACCGGCCGCTTGAGTTCGCATTAAAATCCCAACATCTCGAAACGCACCGCCGGGTGCCGTCCGTCCAGCATCGTGGAGGTGGAAGATGGCTTTCAACGGGGCAAAAGCGGGGCTGGGAATAGTGCTGCTGGCCGGGCTGCTGTTCGGGCCGGCGCTGGAGGCGCAAGACCGCGGGCGGATGGCGCGGCGCGGATGGAGTCCCGTCGACCGTGCCATGTCCGACCTCAACCGTGCAGCCCGCAATGGTCGCTATCTCGACGGCCACGAGCGCGAGCACTTCGACCGGGCCATGCAGGAATTGGGGCGCTTTGAAGACCGCTGGCGCGACGGCCGTTTCGACAAGGGGCGGTTGGATAAAGGTATCGAGAATATTCAGCACCTGGTGAATTCCGACCGCTTGCACCCAGCCGACCGGCGCATGCTGGCTCGCGACCTGGCCGAGTTGCGCGACTTCCGGGCGCGCGGTGGTTACGACCCGGGCGGCTACGGCAGGGACGGCTACGGCAGGGACGGCTACGGCAGGGACGGGCGCGATGACCGGGACTGGCCGTCCAGGCGCTGGTAAGGCGAGGCTGAGGGAAGCATGGTAAGCTTCATCCTTACACCATGCCTCCCATCACCCGGCGCGAACTTCCCGCCGCGGCAGCTTCGCTCCACTTGGCTACGTCTGCGGCACTATCCTCTGCAGCCGTTCCGGCGCCTGCGACGAAGCGGCCCGCGAATATCCTGACCGGCGACTGGACCCCCGCGAAACTGGCTACGGTGCTGGTTTCGCGGGATGACTGGAAGCCGTTTCCAGCGGCGGACAACCGCCACGCGTGGGAGGGGCTGCCGCCCCAGACCCGCAAAGTGCTGGTGGACGCCGGGGAGGCGGAGGCGCACGGCGAGTGGCCCACGCTCCCCGCCACCCTGTTTCTGGGGTTCGCGCGGGACGGCAACCGCTCCCGCTACGAGCGAGTCAACGGCATCCGGCGCGCGAGGTTGCGAGCACTGGTGGCAGCGGAGTGCGTAGAGGGCAAGGGCCGCTTCCTCGACGAGATCGCCAACGGCATTTGGACCACCTGCGAAGAGAGCTTCTGGGGCTACCCGGCGCACTTGAGCCTCCAGCGCCTACGGCACGGTCTGCCGGACGTCTCCGAGCCCGTCGTGGATCTCTTCGCCGCCGAAACCGGCAGCCTGTTGGCCTGGACGGCCTACCTGCTCGGGGCGCGCCTGGATAATGTGTCGCCCATGCTCCGTCTCCGCATCCAGCAGGAGATTGACCGGCGCATCCTGACCCCAAACTTCGAGCGTAACGATTTCTGGTGGATGGGGCTCGACCCGAACGGCCGGGCCAATCTCAACAACTGGACACCCTGGATCGACTCCAACTGGCTCACGTGCGCGCTGCTCGAGGAACGCGACCCGAAACGGCGCGCCGCTACCGTGCATAAGATCATGCGCAGCCTGGACCGTTTCCTGGCGGTCTATCACGACGACGGCGGCTGCGACGAAGGGCCCGGCTACTGGAGCCGCGCCGGGGGCTCGCTGTTCGACTGCCTGGAACTGCTCCGCTCCGGCACCCGCGGCACGGTGAATGTCTACCGGGTGCCGCTGATTCAGGAGATCGGCCGCTACATCTACCGCGCCCACATCGCCGGAGAGTACGTCATTAATTTCGCCGATGCCTCGGCCAAAGCGCGCATCGGAGGGGACCTGGTTTTTCGCTACGGGCGGCGTATCGGGGATTCGAAAATGCAGTCATTCGGCGCCTGGGCCGCGGCGCAATACGGCACGCCCGGCGGCTCCGGAGACGGCATCGGGAGGCAGCTTGCCAGCCTCTTCGACCGCGACGGTATGGCCGCTGTGAAGGCCGAGCCGCCGCTGGTTCGCGACGTCTGGCTGCCCGGGATCCAGGTGATGGCCGCTCGCCTGAAGGAGGGCTCCACCGAGGGGCTCTACGTGGCCGCGCAGGGCGGGCACAACGCCGAGAGCCATAATCACAACGACGTTGGCAACTTCGTGGTGTACGCAGACGGCAAGCCGGCCATCGTGGACGTGGGGGTCGAGACCTACACGGCCAAGACGTTCAGTTCCCGGCGCTACGAGATCTGGACGATGCAGTCGGCCTACCATAATGTGCCCACCGTCGGGGGGGTGATGCAGGCCACCGGACGCCAGTTCGCGGCCACTGAAGTGTCGCATCGCTCCGACGACACGAGCGCCGAGATCGCGATGAACATCGAGGCCGCGTATCCCCCGGAGGCCGGCATCGAGAAGTGGCGGCGCAAAGTGATGCTCGACCGCAAAGCCAACGAGGTCCGGATTTCCGACCGCTTCGACCTGAAGAAGCGGCCCGATAAGATCACCGTGACCCTGATGACGCCGTGCGAAGTCAAGCCGGGCGAGGCGGGCGAACTGAGGCTGGGGCCGGTACGGGTGCTGTTCGATCCCACGGCGCTGAAGGCGTCGGTGGAGGAGATTCGCATTGAAGACGGGCGTCTGAAAACGGCCTGGGGCGATCGCATGTTCCGCATCCTGCTGATTGCGGAGAAGCCGCCCGAGAACTGGTCGTGGACCGTTCGGGTTGTGCAGACGCGAACGCCCTGAGCAAGCCGAGCGGGTTACTATGGAGGCATGGGTCCCACGTCCAACCACACGCGCCGCCGCCTGACGGACCTGCGGAACGGTCTGCTGCGGGTCCACAAGACGCTGCTCGATTCGGAGCGGGAGATCTACGAGCGCGACGTAGCGCGCATCGGCAGCAGCGGCGAGTTGCTGGGGTTGTTGATGCACGACCCATGGTTCGCCTGGCTGCACGAGCTTTCCGAACTCGTCGTGGCGATCGACGAAACCATTGCGGCGGAGGAAGAACCCACTGTGCCCGACGCCGACCGGCTGCTGGCGCAGGCGCGCGCCCTCCTGGTGCCCGCCGAAGACGGAAGCGGCTTCGGCAAACGTTACTTCGAGGCCATGCAGCGGGATCCGGACGTCGTGGTGGTGCACGGCGCCACCATGAAGCTGCTGTCGAACCTTTAGCGCATCAGCCCGCGCAGATAAGCCAGGTTGCGCCGCAGGTCAGCCTCCGAGTTGCCCGAGGGCGCGATCGTTTCCAGATTTGCATAGCCCTCGAACCGGATGTCTTCGATGGCCTTCAGGACGGCCGGGTAATCCACTTTGCCTTCCCCCAGATAGCCCTTGTCCTTGAAGTGGAACTGGCAAATACGGCCGCGGCCCAGGCTGCGGATCTCCTCCGCCGGGTCGAAGCCGCCCAGGTTGACGGCGTTCCCGACGTCGTAGTAGACCTGGAACGCCCTGGAACCCACGCGGTCGAGCGCGCGGGCGTTCTCACCCGCGGAGAGCAGGTTCTCGAAGCCGATTACCACCCCGGCTTTCTCGGCCTCCGGGGCGAGTTCCCGGAAGGCGTCCGCGGCGTAGTCGGTTTCCGCGCGATTCTCGAGTGCGCACTTCCCGAAGAAAACCGTCATGAGGACGCGCGTCTGCAATGCACGCGTGATCCCGATGCCCTTCAACACCCACTGGCGGGCCAGCGCATCGTTCTTGAGACAGTTGACGTGTAGGACATCCAGGTAAGTGGCGTAAATGGGCAGGTCGTGTTTCTTCGACTCCGCCAGATACGCCTGCTGCAGCGCCGGATCTTCAAGCGGCAGGGGGCCGCCCGCGGCCGGGCGCCCGATGGTCACCTGGAGGCCGGCGAAACCAAGGCTCTTCGCGAGGCCGATGGCCGAAGGTTTCCCGCTCAGGCGCAGCGGGCCGTCCATCACCCCGATCTTCAGGCCGGCGGGGCGGGCGGGCAATGCCCCCGCGCTCAGTGTCGCCACCCCGGCGGCCAGGAACGCTCTTCGCGAAAGCATCGTGCTACCGCTTGGCGGGCACCAGCACTTCGATGTCCTTGAACCAGACGTCGGTGGGCATCCTGGCGTGCACCTGGATGGCCAGACGCCCGGCATCGATCTTGCCCTGCGTGTCCTCGGGGATGTCGACGGTTTTGTTGCCGTTCACGTGGAAGACGATGCGGCGTCCGCGCAGCGAGGCCGTGATCAGGTTCCAGTCGTTTTTCACCACCACGGCGTTGTCTTCCGGCCCGGTCACCCAGTTGCGGCCGCCCACTTCCCAGTAGCCGCCGGTGCGCTTTTCGGAGTCGATCTCCACTTCGTAGCCGGCGCGGGTTTTGGGATCGGCACGCAGGAAGAAGCCGCTGTTGCCCTTCAGAATTTTCACCTTCAGGCGCGCGGTCACGTCCTTGAAGCTTTCATCACTCACCAGGTAGCCCGGGCTGCTGGTGCTGGTGCCGTGGAAAGCGCCTTCCTCGACCTTCCAGTCGCCGCCGCCATCGTGGGTCCAACCCTTCATCGTGCGGCCGTCGGTAAGGGATCGCCACTCGTGCCGCCCCAGGTCCTGGATCCGGACATTGCGCCAGCGCACTTCGGTTTGCGGACCCTTATAGGCGTGCACCTGGAGCGCGACGAAGCCGGTGAGGTCCATGGAATCCACCAGGTCCGCACAGGGGACGCCGTTGATCCACGTCCGGATGCGGTCGCCGCGAGCCTCCACGCGGTACTTGTTCCACTGATTGTCCCTGAATGCCTTGCTGGCCACGGGGTCGGAGGCGATGTTGTGCACCCAGCCGCGGCGCGCTTCGTCGTAGATGCCCCCGGAAGCGCCGGACTTCTCGTCCGCGATCTCCACCTGGTATCCGTAGACGCGCCCGGCGGGCTGCTTTCGCGGCGAGGTCTGCTTGCCATCGAACGTTTGAACGATAGTCTCGGCCGGGTAGCGGTGCGAGCGGATCTGGACGCCCGAGTTCAGCGCCGGGTCGGTCTTGGTTTCGAACTCCAGGACGAAGTCGCCGTACTCTTTCTTCGTGCACAGGAAGCTGTTGGGACTGCCTTCGGCGGTGGTGCCGACGATTTCGCCCTTCTCCACCCGGTAGCTGGCCTTGCCGTTGCAGACCTCCCAGCCGTCGAGGGACTTGCCGTTGAAGAGGGGCACGAAGCCCGGGGCCGCCGCAGCAGCCAGACCGGCCGCAAGCGGCAGCGCGATAGTTGATAACACGAAGCGCCGCATGGGTCCTATATTACCGCGGCGGGAAACCCTACGATGCGGCGGTACGGGAGCCCCAGGCGTGCGCGGTTTCGGCGGCGAAGGACTCGAAAGAACGCGGCGGATGGTGGAGCGCCCTGGCTTGCAGTTCCAACTCGGCGGCGGTGGCGATGAGGCCGTGCCGCTGAAAATGTGCGTACATGATCGCGACGTCGTGGACCTGCCACTCGGGCAGCATGGCGCGGGCCTGTCGGGACCAGGCTTCCAGGTTGTCGCCGCCGTAGCGCACCTCGCGGCCCAGATGGCGCGTCCAGATTTCCGCCACGCGCTCGCCGGTGAGGGCGTCCGGCCCCACCACAGGATAGGTCGCGCCGTCGTGCCCCGGCTGAGTCAGGGCCGCCACCGCCATATCGGCGATATCCCGCACGTCCACGCGGCTTACCCCCACGCTCCCGATCGGCTGCGGGTAGATGCCGTGTTTGACGATGGCCTCCTGGTACCAGTAGTCGTTCTGAAAGAAGTTGTTCGGCCGCAGCAGCGTGTACGGGATGCCGGACTCCTTGACGGCCTTCTCAATGGGTACCTTGCTCGCAAAATGCGGGATTTGCGGCCCATATTCGAGATTGTGGACCGACATGTAAACCAGCTTCCGCGGCGCGGCATCCCGGGCCGCGCGCACGGCCGCCAGGCCCTGCTCGGTTTCGTCCTGCGCCAGGGGCGTGCACAGAAACACGCCATCTACATCCTGGAATGCGCGGCCCAATCCCGCCGGGTCTCGCAGGTTGCCTATGATGCCCCGCGCGCCCTCCGGCACCAGTGCCGCCCGCTCCGCCGTGCGGCTCAGGACCCGCACCGTGTGGTCCCTCCCTAAGAGTCCGCGCACCACCTGGGACCCGACCGTGCCGGTCCCCCCGATTACTAGAAATTCCATTGCCCCCTCCTGGGGCAAGTATACTGCTAGGCCTTCAGCATCCAGTCGATCAGGCGTGCGGCCACCTCATCGTCACCGTACTGAATGTCCCGCTCGGGCTTGCCGGAAAGCTGAACACTTGTTTCCTGGGTGGGGGTGCGGCGGAAGAAATGGTCCAGGCCGGGGATGGCGATGAGGGTGGCGCGGCCGGGCCGGAGCCGGTTAATGCGGGCTGCCAGGTACTCGTGCTCCCAGGCGCTGGTGATGAAGTCGGAAGTGCCGTAGACCACTGCCACGGCGGCCCGGGTGTCCTTCCAGAGGGAGCTCAGATCGAGCGCGGCCACCTGCTGGAAGTACAGGTCGGAGGCGGGGTACTCGAAGTGGGAGGCGCATTCGGGCATGGCGGCCAGCAGTTCGGCCCGGGGCCGGCGCTCCACCAGCAGGCCGTTCGAACAGCGCTGCGCCTCGCGTACGCGGCGGTCCACCGCTTCCCCGGAAGCGCCTCGCAAGGCTGTCTGCCGGCGCGTGTTGGCAAGGGTATATTCGAACCAGGAGGTCCCCACTGTGGCCATCGCGATGATGCCTCGTACGGGTGTATCGCGTGCCACCAGCGGTCCGGAGATACCACCCATGCTGTGGCCGAACAGGAACAGGCGCTCCCGGTCGACGAACGTCTGGGCGGCCAATGCGGCCAGGCCCGCGCGGTAGCCGGCGGTTTCGCGCTCGAAGCTGGTCTCCATGCAGGGGCCGCCCTGGCTATCGCCCATCCCGCGCTTCTCGACGCGCATCGTCGCGAAGCCCGCGCGGGTGAAGGCCGCCAGGATGCGCTGATACGGAAGAGGCGGCGCCAGAGGGTTGTCGAGCGAGTAGCAACCGACACCGCCCACCAGCAGCACCGCGGGGAAAGGGCCGTCGCCCCTGGGCCGGGTGATGATGGTGCGCTGGCGTTCGCCCTCCACCGCTACCGAGCCGTGGATGACGTCGTAGTCCGGGCTGCTCTCGCGCGCCAGTTCGCGCAGCCGGAGCGTGACCGGCACTGTGGCTTCGCCGCGCTTCAGTTCCACGGGAATCGGCCTGTCCATCGGGGCAGTACGCAGCCAGCCCAGGATGTCGGCGGCCTCCCGCATCGAAACCCCGCCCATACGGGTGATAGCGTCCCCGGGCTTGAGACCCGCCTCGGCCGCGGGGGAGCCCGGCAGCACCGCGGCAACCGCGGCCCCCGGCCCGAGCGCGGCCCCGAAGAAGGCGCGCCGTTTCAGTTCCTCGGCGCGTGCCGCCGCCGGCAAAAGCGCGCAGAGCAGAATGAGGGTAATGGGTTTCATCGTCCGTCCGGGTTGGACGTGTGAACCGGCGTTTCCTCCCGCTCGGGGGCAAAATAACGGAAGCGCTTCCCGCAATACCGGCATTCGTAAGGGATGCGGCCGCGTGCCAGCAGCCAGTGGTCCAGCCTGCCGGCCACGACGCCGCGCGCGCAATCGCGGGAGAAGCAGGAGGGGCAGCGCAGCGGTTTACGGGGCCAACCGGTCGAGCCCGGCGTAGCGAACCGGAGCGGCGCCCAACAGACGCCGCCCAGGCCGACCGGAAAGTCCATCTGGGTGAACTACCCATTTTGGCAGATGCGCATACACTAAAGATATATGCCCGCCGGTTTCGACCCCCTGGTCGCGGAATGGTTCGAGAGCCGGTTTGCGTCCGCAACGGAGCCGCAATTGCGCGGGTGGCCGGAAATCCGCGCCGGGCGGGACGTCCTGATCTCCGCGCCGACGGGCTCGGGCAAAACGCTGGCCGCATTCCTCAACGCCATCGACGGTCTCGTGCGGCAGGCGCGCGCCGGCACCCTCCAGGACCGCACCGAAGTGGTCTACGTTTCGCCCCTCAAGGCGCTGGGAAACGACGTCCACAAGAACCTCGAAACGCCGCTCGCCGAGATCACCGCGTTGGCTGCCCGCGAAGGCGTGAAGCTGCCCTCCATCCGCGCTGCCCTGCGCACCGGTGACACAAGCGCCTGGGAGCGGCAGCGTATGGGCAAGCTCCCGCCGCACCTGCTCGTCACTACGCCTGAATCGCTCTACATCCTGCTCACGGCCGGCCGCTCGCGCGAGATGCTGCGGACCGTCCGGACCGTAATCGTGGACGAGATCCACGCGGTGGCGGCGGACAAGCGCGGCTCCCACCTGGCCCTCACGCTGGAGCGGCTCGACGCCCTGGTGGCGGAACAGGGGCGGCCCCGTCCGCAGCGCATCGGGCTTTCCGCCACCGTGAAGCCCATCGAGGAGGTGGCCGCGTTCCTCAGCGAGCGCGCCGCGGTCGTTCAGATCGGGCACCGGCGCGACATGGACCTGGCGGTCGAGGTGCCGCGCGATGAGCTAGGGCCGGTAGCAAGCACGGAGATGTGGGGCGAGATCTACGACCGCGTGGCGGAGCTCATCCGGCAGCACCGCACCACGCTCGTCTTCGTGAACACACGGCGGCTCTCGGAGCGGGTCTCCCACTACCTGGGGGAGCGGCTGGGGCCGGGCGCCGTGCTGCCCCACCACGGCAGCCTCTCGCGCGCGCTGCGCCTGGACGCCGAGGCGCGGCTCAAAGCCGGGGAGCTGCGGGCCGTGGTGGCCACCGCCTCGCTCGAACTGGGGATCGACATCGGAACCGTGGACCTCGTCTGCCAGATCGGTACCCCGCGCTCGATCGCCATCGGCCTGCAGCGCGTGGGTCGCTCGGGTCACTGGGTCGGCGCCACCCCCAAGGGCCGCTTTTTCGCTACCACGCGGGACGAGCTGATCGAGTGTGCCGCGCTGGTGCGCTCCATCCGCGCCGGGGAACTCGACCGCCTAAGCATCCCCCGCGCGCCACTCGACATTCTGGCCCAGCAGATTGTGGCCACCTGCGCGACGGGCGAATGGGGCGAGGACGAGCTATACGGCATGGTCCGCCGTGCGTGCCCTTACCGCGACCTGGCGCGGCCCGAGTTCGACGCCATCGTGGACATGCTCTCCGAAGGCATCACCTCCAACCGAGGCCGCAGCGGCGCCTGGCTCCATCGAGACCTCGTGAACCATCGCCTGAGGGCCCGCCGCGGCGCGCGTCTGGCGGCCATCACCTCAGGAGGCGCCATCCCGGAAAACGCCAACTACGCCGTCGTTACCGAGCCGGAAGGCACCCAAATCGGCACCGTAGACGAGGATTTCGCCGTAGAGAGCATGGCCGGCGACACCTTCCTCCTGGGCACAAGCTCCTGGCGCATTCGCCGCATCGAGCCCGGCCGAGTCCGTGTGGAAGACGCCCGAGGAGCCCCGCCGTCAATACCCTTCTGGCGCGGTGAAGCCCCGGGCCGCACAAGAGAACTCTCCGAATCGGTGTCACGCCTCCGGGAAGACCTCGCCGCCACTCCCCGAC
>DATMYF010000027.1:0-6056 GCA_035561075.1 Bryobacteraceae bacterium
GGGAAACAACAGTCACCCCCGCCGCCGCCCCCGCAAGGGCCTCCCGCCTGGTCAATTTTGCCATGAATCCTCCATTTATGAAGTCGAATATCAACTCTACGCCTGCCGCATGGTGTGCGCAAGAAGCGCGGATGCTTGTTAGCCTCACCTGCCTTTGGGTCGTTTCAGCCCTGGAGGTAGATAATGCCAGAGATCGGATTCACAGAAGTGCCCGGAGGTAAACATGCGTAGCATCGGTCTGCCCGAGATCATCGTCATCTTAGGTGTCTTTATCACGTCCGGTTTTGCCCTGGTGCTCTTAATCGGGGCGCTGCGTTGGAAACAGAGCCGCTCTGTCCAGAGGGCTCTGATTGACAAGTTGGGCTCCGGGAATGAAGTGGCGGCTTTTCTGCAGACGCCCTCCGGGGCGCAATTCCTCCGTGGGATTGCGGAGAGCGAATCGCCGGGGCGGACGATTCTCGCCTCGGTCCGGCGTGGCATCGTGGTCCTGGTGGTAGGGCTGGGACTGGCATTGCTGGGTGTGTTTACCCGTGTCGCGGATGCGGTCCCCACCATCGGAATTGTGCTGATGTTCCTCGGGGCCGGACTGCTGGCCGCCGCCTATATCTCATATCACCTGGCCCGCCGGTGGAAGATGCTTGCGGAGGATTCGCACCGCGAAGACTGACCCGGCGATCGATGGTCTATCCCCAATCGAACGCTTCACGCGCGACGGGTTCGAGGAGCTCTACACCCGCACCGCCCCCGCGTTGCGTGCTTAGATCAGACGCGTGGCAGGGAATATCGCGGTAGTGGACGATATCCTCCAGGAGGCGTATATTCGCCTGCTGAATGGCGCACCGGCCGAGGAGGCGCGGCGGAAGTCCTATCTCTACCGCACCGCGACGAATCTGATCCTGGACCACTGTCGCGCCCAGGCACGCGAGCGTGGTTGGCTGAGCGCGCTGCGATGGCGCTGGCGGGAGGAGGCGCCCGCGAGTATGCCGGCGACGGATGTCGAGCGCGTGTTCGCCATGTTGAGCGTCCGCGAACGCTCGCTGCTTTGGCTGGCGTACGTGGAGGGCGCCGCCCATGACGAAATCGCGGTGGCGCTCGGCTGCGGGCAAAAGAGCGTGCGGGTGCTGCTGTTCCGGGCGCGCAGGAAAATGGAAGCATTACTGAAGCAACACAACCTCTGTGCAGGAGACCTGCGATGAACGATGCGGATATCGCGCAATTCGTCCGCATGCTGGCCTCGGAGCCCGCGGAAGAACCGCTTCCGGATGCCTCCGCGATCTGGGCAAAGGCCGCCCTGCGACGGCGTCTGGACGCCGGAGAGAGGGCCACGCGCGCCGTCCGGTACGGCGAAATCGCGGCCGCCTCGGTCGCGATCGTGGCGAGTGTCCTGCTGTTTCCCACCGGCGCACTTGAGGCCGTCGACCCCGCAGTGGTCCGTCTCTGCGGTCTCGGGCTGGCGGTTTTGGCCGCGGTTTCCGCCGTATTCGTTCGCTTTCTGTGGGCTGAAAGATAACGCCCCCATTTGACTTGCTTTCCCGCCATTCGATATCCTGATGTTTTCGGTAGAGGCGCGGCGGCCATGATTACCCGTGCCGGCGGTTCCGGATGAGTCCCGGACGGCCGGGGAAAGGGGCCGGCAGGATCACCGCCGAAGCCGTTCGGCAGGCTCATCGCCGTTCGGTTGGGGGGTAAGGCTAAGACCTGCCCACTGTCACCCGTTTCCCAGGCGGGTGGAGCGCTATCGGGAGCGAAAGACCGCCGTCTCTCCTTCCTGTATCCGCCAACCACCCCCGTCGAGCGCTTTATGAATGTTTTTGAACTGACGCGGGCGCTGGTGGATATCGAATCCATCACCGACAATGAAGAACGCGTAGGCTGCTACCTCAGCGATTACCTTGCCCCGCTCGTGGAGCGCCATGGCGGCAAGCTCGAACGTATCGAAGTGGAGCCGCATCGCTACAACGTCCTGGCCTGGTGGGGGTCGGCGCCCATCGTGACCCTCTCCACCCACATGGACACGGTCCCGCCCTTCTACCCCTCCCGCGAGGATGAAACCCACATATGGGGACGCGCCGCGGCCGACACCAAGGGCATCATCGCCTCCATGATCAAGGCGACCGAGGCGCTGCTCGAAGGCGGCACCCGCAACTTCGGGTTGTTGTTCGTGGTCGGAGAAGAGCGCAACAGCGCCGGCGCTTACCATGCCGCCAAGACACCCCGCGGCTCGCGCTTTCTCATCAACGGGGAGCCCACCGGCAACCAGCTCGCGCTGGGGTCGAAGGGCGCGCTGCGCTACGAAATTGAAGCCCGCGGCCGCATGGCCCACTCGGCCTACCCGGAACTGGGCGAATCCGCCATCCTGAAGCTGCTCGACACCCTGGAGACTCTGCGCCGCATTGAACTGCCGGTCGATGACGTGCTTGGCCCCGCCACCCTGAATATCGGCACCATCGCCGGCGGACGCGCCCCAAATATCGTTCCAGACAGCGCGCGCGCCGAGGTGATGATCCGGCTAGTGAACAATTCGGCGGGCATCCGGGCGGCCGTGGCACGTGCCGCCGAGGGTCGCGCGGAAGCGCGGCCGGTGCTGGAAATTCCCGCCGTGCGGTTGGGTTCCGTTCCCGGGATCCCCACCACCGTCGTGGCCTATACTACCGATATTCCCGCGTTCGGCGGCGCCTGGGGGCAGCCCTTCCTCATTGGCCCAGGCTCCATTCACGTCGCTCACACCCTCGAAGAGCGGGTGCCCAAGTCGGAACTGCTCGAAGCCGTCAATATCTATCAACACATGGTTGCTCGTTTGCTCACTGAGTAGGCGGGTGGCCCGGAGAGTTATGCAAAACCGTATCGAAGTCGGAATCCTCGGCGCTACCGGAATGGTAGGGCAGCACTTTATCAAATTTCTGCAGGGCCACCCCTGGTTCGACCTGACTTGGCTCGGCGCCAGCGATCGTTCCGCGGGAAAGAAGTACCGGGATGCCATGAAGTGGCACCTCGGAGCGGAGACCCCCGCCACCGTGGCGGATCTCACCGTTATGGACTCGAAGCCCGGCAACGCTCCGCGGCTGCTGTTCTCCGCCATGGACGCCTCCGTCGCCACCGAGATCGAGCGCGCCTTCGCGGAAGCCGGCCACATCGTGGTGTCGAACTCGAAGAACCACCGCATGGAACAGGACGTGCCGCTGCTGGTGCCCGAAATCAACCCCGGCCACCTCAAGCTCGCGGCCTGCCAGCAGCGCAATCGCGGCTGGAAGGGGCAGATCGTGACTAACCCGAACTGCTCCACCGTGGTCCTCACCATGGGCCTGGCGCCGCTCAAGCAGTTCGGCATCACCCGCGTGATCGCCACCACCATGCAGGCCATCTCCGGCGCAGGCTACCCGGGTGTCCCTTCCATGGACATCAACGCCAACGTGATCCCCTTCATCGGCGGCGAAGAGGAAAAGATGCAGCAGGAAACCCAGAAGATCCTGGGCGAGTTGTGCGGCGACCGCATCGAGCCGCTTGCCGCCAAAGTGAGCGCGCACTGCAACCGCGTCCCTGTGGTTGACGGCCACACCGTCACCATCTCGGTGGAGCTCACTGCCAAGCCCTCCGAGCAAGAGATCCTGCGTGCTTTTACGGAATTCCGCAGCCTGCCGCAGGAGCGCAACCTGCCCAGCGCGCCCCAGCGCCCCGTGCAGTACATGGAACAGAACGACCGCCCACAGCCCCGCAAGGACGCGGAGCGCGAGCGCGGCATGGCCGCCTTCATCGGGCGCCTGCGCCCCTGCCCTGTGCTCGACTGGAAGTTCGTCGCCATGGGGCACAACACCGTGCGAGGCGCTGCCGGCGCGGCCGTGCTCAATGCCGAGCTGATGTGCTCGGAAGGGATGCTCGACTGATGATCGTGATGAAGTTCGGCGGCTCCTCGGTAGAGTCGGCCGCCGCAATCGAACGGGTGGCGGGCATTGTGAAAGCGCGCGAATCCCGCCGTCCCGTGGTGGTTGTTTCCGCCATGGGGAAAACCACCAACAAGCTGCTGGCCATCGCCCAGACGGCTATTGCGGGCAAGCGTGAAGACTACCTCCGGCAGATCCACGACCTGCGCGATTTCCACTCCCGCGAAGCCCGCGCCGTGGTGCCGCTGGCCGAGCGCGCCGCGCTCGATCGCGTCCTCGACGAGCACTTCCAGGAACTCACCGAACTGGTGAAGGGCCTGGCGGTGCTGGGCGAACTCAGCCCGCGCTCCGTGGACGCCATTTCGAGCTACGGGGAGCGGCTCTCGAGCCTCATCGTCACCCTCGCCTTCCGGCACTTCGGGATGGAAGCGGTGCACGTCGATTCGCGCGAAGTGATTATCACCGACAAGCGCCACACGCAGGCCGCGCCGCTCTTCCCCGAAACCTATACGCGCCTTGCCGCCACCGTCCCGCCGCTCGCCGAAAAATCCGTGGTGGTGATGGGCGGCTTCATCGGCTGCACCCAGGACGGCGTCACCACCACGCTTGGCCGCGGCGGTTCCGATTTCACTGCCTCCATCGTGGGGGCCGGAATCGGCGCCGAGGAGATCCAGATTTGGACCGATGTCGACGGCATGCTCACCGCCGACCCGACGATTCTCCCCAACGGCCACCGCGTCAAAATCATCTCCTTCGCCGAGGCCGCTGAATTGGCCTACTTCGGCGCTAAGGTGCTGCACCCTGCCACCGTCGTCCCGGCGGTGGAGAAGGATATCCCGGTCCTGATCCTCAACTCGCGCCGGCCGGAAGTAGGGGGGACCCGCATTATTTCCGACGCGGTGCATTGCGCCAACGCGGCGAAATCCATCGCCTGCAAACGCAACATCACGCTCATCTGCGTGCGCTCCACCCGCATGCTGATGGCCTACGGCTTCCTCAAGCGCATTTTCGAGGTCTTCGAGCGCTATGAGACTTCCGTCGATATGGTGGCCACGTCCGAGGTGAGCGTCTCCCTCACCATCGACGACACCCGCAACCTGGACGCCATCCGACAGGAACTGCTGCACTTCGCCGACGTGGAAATCCACCCAGGCCAGGCCATCATCTGCCTGGTGGGCGACAATATCCGCTATACTCCCGGGGTGGCGCGCCGCGTCTTCAATGCACTGGACCTCAACGTCGCGATGGTCTCGCAGGGCGCCTCCCTGCTGAATATCAGCTTTGTCGTGAAGGAGGCGGATTTGAAGCCCGCGGTGGAAGCGCTGCACAGCGAATTCTTCTCCCAGCTCGATCCCGCCGTCTTCGAACACAACGGAGCAGCGCATGCCTGATCAACCGCGACGCCTCGCGCTGGTGGGCTACGGCAAGATGGGCCGGCTGCTGGAGCAGCTTGCCCCCGAAGCCGGCTTCCAGGTAGTCCTCAAGCTCGACGAGTTCAACAACCCGAACGGCTCCGGCATCACACGCGAGAATTTCGGCAACGTCGACGTGGCCATCGACTTCTCCATCCCGGACGCCGTGCCGGATAATGTCGAGCGCATTGCCGCCCTGGGGGTGAGCCTGGTAATCGGGACCACCGGGTGGCTGGCGCACGAGCAGCGCGTCCGCCGCGCCGTGGAGGCCAATGGCATCGGCCTGGTGTGGAGCCCTAACTATTCGGTCGGAATGAACACCTTCTTCCGGCTGGTGCAGGAGGCCGCGCGCCTGCTGGCGGACGAAACGGCATACGGCGCGTGGGCCTGGGAGATTCACCATTCGACCAAAAAGGACGCGCCCTCGGGCACTCTGATTAAACTGGTGGATGAGATGAAGAAGGCGGGCTACAGCCGCACCATCGACGTCGGCTCAAACCGCGCCGGAGCGCATCCCGGCACGCACGAGATCGGCTTCGACTCCGCGGCTGAAACCATCACGCTCCGCCACGTCACTCGCAACCGCGAAGGCTTAGCCCGCGGGGCCCTGAAGGCGGCGAACTGGGTAATCGGAAAGCAAGGGTTTCACGAGTTCGCAGAAATATTGTGGAAAGGATAAGCAGGGTGTTGGGTGTTGGGTTCTGGGTGTTGGGGTTTAGTCGGCGGGTGCCCGTAGCACCCTGCTTTTCCCCCATCCCCCAACCCC
>DATMYF010000028.1:0-18653 GCA_035561075.1 Bryobacteraceae bacterium
TACCTGACCGGATACTTGCAGAAATCCCTGACCTCCCGTGACACAAGCTACCAGGCTGGGCAGTCGAAAATCGCAGTGGGCGCCGGCGGCACTTTCGGCCAAGGTCTGATGCAGGGCCGGCAGAAACTGCTCTACCTGCCGGAGGCCCATACGGATTTCATCTACGCGGTGGTGAGCGAGGAAACGGGGCTGATCGGCTCCCTGGGACTCCTGGGCGGATTCCTGATTATCTTCTGGCGCGGCCTGCGTGCGACGGTGCGGATGCCGGACGATTTCGGCCGCTACCTGGCCCTGGGGATCACGGTGTTCGTGGTGGTCCAGGGCTTCATGAACATCAGCGTGGTGCTGGGGATGATGCCCACCAAGGGAATTCCCCTCCCCATGATCAGCGCCGGAGGCAGTTCCCTGGTGGCGACCATGGCATCGCTGGGGATTTTGATGAATGTGAGCGAGCACGCTGGATAGGGGATGGGAGACGGGAGACAGGAGATGGGAACGAGCGGTGTGCGGCCGGCGTTGAGTCACTTCCGCGAACTGAGGGTTTGGCAGGCCGGGATGGACCTCGTCGTGGCGGTCTATCAGATTACCGCGGCCTTTCCGCCGGATGAAAAGTACGGGATTATGAGCCAGCTTCGGCGCGCCGCGGTTTCCGTTCCGTCGAATATCGCGGAGGGACACCGGCGCGAGTCCACCCGGGAGTATCTGAACCACATCTCCATGGCGCAAGGTTCCCTGGCGGAGGTGGAAACACAACTCGAGATCGCAGCCCGATTGGGCTACTTCCCGCAGGAGCAACTGCTCCCGAGGATCGAGGAGATCAGCGCCCTCTCCAAACAGCTCTTTGCCCTCCGGAACTCCCTGGCCCGATACGTATGAACGAGCGAAGCGAGTCCCCATCCCCCATCTCCCATCCCCCATCTCCCGCTTTTGTATTTACCGGCGGCGGCACCGGGGGCCATGTCATTCCTGCGTTGGCTGTGGCGCGGGAGATGCGGCGGCGAGGGCGGGAGGTGTTTTTTGTTGGGACCGAGCGCGGGATCGAGGCGCGGCTGGTTCCCGCGGAAGGGTTCCGGCTGGAGTTCGTTCGGATCGGGGGACTTAATGCCGTCGGGTGGCGGCAGCGGCTGAGCTCATTGTGGATGCTGCCCTGGAGTACGGTGCGCGCGATTGCGATGCTGCGCGGCGCGGGAGCGGTGTTCAGCATGGGCGGATACGCCGCGGGACCGGCCGTGCTGGCGGCGCTTGCGCGGCGGATTCCCGTGGTGGTGATGGAGCCCAACGCGGTCCCAGGGTTCACCAATCGGCGTATAGCGCGGTTCGTCGAACGGGCGCTCATCAGTTTTCCGGAGACGGAGCGCTTCTTTCCTTCAGGACGTACCGAGATGACCGGGCTGCCGGTGCGGGAGGAGTTTTTCGGGATTGCTCCCAAGCCGCGCGGCGAGGTCTTGACCATCCTGATCACCGGGGGCAGCCAGGGGTCCCGCACGCTCAATCAGGCGGCGCGGCAAAGCTGGCCGATGTTCCGGGAAGCGCCATTCCGGGTGCGGATCCTGCACCAGGCGGGACGTGCGGGCGCGGCGGCGCTGTCGGCCGACTTCGCTAAGTGCGGCCTCGAAGGCGAGGTGACGGACTTTATAAAGGACATGCCGGGGGCGTTCGCCCAAGCGGACCTGGTGGTATCGCGATCCGGCGCGGGTGCGGTGGCGGAACTGGCGGCCGCGGGTAAACCATCGCTCCTGGTGCCCTTCCCTTTCGCCGCCGACCAGCACCAGTTACGCAACGCCGAGGCGATGCAGCGTGCAGGGGCCGCGCGGCTGGTCGTAGACGGCGACATGACCGGCGAGCGGCTGTTCGCGGAGGTGCGGGAAATGAGCACCGAAGCGGGTGCGCTCGAGCGCATGGGAGCCGCGGCGCGCGCCTTGGCGAAGCCCGGAGCAGCGGTAAGGGCGGCGGATATCATGGAGGCATCGGCGTGCACGCTTTTCCATTGACACTTACGCACAAAGCCGAAACAATACGGAGAGGAAATGTTCTTTAAGGCCCAGCACCTCCATTTTACGGGAATCGGCGGCATCGGGATGAGCGGAATCGCCGAGGTGCTTCTCAACCTGGGATACACGATATCGGGCTCGGACCTGAAGCTGTCACCTATTACCGAACGCCTGGTTTCGATGGGCGCGACGGTGCATGCAGGCCACGACGCGGCAAACGTCGGGGGCGCCAATGCGCTGGTGGTGAGCTCCGCCGTGGACGAGAGTAATCCGGAGGTGCAGGAGGCGCGACGGCAGCAAATTCCGGTGATCCCGCGCGGCGAGCTGCTGGCCGAGTTGATGCGCCTGAAATATGGGATCGCCATCGCGGGCAGCCACGGGAAGACGACCACGACGTCGATGGCCGCCACCATCCTGAACTATGCGGGGCTCGACCCCACGGTCGTGGTGGGGGGACGGGTGGGCACCATGGGCGGCTCGAACGCGCGCGTGGGCCACAGCGATTTCCTGGTGGTGGAAGCCGACGAGAGCGACCGCTCGTTTCTCAAGCTGGCGCCCATCGTGGCGGTGGTGACGAATATCGACCGGGAGCACCTGGACTGCTACACGTCCCTCGACGACATCCGCAATTCGTTTATCGAGTTCGTCAACAAGGTGCCGTTCTACGGCGCCGCGATCCTGTGCCTGGACGACGTAAACGTGCAGAGCATTTTGCCGTCGGTGCGCCGTCGGACTATCACCTACGGGACCACCGCGCAGGCGGACCTGCAGGGCAGCCAGATCGGCTGCGGACATTTCGCGAGCGATTTCCGGCTGACGTTCCGGGGCACGGATCTGGGGCGTTTCCATCTGGCAGTCCCGGGCGAGCACAATGTGCTGGACGGTATGGCGGCGGTCGCGGTGGCGCTGGAACTTGAGGTGCCGCCGGACACGATCCGCGACGCACTGGCGACATTCAGCGGAGTGGACCGGCGGTTCCAGATACGCGGCAAGGAACGGGGCATCACCGTGATCGACGATTACGGGCACCACCCGACGGAGGTCCGGGCCACCCTCGCGGGTGCACGGCTGTGCGGCTTCCGGCGGGTGCATGTGCTGTTCCAGCCACATCGTTACAGCCGCACATTTCACCTCATGGACGAATTCGGGGGAGCTTTCCACCAGGCCGACAACCTCTTCGTAATGGACATCTACGCCGCCTCGGAACAACCCATCGAAGGGGTGACGGCGGCGGCGCTGGTGGAACGCATCCGGCAGTTCGGGCATCGCTCGGTGGAGTACGTGGGAACGATTGACTGTGGCGTGGAAGCGCTGGCCGGCGTGGCGGAAGAAGGCGACCTGGTGCTGACGCTTGGGGCGGGCAACGTATGGCAGGCCGGCGACGCCCTGCTGGCCCGGTTGCGGAACGGATAGGATGGCTCGCGAGCAGCCCAAAACCCGGTGGGGCTGGCGACCGTGGCTGATGGCTGCGGGCGGGGTAGTATTGTTTGTCTCGACCGGCATGGCGGGCTTCAAGGTGCGGGAGTTCGCCCTTACGGACCCGCAGTTCACGCTGGAACGGGAAGACACCGCGGCGCTCACGATAGAGGGGTTGCGGTATGCCTCGCGCACGCGGCTGATGCGGGTGTTCGAGGCGGATTACGGGCGCAGCGTCTTTGCGGTCTCACTGGCTGAGCGCAGGCGGCGGCTGATGGGGATCGACTGGGTGGCGGAGGCGAGCGTATCGCGCGTCTGGCCCAACCGGCTGGTAGTGCGGATCACGGAGCGCAAACCGCTGGCATTCGTGAACCTGCCGCTCGCGACGGGGTTCACCCGGGTACTGCTGATCGACGGCAACGGACAGCTTCTGGAGCCTCCGGCGCAATCGCACTTCAGCTTTCCCGTGCTGAGCGGCATTACCGAGGCGCAGAGCGATGCCGAGCGCCGGATGCGCGTGCACGCCATGACGAAGCTGCTTGAAGCTCTGGGACCCGCGGGCAAGGAGATTTCAGAGGTCAACGCGGCGGATGCGGAAAACCTCCGCATCGTGACACAAATCGACGGGCACCCGGTGGAACTGTTGATGGGCGACGGGAATTACGCCCGCCGCTACCAGGGCTTTCTGGCGCACTATTCGGAGATCCGGAAGCGCTCGGAGGCGACGCTGACGTTTGATTTACGGCTGGACGACAGGATTACTGCGAAGGATTGAGAGAGGGTGTTGGGTGTCGGGTGATGGGTGGTGGGGCTTAGCCGTAGCTACTACCCAACACCCAGGACCCAACACCGGTTTTGGGAGATATGCCGGGAAAAAGCATTTTCGCCGTGGGACTGGATCTCGGGAGCGCGCGCTCCCGGTGTGTGATTTGTCTGCTTGAGAACGGGCGCATTCGTTTCCTGGGATGCGGTCAGGTGGAGTCGTACGGCTGGGCCAAGGGGAAGATCGCGGACCAGAAGGCGGCGGCGGATTCGGCCCTGGAGGCCATGCGGGAAGCGGAGCGGCAGGCGCGGGTATCCGTGGAATCGGCCGTGGTGGGGATCGGCGGCCCTACCGTGCGGGGCGCCAATGCACGCGGCGTGATCGAACTGGGCCGCCCGCGTGAGATCGAGCAGCGGGACGTGAACCGCGCGGTCAACCGGGCGTCCTTCGTGCAACTCATGGATGACCGCATGGTGCTGCAGCTTTTCCCGCAGGATTTTGTGGTGGACGACCACCCCGGACATCGCGACCCGCGCGGCATGCTGGCCTCGCGCCTGGAGGCTAACGTCCATCTCATTACCACCTCGACCCAAGAGCACAATTCCGTGGTGGGGGCGGTCAACATGGCGCACCTGGTGGTTGAGGAGACGGTGTTCGAGCCGGTGGCCGCATGCTACGCCGCGGTGCTGCCGGAAGACCGCCGGGAGGGCGTGGCGCTGGTGGACGTAGGGGCGCAATCGACCGACCTGGTGGTCTACTACGGAGACGCCCTGCAACTGGCCACCAGCCTGCCGCTGTGCGCGGACCATTTCACGCGCGACCTGGCGGTGGGGCTGTGCGTCAGCTTCGAGGATGCCGAGTTGATCAAGCGGCAGTTCGGCTGCGCGGTGTCGGCCAGCACCCCTGAGAACTCCATGGTGGAGTTGCCGGCGCCGGAGAACCGCGAACCGCGTGAAGCTCCGCGGCGGCTGCTGAACCAGATTCTGGAGGCGCGCGCATATGAACTGTTCAAGTACGTGGCGCGCGAGCTGGCACGCGTGGGCATGGAGCGGGCGCTGATCGGCGGGGTGGTGCTGACCGGCGGCGGCACGAACTTGCCGGGCATCTGCGATGTGGCGGAGGATGTGCTGAACTGCCAGGCTCGCAAGGGGCTTCCGCTGGGCGTGTTGGACTGGCCCGAGGAGATCGACAACGCCGAGTGGAACACGGCCGCGGGGCTGGCCATGTATTCGGCGAAGCTTAAGATGCAATCCGAGGTGGAACGCCAGGCCGCGGGCCTGCTGGGCCGCATCCTGAGCCGGTGAGCGCGATGCCGCAGGAACAGAACCGACGGGATTCGAAGGAGAACGCGATGGGGCTCATCGACGGCGAGTTGGATTCGCTGAAGTACGAGATTGAGGAAGACATCCGCACCGGCGCGCGTATTAAGGTGGTCGGCGTCGGCGGAGGCGGTTCAAATGCCGTGGCGCGCATGGTGGACCAGGGGCTCGAAGGGGTCGAGTTCTACGCCATGAATACGGACGGGCAGGCGCTGGCGGCATGCGCGGTACCGAACAAGCTCCAGATCGGCGTGAAGATCACTCACGGACTCGGTGCGGGATCGAACCCCGAGATCGGCCGCGAGGCGGCGCTCGAGAACACCGACCGGATCATCGAACTGCTGCAGGGCGCGGACATGGTGTTCGTCACCGCCGGGCTGGGCGGCGGCACAGGGACGGGCGCCGCACCCGTAATTGCCTCGCTCGCCAAGGAACTGGACGCCCTCACGGTAGCGGTGGTGACCAAGCCGTTCGGCTTCGAGGGGCCCAAGCGCATGAAGCTGGCCCAGCAGGGGCTGGCCAAACTCGCCTCCACCGTCGATACCGTAATCGCGATTCCCAACGACCGCCTGCTGCATCTCGTACCCAAGGGCACCAGTTTCTTCGAGGCCTTCAAAGTAGCCGACGACCTGCTGCGGCAGGCCGTGCAGGGCATCAGCGACATTATGGTGACCCCCGGCCTGATCAATCGCGACTTCTCCGACATCAAGGCGACGATGCTGGGGATGGGGTACGCCATGATGGGGACCGCCATCGCGAAGGGCGAGAACGCGGCCGTTGAGGCCGCCAAAGCCGCGATCAACTGCCCGTTGCTTGAGGATTCGAGGATTACCGGCAGCCGGGGGATCCTCATTAATATCACCGGGTCGAGCCAGCTTGGGCTTCATGAGGTGAACGAGGCTTGCAACATCATTCGGGACGCCGCGGCATACGACGACGTACAGATCAACTTCGGAATGATCCAGAACGAGTCGATGGGGGACGCGGTGAAGATCACGGTCATTGCTACCGGCTTCCAGCCGGATGACGCTCCCATGGCGGGCACGGCCGACCGGCGGCCCATCGACATCCTGGCGGAGACCCGGATCCCGGCGACCGTTTCACCCGAACCGGCGTACGAGCCCGCGCCCGAGCCCGTAGCGGCGGCTGAACCCGAACCAGAGCCCGAGCCCGAACCCGAACCCGAGGAGCAGGCCTATGACCCGGAGGACCTCGACACCCCGGCCTTCATGCGGCAGGGGCGACTGATTAACTAGGGAATAGGGGATGGGGGATGGGAGTTAGGGGGTTTGCCCCTCGTCTTGCCCCAGGATATGGAGTATTACGCTTCGGTTGTGCGGCATGTCTCGGTGCTCGAAGAGATAGATGCCTTGCCAGGTTCCGAGCGCCAGGCGGCCCCGGTGGATGGGAATCGACAGGCTCGTCTGGGTTAGGGCGGAACGGATGTGGGCCGGCATGTCGTCGGGGCCCTCAAGGGTGTGGCGATACCACCGGGCATTCTCGGGGACCAGGCGGGCGAAAAACTCCTCCAAGTCCCGGATCACGTCCGGGTCGGCATTCTCCTGAATAGTGAGGGAGGCGGAGGTGTGCTGCACGAACGCCGTCAGCAGGCCGGTTTGGATCCGCTGGTCCCGCGTCCAGCCGGTTACCTGCCCGGTGATCTCGTAGAGGCCCTTTCCGCGGGTCTGAACCTGGACCGCGTGGGTAGTCTGCCGCACTCACTCCACCGTAACGCTTTTGGCCAGGTTTCGGGGCTGGTCCACATCGCAACCGCGCCGCACCGCCACATGGTAGGCCAGTAACTGTAGCGGCACGATCTCGATAATGGGGGCCAACAGGTCGATCACCGGCGGCAGCGACACGACGTAGTCCGCCAGTTGGGGGACTTCGGTGTCGCCCTCGGTCACCAACGCGAGTACCATACCCTCCCGCGCTTTTACCTCCTGAATGTTGGCGAGCGTCTTCTCGTAGAGGAGGCAGCTTTCTTGACTCGACGGATCGCGCGTGGCCAGCACCACCACCGGCAGTTTCTCGTCGATGAGGGCGTTGGGCCCGTGCTTCATCTCGCCCGCCGGGTAGCCCTCCGCGTGGATGTAGGAGATCTCCTTCAGCTTGAGCGCGCCTTCGAGGGCAATGGGGAAATGGATGCCGCGGCCCAGGAAAAGGAAATCGGTGGCGCGGAACAGCTTGCGCCCCAGTTCCTCATATTGCTGGTCGCCGGATAGCACGGTTTCGAGCTTATGGGGAAGGCGCAACAACTCCTGCACGAGGCAGCGCGACGCGGCCTCGTCCAGCACGCCCCGTTCCTGCCCCAGGTAGACCGCCAGTATGAATAGCGCGGTGAGCTGGCCGGTGAAAGCCTTGGTGGAAGCCACCCCGATCTCGGGTCCGGCGTGCGTGTACATGGTGCCGGCGGCCTCGCGAGTGATCATGGAGCCGACCACGTTGCAGATGGCCAGGGTCTTGGAACCCTTCTGCTTGGCTTCGCGCTGGGCCGCCAGGGTATCGGCCGTTTCGCCGGATTGTGAGATCAGGATAGTGAGGGTATCGCCGTCGAGGATGGGGTCGCGGTAGCGGAACTCGCTGCCGTAATCCACCTCCACGGGGATGCGCGCCAGCTTCTCGATCATGAACTTGCCGGCCAGGGCGGCGTGCCAGCTTGTGCCGCAGGCGACGATGCGGATGTGCCGAAAGAGGCGAAACTCCTCCGCGGTGATATCCATCTCGTCGAGGAAGATGCGGCCGGACTCCTGGCCCACGCGGCCCAGGGTGGTGTCACGAACGGCGCGCGGCTGCTCATAGATCTCCTTGAGCATGAAGTGCTTGTAGCCGCCCTTCTCGGCCATGATGGGATCCCAGAGGATGTGGGAAACCTGCCGGTTGACGGGGCGGCCCTCGAAATCGCTGAGCCGCACTCCATCCATGGTAAGGACGGCCATATCGCCATCCGCCAGGAAGAACATGTCTCGGGTGTGGTTCAGGATGGCGGGGACGTCCGAGGCCACGAAGTACTCGTTTTGGCCCAGGCCGATCACCACCGGAGGGCCGGAACGCGCGGCCACAATCTTGTTGGGGTCCGAGCGCGCGATTACCGCCATGGCGAAGATTCCCGTAAGTTGCGCGATGGCCGCGCGCACCGCCTGCTCCAGATTGCCTTTGAAGTGGGCCTCAACCAGGTGGGCGATCACCTCGGTGTCGGTCTCCGTCTTGAACTTGTGGCCCTCTCCGGCGAGGCGGTGCTTCAACGCCAGGTAGTTTTCGATGATGCCGTTATGGACCACCACGATATCGCCCTTGCAGTCGCGATGCGGGTGGGCGTTTTCCTCCGTAGGACGGCCATGGGTGGCCCAGCGGGTATGGCCGATGCCGAAGGTGCCGTCAACGGGGTCAAGCCGGACGACTTCCTCGAGATTCCTCAGTTTGCCTTCGGCGCGCCGCACCGCGAGTTGATCGTCGTCGCAGTAGACGGCCAGTCCCGCGGAGTCATATCCGCGGTACTCCAGACGCTTCAGACCCTCCAGAATGATCGGCACGGCCTTTTGGCGGCCAATGTAGCCTACGATCCCACACATTTCTACATTATATGGTGGGATGCCGCCGCGGCCTTGACCTGAGGGTTCTGTTCTGTACGTGGACTCGGGATCAGTCGATGAACTCGACCTGGTAGTCTTCGATCACGGGATTGGCCAGAACCTCGTGCGCGATGGTTTCGATGTCGCGGCGGGCGTCCTCCCGGCTGGTGCCATCGGCTAGCGCGATATCGAAGAACTTGCCCTGCCGTACGTCGGTAATGGCGCTGTAGCCGAGGCCCGCCAGGGCGGCGCGGACGGTTTTGCCCTGCGGATCGAGGACGGTGGTCTTGAGGGAAACGAAGACGCGAGCTTTCATGGAACTTAGATTATAGCGGGCGGCGGGGGAAAAGGCAGGAGACAGGAAGACGGGAGACGGGAGATGGGACCCGATTCCCATCTCCTATCTCCTATCTCCCTTTTATCTTATGCCCGTCCGGCGGAGGACCGCTTGGGACCGGCCTGCTCAATCTTAGGCGGACAGCCCTCCTGCATGAGCTTGAAATTTTCGATGAAGCGGGCGGCCAGGGCTTCGTAGCGCACGAAGTACTCCTCGCGGCTGGGCCAGGTATTGGCCGGGTCGAGAATCTGGGCCGGGACGCCGTCGCACTCGGTCGGGACTTCGAACCCGAAGATCGGGTCAACGCGGTAAGGCACGTTGGCCAGCTTGCCGTTCAGGGCGGCATTGAGCAGCGCGCGGGTATGCCGGATGCTAATCCGCTTCCCTACCCCGAAAGGCCCACCGGTCCAGCCGGTATTGACCAGCCAGCAGGTGGCGCCGTGCTTGAGCACCCGCGCCTTCAGCATTTCGGCGTAAGTGTACGGCCTGTGCACCATGAACGGCCCGCCGAAGCAGGTGCTAAATGTGATGACCGGCTCGACCCCGAGCCCCACCTCGGTGCCCGCGATCTTGCTGGTATAGCCGGAAATGAAGTGATAGATGGCCTGGTCCGGCGTGAGGCGCGCGATAGGCGGCATGACGCCGCTGGCATCGCAGGTCAGGAAGATGACGTTCTTCGGGTGGCCGCCCATCGTGCCCGGAAGGTAATTGTCAATGTAGTCGATGGGGTAGGCGCCGCGGGTGTTCTCGGTAATGCGATCGTCGTTGAGGTCGAGGTGGCGGGAGAGCGGGTCCATGGCCACGTTCTCGAGGATGGTACCGAAGCGCCGCGTGCAGGCGTGGATCTGGGGCTCAGCCTCCTCCGAGAGCCGGATCACCTTGGCGTAGCAGCCGGCCTCGAAATTGAAGATGCCGTTGTCGCTCCAGCCGTGCTCGTCGTCGCCAATCAACTGGCGCGAGGGGTCGGCCGAGAGGGTGGTCTTGCCGGTCCCGGAAAGACCGAAGAAAAGCGCGGAGTCGCCCTCCGGACCCACGTTCGCGGAGCAGTGCATGGAGAGCACGCCCTGAAGCGGGAGGAGATAGTTCAGGACCGTGAAGATGGTCTTCTTAATCTCCCCGCCGTAGCCTGAGCCGCCGATGATGGCGATGCGTTCGGCGAAATCGGCAATGATGAAGGTTTCGGTACGGGTGCTGTCGATGACAGGGGAAGCCTTGAAAGACGGCGCTGCGATGATAGTAAATTCGGGGACGTGCCGCCTGAGGGCATCCACACCTTTGGCCCGCACGAACATATTGCGGGCGAAAAGGCTGTGCCAGGCATACTCCGTGATGATGCGGACCGGCAGCCGGTAATCCGGGTCGGACCCGGCGAAGCAATCCTGCACGAAGACATCGCGGCCCTGGAGGAAGCCCTGCAGGCGCGCCAGCAGAGCGCTGAACGCCTCGGGATTATAGGGACGGTTGTACTCGCCCCACCACACGTTTTCCTCGGTGGTCTGCTCCTTGACGATGAACTTGTCCGCGGCCGCGCGGGCCGTATGCTTCCCGGTATAGACGACCAACGGGCCCCGGTGCGAGATGCGGGCCTCGGCACGGAACACGGCCTCCTCATAGAGCGCCGGGGTGGGCAGGTTCCAGTAGACCCGGTGCAGGTTCGTCAGTCCATGATTCTGGAGGCCGAAGATACTGGCGGTCTGGGCGGCCTCACCGGCCGCGGGCGACGGAATGTCGATGTACGGGTTCATAGCCAATCCCTCACCAGTTTACGGTCACCAAGGTAGAGTTCGTTGGGAGCGTCGGGGTCGAGCGCCCATTTGATGCGCTCCAGGCCCTCGGTCACGTCCTTGACGGTGCCGCAGTAGCTGAGCCGCAGGTGCCCGTCCATGCCGAATTCCTTGCCTGGCACCGTCACTACCCGCACCTTCTGGAGCAGGAAAGCGGCCAGCTTCTGAGAGTCCTTCATGTAGGCGCTGAAATCCGGGAAGCAGTAGAAAGTGCCGCCTGGCTTGATTACCCTGACGCCGCTGAAGGCTTCCAGGCGCTTTATCATGATGTTGCGGTTATTCTCGAGCGTCATCCGGAGACTTTCGATCGAGGACTGCACGCCGTTGAGCGCCCCCACCGCGGCCCACTGCGAGGGGGCCGCCGGACCGGAGGTCTGCTGGGACTGGATGTTCGACATGGCGCGCGCGAGCGCCTTGTTGGTGACTGCCCAGCCGATCCGGAAGCCGGTCATGGCATACATCTTCGACACGCAGTTTACCAGGATGAGCTTCGACTGCTCGGTAAAGTCGGTGGCGTATTTGTAGCAATTAACGGGGCTGCCGCCGTCAAAGATAAGCCGGTTATACGTGTCGTCCATGATGAGGTAGAGGCTCTTTTTTTCGCAGAGCTCGACGACACCGGCAATGAACTTCTCGTCGTAGACCACGCCCGAGGGATTGTTCGGGCTGTTGAGCATGATCGCTTTGGTGTAGGGGCCGACGGCCGCGGCCATCTCCTCCACCGTGGGCTGGAAGCTGCCGTCCAGCGCCTTGACGATAACGGGCACACCGCCGGCCAGCTTCACCATTTCGGGATAGCTGACCCAATAGGGCGCCGGGAAGACGACTTCGTCCTTAGGATCGAGGATGGCGTAGAGCGCCACCATGATGGCCTGCTTGGCACCGCTCGAGGCTATCACATTCTCGGGGCCGACTACGCGACCGTAGTGCTCCTCTGTATAACGGATGATGGCTTTCTTAAGCGCGGGAATGCCATCCGGGGGCGTGTACTTGACGTCACCGGTGTTCAGTAACGCGGTGCAGTTGACGATGGCGTCGATGGGCGTCTTGCTTTTCGGCTCGCCGCCGCCGAGATGAATGACAGGTTCGCCCTTATCCCTAAGAAGCGCAGCCGTTTCGTTGAGCTTCAGGGTTGGGGACTCACAGATAGACCGTGCGAGTTGGCTTAGACTCATCGCCTTGTTGTTCTCAATCCTTTACATAAATTCGCGGTGTCACGCGGAAAGGTATTGTGTACAAGTATAAGAGATACTCATGTCGCTTTCCACCCTGAGCAGAATAATTTATATCCCCATAAACACCTCGACATGGTGGGGGAGGAGGCGCCGGGGAGGATTGGGGATAGGAGATGGGAGATGGCAAGCGCCGTGCGGAGCCCGATCTCATGTCTCCGATCCCCTAACCCCCATCAGCTAAGCCCGTGCTAACATTAAGATTCCCCATGAGTACCATCGAAATCACCCTGCCCGACGGGACCCGGCAGCCGGTGGAGGCGGGGACCCGCCCCATCGATGTCGCCCGGAAGATTAGCCCCAGGCTGGCGGATGCCGCCCTGGTGGCCAAAGTAAACGGGGAGCTCTACGACCTCACCCGGCCTATCGAGCAGGACGCCACCCTCCAGATCCTCACCACACGGGACCAGGAGGCGCTCGAAGTGTATCGTCACTCGGCCGCTCACCTCCTGGCAGCGGCGGTGCTGGAACTCTACCCCGAAACCCGCCTGGGCATCGGACCGCCTATCGATACCGGATTCTACTACGATTTCGACCGGCCTACCCCGTTCACCCCCGAAGACCTCGAGAAGATCGAGGCCAAGATGTGGGAACTGCAGAAGCAGGACCTGCCCTACGAGCGCCAGCTTACGGCCAAAGAAGAGGGCCTGCGCAAGTGGGAAGGCGACTGGATGAAAGTCCAGCTCATCACCGAGCGCGCCGGAGACATATTCAGCGAGTACACCCTGGGGCCGCGGTTCACCGATTTCTGCCGCGGGCCGCATGTGCCTTCGAGCGGCAAAATCAAAGCCTTCAAGCTGCTCTCGATCGCAGGAGCCTACTGGAAGGGCGACGAGAAGAATCCGCAGCTCCAGCGCATCTACGGCACCGCGTTCTTCTCCCAAAAGGACCTGGATGCCTATTTGGCGCGGCTCGAAGAAGCCAAGAAGCGCGATCACCGCAAGCTGGGCAAGGAACTCGACCTGTTTAGTGTGCAGGAACTGGCCGGCCCCGGGCTGATCTTCTTCCATCCCAAGGGCGGCATCGTACGGAAGCAGCTCGAAGACTGGATGCGGGACGAGTACCTCAAGCGCGGCTACTCACTCGTCTACACCCCGCACGTGGCGCGGGCAGACCTCTGGAAGACCTCCGGGCACTACAATTTCTACTCCCAGAACATGTTCAAGCGGATTGAGCTGGACGATGTCGAATACCAGCTCAAACCCATGAACTGCCCGTTCCACATCCTGATCTACAAGGATAAGCAGCACAGCTACCGCGACCTGCCGGTGCGGCTGGGCGAACTGGGGACGGTCTACCGGTACGAACGCTCGGGCGTATTGAACGGCCTGCTGCGCGTGCGCGGCTTCACCCAGGACGACGCCCACATCTTCTGCGCGCCGGACCAGATTGAGAACGAGGTGGTGAACTGCCTGCAGTTCGCCATCGACACCCTGACCACCTATGGCTTCGAACAGTACGAGGCCGAGCTCTCCACCTGGGACAAGGGCGCAAGCGGCAAGTACGACGGCACCCCGGAGCAGTGGGAAATGGCCGAGAATGCCCTCGTGAAAGCGACGTCGCGGCTCAACATGAAGGCCAGGTTGATGCCCGACGAGGCCGCGTTCTACGGCCCGAAGATCGATGTCAAGCTGGTGGACGCCATCGGGCGCCCCTGGCAGCTTTCGACCGTACAATTCGATTTCACCCTGCCGCGCCGCTTCGGCCTGGAGTATATCGCGGAGGACGGCAAAGCCCACCAGCCGCTGATGGTGCATCGCGCGCTATACGGCTCGGTGGAGCGCTTCTTCGGCATCCTGCTCGAGCACTACGCCGGTGCGTTCCCGGTCTGGCTCGCGCCGGTTCAGGCGACGGTGCTGCCGATTTCGGAACGCCACACGGAATACGCGAGTCTGGTACGCACCCAGCTTGAAGCCGCGGGCATTCGCTCAGACGTGGATAACCGCAACGAAAAAGTGAACCTGAAGATCCGGGAGGCGCAGCTTCAGAAGATCCCCTACATGCTGGTTGTGGGGGACCGGGAGGCGCAGAACGGGCAGGTATCGGTTCGCAACCGGAAGCACGGCGACAGGGGTTCGAAGGCTGTCGGGGAGTTCATCGCTGAGACCCGGCACCTGATCGAAACCAAATCGGCTGAGGAATGACCGGCGGGCACGCCAGCCCGGAAGGTACGGCGCGATATGCCGCGCGCTTTCCCGCGCTTGCGGGCGCTGGATTCTACCGCCCTGCGGTGGGGCTGAATGTCGCCAGCCTAGGGATGGGTACCTACCTGGGCAACGCCGACGAGACTACTGATCGCGGCTATACGGAGGCCGCGCTGGCAGCGCTCGAAGGCGGCATCAACTGGTTCGATACCGCCATCAATTACAGGCAGATGCGCTCAGAGCGCGCCCTCGGAGTTGCCCTGGCGCGCTTCGGACGGCGCGAGGAGGTGGGAGTTTCGACCAAGGCCGGCTTCCTTACCCCGGGCGCGGTGCCGGATTTCCTGCGGGCCGAGGACGTGGCCGGCGGGGTGCACTCGATGGCGCCCGATTTCCTCGCGGACCAGGTGGAACGCAGCAGGGCGAACCTCGGGCTCGATACCATCGACGTCCTCTACTTGCATAATCCCGAGACGCAACTGCGGTTCGTGAGCCGGGCACTCTTTGAGGATCGGCTTCGCGCGGCATTCGACCGCCTGGAGGAACTGGCAGGGTGCGGCCGAATCCGCTGGTATGGCACGGCGACGTGGGACGGCTATCGCGAGCCGGGGCAACTCGAACTCGACCGCATAGTGCAGATCGCCACGGCGGCCGGCGGCCCGGGGCATCGCTTCCGCTTCATCCAGATTCCCTTCAACATGGCCATGACAGAGGGGCGCCCCGCGTTCGAGGAAGCCGCACGGCTGGGCATCGCGGGAGTGGCGAGCGCAACGCTACTGCAGGGCCGCTTGCTGCGGCAGGCCGGCGCGGCGGAAGCCATCCGGTTCACCCGCGAAACACCGGGGGTGTCGGTGGCGTTGGTCGGGATGTCGAGCACCGCCCACGTGGCCGCGAACCTGGGCGCGCTGGCATGATCGCGATCGAGGCCGGCGAAGACCTCGCCGCGCTCGATCGAGCTATCGCCGGCGTCCCGAACAATCCGGCGGTTTTCCTGCTTTGGCCGCGCGAGGGCGAGCCGTACCTGGCCCGCACCGCCCTGCTGCGGCGGCGCTTGCGGCGCCTGATGGGCGAGCGCGCGGGGCCTTCCCGAATCCTCAACCTGCGTGAGACGGTGCAGCGGATCGAATACGAGCTGACCGGCTCGGCGTTTGAGTCCGCTGTCCGGATGTATGAGTTAGCGCGGCAACACTATCCCGGCAAGTACCTGGAAATGATCCGGTTGCGTATGCCGCCGTATATCCGGATCACCCTCCACAACCCATTCCCTCGAAGCACCGTGACCACCCACCTGGGCCGTTCACCGTCGGTGTACTTCGGGCCGTTTCGCGCGCGTTCGACGGCCGAACGCTTCGAATCTCAGTTCCTGGATCTGTTCCAGATGCGCCGCTGCCAGGAGGACCTGACGCCCTCGCCCGACCATCCGGGCTGCATCTACGGGGAGATGGGGATGTGCCTGCGGCCTTGCCAGGGGGTGGTAGGCCCGGACGAGTACCGCCACGAGGTAGCTCGGGTCGCCGAGTTCCTCTCCAGCGGCGGCCGCTCGCTGCTCAGTACCATCGGCAAGTCGCGAGACCGCCTGAGCGAGGAGTTGCAGTTCGAGGAGGCCGCCCGCCAGCACCGCCGTTATGAAAAGGTCAGGGAGGTGCTCGATTTGCGCGACGAGATGGCGCGGGACATCGACCGGCTCAACGGCGTTGCGATTACGCCATCCGTGGAGCGCGACGCCGTCGAGATGTGGTTCGTGCGGGCCGGGTGGTGGCTGGGCCGGCGCCGCCTGAGCTTCGAGGTGCAGGAGGGGAAGCCCGTCTCGCTCGACCAGAAGCTGCGGGAGGCCTTCGTCAACACGCGTTCGCCCAAAATGACCGTCCGGGAAAGGCAGGAGTACCTCGCGCTGGTGGCACGCTGGTTCTACTCGAGCTGGCGCGAAGGCGAGTGGATCGCCTTTGAGGACCAGGAGCACATCCCGTGGCGCAAGCTCGTGCACGCAGTCTCCCGCGTGGCGCAACACCGCGAATAGCCGCCCTGCGTACCAACTCGTTTCTCGCTTGTGCCGTTCCACACCAGGGGTAATTTGCCGACGGGAATAGCATTGTTCGTGGAGGATGAGGTATGGCTGCGGAAATCGGCGTGGATGTGATCGAGCGGCAGGAGTGGATGGAGCCGGTGGAGGAGGGGTTGCAGTCGGCGGTGACGCGCGCATATGAAGCAAGCGGCAACGCGGGGCAACGGGTGAAGAACTTTCTGCACGGGACGTGGCTGGGCCACCCGCTGCACCCGGTCCTGACGGATATTCCGATCGGGGCATGGACCGCGGCGCTCGTGCTGGACACGATCGACGACGGGAGTCGGCGGCGGAGGGGCATCGCCGAGGCGGCGGATACGGCGGTTGGGCTCGGCCTGGCCGCGGCTGTGCCCACCGCCATCGCCGGATTGACAGACTGGCAGGCTACCGATGGCGCCGCGCGCCGCGTGGGTCTGACCCATGGGCTGCTGAACATCGCGGTCACCGCGCTCTTCACCACGTCGTGGCTGATGCGGCGTGGCGGTCGCCGGCGCGGGGGGAAGCTCTTCTCGCTGGCCGGGTACGGTGTGGCCATGGGCGGAGCTTACCTGGGCGGCCATCTGGTGTACAAGAAGCAGATCGGCATCGACCATACCGCGGGCGAGCAACTGCCGGAGGAGTTCGTGGCCGTACTGCCCGATGTCGAACTGCTGGAAGGGCAGTTGCGCCGTGTGAATGCCGAGGGGGTGAAGGTGCTGCTGGTACGCCAAGGCGGCCAGATCCGGGCTATCGCGGAGGTCTGCTCGCATCTGGGAGGGCCGCTCGCCGAAGGTGAGATCGTGGGGGAGACGGTGCGCTGCCCATGGCATGGCTCGCGCTACTCGCTCGAAACCGGGCAGGTGATCGACGGGCCTTCCACCCACAACCAGCCATGCCTGGAGGCGCGGGTGCGGGACGGGCAGATCGAAGTGAGGCTGAAGGGGAGCGCGGAGTAACCGCTCCCTTACGGCCGCGGTATTGAGCGCGACCGTAAGGGAGCGACCTTGAGGTTACTGGACCGGGATCTGGGAGGGGTTGCCGAACAACAGATCGTTGCCCTGCTGGTAGACCGCGATGGCCAACGGGAGATTCCCGCTCGGGACATCCGAGGGAACCTGGAAGACCACCTCGTAGACGCCGATGAGGCCGGCCGTGTACCTGGCATTGATCACCCGCACACCGCCGTTATTGACGCCCACGACCAGGTTGCCAACGTTCGGTACCACAGACTCGACATCCGGGATCCCGGGCGAGTTAGTGCTCACGGCCGGCGTTACTCCGCCGAGACCCGTGACGTACATGCGAACGATCTCGCCCTTGCGAACCGGGTTCTCGAGGCTGGCGTAGGAGCCGTCCGGCTTGAGGATCACCCCGCGACGCCGTCCGTCCGACATGGCTGTTTCGAAGATGCCCGGAGCAATAGTGGAGACCGTGGCGTCAAAAGTCGCCGATCCGCCGCCCACCTTGATAACTACGGGGACGGTGCCGGCAGCCGTCTCGCACGGCACCTGCACCGTGATCGACTCCTGCCCGTTCTGGTTGGCCACGTTGTAAATGGGGGCGAACCTCTCCCCGAACTGCACGGTGGCGTTGGCAACCATCAGGGGCATCGGCCCGAAGAAATTCGGGACGATCACGCCCTGGACGCCGGTGGCGAGACCGGAACCCCTGATCGTAGCAATGCCGCACGGGGCGATGAAGTTGCGCTGGAAGCCGGCACCGTTCTCGAAGGTAACGTTGCTCGGTCCCGGAGGCCGCACGGTAAGAGTGAACTGCTGGGTGAGGGAGCCGATAGAGGCCGTGATTAACAGGGTGCCCACGTTCGGACCTGCGGTCACGGTAGTCGAAGCCTGCCCCTGCGCATTCGTTACAGCGGTAGGCGTCGCAACCGTGCCACTACCACTCGTAACAGCGAAATTCACGGTGACACCGGAGACCGGCCCGCTTGCGTCATTCACCTGTACTGTCAGCGGGTTCGCGAACTGCGTGTTCTGGGCTGCGCTCTGCTGGTCACCGGCGCCGACCTTCTGGAACTGCGTAATCGTCAGGTTCACGTT
>DATMYF010000029.1:0-13054 GCA_035561075.1 Bryobacteraceae bacterium
CGGAGGGTTGCGGCGGCGCCGGCTGATCTGCCGCGTCGCGGCTCGTCCCCGATGTCCCGCATCGCCATCCTCGCCGCTCCTCGCATCTCGGCCGGCGGCGCTCGCAACGCGGCTCACGGGAGTTTTTCAGCAGCCTGCTAGAGGCCGGCTGCGAGCAGTCCGAGGGGTGAGCGGCTCTCGTGAGTGACCTGCGCCATGGTGCACTGGCGGGGATCTTTGTCGGGACGCCAGCGAAGCAGGCGGGTGCCGTGGCGGAAGCGGCCGCCCGTGAAGTGGTCGTATTGGACTTCCACCACCAGGCGGGGATCGAGCGGCTCCCATTCGCCCGTGCGCTCGGCGCTCCAGCGGCTCGGGCCTCCGGGGGCATTGCCTGTGAAGCCCGGGGCTTTGCGCAGTTTTTCGAGCTTCCCGGTGAGGGCCTTCTTCTCGGACGCAGGGATGGCTGAGGTGAAGCCAACATGGTGCAGCAGGCCGTCATCGCCGTAAAGGCCCAGCAGCAGCGAGCCCACCACCTCGCCTTTCGAGGCATAGCGGAAGCCGCCTACGACGCAATCGGCCGAGCGGAGGTCCTTGATCTTCTGCATGGAGCCGGAGCGTTCGCCCGATTCATAAAGAGCATCCAGGCGCTTGGCGATGATGCCGTCGAGGCCGCCCCCCATCGTGCGAAGCCAGCGGCGCGCAACCTCCAGATTGTTGGTGGCCGGGGAAAGCTTCAGGGTGGCGGTTTCACCATGCCGTGTGAAGAACTCTTCCAGGCGCTGCCTGCGCTCGGAGAGCGGCAGTCCAGTGAGGAGCTTGCCGCGCTCGTCCACCAGGAGGTCGAAAGCAAGCATCACCGCGGGATGCTCGGCGGCTAGTTTGCGGACGCGGCTCGCGGCGGGGTGGAGGCGCAGTTGAAGGTCGCCGAACGAGAGATCGCCCGCGACCGGGATGACCAGCTCGCCATCTAGCACAAAACGGCCCGCGGCGTATTCCGTGAGGGCCGCGACGATATCGGGGAAGTAGCGAGCCAGCGGCTGGCCTGATTTGGACTGCAGTTCCACTTCGGCTGCGTCGCGCCAGGCCAGGCACCGGAAGCCATCCCACTTAGGTTCGTACTGCCAGGCGGGGCCTTGCGGCAGTTCCGTGGCGGAGAGCGCCTCCATGGGAGGAAACGGCGGGCTGATGGGCAGCTTCACAGGAATTTCTCCAACCGCAGCCGCCCGCGCGAGGCGAGCAGCGGCTTGAACAGGTCGCCCGTCGCGTGCACGCGTTCCGGCATGTTGTCGATGCGGAAGTCTTCGATGTGGAAGCCGCGCTCCACTTCCTCCCAGGTGACTGGCGCGGAAACGGTGGCGAGAGGCCGCGGCCGCACGGAGTAAACCGAGGCAAGAGTACGGCCCCAGGCGTTCTGGTTATAATCCACCAGGACGCGCCCGGCGGGCCGCTTTGCGACGCGGTACTCGGCGGTGACGAGGTAGGGATGCTGCGCCGCCAGGCCGCGCGCGAACTGCTTGGCGAAGCTCCACACCTGTTTCTGCACGGGTCCGCGGACGATGGGGACGTAGACGTGGACGCCCCGCGAGCCGGTGGTCTTTGGGTAGCTGGGAATATTGAGGGCGTCAAGGGCTTCGCGGAGGCGCAGGGCGGTGTCAAGCACGCGGTCGAAGCCGGCGTCGGGAACAGGGTCGAGGTCGAAGTGAAGGTAGTCCGGGCGGTCGGTATCGTCGCAGGTTGCGTACCACTGGTTGAGGTCAATGCAGCCGAGGTTCACCACCCAGAGCAGGGAAGGGAGGTCATCCACCACGGCGAAGTCGATAATGCTGCCGGAGGCGTGCTCGATGGGGCAGACCCGCAGCCATTCCGGGCGCGACGCCGGGGTGCGCTTCATGAAGAAGAAGTCGCCCGCCGCGCCGTTCGGATAGCGCTTCATGACCATCGCGCGCCCGGCGATGTGGGGCAGGAGAACGGAGGAGACGTCCGCGTAATACTGAAGCAGGTGGCGCTTGGTGATCCCGAGTTCCGGCCAGAAGGGCTTGTCCAGGTTGGTGAGCTGGACGGTGCGGCCGGCAATCTCAAGCTGGGCGTTCGTGCCGGCGGGGATGATGGTGCGCCTGCGGGTTGGACGGGCCGGACCCATGCGGGATAATCGCTGCACGTCCGCGGCCAAAGCTTGGCTCTTCGCTCCGGTGAGATAATAAACCTATGGTTTCCCGAGCCGTGATCGACGACTTTCTCGGCCGCCGCCGGTTGGCCGTAGTGGGAGTCTCCCGCTCGCCAAAGGATTTTACCCGCGTTCTCTTTCGCGAATTTGCCAAACGTGGCTACGACGTAGTGCCAGTGAACCCCAAGGTGGATGAGGTGGAGGGCCGGCGCTGCTATGGGCGCATGGAGGACATTCAACCGCCAGTCGAGGGTGCGCTGGTGATGACCCGCGCGGAAGTTTCCGAAGGCGTAGTTCGGGACTGTGCCGCTGCCGGGGTGACGCGCGTCTGGCTCTATCGCGCCATGGGGAAAGGGGCGGTGAGCCCCGAGGCGGTGACGTTCTGCCGCGAGCATGGCATCGCCGTGGCCCAGGGCTGTCCGCTCATGTTCTTCCCCAAGGCTGGCTTTCCGCACGGCCTGCACGGGTGGTTGCTCAAGCTGGCGGGATCCTATCCGAAGTAGTTATCCGTCCAGCCATTCCACGTGTGCCTGGGGCCAGTAGGTTTCGACAGCCCGCTCGAAGGTGCCGCGGAACCGCTCATGCCGGGCGTCGGCGCCGCTGGGCTGGAAGGTAAGGGTCACGACTCCGTCGGTTTCCGGTTCCAGCAGAATTTCCGGCCCGCCCAACTGGGCCCGCGTGGACTCCCACATCTTGCTCAACTCGGCTCGGTCGAACTCCGCGCCATTTACTCGCGCTTTGATGGATGCAGCCATGCCTCCCAGGGAAGCAATCTGCGGGCCATCGGCTTAAGCCTACAGTTCGTCCAGCAGTTCCGGCCCCATCACCTGCGTGTGGACCGCGTCGATGATGCCCGCGGTGCCTCGCAGCGCATCCATCAGCTTCAAGGCCGTCAGGTGGCTCATGCGGTATTCGGGCAGGGTCAGGCGACGGACGGCGCGCATACGGAGAGGGCGCATGGTGCCGTCTGGACAGGGCATCAGGAAATACGTTTCGTCGGAGGCCAGTTCGGAGTTGTCCTCGGCGCTTTCGGTGTAGAGCTGGGCTGTGAGGCCCAACTGGCAAAAGTTCACACGCTTGCCGCATGTTTCGGGGAACAGCGCCCAGAATTCCCTTTCCGTCTCAATGTACTCGTCAAACTCGAAGCTGCGCGGTAGGCGAAACGACGCGTCGGGACTCAGAAAGGCGTAATTGGACACTGAGGCAGACCTCCCAAGGGCTATGCCTCAAGTGTACGCGAAAATACAAACCGCGGGTTAACGGTTGGTGACGCCGCCACGATCCTTGGCACCGGTCGTTCCGCCGGCCTGCTCCGGCTGCCCGCCCTGCCGCTGCTCGTGCGCCTCATAGTGCTGGATGCGGAGTTGGTTGTGAACCTCGCGCACGCCGGAAACGTCTTCGACGACATCTTCGGCCAGGCGTTTGACATGGCGGCTCTCGACCATGCCGGTGAGGGTGACCTCGCCGTTTGAGACCTGCGCCTCGATGTCGGTGGCGTCGATATCGGGATGGTCTGTGAGGCGCTCGTAGATGTCCTCCCGGATGCGCTCGTCGGAGCGGTGCCAGCCGCGCGGACCGCGCCCCGCGTACTTGCCGCGCTCGGCGTAGGCGCCCATGCCGCCGCTGTAGCTGTAGGACGGCCGCTGGCCGGTGTAGTTGCTCCAAGTGGTGCCGTAGCCGGAACCTCCGGAGCGGTAAGACCCGGTGCCGAACAGGTTCAAGCCGCGACGGCCGGCGTTGCGCTCGCGCACGCTGATGCCCTGCCGGAGAACATCCCTGCGGCCATAGGGCGTGTACTCTCCTTCGCGGTCTTCCTCACGGGGGCCGCCCTGGTCCCATTCCCTGCGGCCTGATTCCCATTCACCCTCGCGCTCGCGTTCGGGTTCGCGCCTGGCGTCCCATCCTTCGCGCCCGTAGCCGCCTTCCTCGCGTTCGCGCCGCGGATCCCCCCATTGGCCCTCACGGCCCCAATCGCGGCCGCCCCAGGGGTCGCGGCCACGCTCGCGTTCCCAGCGTTCGCGCTCACGGTCGGCTTCGTACCGGTCTGCCATGATCGTTCCCTCCACTTCAATGCTAGCGGGGGAGTGAAAAGGCGGGCAAACATGTCCTGTCGAGAAAGGCACAGGGGAGGACGCAGGTTAGGGCGATCACGGACGATGGGCACCTTCGAGAGCTGCGATACGCGCCGCCAGCGGCGAGGGTTGCGGGTCGAGCGCGGCGGCTTGCTTGAGATAACGCAGAAGGTCAGGACCGCCGTCGCGGGGAAGTTGCAGCTTCTGCCCGCGGTAGAGCGCGTAAGGTGTGCCGTTTTCGATCACCAGGCACGAGAGCCGGCCGCCATTCTCGTAGACGCGCGACAGCCCGACATTGACCAGCAGCACCTTACCGCCGAAGCGCTCGGTGACGGCGCCGCCGCTGAGCGCCTGCCCGATGACGATACGCTCCACCCCGTATGCGCGCAGGATGCGATCCACCAGGGGCGCGAGTTCCGCTTCCCCGCCGGTAGCGAGCCCCTGGTACCAGAGCGGACCCTCCGGGTCGGTTACCACGCCGGGGCGTAGATCGTAGGCGGCGGCCAACTCGGCGCGCACCGCGTCATTAAGTCGCCGCAGATCCCAGTCCGCATATTTGGAACTGATCCCGCCACTTGCGAACAGCGTTCCGTCGATTTTGATGACGGCATTATGGTGCGCGATCCAGCGGCCGTAGTCGCCTTCAGGAGAGAACGCCTGGCGGTGCTCGGTGAACCCGGGCGGGTAGCCGGCCCCCCAGTTGCGGCGATCGAGGTCCGGTTTCGCGGCCAGAGCCAAGCCGCGAAATTGCTGGTACGAGAGCGTGCGGGCGCCGTCGGACTCCTGCTCCCGGAACGAGGCAAACTCGCCTTGCGAAACATGGCGCAGGTCTCCGTAAACGTTCATGGCTTCGTAGTTACCGACGAGGCAGTGCACCGCCCCGCCGGCCGCGGCCGCCTGCCGTTCCAACTTTCTCAGCAGGTCCAGCACCTTGCGCGAATCGGGACCGCCGCCCACCACGTTGCCGGTCTGAACCAGGTGGGCGGCACCGCCGGTCCAGTCGCCGTTGGAGTCGATCAGGCCGGCGGACTCGAGGACGGCGACGAACTGCTCGAAGTCGCCGTGGACGTCGCCTACCGCGACCACCCTCGCCACGCCGCTCCAGGTGTCCTGCACTCCCGTGGTATCCGCTGGCGCCGGTTTAGTGGCCGGCGCAGGGACCGGTTCCGGGCGTTGTACTTCGGGCTGAGCCGCCGTGGCAGGCTGGGGTGTAGCCTGGCCGCCCGGGGATGGAACAGCGGCGGCGGATGCGGGCGCGTCGGCGGCAGGCTGCATTGCGACCCCCCCAATCCCGGCAGTCCGGGGTGCAGCCAAGCCGCCCGGGCCTGGGGTAGTTGCGGCGCTCGCAGCGGGTGCCCCGGGATGCCCGGCGAAAAGGTGCGCGGTTTCCGCGTTTCGCTGGCCGGCGCCGGCCGGTTTCCAGGCAGCGGCCAACTCGCGACCGCGGCTGATGTCATCCGGCTTCATGCGGCTCTCCAGGATCCGGACCAGTTGCCCCGCGCGCGGGTCTCCGCCGGCCTGGCAGCGGCTCACCCAAGCGTAGGACTCCACCAGGTCGCGCTTCACGCCCTGCGCATTGTAATAGAGAATTCCGATATTACAGTACGCCGCGTCGTAGCCCTGCTCGGCGGCTTTGCGGTACCAGGAGAGCGCCTCTTCCGGGTTTCGTTCCACGCCCTGGCCCAGGTCGTGCATCACCCCAAGGTTGAACTGGGCGCCCGCCACCCCGCGCTCGGCGGCACGGCGATACCACTTGAGCGCCTCCGCGAAGTCCTGCTTCACACCCTGCCCGGCACCGTAGATGTAGCCAAGAACGTCCTGCGCCTCCGCGACGTCCTGTGCGGCGGCTTTCTCAAACCAGTTCCGGGCCTCCGTAATATTCTGCGGCACGCCCTGCCCATTCGCGAGGATCACCCCCAGGTTGTACTGCGCGGCAGCCACCCCCTGTTCAGCCGCCTTTCGATACCATTCGGCGGCTTTGGGGATGTCCTGCGGGATGCCTTCGCCCCGGGCATAGAGCAGGGCCACATTGTACTGCGCGTTGGCGTCGCCCTTTTCGGCGATGGGCAGCCAGTTTTCGAGGGCGGCGGCGTAATTGCCGCTATTATAGGCCTCCAGGCCGGTTTTGAAGTCCGCCCGCATCGAAGGCGCGAGCGTAATGAAGATGGCTATGATGACGATAAGGGCTTTCATGGGTGTGGCGTCCCGGGGAGGCCATGCCGTGGAAGCTGCAATCGCCTGGCCGTCGTCAGGATGCTTACACTATCGTCCGGTCTTCGCCTTGTTATAGTTCTCGACGATGCGGCGGACGTATTCCTGCGTTTCGCGGTACGGAGGGATGTTGCCGTTGTACTTATCCACCGCGCCAGGCCCTGCGTTATAGGCGGCCAGAGCGCGGTAGACGCCGCCTTCGTACTTGATCAGCAACTCGGCCAGGTACCGGGCGCCGGCATCCATGTTCTGGGTGGCGTCGGTGGGGTCCGCCCCGTACATCCGGGCGGTGGCGGGCATCAATTGCATCAGCCCGATGGCGCCCTTGGGGGATACGGCGTCCTGACGGTAACCGGATTCTGCCTTGACCACACTGTGGAGGAAGGCTTCCGGTAGCCCGTACTTGCGTGCGGCTTCGGCCACCAGCACCTTGGGATCGGGTGCCGCTGCCTGTGAGGGAGCCGCCGGCGCGGCAAGGGGTTGCGGAACGGCTTCTTCGGGCTCGAATGCGGCGACCTGGGAGGCATCCATTTCAATGGTGCCGCCGCCGAGATGCAGCCGTATCTTTGCGCCCTGCGTTTCATGACGGTCCACGCGCAGCCGGGCGCCGGTGGTGAGCAAAGCGTACTCACCCGCGCGCGCGACAATCGCTAGAACCAGAAAAGTGAACAGCAGCTTCATGCAAACAAAGGGATGTCTATTATTGTGACGCAAATGGGGCCGGAAGCGTGCAGGCGAAGCCCGGGGGTAATATTGTTAGGCAATGCCGAGAATCACTGGACTCGAATGCGGCCTGTGCAACCGGACGCTGGAAGCCGACCTCTTTCACAACCTGTGCGATTGCGGCGGGCCGCTTCTGGTGCGGTACGATCTGGCACAGCTCGATTCCCAATGCACACGGGAGCAGATCCGGGGTGGCCCGAACACCATGTGGCGCTATGCGCCGCTCCTGCCGGTCAGGGCCGAATCGATTGTCTCGCTTGGGGAAGGGATGACCCCGCTGATTCGC
This sequence comes from Bryobacteraceae bacterium, assembly GCA_035561075.1. Lineage (GTDB taxonomy): Bacteria > Acidobacteriota > Terriglobia > Bryobacterales > Bryobacteraceae > JAMCRM01. The sequence continues at coordinate 7,436 of DATMYF010000029.1, forward strand.
ACGCGCCGGCTGGGGGCGCGTCTCGGCGCCGAGAACCTTTGGGTGAAGGATGAAGGCCTTAACCCAACCGGGTCGTTCAAGGCGCGGGGGCTTTCCTGCGCGGTCTCGAAGCTTGTGGAATTGGGCATTCGGAACGTAGCCATTCCGTCGGCCGGCAACGCCGCCGGCGCGCTTGCTGCCTACGCGGCGGCGGCGGGAATGGAAGCCCACATTTTCATGCCGCGCGATGTGCCGCAGGCGAACTACATCGAGTGCCAGGCCTTCGGCGCGCACGTCACGCTGGTGGACGGGCTTATCAGCGACTGCGCCGCACGTGTGGCAGAGGGCGCCGCGAAGGAGGGCTGGTTCGACCTCAGCACCCTGAAAGAGCCGTACCGCATCGAGGGCAAGAAGACCATGGGGTACGAGCTCGCGGAGCAGATGGACTGGCAATTGCCCGATGCCATCTTCTATCCGACCGGCGGCGGGGTGGGGATGATTGGGATGTGGAAGGCCTTCGACGAAATGGAAGCGCTGGGGTGGATCGGCAGCGGGCGCCCGAAAATGATCGCGGTGCAGCCGGAGGGCTGCCAGCCGGTGGTGCGCGCGTACCTGGAAGGCGCCGGGCGCAGCCGCTTCTGGGAGGACGCCTGGACTGTGGCGAGCGGTCTGCGGGTACCCAAGCCGCTGGGCGATTTCCTGATCCTCAACGCCGTGCGGGCGAGTCACGGGACGGCCATAGCCGTGACCGATGAAGAGTTGCTGGACGCGGGGATCGGTCTGGCACGCGACGAGGGCATCTTTGCGGCGCCCGAGGGAGCCGCGTGCGTTGCCGCACTGGAAAAGCTGCTCGCCGGCGGCTTTCTTTCCGCGCAGGATCGGGTGGTCATCTACAATACGGGTTCGGGGCTCAAGTACCTGGAGGCCTATTCCACACGCTTTCCGCGAACCGCCGGGGCGGAGCAGGACAAGCTCGGGGGCCTGATCACGCCCCGGTGAACACCATGCGATCCCTCGCGCTCGAAGCGCTTGATATGGCCACAGGGCGCGGCGTCTATGCCGACGTCCGGTTGATCGAGACCCGCGACCGGGTTGTCTCCACGAAGAACGGCAAGGCCGCACAGATGTCGAGCTCCGAATCTATGGGGCTCGGAATCCGGGTGCTGGCGGAGGGCTGCTGGGGCTTTGCGGCCACGGATGAGCTTTCGAAGGAAGGGATTGGGGCGGCGGCCTCGCTGGCCATTGAGATCGCCCGCTCGGGCGCCTACACGAAGCGCAAGGATACAGAGCTGGTGCCCGAATCGCCCTATGTGGCGGAGTGGACGTCGCCCTTCCGCATCGATCCGTTCTCGATCCCGGTGGACCGCAATCTCGCGCTGCTCATGAGCATCGATGCCGAGCTGCGGCGCGAACCGGGTGTGGCACTGGCCGAGGCCTCGCTGGCATTCGAGCGCCGGCGGCAGGTGTTCGCCTCCTCGCTCGGCAGTGTCATCGACCAGACGCGCTACACCAGCGGGGCGGGCTATTCCGCGCTCAGCTATAAGGACGGCGAGATCCAGAAGCGCTCCTATCCCAACTCCTTCGGCGGGCAGCACCAGTTAAAGGGCTATGAGCTGATCGACGAGCTGGCGCTCCTTGAAAACGCCCCGCGCATCGCCTCCGAAGCCGTCGCGCTGCACGACGCCGACCAGTGCCCCGAGGGCGAGTTCGACCTCGTGCTCGACAGCTCGCAGTTGGCGCTGCAGATTCACGAATCGATCGGCCACCCGATCGAGCTCGACCGCGTGCTTGGAAGCGAAGCGAATTACGCGGGCATGAGCTTCCTCACGCTCGATAAGCTGGGGAAGCTGCGCTACGGCTCGGACCTCGTCAACGTAGTATGCGATGCGCGGCTGGAGCACGGCCCCGGCCTGGGCACCTTCGCGTACGACGATGAAGGCGTGCCGGCGCAATCGACCGACATCATTCGTAACGGACTCTTCACCGGTTATATGACGTCGCGCGAGACCGCCGCGGTGGTGGGGGAAGCGCGCTCGAACGGCACCATGCGCGCCGAGGGCTGGGCACGCATCCCGCTCATCCGAATGACTAACGTGAGCCTCAAACCGGGCGGGCAGCCGCTTGAAGAGGTGTTTGGCGATCACGCTATCTATATGGAAACCAACCGGAGCTGGTCCATCGACGACCGCCGCTACAACTTCCAGTTCGGCTGCGAGATCGCCTGGGAGATGCGCGGCGGCAAACGCGTCCGGATGCTGAAGAACCCCAGCTATAGCGGCATCTCCACGGAGTTCTGGAACGCCTGCGCCGCCATCGCGGGGTCCCGGCATTGGACCTTGTGGGGTGTGCCGAACTGTGGCAAGGGGCAGCCGGAACAGGTCATGGGGACGGGCCACGGCGCGAGTCCCGCGCGTTTCCGCAAGATCCGGATTGGGGGCGCGTATGCGGGCTGACGTGCCGGCGGACACCGAATCGCCGCTGCTCACGCGGGCGCGGGCCGAAACGGTCTTCGCGCTGATTGCGGATGCCGCGCGGTCGCTCGGGATTCGCGACGTCGAGGCGCTGGTGGGGGCGGGCACGAGTGCGCTCACGCGATTCGCCAACAACGCCATCCACCAGAACGTGGCGGAGCGCAACAGCTTTGTCTCCGTACGGCTGCAGGTTGAGGGACGTACCGCACGGGCCAGCACCAACCGGGTGGACGACGCCTCGCTGCGCAACGTAGTGGAGGAGGCCGCTGCCATCACGCGGCTCCAGCAGCCGGACCCGGATCTGCTGCCGTTGGCCGAAGCGGGCGCAATCCCCGCCGTGGCGCGCTCATTTGCAGCTACGGCGAGGCTCACCCCCGGCGACCGCGCGCAAGCTGTGGCGGATGCCATTGCTGAGGTGGAGGCCGCGGGCCAGACCACCGCCGGGATCTACTCTTCCGGGGAGTCCGTCCTGGCGCTGCTCAACAGCCGCGGCGTGGCGGCGTATCACACCGAGACCATGGCGCACTTCTCCATCACCGCCATGGCCCGGGACAGTTCCGGCTGGGCCAAGGCCGGTTCGCCCTACCACGGGGACTTTGACCCCGTGGCGCTGGCACGGTCCGCCAGCCGGAAAGCTGCGCAGTCGGCAGACCCCATCGAACTGCCGCCCGGACGTTACAACGTGATTCTGGAGCCCGCCGCCGTGCTCGACCTGGTCGGCCAGATGTTCCCGGACTTCAGCGCCACCGCTATCCGGGATGGGCGCAGCTTCCTCAAAGACCGCGTGGGCGCCAGACTCTTCGGCGGGAACATTACCATTCGGGACGACGTCTACCATCCGCTGCAGGCGGGTGCGGCGTTCGATGGGGAAGGCGTGCCGCGCCGGCCTCTCGCGCTGGTGGAAAACGGCTACGTGCGCGAGATCCCCTATAGCCGGCAGGCCGCCAGGCTGGGCGGGGCGGAACCCACGGGACACGGATTCCCGCTGCCCAACGAAATGGGAGAGGCGCCGGTCAACATCGTTATCGAAGGCGGCACCACGCCGATCGAACAGTTGGTCGCCTCGACCGAGCGCGGCATCCTGGTGACCCGCTTCTGGTACATCCGGGAAGTGGATCCCTACGAGAAGATCATGACCGGGATGACGCGCGACGGCACTTTCCTGGTGGAGAACGGCGCCATCACCCGCGGCCTGCGGAATTTCCGCTTCAACCAGAGCTTGGTAGAGTTTCTGGGCAGCGTAGAAGCGCTCTCCCCCGCGGTGCGCGCCACCGGGGAAGAGTCGTTCGACATGGTGGCGCCGGCGATGAAGGCGCGGGACTTCAACTTCACCGAGGTGACACGGTTCTAGGCGGGCGCCCGGGGAGTAACACCTCCGCCGTGACGCCGTCGGGAAGTTCGAGTTCGAAATCCTTGCCGTCCCAATAGAGCCAGACGCGGCCTTTGGGCGTGATGGTATGACCCGAGACGTAGGGCAGACCCGCGAGGCGCGGTTGCACCCTCAGTTTCGCTCCGCCCGGTTCCGCGATGCGCACGCCCAGCAGTGAATCGTGGAGCCATAGCAGGGGCACGGCCTGCCACCCGTGGGAGCCCGTATCGTCCACGGGCTGCGCGTGATTGACCTCGCCATCCTTGAGCTTCAGGTCTTCGCGGCTGATCCAGTATTCCGGCAGCGGACCCCCGTACGGGCCCTGCAATTCGAGCGGCACACGATTACGCGGATTGCCCGGCAGGTACGGGGCGCAACGTTCGAGCAGATGGGCGACGGCGCGCGTTTCCATACCGTTCTCCGAGAGCGCGAACAGTGACCGGTAGAAGAACGTAGGATTGTTCCATCGCGCGACACCTTCGGGCGGCGTGCCATCGGGGGCGGGGAAGGCATAGTCGAGCGCGGCCGGGAGTGGGAATCCGGAGATGGCCGCCATGGCCTGTGCCGCTTGGCTGAAGCCCCTGGGGCCGGCTGCTGCGGGCTGGTCGAAGACGTCGGCGACGTGCGCGGGGAGGGCGCCGCTCGCGGGAACCACATGATGACGCAGGAAGGCCGCGCTCATTTTTTCGGCAGTGCGGCGCCATTCCGCGCCCTGTTCGCGGCGGCCGATCGCCTCGGCCATCCGGGCGGACCAGCGCAGCCGATCGATGAGGAACGGCGTTACGATGCCGCTCGATTGCTTCGGTTTCGCATGTTGGCCCACCCGGATATCGCCGAAGACGCGGTGACTGCGCCAGATGCCTTCCTGGTCCAGGTTGGCCAGGGCGTTGGTCCAGAACCGTTCGAGGTGGTCCCAGTAGCGTGTGAGCAGATCCGTGCGGCCGGTCCACATGTAATCGTCATACAGCATCGCGACCCACTGCACCGCCCAGTCGTAGTTGCACGAGGGGAGCGGGTAATTGCTGGGTGGAAAGCAGTGGAAGCCGCCGTTCTGATTCTGGCTTTCGGCATGCAGGCGTATTTGCAGGCGGCGCAGCGCGGAATCGCCGAACCACCGTGAGGCGATCAGTGCCCGCACGCGTGCATCCTCGATCCACGTCCCGTCCTCGCGGCCGGGCGTGTCCACATACCCGTCCACCATGGTGACCTGCGCATGGATGAGGCAGAGCTTGACGATCTGAGCGATGCGCTCGTCGCCGGCATCGAAGCTGCCGGGTTGCCGCAAGGGATAGCCGGACTGCACCATGCCGCGATCTTTGATCGCCACGGTGCCGTCGTGCTTGAAGCGGATGTGAAGAGTAAGCCAGCGGGCGGTCCTCTCGTCGGGCACTTCGTACTTCTGGGCGCCGGAGCGCGTGATGTAGCGATCCGCGTAGCCGCGGCCGACCACGGCCTCCGTATCGAGGCAGCCGTTCGGGTCCACGGGGCGCGCGCCGTTGTACTGCAAATACGGCGTTTCCGCATAGCCGAAGTCAATAATGGTGCCCTCGGGCGCATCGCTTAATTCGAGGAACGGATAACCGTGCACCGGACGCTGGAAATCGAAGGTGACGTAGAGCGATTCGCCGGCGCGGCCCTCGATTCGGTCCGGGTTCATGTCCTGGACCGGCCGGCAGCGGGCCTTCCGGATCCCGGCGGCCATCGAGAGCGGATCGTCACTGAGCGGCTGCACATCGGCGAGCCGGCCGGCGGCGAGGACCCGTGTCGGTTCGACGCGGATTTCGCGCTGGAGTGGAATCT
>DATMYF010000030.1:0-24515 GCA_035561075.1 Bryobacteraceae bacterium
GGCTCGCCATCCGCCAGTTCCATCACCAGCGCCAGCCCGTGCGAAGTCCAGAATGCGTTGTGGACGGCGGCGATGTTTTCGTGGTGCAGGCTCGCCTGCACCTGGATTTCCCGCAGGAACCGCTGCTCATCGTCCCTGTTCAAAGGGGTTCCGTGCACCGGGAACTTAATCGCGTCGATGCGCCTTGTGATGACGTGCTCGGCTTTGAAGACCTCTCCCCAGCCGCCCGCGCCGAGCGAGGCAACCATCCGGTAATCGCCGATCAGAGTTCCGATCTCACAAGACAAGAGGCGCCTCCCGCCGGCCGCCGTTTACCAGCCGCCCGCGAACCAGATGGCCAACAGCGCCACGCACACGCCCGCCGTAGCGCCGCCCACGATGGTCCAGCGCATGGAAACGGACGCACGCTGGTCAGCCTTGTACTCCGACAGCAGCGCGGCGGCTCCGCGGGGCTGCTCCGCGGCGGGCTGCTCCTCGGCCGGCGGCCGCACGGCCTCTTCGAGCGCCTCATCGAACTCGCGGGCGTTCTGATACCGGTCGGCCGGATCCTTGGCCAGGGCCTTCAACACCACCTCATCGAGTGCTCGTGGAATGCTGCTGTCCAACAGGCTCGGGCGCGGCGGACGGTTGTTCACGTGCGCCATCATCAGCTCGAACTCGCTCTTGGAATCGAACGGCGGCGCGCCGCAGAGCATTTCGTAGAGCACGATGCCGAGCGAGTAGATGTCGCTGCGGGCATCCAGATCGACCCCTCCGCGCACCTGCTCAGGGGCAATATACTTCAGGTTCCCCATGATCGTGCCCGACTGCGTCAACTGCGGGCCGTGCATGAGCTTCGCCATTCCGAAATTCGTGAGCTTCAGGACGCCACCCGGGGAAATGATAATGTTCTCCGGATTGATGTCGCGATGGATCACGTCGCGGTCATGCGCGTATGCCAGCGCCGCCAGCGCCTGCCGTACTATGGCTACGGCCTCCCGCCAGGCAATAGGTGTTGTCGCCAGCAACTCGGCGAGCGTGGGCCCCTCCACCAGTTCCGTGGTCATCACCAGCTCGCCTTCGATCTCGGCGGCATTGTATAGGGCTGCGATGTGGGGGTGGCACAAGCCGGCGCGCACACGCATTTCCCGCGTGAATCGCTCGACACGTTGGGGTTCGTCCTGTGCACCCTGGGGCAGGATGTGGAGCAACTCCTGCCGCTGCGTCAGGGTGTTGCGCACACGATAAGCGATTATGTTTTTCGACTGATTTACATGGTCGAGAAACTCATACCCGGAATAAGTACGGCCGAGTTCGAAGCCCATCCGGCATCTCCTGGAGCCCGGCGACGACCCGCAGTTCGGTGCGAGACGCGTAGCCCGTAACTCGTTCTAATTCTAGGACCAACAGGTCCCAGACTCAATTCTCCGAAGGAAAACAGGCGCCAGTTAACGAAAGTTAGCGTGCCCGCGGATAATCCGGATTCGGTTCGGGCATCTGCGCCGCTACGGATTCGAGCCAGCGGTGGAGCCGTCCGCGTAGCTCCGCGGCGCGCTCCGGAAGTTGTGCGGCCAGGTTGCGCGATTCGCCAGGATCGCGCGCCAGGTCATACAACTCGACGCGGTGGTCCTCGTGAAACTCCAGTAGCTTCCATTGGCGCGCGCGAACCGCGCTCACCGGCGAGGTTGTGTCGTAATAATGGGGATAGTGGAAATAGAGCGCGTCGCGGGCCAGCGTGGCGCGCGGATTCCGCAGCAGCGGAACCAGGCTCAGGCCGTCCAGCCCGGAGTCGGCCGCGGCGCCCGTTGCACCGGCCATCGCGAGCATGGTGCGGAAGAGGTCGCAGGATGTTACCGGCTCCTCAGATACCGCCCCCGCTTCTGTCACCCCCGGCCACCGCACCAGCAGAGGCACCCGGATGCCACCCTCGTAAAGCGATCCCTTGCCCGAGCGCAGCGGATGATTGCTGGTGGCCGGCTGTCCCTCGAAGTTTCCGATGAAGCCGCCGTTGTCTGACGTGAAGACGACGACGGTGCGGTCCGCCAGTCCCGTTTCATTCAGCCGCCGGAGGATACGCCCTACGTTTTCGTCCAGGCTGTGTACCATCGCCGCGTACGCCGCGTTGCGATGGTGCATCCCGGGCCGGATGCGGTCGCGGTAGCGCGCCACCAGTTCCGGTTTACCTTCAATAGGCGTGTGCACAGTGTGGTACCAAAGGTTGAGTAGAAACGGCCCCTGCTGCACTCTGTCCACGATTTTCAGTGCCTCGGCGGTGAGCCGGTCGGTCAAATACTCCCCGGGTTCGCCCCACTCGAGATGCGGCACATAGCGGTACTCGCCGCCGAACCTCTTGTTGCCGCGGTAGGGGTAGAAGTACGTGGGCGGCGCTCCCCAGAAGGTGCCCCCGATGTTGACGTCGAAACCCTGGGTTTCCGGGTAGCTTCCCGCGGTGCCCAGGTGCCACTTGCCGACGTGCGCGGTGGAGTAGCCGCGCGCCTTGAGCGCCTCCGCGATGGTTACCTCCTGGTGCGGCAGGCTGCCCACCGTTACAGGCGGGATGAGCCGGCGATCCCGCGGCGGATTCTGCGAGGCCTCGTGCCAGATGGTCATGTGGAGCCGCGCCGGATGCTTCCCGGTCATGATGGAAGCCCGCGTCGGCGAGCACACCGGGGCGGCGGCATAGGCAGCGGTGAAGCGCATGCCGCTGGCGGCCAGGCGGTTCAGGTTGGGCGTCTCGTGCAGGTCCGCGCCATACGGACCGGTATCGGCCCACCCCAGGTCATCGGCCAGGATGAAGATGAAATTGAGCGGCCCATTCGGAAGGGGTGCGATACGGCCTGCGGCGGCTCCGGCGGAGGCCAATCCCAGGAACGCCCTGCGGTTCACAGCCCCGCCGTGGTGCGCAGGTATTCCCGGCTGCGAGCCGCGCTTTTCGCCGGTTCGACACCGGGCTGGCTGGGGTCCACGTCCTGTTCGAACACGGCCCAGCCATCAAAACCGCGCGCCTGAAGCTCCCGGATCACCCCGGCGATGTCCACGGCGCCCGCGCCGAGTTCGCAGAAGACGCCGCGGCTGACTGCTTCGAGGAAGCCGATGCGCTCGCGACGCACCTTCGCCAGCACCTCCGGACGGATGTCCTTCAGGTGCAGGTGCCAGATGCGCGACGCATGCCGGATGGCGGCATCCACCGGGTCGCCCCCGCCGTAGAAGTAGTGGCCCGTGTCGAGACACAGCCCGACGAGCGCGGGATCGGTCGCTTCCAGCAGGCGGTCCACTTCCGCGGGCGTCTCGACGTAGGTGCCCGCATGATGGTGGAAGACGGACCGCAGCCCCATCCCGCGTGCCTCGCGCGCGATGCGCTCCAGCAGTTTCGCGGCCGCTGTCCACTGCGCGGCGGAGAGTCCGTCCTGTTCCGTCACGCTGCCCGCGATGGCCATGCGCCCGGGGTACATCGCGTCCGCCAGGACCAGGCAGGGTGCTCCGGCCGCGGCCAGAAGTCTCGCGGTGGCCATGGCGGTCTCGAAACCGGCTTCGTGGCAGCTGGGGTCTGCCAGGGATAGGGGAACGAAGGCGCCCACCAGCGCCATGTTCCGCTTCACCAGTTCCTCTTTCAGCGGGCCGGGTTCGGTGGGCAGAAACCCGTACGGTCCGAGTTCGGTGCCCGCGTACCCTGTCTGCGCCATTTCATCGAGGACTTCCGCGCAGGTCTGCTTCCGCTCCCACGCTTCCACCTCCATGACGCCCCAACTCACCGGAGCCGTGGCAATGCGGATCGGCATGACGCCTCCTCTCTACTTCATGAACTGGCCGGCATTCTCTTTCGTCACCAGCGTGGTGCCGGTGTCCACGCGCGTCTCGACCGGCTGGTGCCTGGCGGCCTTAATGGCTTCCTCGACCGCGCGCCGGCCCATGACTTCCGGATGCTGCGCGACCACCGCGCTCATCTGGCCCGCCGCGATGGCCCTGGCCGCCTCACGCGTGGCGTCGAATCCCACCAGCACGATTTTCCCGTTGAGTCCGCGCGCCCCGATGGCCTCCATGGCGCCCAGCCCCATCTGGTCGTTGGTGGCGAACACCCCGCGGATCTCGGGATGCGAAGTGAGCAGGTTCTCCATGACGGTCATCCCCAGGGCGCGCTCGGAGTTGGCAGGCTGCACGCTGACCACTTCAATTCCGGGCGCCTGCGCCACGGCCTCTTTGAATCCCGCAAGCCGGTCTTCGTGTGTCCCCACACCGAGGACACCGCGGATCACCGCGACCTTGCCCTTGCCATCAAGAGCCTTCACGATGTACTCGCCCGCAAGGCGCCCGCCCAGCCGGTTGTCGGTCCCGATGTAGCTCAGCTTTTTCTGCCACGGCACGTCCGTATCCACCAGCAGCACCGGAATGCCCGCCGCTGTGGCCTTATCGAGCACCGGAATCACCTCCGAGACTCCCGCGGGCACGACAGCGAGCGCAGAGACTTTTTTCAGGATCTGATCTTCCAGGATCGACACCTGCTGGTCGATGTTCACCTCGCGTTCGGGCGCCAGCACTGCCAGCCGGACGTCCTGGTGCGCACGGGCGGCCTCTTCGGCACCGGTTTTCACGCGCTGCCAGAACTCGCTGTCGAGCGCCTTGCTCACCAGAACGATATCGAGCCTGTCCGTCCTGCCGCCGCGCGAGCAGCCGCCCGCCACCAGCGCCAAGGCAAGGGCCGCCACAACGGTCATCCGTACGTTCATCCGCATAGGTTCTACGTGACTCCCTCTACTCGACATCTTCAGCGGGCAGTATGGTCACCAGTTCGTCTTCCACATCAATACCGTATTGGACGGCTAACCAAGCGATGTTCACACCAAACGAGGAACGCAACTCTCCAAGAGCAGTGTAGAGGTTAGGGCGGTGACCTAGGCGTGATCTAGTTCGCAACCCCGGCTCAGGGGGCATGTCGTTCAGGAATTTCCGGCAAGCCGCACGCATGGACTTCAACGGTGCAGTCAACTGGCTACTGTCCTTAAGAGCACCCAATTCCGAGGTCAGAAACTTGCGAATCTCCAAGGCCGACCGGATGCACTGATCCGGCACTTCCCACTCGAAGTTGTTATAGAGCACCCGGCGATCTTCGAGGAACCTGATTATTCGCCGAGCCACCTCTACGTCAGATGCGGTCGGTGTCCAGGAGACTCCAAAGACAGGGCAACTGACCCCATTGAGACGACTAACAATTTCTGTGAATTTCATCGTTACGAGAGTACACTGTCTTGATCAAGTATTAGATGCCCTATTTTGCGGCAACCGCGCTTCTGGCGCCGGCACGCTGGCGCAGCACGTCCACCCATACCGCCACCACGATCACCGCCCCGATCACCACGGTCTGCCAGTAAGCCGACACGTTCAGCAGGTTCAGGCCGTTCCGCAGCACCCCCATAATTAAGGCTCCCACGAGCGTGCCCTGCACGGTTCCGGAGCCGCCGAAGAAGCTGCCGCCGCCGATGATCACCGCCGCGATGGAGTCCAGTGCCGCCCCCATCCCCGCCAGAGGGAAGCCTGAATTCATGCGCCCCGCCAAAACGATAGCGCCCGCAGCCGACATGGCCCCGCTGATTCCATAGACCATATTCAGCCGCCTGTTCACCGGGACGCCGGAGAGCAGTGCCGCCTGCCGGTTTCCGCCGATGGCGTAGATGTCGCGCCCCACGGTGGTGCGGGTGAGGAACAGGTGGAACAGCACGCAGAACAGCACCACGACCACCACGGGCATGGGCACCCCGGCCACTTCGCCCGCGCCCCAGAACCGGAAACCCGAGGGCAGCTCGGAGATGGGGAACCCGCCCGAAATCACCAGCGCCAGGCCGCGCGCCACGTTCATCATCCCCAGGGTGGGGATGAATGGGTGCGGCAGCCGGAGCTTCGTCAGGAGCAGTCCGTTCACGCTGCCGAGCGCCGCGCCCGCCGCCAGCACCGCCGGGATCGCCAACCATGCCGGCACCCCCGCCTTCAGCAGCAGCGCCGCGATAACGCAGCAGAACCCCAGGATCGAGCCCACGGAGAGATCGATCCCGGCCGTCACGATCACCACCAATTGCCCCAGCCCTAGCAGCGCATTCACCGACGATTGCCGGAATACGTTCAGCAGGTTATCGACACTGAGGAAATGCTCCGACATCAGGCCGAGGGAGGCGCACATCAGCACCAGCCCCACCAGCGGGCCGAACCGGCGCAACATGCCGGTGACCGCCGCGGACTTCTTCAGCTCCGTGCCCAAGCCGCATTCCCTCCCGTCGCCAGATGCATCACGCGCTCTTCGTTGGCCTCCGCGCGCCGCAGTTCGCCGGTAATGCGTCCGCGATGCATCACGACGATGCGATCTGACAGATGCAGAACCTCGTCGAGTTCCGAACTCACCAGCAGCACCGCCGCGCCGCGCCCGGCCAAACGACTGATAATGTCATAGATTTCCGCTTTTGCTCCCACGTCCACGCCGCGCGTCGGCTCATCGAGCAGGAAGATGCCGGCATCGGCCAGCAGCCAGCGCGCCAGGACCACTTTCTGCTGGTTGCCGCCGCTCAACTCCCCCACGGACTGCTCGACACCCGCGCTGCGGATGCGCAACTCGCCCGTCATCCGGGTGGCCATGGCGGTTTCGCGCGCCTCGTCAATGACCAGCCGCCGCTGGCATGCGAGCACCATATTCCATCGTACGGACGCCCCCAGGATGAGGCTCTTGCCCTTGCGATCGTCCGGCACCAGCGCCATCCCGTGCCGCACGGCATCGCGCGGCGACCGGATCCGCACGGCCTGCCCCGCGACGAACACGCTGCCCGCGTCGTGCGGGCGCGCGCCGAACAGGGACTCGAGCAATTCTGTGCGCCCGGCGCCCACCAGGCCGGCGAGTCCTACCACCTCGCCGCGATTGACGCGGAAGCTCACGTTCTCGAAGCTGCCGGCTGCCGTGAAGCCCTCCGCCCGCAGCGCCTCCATGGGTTGCGGCTCGGATTCGCGCTCCGGAAACTGCTCCTCGACAGCACGCCCCACCATGTGGCGCACCAGCACTTCCTGCGGCATCTCCTGCACAGGGGCAGTGGCCACGTGGCGGCCGTCGCGCAGCACCGTCACGCGGTCCGGCCCCTGGTAGACCTCCTTCAGCCGGTGCGTGATGTAGATGACGCTTACCCCACGCGCGCGCAAACGCCCCACCACCTGAAGCAGCCGCGACGTCTCGTGCCCGGAAAGCGGAGCCGTGGGCTCGTCCATGATGATCAGCCGCGCATTCGACGCCAGCGCCCGGGCGATCTCCACAAGCTGCTGCTCTCCGATGCTCAGTTCCCCGACACATCGCCGGGGGTCGATCTCGTGCCCCAGTTCACGCAGCAGTTCCGCCGCGCGGGCATGGATCTCGCGCCAGCCCACCCATCGGTAACGCGCGGGATGCCGCCCAAGGAAGATGTTCTCCCCCGCGCTCAACTGCGGCACCAGCGCCAGTTCCTGGTGCACGAATGTGATCCCCAAGTCCTGCGCCGCCCGGGGGCTGTGCAATTGCACCGGCTGGCCATCCCAAAACATGGTGCCGCAGTCCGCCCGCAGCACGCCCGCCGCGATATTCATGAGGGTGGACTTACCCGCGCCATTCTCCCCGACCAGCGCGTGGACCTCGCCCGCCGCCACTTCGAGCCCCACCTCTTCGAGCGCCGGAACGCCGCCGAACGCCTTCGAAATTCCCTCCAGCCGCAGCAGCGCACTCACGGCGCGACTACCGCCTTCACCGCACGTCCCGCCCGCATCGCGTCCAAGCCTTCTCCGACCTCCGCCAACCGCAGCCGGTGCGTGATGAGTTTCTCCATCGGCAGCAGACCCGCCTCCAGAATCCGCACCACCTTGGGGAAGGCGTTCTTCTGAATGTAGGTGCCGATAATCGAAATCTCGTACCGCGTGATGCCGAACTGGTTCAGCTCGCGGCCGGCATGCTGGTTCATGCCGAAGAGTACCACGCGGCCGCCGCGCCGCACCGCGGCCAGGCATTCGGGCAGCAGCGTGCCGGTTGCATCCACCGCCAGGTCCGCGCCGATGCGTGTCGCGTCTTTGATGGTGCCGGCCACGTCGTCGTGCCCCGGATCGAGCACCGCCGTGGCCCCGATGGTTTCCGCCACCTTCCGCCGGAACTCCACGGGCTCCACGATGAACGTCTTGCCCGCGCCCGCGGCTTTGTAGAGCATCAGGAACAGCAGCCCGATGGGCCCCGCTCCGAAGATCGCGACGCTCTCCCCAGGGGTGAGGGGCGCGCGCTCAATGGCGTTAAACACGCACGAAAGCGGTTCGGCCAGGGTAGCATGCTGCGGCGAAACCTCGGTCGAGATCCGGTGCAGCGCCCGCGCCGGGGCAAGATTGTACTCCGCGAGGCCGCCGTGGCGGAAGATTCCCAGGGTGGTCATGTTGGAGCACATGTTCGACATCCCCAGCCGGCAGTATTCGCAAAGCCCGCAGGTGACGTTGGGGTCGATCACCACGCGGTCGCCCGGCGTGAGGTGCCGCGCGGCGGCCCCGGTTTCCACCACGGTGGCCACGTACTCGTGTCCCAGGATGCTCCCCGGCGTGGCCGGATGGCCTGGGGGCACGGCCAGGATGTGGATGTCGGTGCCGCAGATGCTGGCGCAATCCACCTTGAGCAGAACATCGTCATCGGCCTTGATTTCCGGCAGCGGGAAGGCTTCGAGGCCCCACTCGCCCGGTCCCCTGAACACCAGCGCTTCCATCGTCCTGGGCATAACACTCCTAGAACTTCCGCGACCACTCCTTAGGCCACCGCTCGATCACCACTTTCTTGTCCGTGTAGAACTCCACCGCGTCGCGCCCCTGCGCATGCAGGACGCCGAAGAAACTGCCCTTCCAGCCGCTGAACGGGAAGTAGGCCATGGGCGCGGCCACCCCGATATTCACCCCCACGTTCCCCGTCGGAATGCCGTTGCGGAATTTGCGTGCGGCGGCCCCGCTGGTGGTGAAAATCGACGACGCGTTGCCGTAGGAATTGCGCGCGATCACCTCCATGGCCTCATCCACGCTCCCGGAGTGAATCACGCCCAGGACCGGTCCGAAGATCTCGGTTTCCGTGAGTTCGCTCGTCGCCGGGACGCCTTCAAGCACCGTCGGCCCTACGAAGCTGCCGCCCTCGCAGCCGGCGACGCGCGCGCCCCGGCCGTCGAGCATGGCCTTCGCACCTTCGCCCGTGCCCTTCGCAATCAGGCCCTCGATGCGCGCCCGCGCCGCATCAGTGATCACCGGCCCCATCTGGACCCCGTCGTCGAGACCGCTCCCGACCTTGAGCGACCCGGCGACCTCCGCAATGGACTTGGGGAACCACTCCCGCGCCTCCCCCACCGTTACCGCCACCGACACCGCCAGGCAGCGCTGCCCTGCGCAGCCGAAGGCCGAATCCGCGATGATCCGGGTGGTCGTCTCGGGGTCGGCGTCGGTCAGGACCACGACATGGTTCTTGGCCCCACCCTGGCACTGCACGCGCTTCCCGTTGGACGCCGCCCGGCCATAGATATACCGCGCCACGGGAGACGACCCCACGAAGCTCACCGCCGCGACTCGCGGATTGTCGAGCAGCGCGTCCACCGCCGGCTTCGCCCCGTGGACCAGGTTCACCACCCCGCGCGGAAATCCCGCCTGCTCGATCAGCTCGAAAAGGCGCGTGATGGCCAGGGGGACGCGCTCGGACGGCTTCAGCACGAAGGTATTCCCGCACGCCACCGCGTAAGGCAGGAACCACAGCGGGATCATGGCCGGGAAGTTGAACGGCGTGATCGCGGCGGCGACTCCCACGGGCTGCCGCATCATTGACTCGTCGATGCCGCGCGCCACGTCCTCCAGGTTGTAGCCCTGCATCAGCATCGGGATCCCGCAGGCTACCTCGACGTTCTCGATGCCCCGCCGCAGCTCCCCGCGCGCCTCCGCCAGCGTCTTTCCGTTTTCGATGGTGATGAGCCGCGCGATGTCCTCGAACTGCTCATCGAGAAGCCGCTTCAGCCGGAAAAGGTGCTGGACGCGCTCGCCCGCAGGCACCGCGCGCCATTCCGGGAAGGCGGCGGAAGCGGCCTCGACCGCGGCGCCCGCCTCCGACGACCCGTCCCGAGGGCTGCACGCCAGCGTCTCGCCGGTTGCGGGATTCACCACCGGGATGCCGTCGGACGCGGGCGCGCGCCACTCGCCACCGATGAAATCGCGCACTTCGTAGTTCATCGTTACCTCACAACGGCCACTTCCAGGTGCCTCTCTTTTTTGACCGCTTCCTGGTACTCAGCGCGCGCCTGCCGGATGCTTTCGATGGCGGATACTTCGGAAACCGGTACGTCCCACCAGGATTCGTATCCCGGTACGCGCGCCTCTTTGTCCACCTCGATCACCACCACGCTGGTACGGTCGTGACGGCGCATCGCTTCGAGCGCCTGCTCGACCTCCTCATGCGTGGTCGCCCGCACGGTGCGCGCGCCCAGCCCGGCCGCCAACGCAACGAAATCCACAGGCAGCGGATCACCGTCAAGCTGTCCGCTCTCCTGGCGCCGGTACCGGTAGTCCGTGCCGAAGCCTCCGGAGCCGACCGCCTGGGACAGCCCCCCGATGCTCGAAAACCCGTGGTTGTCGAGCAGTACGATGTTGAGTTTGTAGCCTTCCTGGATGGACGTCACGATCTCGGAGGACATCATCAGGTAAGACCCGTCTCCCACCATGACGTAGACTTCGCGCGACGGGTCCGCCATTTTCACCCCCAGCCCGCCGGCGATCTCGTATCCCATGCACGAATAGCCGTATTCCAGGTGATAGCCGCCCGGCTGGCGCGTGCGCCACAGCTTGTGCAGATCCCCGGGAAGGCTGCCCGCGGCGCACACCACCACGTCCTGAGGCCGCGACTCGCGCAGCACCGCCCCGATCACCTCGCCCTGGCTGATGGGCGGCCCGTGCCGCAGGTCGAAGAGGCGGTCGGTTTCGGCCTCCCAGCGTTGCTTCCATCCGGCGATGGCGCAGGCATACTCGGGGTCCACACGCCACGACGCCAGCGTCGCGCCCAGGGCCTCGATGGCCACCCGGGCGTCGGCTGTGAGGGGCAGCCCGGCATGCTTATGCCCGTCCAGCTCCGCCACGTTGATGTTGATGAAGCGCACGCCCGGGTTCTGGAACGCGGTCTTCGATGCCGTGGTGAAGTCGCTGAAGCGCGTCCCGATGGCGATCACCAGGTCCGCCTCGCGCGCCGCGAGGTTCGCGCCGGGGGTCCCGGTCACGCCGATAGCGCCCAGGTTTTGCGGATGATCAAATGCCAGCGAGCCCTTGCCCGCCTGCGTCTCGCCGACGGGGATTCCCGTGGCTGCCGCAAAGCGTGCCAGTGTATCGGTGGCGTCGCTATAGAGCACCCCGCCGCCCGCGACGATCAGCGGCCTGCGCGAAGCCCGTACCATCTCCGCCGCCCGCGAGAGCGCCGCGCTATCGCCCTGCTGCCGCGGGATGTGCCACACGCGCGGCTCGAACATTTCCGCGGGATAGTCCCACGCCTCGGCTTGTACATCCTGCGGCAGCGCCAGGGTAACGGCGCCCGTATCCGCCGGCGACGTCAGCACCCGCATGGCTTCCACCAGCGCGAACGGAAGCTGGTCCGGACGGTTGATGCGGTCCCAGTAGCGCGATACAGGCTTGAAGCAGTCGTTGACCGAGACGTCCTGGCTCTGGCCGGATTCGAGCTGCTGCAGCACGGGCGCCACGTTGCGCCGCGCGAAGATGTCGCCCGGCAGCAGCAACACCGGCAGCCGGTTGATGGTGGCGGTAGCGGCGCCGGTGATCATGTTGGTGGCGCCCGGACCGATGGACGACGTGCACGCGAAGGCGGCCATGCGGTTGCGCGCCTTGGCGAAGGCCGTGGCAATATGCACCGCGGCCTGTTCGTTGCGGCAGAGGTGGTACCTGAAATCCGGGTTCTGCTGGAGCGCCTGCCCCAGCCCGGCCACGATGCCGTGCCCGAAGATGCCCCAGGCCCCGGCGAAGAACGGGTTCGAGTGGCCGTCGCGCTCCACTTGCTGGTTCTTCAAAAACCCGACGAGGGCCTGCGCCATCGTCATGCGCTGCGTCTTCATACGGTCCTCCCCAAGGCGCCCGCCAGGTAGCGCGAAAGCCGGTCCAGGTCGCGCCACCGGTTAGCGGCAAGCGATTCGAGTGCCTGATCGATACTCCAGCCCTTGTGGATCATCCCCCCGGCCGCTTCCGCCACCGCCAGCGGGTCCTCTGCGCCGGGATAGAGAACGTTGCGCCCCACCAGCGCTCCCCTCACGTTGGGTCCGGCCCCGAGCGCCGCGCTCACCTGCCGCAGGAACGGCGCAGGGTCTCCGGCGGATTCCCCGCCCAGCAGCAGAATCGGGAGCGTAGTGGCGCGCGCCACGGCGTCGTAGCCATCGCAATAGGGGAGCTTGAGCCACATGTGGCGGCTGCTGTCCCCCAGCGCCGAGGCCACCCCGATGATGGCGGCCAGGGCCTCCCGGGTCTTCACCACCGCGACGCCCTTCTCGGTGCGCACAGCGGGCAGCGGCTCCAGGAAGACCGGCAGCCGCAGCGCATTGGCCGCGGTGATCGCGTGGGCGCTTGCCAGCATGGTCTTGAGCGAGCCTGGATCGCCATCCGCGATGCGGAGCAGGATCTTAACGCCGTCCAGGCGCCACTCCGCGCATGTCGCGGGCGAAGGGCCAGTCATCGGGTCGTCCAGCTCCCAGGACGTCCCCGCCAGGCCGCCCCGATTGAGGCTGCCGATCAGCAGCTTGCCGTACAGCAGCGGCGCGCCGCCGGCCTTGCGCAGCAAGTCGTCGATCACCAGCAGGTCTTCGAGAATATCCATGGTGGCCATCACGCCGTCCACCACATCGCTCATCAGGACCCGCAGGATGCGCGCCAGATACCCGTGCCGGTCGGCCATGGCCAAGGGATCGTCCCCCACCCTGGTCACCCGCCGCCCCGGGTGATCCGCCGCCAGGATGTTCAGCCTGCCGTCCGGCGCGAGGCGATCGCGCCGTGTGCGGGCCGCCGCCGCCTGCAGCGCATACTCCGGCTGTTCCACCCGCAGATCCGCGATCCTGGCCCGGACCGCCTCGGGCAGAAACTGTTTCGCCGTGAACCCATCCATTCAAAAGCCTCCTCGTTCTTCGATAAATGCCAGCGCTTCCTGCTCGTAGGGCATGAAGTTGGCGCAGCCGTGCCGCGTCACCACGATAGCGCCACAGGCGTTGCCCATGCGCGCGGCGCGCCGCCAGTCCCAGCCCTTCAGATAGCCGTAGAGGAACCCGCTCGCAAACGCGTCCCCCGCGCCCAGAATGTTATAGACCTCCACCGGGTAGGGCGGTGCCTCGATCACCTCGCCCGAACGCGTGTACACCATGGTGCTCTCGCGCCCGCAGGTCATCACCAGCGCCTCGGGACCGGCGCGCAGCACCGCCGCGATGGCATCCGCTTCGTTGCCCGATACGTGGGCATCGGAGACTTGCGAATGTTCCACCTGGACGGCATCACCCTCCCGCAGCGCCGCGGCCTTCACCTCGTCCGACGTCCCCACCGCCACGTCCACCAGCCGGAGCGCCGCCCGGGTGGTCACCCCGAAGGCGCGCGGATCGTGCCACTGGTCCGGGCGGAAGTCGAGCTCCAGGACGACTTTGGCGCCATGCGCGCGCGCCTGCTCGGCGGCGAACAGGGTGGCGCTGCGGCTCGGCTCACGGCTTAGGCCGGTGCCGGAGATGACCAGTGCCCGGCATGTTTCAAGCGGCGCCGCCAGAACGTCGTCGATGGTCAGCTCCATATCCGCGCAATTATCCCGGTAATACACCAGGGGGAAGCGGTCCGGCGGCTCGATCCCCAGGATGACGGCGCTGGTCCGCTTGCCCGGCTTACGCGCCACGAAGCGCGTTTCGACGCCTTCCTCGTTGAGGAATTTCAGCAGGAATTCCCCCACGGGGTCGCAGCCCATGCCGGTGAGTACGGCCGAATGGAGGCCCAGACGGTGCGTCCCCACGCTGATGTTGGTGGGGCATCCACCGACGTACGCGGCGAAGCTGCGGATCTCCGGGAAGGGCGCGCCGATGTCGTTCGAATAGAGGTCGATCGAGCTGCGGCCCATGGCGATCACGTCGTAGGTCTGCATCATTCCTCCGTTCCGGCCGTCACCAGCGGCAGCCGCGGGTCCTGGCCGGTCCAGGCGCGTCGCACCCAGGCGTAATCCGGATCGTCGGAGGCCGCCATAGACCGCGCCGAACCCGCCAGCGCATTCAGGTAATAGACGTTGTAGCCGTGGGCAGCCACCACCGGGTGATAGCCCTCCGGCACCAGCACCAGTTCGCCGTCCCGGACGGTCATGGTCGCGTCCACCCGCCGGTCCGCCGTGTAGACCTTTTGAATGGCATAGCCTTCGGGCCGGTCGATGCGGTAGTAGTAGATCTCCTCCAGGTCCACCTCGCCCGGCGGCGCGTGGACATCGTGCTTATGCGGCGGATAGCTGGACCAATTGCCGCCGGGGGTGTAGACCTCCACCACCATCAGCCTGTGGGCGGGAAACGCAGGAGTGAAGATATGGTTGATCTGGCGCGTGGCGTTGCCTCCGCCGCGGATCTCCACTTCGATGTCACGCGGCGTCACCAGGCACGGCGGGTGTTGCTCTTCCGCACGGCAATAACACAGGGCGAAGTCGCACTCGGTCTGGGCGATGGCGGTGAAGGGCGTCGAGGGAGGCAGGTACAGCGCATGCGGCAGCCCGTCGAAGACGTTTGCGCGCCCGCCGATCAAGTCCCAGCGCCCGCGCGCCGATTCCACGCGGCAGACGCCTCCCAGCACAACCAGCCCGAGCTCGTTCCAGCCGGTCTCGGCAGTGTGCCGCTCTCCAGCCGCCAGCTTTACCACCTGAAACCCCAGGTATTCGTATCCGAACGTTGCCACACGGCCGGTGAAGGCGTCCGGCCGGACCAGCAGTTGCGTCATGTTGACTCCATGAGCGGCGCGGTGGACGCGCGCACGATCAATTCCCCCGGCACCGTGGTGTTCTCCTCGATGCCTGTTGGATGGCTGAGCAGTCTCTCGACGGCCAACCGCCCCATCTGCCGCTTGGGTTGCCGGACGGTGGTCAGCGGCGGCCAGGTGTAGCGTGCAATCGGCAGGTCGTCGAACCCCACTACGGAAATGTCTTCGGGTATCCGCAGGCCCCGGGTGCGGATGCCGGCCAGCGCCCCCACCGCGGACATGTCGTTGTAGCAGAACACCGCCGTCGGGCGCGCGGCGAGCGATAGCAGGCGGCACATGGCCTGCTCGCCGCCCTCCAGTTTCCCGTCGCCGTGCATCACCAGTTCCGGGGTGAAGGGCAGATCCGCCTGTTCGAGCGCCTCCCTGTATCCCGCGAAGCGCTCCGTATCGGACTGGTGGCCGAAGCGGTCCCCCAGGTACGCAATGCGCCGGTGCCCCAGCGCAACCAGGTGGTTCACCGCCGCCAGCGCCGCTTCCCGGTTCCCGATCATCACCGAGTGCACAAACTCGCTGGGGTGCTGGTTATTCACCAGGACTATGGGGACGCGCATCTGCGCGAGCAGAGGCACGTACAACGCACCCACGCGCGAAGACGTCACCACGATGCCGTCCACGCGCCGTTCCTGGAGCGCCGTCACCACCCGCACTTCGCGCTCCGGATCGGCGTTGGAATCGGCCAGGATGACGGAGTAGCCCTGACTGTCGGCGGCCTCCTCGATGCCGCTCACGACTTCGGCGGCGAAGGGGTCCGCGATGCTGGTCACTACCACCCCGATGGTGCGGGTTCGGCTGGTAGCCAGGCTGCGAGCCACGGCGCTGGCGCGATAGCCGGATTCCTGCGCGATGCGCCGTATCCGGTCGGCTGTTTCGCGCCCCACCATCGGGCTGTCGCGCAAGGCGCGCGAGACGGTGGAGTGAGATACGCTGGCGGCGCGGGCGATATCTTTGATCGTCATGCCGGCCTGCTCCAGGGAGCGGCGCACACGTGTGCAGAGTCAGCCTCAGTAATGCTCCATCGAATGGCGCCGGAAGTCAAACAAAACCATCAGGTATTTACTCGTGTTACGCGAGGTATCGGTACGCACACGTTTACAATTTCATTTCATGTCTCTACGGCGGCGAGTCGCGTTATACTGCCTGGAAAAAGAGGATATCCATATGCGAAAGGCCTCCTTACCGATACTCAGCGGGCTGGTGATCCTGCTGCTCTCGATCCCAGGCTGCAACCGGCAGCCCGCGCCACGCGAAACCGTCGCCATCGAGCCGCTCCAATTGAGGATGTTTGCCCCGCTGCCGGAGGTGATGCCGGCCCGCGACGGCGCGCTCACAGAGGAGCGCATCGTCCTCGGGCGGATGCTCTATTACGAGACGCGCCTTTCGAAGGACAAGAACATCTCGTGCAACAGTTGCCACAATCTGGCCACCTACGGCGTCGACGGTGAGCCCACCTCGGGCGGCCACAAGGGCCAGCGCGGCGATCGCAATTCCCCCACCGTCTACAACGCCGCCGGCCACATCGCGCAGTTCTGGGATGGGCGCGCGCCGGATGTGGAGGAGCAGGCGAAGGGCCCCGTTATGAACCCCGTGGAGATGGCCATGCCCTCCGAAGACTTTGTGGTGGCCACCCTCAAGTCGATCCCCGGCTACGTGACCGCGTTCAAGGCCGCCTTCCCCGGCCAGAAGGATCCGGTCACCTTCGACAACATGGGGATCGCGATCGGCGCGTTCGAGCGGAAGCTGATCACCCCCGCCCGTTGGGACAAGTTCCTGAAGGGCGACCAGGCTGCCCTCACCGACGATGAGAAAGCCGGGTTCAAGGTCTTCACCTCCGCCGGATGCCAGTCCTGCCACTCCGGCGCTCTAGTGGGCGGCGCGCTTTACCAGAAACTCGGAATCATGCGGCCCTATCCCGATGCCACGGACCCCGGCCGTTTCAAGGTCACCAAGAGCGAATCCGACCGCATGATGTTTAAGGTGCCCTCTCTGCGCAACATCGCCAAAACGGCCCCGTACTTCCACAACGGCAAGGTAGCCACCCTGGAGCAGGCGATCAACCAGATGAACGAGTACCAACTGGGGAACAAGCTGACCGACGGCGAAGTGAAGCTCGTGGTGGCGTGGCTGAACTCCCTGACGGGTGAGATTCCGGTGGACTACATCAAACCTCCGGTGTTGCCCGGCGCTACGGACTAGCGGCGGGCGCCGCGGAACAATTTGCCGGTTTCCGGAGTCTTACCGGCATGCGATTCACTCCCGTCGCGCTTGCACTGCTCTCGACCGCCGCTGCGTGGGCGCAGACCATCTCCGGCAGGGTATACGACCAGACCGCGGGTGTAGTGGCCGGCGCCCGTGTGGTACTGCTCCAGGATTTCAATAAGATCACCGAGACCAGGTCCGATGCGCAGGGCGCCTTCGCGTTCGAGGACCTGCGGGCCGGCACTTATCAGGTTCAGATCAAGCAGCCATACTTCCAGATCTTCCAGCAACTGGTGAAGCTGGAGGATAAGCAGAGCCGGCACGTGCGCGCGACTCTCGATGTGGCGCGCGCGGAAAGCAATATTGCAGTCCATACCGAGGTCCGGCCCGGCATCACCCCTGCCGCAACTCCCGCGCAGGCGTTCCGGGTGGGCGGCCGTGTGGAGGGTCTCAAGCGCCTGAGCGGGCGCATGCCGCCGTTCCCGCAAGCCGCCGCCGCCCGCGGAGTACGCGGTACGGTTGTGCTCTACGGGACCATCCGGACGGACGGCAGCGTCGCAAGCATCACCGTTTTGGAGTCCCCGGACCCGGAGCTTGAAAAGGCCGCCGTCGAAGCGTGGAAAACGTGGAAGTACGAGCCCATGAAGCTGAACGGCCAGCCGGTGGAGTGCCGGGAGCTGTACGGGTTCGACTTCCAGTACCGGTAACCGCCATGCGGATCCCGGTCTATCTCCGGCTGGCCGTCCTCGCGGCGGCGCTCTACCTCGGCTGGGTCT
Source organism: Bryobacteraceae bacterium (assembly GCA_035561075.1). Taxonomy (GTDB): domain Bacteria; phylum Acidobacteriota; class Terriglobia; order Bryobacterales; family Bryobacteraceae; genus JAMCRM01. Next base: position 17,967 of record DATMYF010000030.1, read on the forward strand.
TTGCCGGCCGCTACGTGGAGACTCGTGCCTGGATGCGCGGCCGCGCGCGGGAAGCCGCCCCGGCGAACGCGGACTTCGAGCGCATCTACGGTGGAACGGAGGTGCGAATCCTGCAATTCTATGCGCCCTCCGGCAGCGTCATCGAGGGCAGCCGCTCCACCATCTGCTACGGCGTGGTGAATGCCAGGGCAGTGCGGATCGAGCCGCCCATCGAGGGTGTATCGCCCTCCCTCAACCGCTGCGTCGAGGTGGCGCCGGGAGAAGATACGCGCTACACGCTTACCGCCGAGGGTTCGGACGGCCGCGTGGTTTCGGAATCGTTCCTGCTGCAGGTGAAGGCGGACCCGGCCACCCTGCCGGTGATCGGCTCCTTCCAGGTGGCGGACCACAAGATCGACCGCGGCCGCCACGTCTTCCTGCTCACGTTCTCGGCCGCCAATGCCGACACCATCGACATCGACCCGCCGGTCTTCCCCACGCTGCGCGGCGCTCCCAACGGCCGCTTTTACGTCAACCCGGGAAAGACCACCACCTACACCCTGACGGCCACCGGGAAGAAGGGCCGGCAAGTGCGCAAACAGGTCACCGTCGAAGTGCCTGCCTCCTGAGGCTACTGCTTAGTGGCGTTCATGAACGCCTGCACATTCCCGCTGTCGATGAGGGTGGCGCCGGTATCCACGAACGTCGGGATCGGCGAATTCGAATCGTCCGCCAGTTTCGAGCTGAGGGCCTTCGGCGGATGGTGGTGCAAATCGTCCAGCATCTTGAGGCCTACGAACGCCATGGTGTAGGGCTTCTGTGCCACGGTCGCGGTGATCTGCCCCTTCTGGATGCCGTCGAGCGTGCGCTGGTCGGTATCCATCGCGATTACGACCTTGCCGGTCACGTTCTTGCGCGCCAGCACCTCCGCCACCTCGGGACCGGCGATCGAGAGCAGGCACACGATGCCGTCCACCTTGGCGTTCTTCTCCACGATCTCCATGGTTTTGTCGAAGACCAGCCGCGGGTCGCCCTTGACGTCCACCACCTCGGTAATCTTGATGCCGGGGTAGTCGGCGAAAGTGTCCTTGTAGCCTCGCAGGCGGTCATCAAGGTTCTGCTGGCCCGGGTTGGTGAAGACTACCACATTCCCCTTGCCCCCAAGTTTCGCGGCCGCCACTTTGGCGCCCATCACCCCGGCCTTGTAGTTGTCAGTACCGATGAACAGCAGGCGGTTGCTCTCGTGAGCATCGGCGTCCACCGCGATCACCGGGATCCCCTGCGCGATGGCGGCATCGATGTCGTCCTTCAGCAGTTTGGGGTCGCTCGCGGAGACCATGATGCCGGTAGGCTTCTTCTTGAGCGCGTCGCGGAACCAGTCGTGCTGCTCCTTGGGATTGTAGGTATCGGGGCCCACGAGTTCGGCTTTCACCCCTATTTCGCTGGCCGCCCGGTTCAGCCCGGCAAACGCCTGCTGCCAATACGGAACTTTAATGTTGCTGGCGACGAGAACGTATTTTTCTTGGGGAGCGTGCGGGGAACTGCTGCAGTTCACAAGCGGAAGCAGCAAAACGGATAGAAGGGGAAAATGCCATCTGGTCATGTGGGTCTCCAAAAACGGAGTATAACGCCGTGCACTCGGGATTTTTGGAATCAACTCCGTTTCACTGGAAAATGGGGCGAGTCCGTACGCGATTGGCCGAAGAGCGCCTCCAGTTCCCGCACCATGGCGGGCTTGTCCGCCGCCAGATTTCGCGTTTCCCCGATGTCCGCGGAGAGGTCGAACAACTCCAGCGCCTGCGCCGGTCCCTGCCGCACCAGTTTCCAGTTGCCCCGCCGGACCGCCTGGTGGAAACCGCGCTCGTGGAACTCCCAATAGAGCGTGCGGCTGTTGGCGGACGCCTTGCCCGCGAGCGCGGACGCAAAGGATGCGCCGTCTATCCCGGCCGGTCGAGCGGCCCCCGCCAGTTCCGCGGCCGTGGGCAGGAAATCCCAGAACGCCCAAACGGCATCGCTCGTCCTGCCGGCCGGCACCCTGCCGGGCCAGCGCGCGATGGCCGGCACCCGAATGCCGCCTTCGTAAAGATCGCGCTTGATCCCCCGCAACGGCCCGCGGCTTCCGAAGAACTCCGGGTCGTGATTGCCTTCCCGGTGCGGCCCGTTGTCGCTGGTGAAGATCACCAGGGTGTTGTCGGCCAGCCTCTTGCGTTCGAGCGCCGCCAGAATGCTGCCCACGTCCCGGTCCATGCGGGTGATGGCCGAGGCGAAAGTCTTTTCGGCGGGCTTCCACGGCTCGCCGCCGTAGGGCCCGTCGTCGGGCGCCTCCATGCCGTTCTCCTGATACTTCGCCAGTTCGTTATTGGCGTGCGGGATGGTGTAGGGCAGATAGAGGAAGAACGGCGATTCGTTCTGCCGCTCGATATACTTCACCGCGCGGGCCGTAAACAGGTCGTTTGAAAACGCCTTCCGCTGGTGGAACCAGTTCTCCGTCAGGAAGACTTCGTTCTGGTTGTCCCAAAGGTGCCCGGGGTACGAGTTATGGGCGTGCTGTTGGTCGAGATATCCGTAGAACTCGTCGAAGCCGCGGGTGTTGGGCACGCTCCCGGTTCCCGGCCCGCCGAGGCCCCACTTGCCGAAGAGCGCGGTGCGGTAGCCGGCCTTCTGCAGGAGGGTGGCCACAGTAGCCTCGGCCTCTTTCAGCCCCACTTCCGGCTTGCGATTGCCCCGCACCGTGGTGTGGCCGGTGTGTTTGCCGGTCATCAGTGCGCAGCGCGATGGCGCGCATACGGTGCTTCCCGCATAGGCCTGGGTGAAGCGCGTGCCTTCGGCGGCCATGCGGTCGAGGTTGGGGGTGAGGATGCGTTTCTGCCCGTAGCAGCCTATGTCACCGTAACCCAGGTCGTCGGCCAGGATGAACACGATGTTTGGCTGGCGCGCGGGTGCCTGCGCACCGAGCAGGGCGGCTCCCGAGGACGCGAGAAACTGGCGGCGGTTCATGGCAGCAATTGGGCTCCTTGCCCGATACGATACCGCAGCTACCCCGATCGGTGCTTTAATCTCCCGTATGGCGACTATGGGATTGATCGAGTACGAGCAGGCCGGCCCCGAAGTCCGGGCCGTCTACGATGACATTATGGCCACCCGCAAGACCGATTGGGTGAACAATTTCTGGAAGGCGCTCGCCCACGACCCCGCCACGCTCCGGCGCACCTGGGAGAGCATCAAGCAGATCATGGCTCCAGGTGCACTCGACCCCCTCACCAAGGAGTTGCTCTACGTCGCCGTCAGCGTTACGAATGGTTGCGGCTACTGCATCGCCTCTCACATCGCCGGAGCGCGCAACAAAGGCATGTCGGACGAGATGTTCATGGAGCTGATGGCGGTAGTCGGGATGGCGAACGAAACCAACCGCCTGGTGAACGGCTATCAGGTGGAGATCGACGAGCGCTTCAAGGCCTGACCAGGTACAGGGTGGGGTAGGCTTCGCCCATCTCGCGGGCTTGTTCCTGCGCGGTTTCGATCTGCACCAGTTCGCCTTTCCCGATCCCAGGGCAGTTGCCGGCCGCCTTGTACCAGGAGTGCCGGTCTTTGATCACCTCCGGCCAGAAGGGGAAGAGGCGGCACTGCGTGGGCTTGGCCTCATGGATCGAGCACCCGTCTTCCCGCAGGAAAACACAGGTGGTGTCGCGCGGAGTCCTGAGCCGCCGCAGGTTGCGCGTCCGATAGATATACCGCTTCTCGAAGGCCGCCGGGGTCATCCCCAGAAACTCGGCTGCCCGCACCAGATCGTCTTCGGTCAGGTAGACAAATCCCTTCCCGCGGCAGCAATTGGTGCATCCCGGCTGGCAGGTGAAGCGAAACTGCATCCCCTGATATTAACGCTCCCGCCGCCGCGATGTTAGCATCGGGATTCTACGAACATGGATGCCATTGAAGCCCTGAAGACGCGGCGCGCCGTGCGTGCCTACACCGGCGAGCCCATTCCCCGCGAGGTGATTGAAGAGCTGGTCGATTGCGGCCGTCTTGCCGCCACCGCCATCAACATTCAGCCCTGGGAGTTCGTCGCCGTCACGGAGCCCGACTTGTTGTGCCGGGTGGCGGCCGCCACCGATCATGGCCGCTTCATTGCCCACGCGGCAGCCTGCATCGTGGTGTTGTCGAAGGACACCAAGTACTACCTGGAGGACGGCAGTGCGGCCAGCCAGAACATTCTGGTCGCGGCGCGCGCGTACGGGCTGGGGTCGTGCTGGGTGGCGGGCGACAAGAAGCCCTACGCCGCGGAAATCTGCCGTATTGTGGGTGCGCCCGAAGGCTTCCGCCTGGTGAGCCTCATTCCTCTCGGACGGCCTGCCGAGCAGCCTGCGCCGGAGAAGCGCCCGCTCGCCCAGGTGCTTCACTGGCAGCGCTTCTGAAGACCGGGCGGTCGCCGGTGAGCCGCAGCGCCGCTTGAATGCCGCCCGCCTGCTGCACGCCGGGGACGTCGAACGTTCTTCGGAACTCCTCATCGGTGCCCTCAAAGCCCCGTGGACCGGCATCGAGATCGAGTTTCGCGGGTGCCACAGCGGCGGCGAAGAGGCACCATAACTCCGCGCCATTCAGCGCGACCAGCCTGGGGCTGCCGCGCTGCTGCGCTTCAGCGAATGCCAGAGCCGTCAGGATATCCTGCACACGGTGCGCGTCGTCGGTGCGGTTGTAGCTCAGGAACCAGTCGCCGGAGCGGTCGCGCGAGGCCTTCGCGGAACCGGTCTGGAAGACGTCGAGGAGATAGAGAAAGCGCCCTTCCGCTTCGAGGCGCCGCACCTCCATGGTTTGCCGCGCGGCTTCCGCGCCGCCCGCGCTTACCACCACCACGGGCGCGCCTTTCCCAGGGAGCCAGATGCCTGGGACGCGGTCGTGGTACCCGGGGCGCGAGAGCACCAGCCGGCCGCCTTCCATGGCGCTTGCCACTGCCCGCGGCCACTCCGCCCCCAGCGCGTTACGCAGGGCCTCGCGCAACTGCGCTTTCGTGGAGCGGGCCGCGCGGGCCCGCATCATCTTGCGCCACTCCGCGAAAACACCCTCGTAATCGAGCGCGCCGTCGGGCAGGCCGGCATACCTCGAAGCCAGCAATTCCCCGGGGTCGGGCAGGTGGATGTCGTGATCGGTGAAGTCCGGGGAATGCGGCTGCAAGTGCTCGCCAAGGAATCCGTACACCGCCTCGCGGCTGGCGCGGTTGTAGTTGTGCCTGGCCTCGAAATGCGCGTTGGCCACTTGACCGGCCGCGCCGTAGAGCTCGTAAATGCGGCGAATGGCCGGGAACTCTTCGAAGGGGGTGTGGCGCGTCCAGTCCCCGCTGGCCGAAACCACCAGCATGGGCCGGGGTGCCGCCATGGCCGCGAATTCGACGTTGAAGCTACCCACCCGCAAGCCGGGCGCCTCTTCGCACGGGTCCGCGCCCTGCGCGTGCGCCGAAATCATGTTTACGGGCGCGCTCAGCCGGACGCGTTCATCCACCGCCGCCAGGAGAAATGCCTGGGTGCCCCCGCCGGAGGCGCCCGTTACCGCTATCCGCGCCGGGTCCACCAGATCGAGCGACTGCACGTAATCCACCGCGCGGATCGAGTTCCACAGTTGCAGCCCGAGCGGTGTGAAGGACCACAAGCGCTCCCGCCAGCCGCCGAAGGAGTGGGGCGTTTGCCGGGTGTCGTTGTACCCCACCATGTCCCACGCGAAGACTACATATCCCTGCCGCGCCAGGTTGATGCCCAGCGCCGGCACCGAGTAGGAAGGCTGGTTCTCCACGCGGCCATTCTTCCAATGCCCGTGCGGTGAGAGCACCGCCGGCGCCTTCCCATAGACCACGGCTGGGCGATAGAGGTTGCCGCCCACAAAATAGCCGGGGAGGGTTTCGAGCAGCACGGTGTCGATGACTACGCCGCTGTGGTTTGCGCGTCGCACCACTCGAGCACTGAGCGGCATTTTCTCCGGCATCGGCAGCAGTCCCGCGGAAGAGAGGATCTGCTGGCGAAGGTGCTCCCGCCGCCTCTCCCAGTCGGCAAGCGACGCGTAGCGAGGCATGGTGAAGTGGGTTTCAGGCTCAGGTGTGTATGTGTTCCGCCAGTCATTAACGGGGACGAAGCTCGTCACGATGACGGCAAACAAAGCGATGGTGGTCGGCAGCATCCGTCAGCTAGACGGACGCATCCCCGCGCACAGCCGGTTACATCTCGTGGGCCGGGCGGCGTGAGGCGGTTCACCCCCCGCTCACGCTGGAAAATTTAACTGCGGGCTTATCTGCCCAACAGCGTGAACGCCTCCATCAACCCGTAAGGCTCCTGGGTGTAGGCCGCGCCGGGGGGCATTCCGTCCGGTCCGGAGCGGAAGTTTCCGGGGCCCACCATCCCGGGTTTGAGGTTCCCGTGAAGCGGGCCGAGCAGGTTCTTGTTGGAGCCGCAGACCACCGTTTCCTGCCACTTGCCGGCAAGGCCCCGCCGCGCGCTTGAGTTGATCAGCTGCTCCTTCCAGGGGCCCGTGGTGAGGGGCTTTGCGGGCACCAGCCGGAAGCCTTTGGCTTGCCCCGCGCACAGCCGG
>DATMYF010000031.1:0-9998 GCA_035561075.1 Bryobacteraceae bacterium
ATCGGCTACCGCCAGATTCCAATGTTGCTGTCCTCAATGGCGCACGCCGTTTCCAAAAAGCCAATTGCCAAGGGAGTCGCGGTCGCGTAGTCTATGAGTTCCGAGGGTCGCTTACTTTCAACGGACTTCCGGGCAATCTCGTTACCTTTCAAGAATGTTTTATCAGTTCAGAGGTGGGGCCTGCCCCCATTGATGATCTAGAGCCCAATCCCGATCCCAAGAACAGTCACACACAGCACCCGCTCTAGCTGCCGGTAATTTTCAAAGTTGCGGAAGCCGTACGCCTGCCGGCTGATGGTTTCCATCTTGTTGTGGAAACCTTCGGTGATGCCATTGGGCAGCGCCCAGGACGACGAGTGGCGCCAGTGCGGAGTGGCGCAACTCGACGACGGTGCGTAGGAATCACGGAATCAGCTTTTGGCATTGCCGTTTTGTTTTGTCTTTCTTCAACAGCGTGAGTGAGCGAGCCACCTGCGTCCGCAGTATGTTTACCTACACTTATCCATTTGTCTTCAGTTTTTGCGTACTGGGTCCATATTGCAAACAGCCGCTACATGCACTATTTTCAGGGAGCAGTTCACATTCGCGGATATTCGCGCTATGTAACGGGGCCTCAGCGTACTGAGGACCACTCTTTAACCACCGGTGTGGACTTAAGGCCGCGCCGCTCACGATTGAGCGGGTGAGTGCGTGTCAACGCTCAATCTGTAAAAGGGGAAACAAAGGATGACAAGTCGTAAACTGCTGTTGAGCCTGGTAGTGCTTGTGATCGGAGTAGCGCCCATGCTGGCGCAAAAAGGCAACGGCCTGCCCTCGGGCATGAAGAAGGCCTACAATCTTGAAGTTATCGCTTATAGCGGCGACAATTGCCCCAGCGGCGATTTCACGGAGTCCAACACTCACCGCATCGCGGTGAAAGCCGACGTGAACGACAACCCGAACGGGGTATTACTCAGCGCCCTCGTCCGCCAGAACGATATCATGCTGGCCGAAGGACCGGATTTCAGAGTGCTGGATGGCAATGCCTGCAATGATGGCGTTGCTCAATTCCAACTCCCGGCCAATCCCTGCGCCGAAGGCGGCATCGATGCCCCGTGCCCGGTGGACGACCCAACCTTCCAGGAATACCAAGTCTGGGCCCGGCTGGTTGGAAAGCCGGACACCGGAGTCAACGTAACCACTTGTGCGACCGATCCGGGCGCCGATCTACTCTTCGATACAGCCGACGATTACGTCCGCTGCTCCACGGAGAGTTGGGTGTCCGTCCGGAAGAGTGGCAAAGACAGTGCTCCCAAATTCAGCAATGTCAGTAAACAGTTACTGAGCATCTGCGCGGACACCACCGTTCCGGCCGACGGACGGTGCGACGTTAGGTATGCCCTGTTCGCCTCGGCTTTCCAGGATTACTTCTGGAACTGGAACACCACAGGCAAGGCGCATGCCCAGTTGTTCTTCCTGGCAGTGCCGGACTAGGCATGTCTGTATCGTGGTAGTTGATACGGCAGGGGCCGGTCCATGTATCTGCCGGCCCTTGCATACGAGGTTACCAATGTCGCTGAATCGCCTGGCAGCTATGATAGGGAGCGCCTTACTCACAGTACTTATGCCAGCCACCGCTGCGACTTCGCGTTCCGAAGTTGTCGAATTCGGAGTCCTTGGCGTTGAAGAACCCTGGGAACACGTGTTCGTGTTCGAGAACAAGGGTCCGGAACCGCTTCGCGTCGCAGACGTTCAGTTGACCCCGCCCCTGGTGGTCACGAAGATGCCGGTACGGGTGGCACCGGGCCAGACCGGCAGCATCGTCCTCGGCATGGCAAAGCCGCGTGACAAGGGCCAGTTCGAGGGCACAGTAGTGGTGAACTTTGCGAGCGGGCGCACGGAACCGCTGGTTTACTGGGTGAAGGGAAAGATTGTGGGCCCGATCGATTTCGATCCCTTTCCGGCATTTTTCATATCTACGCAAAGGGGCCAGCCCAAGACCGCGACCCTCGACATAACCAACTATGAACCAGAGCCAATGCGCATCCTCAGCGTCGAGAGCTCCGGCCAGCGTTACAGCACGAAACTGGAAGAGCTTAAGCCCGGCCGCCACTTTCGTTTATCGCTGTTGATGAGCGGCGCGGGAATGGCGGGCCGCACCACCGACGCGATCACCCTGCATACCACCAGCCGCGCGCATCCAGCCATCCAAATTCAGGCCAACACGAACCTGAACGAGCGCGTTCACACTTTCCCTGATGCCGTGCAATTCGGCAGCATCGACAGCCGCCGTCCCGAACTCTTTGCGTCGCTCGTCCAGCGGGTGATGGTCTACCAGGAAGGTGGGAAGGACTTCCAGATCCAGGCCGAAACGGACATACCGTTCCTGCGGGTCTCGACACACCAGGCTCATCTGAAGGACCGGTACGAGGTCCGTCTGGAGCTGGCGCCGGAGAAACTCAAGTCCGGCGGGATGAACGGCAACCTGATCATCGCTACCAACGACCCGGAGTTCCCACGCGTAACGATCCCTATCACAGGCGCGGTGGCGGGAAACTGACGGTCGGGAGCACCCACCGCCGGTTCGTCAGGTAGAATCGAGAGAGCGCATGCTCGACGCTTCTACCTCCTCTCATGGCTGACTGGAAACTGCAACCGCACCGGCGCTTCAACCCCCTCACTGGCGAGTGGGTACTGGTATCGCCCCACCGCACACAACGTCCCTGGCAAGGGCAGGTGGAAAAGACCGCGCAGCCCACGCAGCAGGCCTACGACCCGAACTGCTATCTCTGCCCGGGCAACCCGCGCGCCGGCGGCGTTCGCAACCCCGATTACACCGGCACCTTCGTTTTCACCAACGACTTCGCGGCCCTGAAACCGGACATCGAACCGCACCGCACCGACGAGGACGGACTGCTCGTCGCGCAGAGCGAGCGCGGCGTTTGCGAGGTGGTGTGCTTCCTTCCGCGGCACGACCTTACGGTGGCGCGCATGGAGGTCCGCGACATCCGCGGCGTGGTGGACACATGGTGTGAACAGTACGGCGAGCTCGGCGCGCGCGACTTCATCAACTACGTCCAGGTGTTTGAGAACCGCGGGGAGATGATGGGTGCCAGCAACCCGCACCCGCACTGCCAGATTTGGGCCGGTGAGAGCCTTCCCAACGAGGCCACGAAGGAACTGGGCACACAGGAAAGCTGGCTCTCCGCGCGCGGCACCTGCATGTTGTGCGACTACCTGGCGGTCGAAGGCCGGGCGGGCGAGCGCATCGTGGCGGATAATGCGGCCTTCACGGCACTGGTGCCGTTCTGGGCGGTGTGGCCATTCGAAGTCATCCTGATTTCGAAGCGCCACATCGGCGCAATGGACGAACTCGACGACTCCGAACGCACCGCCCTCGCCGACATCCTCAAGCGCCTCACCACGCGCTACGACAACTTGTTCGAGACCTCCTTCCCCTATACCATGGGCTTCCACCAGCGGCCCACGGACGGGCAACCGCACCCTGAATGGCATTTCCACGCCCACTACTATCCGCCGCTGCTGCGCTCCGCAACGGTACGGAAATTCATGGTGGGGTACGAGATGCTGGCCACACCCCAGCGCGACATCACCCCGGAAGCGGCGGCGGCGCGGTTGCGCGAACTGCCGGAACGACACTACTTGGACGCCTAGCGGATGCCGACCTGGAACCTCAACGCGATCCAGGTGCTCGCCATTTCCTGCTTCGGCGCCGCCATGGGCGCGTGGCTGAAGCGGAAGGCGCCGCTGTTCGACCGCTTTCACGTTCCCGCCCCCATTCTCGGCGGGCTCGTGTTCGCGTTCCTCATACTGCTGCTGCGCGACCGCGTAGTGAATTTCGAGATGGACCTGGTACTGCGGGACATCTTCATGGTCGCGTTCTTCACCTCGATCGGCCTCGAAGCCAGCGCACGACTGGTGCGGCAGGGAGGCTTGCAGGTGCTCGGGTTCCTGGCGCTCGCCACCCTGGGGGTGGTGCTCCAGAACGTGCTGGGCGTTGGTTTAGCGATGCTGCTCGGCTACGACCCGCTGCTCGGCCTGCTCTGCGGGTCGATCAGCCTGACCGGCGGACCTGCCACGGCACTGGCTTTCGGAGCCACTTTCGAGAAGATGGGGATGCAGGGCGCGTCCGCCGTGGGGGTGGCCGCCGCCATGTTCGGAATCGTCGCGGGTGGCCTCATGGGAGGCGCCGTTGGGGCATCCATCATCCGTCGGCACCGCCTTGTTTCCTCCGGCGTTAAATCCCCCGTCCCGTCCCCGCAGCCCGCGCCATGGCAGGAAGCCGAGACCACCGTGCAGACTGAATCGCCGCCCGTGAACGAACCCGAGGCCGAGCACCCGGTACTGTTCCGGACGCTCGTGACGCTCGCGGTAGCGATGGGGCTTGGCACGCTGATCAGCGGCGCCATCGAACGCACCGGCCTGGTGCTGCCCGCCTACGTCGGGGCCATGATCGCGGCCGGGCTCATCCGCAATCTGGACGACCGCTTCGGCTTTATCGGGATCTCCCCGCGGGATGTGGAGGTGGTGGGCACCATGTCGCTGTACGTCTTCATCGTGATGGCGCTTCTCACGCTGCGACTGTGGGAACTGGCGCACCTGGCGCTTCCCTTCCTCGGAATTCTGGCGGCGCAGGTCCTGCTGGTCTGGCTCTTTGCGAGGGTGCTGGTTTACCGGATGATGGGACGCGATTTCGATGCCGCTGTAATGGCCGGCGGCTACTGCGGCTTCGGCCTGGGCACCACGGCCAACGCGGTGGCCTGCATGGACGTGCTGGTACGGAAGTTCGGCGCCGCCCCGCGGGCGTACCTGGTGGTCCCCATCGTGGGCGCCTTCCTTATCGATTTCACCAATGCCCTGGTGATTACTGTCATGGCGAATTTCATGCGGTGAATGTCACCGCGGGTTTGGAGATCCAACCAGCGACAGGAACATCGCGGCGAAGACCAGAACGGCCATAACATGAACGATCCACATTGTATGCCTCCTGTACCTAACGCGCAGCCCGCGCCCGTTTTGGCTCATTAACCGCGGCGAAGCACCATGATGGTGACGTCGTCTTGCTGCGGTGCGCCGGAGAGGAAGCGTTCCACATCGGAAACACAGGATTTGGCCAGAGCCTCGGGGGCAAGCGCGCGGCAGGCGAGCAGGTGGGCATAAAGGCGCTCGAAGCCGTACTCGGCGTCGGCTCCGTCGCGGGCCTCGGTCACGCCATCGGTGTACAGTACGAGCGTGTCGCCGGGGTCGAGCGCGATGCGGTGAGCGGTATATTGCCCGCCGGCAAACATGCCAAGGGGCAGGCCGGTGGCGGCGAGGGAGACGGCTTCGCCATGGCGCAGGACGACCGGGGGGCAGTGGCCCGCGTTGCACACCTCCACCACGCCCGAAGGCTGGGCGAATCCGCAGGCGAGCGTGGCGTAATGCGCGGGCATCGTGCCGCGGGAAAAGACCGTATTGGCCCGTGCCATCAACTCGGAAAGCGGCAGCCCGAGGGGAACCAGGGTGCGGAAAATGGCGTGCAAGTGGGACATCAGGAGCGACGCGGCCACGCCCTTTCCCGAAATATCGCCGGTGATGAAAAAGAGGCCATTGCCGTCACAATCCAGTAGATCGCAGAAGTCGCCGCTGACAGGGCCGCACGGTCTGTAGTGATAGTAGGACTGCCAATCGCCGGAGCGCACATTGTGGCCCGGCAGCAGGGTAGCCTGGATTCGTAACGCGAGTTCGAGGTCCTTTTCGAGGGCGCGCTGCTCGGTCTCGGTGAGGTGATCGAGGCAGACCCGGGCCAGGGGGTCCACCGCAAGCCTCTCCTTTTCAATCGGGTCGTTGCAGACGGCGCACAGGCCGTAGGTCCCCACCTCCATGCGTTCCAGGGCAGCGTCGATTTCCTGAAGCAGGCGGGTGGCCTGTTCGGATTCCAGCCGGACCGCTTCAAGACGTGACCGGCGCTCCAGCAGTTGGGAGCGGAAGAAGACGGCTTCGGTGTTGGTCATGGCAGCAACCAGGGCGTGCTGCCTTTATTATCTCCAAAAGCAGGTTCAGCGGCCCGCTCGTTCGAGGTCCATCAGTTCGGCTACGGGCAGCGGGATGATCCGGCCGTCCACCTCCCCAATGACTTGGGCGGTGTGCTGGAAGGCCAGGGGGTCTCCCGTTACGAAATGGATGATGTTGCCGGGCCTGCCGGCTTCAGGAGCATCGCCGAGCCCCGCGCTGACCACCTCGGCGGTCACTTCGGCGCTATCCACGAGTTTGACGGCATCGCCCACAACGCGTTGGATCACCTTCCGCAGCAGGGGATAGTGCGTGCATCCCAGGATCAGGGTGTCGATCTCGGGCCTGGGCTCCAGGTAGTGCCGGACCAGCATTTCGGCCTCCGGGGAATCCGCCAGCCCTTCCTCCACTACGTGCACGAGCATAGGGCAGGCGCGCGCCCAGACTTCGAGGCCGCTTGCCTCAAGCCGCCGCTGGTAAGCGCCGCTGCGGATGGTGCCCTGGGTCCCGATGACCCCCACATGGCCGCTGCGGGTGAGCCTGCGCGCGCCCTCTACGCCGGGGTCGATGACCCCCCACACCGGTGTGGCGAACTCGGAGCGCAACCCGGGGAGGGCGGCCGCCGATGCCGTATTGCAGGCCACCACCACCGCCTCTACCCCCAGCCGGGTGAGGAATTCCGTGATCCCGTGCGCGAATTCCGCCACCATGGCGGCCGGTTTGCGCCCATACGGCACTCGGGCGGTGTCGCCCAGGTAGACGAAATCCCGGCAGGGCATGGTCCGGCGGAGGGCTTTCAAAACCGTAAGGCCGCCGACGCCGGAGTCAAAAACCCCGACCGGCCGGACGAGGGGATGGTTGATGTATTGGTCCATGAGGTCGTGTCGCAACGGCACCGTGTGGCCGGGCCTACACGGCCTGGGCACGATGCGCCACGCCCGGCGGGGGTTCCGGCGGGTGGCATGATTAGACTAGCACGTTAGCTGCCGTTTGGTCGCTTTCTCACGGTCCCGGCGCGTTCAGGCGGCAGAATCTCGTTCGAAAGCCAGCTCGGGAAGTTCCCGGGACGTGCGGGCCATTTCGTCCATGCGCTGCTGGCAAGGCACGCAGTAGCGCGCCCAAGGCACGGCCTCCAGCCGCCGGAGAGGAATTGGGGAATCGCACTCGGCACAGGCGCCGTAGTCCCCGGCCGCCAGGCGGTCGAGAGCCTCCTGGATCAGCCGGAGCTGCTCGTAGCCCAGATTGTTAAGCCGCACCGATACCGCTTCGTGCTGCAAAGCCTGTGCCTGGTCGTCTTCCGATGCCCTGACGCCACCCGCAGCCGGCCGGGGCCCCAGTGCCGTGGCTACGGCCTGCCGCCGCGCTCTCAGCATCTGCTCGTAGAAAGCCGCCCGGTCTGTCGGCAACATAAAAGGCCTCCCGATTGGACAGTAGAACGCGGACCGCAGAGGCACGCAAGACTGACTTTGGATAACGCTGAGCCATGCTGCCGTCATTTCCGGCCCGGGGTAAGATGGGTACCGGAATGAAGACGTTCACCATCGCGATCATCGCCGGCGATGGCGTGGGGCCCGAAGTGATCCCCCACGCCAAGCGCGTGCTCGAAAAGATCGGACGCAAACACCAGGTCACTTTCGCCTTTCAGGACTTCGACTGGGGCAGCACCCATTTTTTCCGCTGGGGGCACATGATGCCCGCCGGCGCGCTGGACCTGCTGCAACCCTGCGATGCCATCCTGCTCGGGGCCGTGGGCCACCCCGAGATTCCCGACCATACGACGCTCAACGGCCTGCTGCTGCCCATCCGGCGCGCCTTCGACCAGTATGCCTGCGTTCGGCCGGCGTATCTCTATCCGGGGGTGCGTTCGCCGCTGGCGGCGGCCACGGGCGGCGAGATCGATTTCACCGTGATCCGCGAGAATACCGAAGGCGAGTACGCGCAGGTGGGTGGCTTTCTCTACGCGCACCAGCCGGAAGAGGTTGCAGTTCAAACTGCCGTTTTCACGCGGCGCGGCGTGGAGCGCATTGTCCGCTTCGCCTTCGAACTGGCTCTCAAGCGCAACCGCAAGCGGCGGGTCACGTCCGTTACCAAGTCCAACGCGCAGGGCTTCAGCATGGCGCTGTGGGACCGCACGTTCCAGGCGGTGGCCTCGGAATTTCCCGACGTCGAGACCGAATCGCTGCTGGTGGACGCGGCTGCCATGAACTTCATCCGCCGGCCGGAGAGTTTCGATGTGGTAGTGGCGTCGAACCTGTTCGGCGACATCCTGAGCGACCTCTCCGCCATTATCGTGGGGAGCATGGGTCTCGCTCCCAGCGCCAACCTGGACCCGCTGCGGAGATTCCCCTCCATGTTCGAGCCGGTGCACGGGTCGGCGCCGGACATAGCCGGCAAGGGGGTGGTAAATCCGCTGGCCGCCATCCTGAGCGCGGGGATGATGTTGGACCACCTGGAGATGACCGAGGCAGCGGCCGGACTGCAACGCGCCGTCGCGGCGGTATTGGCCGAAGAGAAGATACGGACACCTGACCTCGGGGGTTTCAGCAGCACCGAAGAGGTGGCGGACGCGGTTCTCGACAAACTCGCGTGAGCCGCCGCCAGGGGACGGCCCGCACACTGATACAATAGCCCTTCATTTTCAAAAGCAAGGAGCAAAGGTGTCCGAATTCTCCAAGTTTCTGCTGACAGATGCGCAGGTGCCCACGGCGTGGCTCAACATCCTGCCGTCGCTCAAAGAGCCGCTTGCGCCTCCACTGAATCCGCAGACCCGGAAGCCGCTCGCGCCCGAGGACCTGGCCGCCATCTTCCCGATGGCCTTGATCGAGCAGGAGTTTTCACCGAAACCGGAAATCGACATTCCCGGCGAGGTGCTCGACATTTACAAGCTTTGGCGCCCCACGCCGTTGTGCCGCGCGCGCCGGCTGGAGAAGGCGCTCGACACCCCGGCCCACATCTACTACAAGTACGAGGGCACCAGCCCGGCGGGCAGCCACAAGCCCAACACGTCCGTGGCGCAGGCCTTTTATAACAAGCAGGCGGGCATCAAGCGCCTGGCTACCGAAACCGGCGCGGGCCAGTGGGGCAGCGCGTTGGCCCTCTCCTGCCAGATGTTCGGGATGGAGTGCACGGTTTACATGGTGAACGTGAGCTATCAGCAGAAGCCGTACCGGCGGATGCTCATGAACACGTGGGGCGCGGAATGCATCGCCAGCCCGAGCGACCGCACTGCGGCGGGACGGGCGGTCCGCTCAGCGCACCCGGATTCGCCCGGCAGCCTGGGGATCGCCATCAGCGAAGCCGTGGAAGACGCAGCGTCGCATCCCGACACCAACTACGCGCTCGGCAGCGTGCTGAACCATGTCATGCTGCACCAGACCGTGATCGGCCAGGAGGCCAAGCTGCAGATGCAGCTTGCCGGCGAAGATCCGGACGTGGTTATCGGCTGCTTCGGCGGCGGCAGCAACTTTGCCGGGTTGGCGCTGCCGTACGTGCTGGACAAAATCAATGGCGGCGGCCCGCGCGTGCTTGCCGTGGAGCCGGCAGCCTGCCCCAGCCTGACCAAGGGCACTTTCGCCTACGATTTCGGCGACACTGCAAAGCTCACGCCGCTGCTCAAAATGTATACGCTGGGGCACGATTTCGTGCCGCCGAGCATTCACTCGGGCGGGCTGCGCTATCACGGGGCGTCTCCACTGCTGAGCCACGTTCTCAAACACGGGTGGATGGAGGCCAAGGCCTATACCCAAACCCCGATCTTCGAGGCCGCTGTCCTGTTCGCCCGCACCGAGGGCATCCTGCCGGCGCCCGAATCGTCCCATGCGATTCGCGGCGCAATTGATGAAGCCATCGCGGCCCGCGAAGAGGGCAAGCCGCGCTCGATCCTGTTCTGCCTGAGCGGCCACGGGCACTTCGACCTGGCTTCCTACGACAACTACTTGAGCGGTAAATTGCAGGATTACGAGCACCCCGGGCGGGAAATCGCCGAGGCACTGGCGGCGATACCGGAG
>DATMYF010000032.1:0-44489 GCA_035561075.1 Bryobacteraceae bacterium
CCTCCCCGCAATCCCCCAACGGCTGTAATCTACTTGCATGCAATTCCTGATGTGCCTGTTCCTGCTGGCCACTCAGAAGCCGGACCTTCAGGTGAGCGTTTACGCCACCGCCGGCGATATTCAGCGGCACCTGCTTACTGCGGAAGGCCGCGAGCGCGCGGAGGCTGCGCTGCGCCGATTGGGGGTCACCGGCATTTTCCTGGAGGGCCGCAGGGGCGGGGAGTACGTGAATCCCGAGCGGCTTCGGGAGGTTCGCGCATGGTTTGAAGAGCGCGGTTTCTCAACCGCCGGCGGCATCGCCACGGTGCCCGGCGAAGCTTTCGGCGAGCGGCAGGATACCAAACTCGGCTGGCTGAATTGGGAAAGTCCGAAGACGCGCCGCGATGTGGCGGGCTATTTTCGCGAAAACGCTCCCGTCTTCAAGAGCCTCATCGTGGACGACTTCTATTGCACCGCCGACACGTCTCCGATTTCCGAAAAGGCCCGGGGCGCGCGCCCGTGGGCAACGTATCGGCAGGATCTGCTCGCCGGCCTCATCGAACCGATGATCCTCACGCCCGCACGCCAGGCGCATCCAGGCGTCCGGCTCATCATCAAGTACCCGCAGTGGTATGACCGCTTCCACATGTTCGGCTACGACCCCGCGCGCGAGTCCCCGCTGTTCGATGCAGTGTGGGCCGGAACCGAGGTGCGCAACCCCGCAACGCAGCGCATGGGTTACGTGCAGCCCACCCAGGGCTACATGAACTTCCGCTGGATCGCCTCCATCGCCGGGGAGCGAATGCGCGGCGCGTGGTTCGATCACATCGAGTGCACGGGCCGCAATTTTGTGGACCAGGCCTGGCAGAGCGTGCTGGCCGGCGCGGGCGAGATCACCCTCTTTCACCTGGGCGATCTCATGGAAGGCCATCCGGGCCATGCCCTGTTTCAGGCGGCGCTGCCCGGGCTTCAGCGCACCGCCTCGCAAATTCGCGGCCGCGAGGTTTCGGGCATCTCTTACTACAAGCCGTCCGGCAGCGACCCCGCGGACAACATGTACTTGATGGATTACCTCGGGATGATCGGGCTGCCAGTAGTTCCGGCCTCGCGCTATCCCGCGGGGTCGCGCGTCGTGATCCTCGGGGCGCAGGCGGCGGCCGATGCGGATTTGGTGACCGCCGTCGAGAGCCACGTGAAGCGGGGCGCCACGGTGGTGGTAACGCCGGCACTGCTGCGAAAGGTGCCGCGGCTTCAGCAGATGGCGCGCGTTCGCGTTACGCCCGAACCGAAGCCGGTGCTCGCCGTCTCCGTCCTGGTGAAGGACCGCGCCATCGCCCTCGCGACGCCGCTCGAAATTGACGCGGGGATCGAAGCCGAGGCGCCGGCGATCACGGCGGAGTCCGCGTCGGGTCGCGTCCCGTGGCTTACCGGTGGGAAGCTAATAGTCTGGAATGTGCGCACCTTCTCCGAACAGGACTTCCGCGAGACAGGGGAATGGCTGCTGCCGCCCAAGCCGCTCGGCATCGCTTCCATCCCGCAGGAGCTTGCGGACACGGTGCGTAGCCGCCTTGGCTTCCCGCTGTCCGCCCCGGTGCGCGTGGCGTACTACATCTTCGGCGGCCGGCCGTGCTTCTACAACTTCCGCGATGAAACGGTGCGGCTGGGGCTCGGCGGCCGCACCTTCGAATTGGAGGCCAACGGTTTCGCCTGCCAATAGACCAGCGATGGTGTATGATCGCGTCCGAAGGAGGCCTTTGATGCCTGCCACCCTCTGTTCGCGACGCGAGTTGCTCGCGGCCGTCGCGGCCTGCGCCGCATCCGGCGCGCCGCCGGCCCCCCGCCAAAAGTTCCGGGGCGTTTTCATCATCATGCAGACGCCCTTTCTCGAAGACAAGCAAATCGACGCGGAATCTCTGGCCAGGGAGGCGGATTTCCTGTGCCGCTGCAAGGTGCACGGCATGGTCTGGCCCGCAGGGGCGGGGGAGACCTCCACCCTCACGCACGACGAGCGCCTGCGCTACCCGGAGGTGCTGGTAAAGGCGGCGCGCAAACGCGTGCCGGTAGTAATAGGCGTGCACGGCGCCACCAACCAGGAGGCCGCGGAGTTCGCTCGCCAGGCGGAACGCGCCGGCGCCGACGCGATCCTCGCCCTCGGCCGCACCGATGGAATCGAAAACCTGGACGCCCTCACGGAGTACTTCACCGCCATCACCGCGGCCTCGAAGCTGCCGCTCTTCATCCAGGTTTCGACCGGGGCCATGACGGTGGATTATCTGATCGGCCTGGCGAAGAAGCTGCCCACCTTCCGCTACGTGAAGGAGGAACAGGCACCCGTGCCCAAGCGAGTCGAGCGGTATGTAAAAGAGGCCAGGGACCTGCTGGTACCGATGACCGGCGGCGGGTCCCGCAACCTCATGAACGAGATGGCGCGCGGGTCGGAGGGCACCATGCCGGGCGCCGGCTTCGCCGACATCCAGGCGAAGATTTGGGACTGGTATCAGGAGGGAAAGAAGAAGGAAGCGCGCGAACTGTTCGGCAAGATGCTCATGATGGCGGTGCTCGAGCAGCAGACCGGCTACGTGCTGCAGAAGGAGATCCTCCGCCGGCGCGGCATTTTTCGCACCATCGTGATGCGCAACAGCCGCGGCATGAGCATGGATGCCGGCGACCTGCGCGAACTGGACGAAATCTTCGCCGTGCTGCGGCCGTACTTCCGGGCATAGCGTCGCCTGCCCGGCGCGGATCGCGCTACCATTGCACGTTTGAGAGGACAACCCATGACAATCTCGATAGCCGCCGCGTTCAGTGTGGCCGCTCTCTTCGCCGTTACCCTATCCGCCGCGGATGGGGATGCCGCCGCCGCGAAGCTTGAAAACCTGAGGCACCCGGAGCTGAAGCCGCTTGGGGTGCGGGTGGTCGTTCTTCCCATCGGGTCCACCGAGCCGCATGCCAATCACCTGCCCTACTGCACCGACACCCTGACGACCGATATCATGGCGTCGCGCGTGGCCGCCAAGGCGAACGCGATGGGCGCGCGCGTGCTGGTGCTCCCGACCATGCCCTACAGCGTGAACACCAACCAGGTGCCCAACCCGTTTGCGCAGTCGATCCGTCCAGCCACCCTGACGACGTTCGTCAAAGACGTCATCGACACGCTGGAGAAACAGGGCATCCGGAAGGTGGTCATCATCAACGGGCACGGCGGCAACACCACCACCCTGGGGGCCACCCTGCGGGAACTTTTCGCCAGCAACCCGAAAATGTTCGTGGCGCTGGTCGAAACCTGGACGCCCTACGCCGCCGAGCAGAAGCAGGTTATCGAAACCCCCGGCGATCATGCTTCCGAGGAGGAGACTTCCATCGCGCTCGCCCTGTTCCCGGAAAAGGTACGGATGGATCTGGCGGTCAAAGCGAAGGACTCCGTCCTGAAGCTGGACTCCATGAAGGTGCCTTACATCGCCTTCATGCGCCCGTGGAACTACGTCAGCGACAATACCGGGGTAGGGGACCCCACCAAGGCGACGCCGGAAAAGGGCGCCAAACTGGTGAACCTCTTCATGGAGCGCATTTCCCGCTTCCTTAAAGAGCTGAGCGATACGGAGCTGAACGAGCGCTTTCCCTACTGACCGAACTCCCGCACGGCACTGTAGAGCGCGACGATATTCGCCGTGGGGGTGTTGGCCTGCAGGTTGTGACAGGGCGAGCAGATGTAGCCTCTGGTCCCGCGAAAGAACGCGATGTTGTCGGCCACTTCTTTGCGGACGTCCTCCGGGGAGCCGAAGGGCAGGGTGTGCTGATTGTCCATGGCCCCGTGAAAGGTCACGGCCGAGCCGAAGTCCCGCGCCAGCGACTCGCGGTCCATCCCGCGGCAGCGCCACTGGATGGGATTCAGCACATCGATGCCGATTTCGATCAGGTCGGGCAGCAACGCGCGGATGGCGCCATCGTCGTGGTGGAAAGCCCTCGCACCGTAGGAGTGCGCCAGATCGATCATACGTGCGAGCCACGGCTTGATGTAACGCCGGAAGGTCTTGGGGCTCATCAGGAGGGATGCCTGGGTGCCCAGGTCTTCGGCCACGTAGATGAAATCGATGAGGCCCCCGGCGGCTTCGAGCGCACGCCTTGAAATGCCGGCGTGGATGTCGTAGATACGCTCCATCAGGGCATCCGCGATAGGGGAGCCGAGCGCCAGGTCTTCGAGCGCCTGCTCCATTCCGCGCAACCGGCAATAGAGGTAGAACGGCTCGTATGAGGCGCCCACAATGGGATAGCCCTGCCACTCCAGGCACTCGGCCCGGAGTGTGCCGGTATCCCAGTCGGCGGGATCGGGCCAGGGGTGCCGCTCGATGTCGGCGGTGGTTTGAGCGTCGGCCAGCGGCGGGTCGACGGCTTCCTCATACGCGCCCAGGCCGTCCATGTAGGGCACCAGGGCGGTGGGGATCCCCCAGACGCTGAAGAGCGAAGGGATGTGCCACGTGTCCTCAGTGGCGCGCGGGTGCCGGGGAGCCAGGAAGATGCACTTGTCGACCTCCAGCTTCTGCCAGAGCTCGCGTTCGGATCGGCAGCAGAGATCGCGCAAAAGGCGGCCGGTCACCTCCCCTGTGCCCCAGTAATCGCAAGGAACCCGGTCCGGCGTCTTGCCGCTCACCGCGGCGAGCCAACGTTCACGAGGGGTCATCAAGGGGAGTATCGGTCGCGAAGGGCGGCGAGGTCAATCCCCGGCCTGAGTGGCGGCGGCGTGTGCCGGAAATCGAAACACGTCGGCGCCCTCGTCCATGAGGAATTCGGCAGTAGCGGCGCGGCCGAAGAAGCAGGCCAGGCCGAGGGGGTGGAAACCATCGGGGGCGCAGGCATCCACCAGGGAAGGGTCGCGCGTCACCAGTTGTTTCACGCGATCGAGGCGCCCGGTGGCGGCGGCCTCGAAGATATCGAGTCGCGGGTGGAATTCGAGCAGCAGCCCGGCTAACTCGGGGTGGTTGTGATAGAGCGCCGCGAGGACGGGGGTTTGGCCCCGCGCGTTGCGTGCGTTGACGAGTTCGGGTTCCGCAGTGATGAGTTCCCGCAGCTTCTTTTCGTCCCCGGACTGCGCCGCTTGGATTACAGCATCGCTCTGAGTCATGGGAAGAATTCTACCCCACGTGGTACCCTGGGTGGCCGTAATGTCCAATACTGTTACGCGTCGCGCGCTGTTGGGTGGCGCGGCGGCGATGCCGATGGGGGCGGCGGGCGCCCCGGAACAGGGCGCTCAGCGGCTCGGCCTGGCTAAGCTCCAGGGTTGGGAAGAGCTCGGGTACGGTATGTTCATCCACTTTGGAATGAGCACGTTCCTGGGGGAGGAATTGCCGGACGGCGCTGCACCGGCCGCCACCTACGCGCCCGACAGGCTGGACCCGGACCAGTGGATCCAGATCGCTCGCGATGCCGGCATGCGCTACGCCATCCTCACCACCAAGCATGTGGCCGGCCACTGCCTTTGGCCCAGCAGTCTAACCGACTATACCGTAGCCGCAAGCGGGAACAAGACGGACGTGGTGGAGGCATTTGTCAAGGCGTGTGAACGGCGCGGGGTGAAGCCGGGCTTCTACTACTGCTCGTGGGACAATCACAATCGATTCGGCAGCGTTACGCCGGGCCAGCGTGGCGTGAAGCCTTACACCACGTCGCTCTACCAGGACTTCCAGACCGCGCAGGTGACCGAACTGCTCACACGCTACGGCCCGTTGATGGAGATGTGGATCGACATCCCGGTGGTGCTTGGGCGCGGCTACCGCACGTTCCTCTACCAGCACATCGCGTCGTTGCAGCCGGAGTGCATCGTGATGATGAACAGCGGGATTTCCGACGGGGCGGCGTACAACGTGGAAAAGAGCTGGCCGTCGGACCTGATCGCTATCGAGCGGCGGCTGCCTCCGGCAGGGGGTCACCAGAAGTGGCGTGAGATCGAAGGGAAGCGCTGCTACATGCCGGGCGAAGTGTGCGACCCCATCGGCAAGGAGTGGTTCTGGGTGGAAGGCGACCGTCCGCGGCCGGTTGAGGCGCTGCGCACGATGCTGGCCGAAACGCGCCGGCGCGGCGCGAACCTGCTGCTCGACGTAGGGCCGGACCGCCACGGCCTGATCACTGCGGAATGCCGGGATGCGTTGCTGCGAATGCGTCCGTAGCGGTCCCGATTTGCAGTTGCTTTTCCCTTTTTATTCGCCCACAATAGCGAAATGGAGGAGAGGCGTACATGGCGTTGACGAAGCGGCAGAAGCAGGTTGTGGACTTCCTGGCGGAGTTCGTGGAACAGAAGGGTTACAGCCCCAGCTACGAGGAACTCGCGCGAGGATTGGGACTGGCTTCGCTGGCCACCGTCCACAAGCACGTCACGTCGCTCGAAACAAAAGGGTACGTGAAGCACTCCTTCAACCAGAGCCGCTCGCTCGAACTGGGGCCGCGGTACGGGCAGGAGAACCGCCGGGCGGCGCACGCGGCTCCGCTCGAAGTGCCCATGCTGGGGCGGATTGCGGCTGGGACGCCGGTAGAGGCTGTCGAGCAGCATGGGACGCTCAGCTTCGCCGATTTCGCCGGCAACCCCGGGACGTTCGCCCTGGAGGTGCGGGGGGAGTCGATGATCGAGGACCACATCTGCGATGGCGACATGGTACTGCTCGATAAACCGGACCAGGTGCGCGACGGAGACATTGTGGTGGCACTGGTGGCAGGGAACGAGACCACTCTGAAGCGTTTCTATCGCGAACCGGGCGACCGGGTGCGGCTGCAACCGGCAAATGCGGCGCTTTCGCCGATTGTGGTGCCGGCCTCGGAGGTGCAGATCCAGGGGCGCCTGCTAGCGGTGTTACGTAAGTACCGCTAAGTGGTGCACAGCTCTATGCAATACCGGCACACTTGGGACCGCTCGATGAAATGCCTGGATTTCTATCTCTACAAAATAATGAAGTTAAGCGTTGGCTTCGAATGAGCGACGGCTGCGCAGTTCACGTTCGGCGCGAAGCCAATCGTCTTCGGGGGAGCCGCCTTGGCCGCCGCGCTCCAGCCAATAGGAATAAGCGGTGCGCGCGATCTCCTCGAATTCGGGAGTATATTGGGCGGCTCGTGTATCAGATTCCGCTACGTTGACGGACTGCGCGGCGGGCTCGCCGGTTACCGGGGTAACTTCGGGGGAAGGGCTTAGAGGAGCGGAGGATGACTTGGTGCGTTTACGGGGCTGCCGGGCCGGAGCCGCACCCGCGGTGCTTTGAGGCTCCAATCCATTGATTCGTTTCTTGGCCATAATATGATTTGCTCCCTTCGCTGGGTAAAAATGATTTCTTGTATTTTACCAAACAGCTTAGTCAGCGCCGATGAAAACTTTGTATCGGCCCGATCAATCGTGCGTTTCAAAACACCGTGGCTCGTGGGTGTATAGTGAGGTTACCTTGCACATGAACTGGCGTGCAAAAGCGGCACTAATCGCCATAACGGTTGCGGCGGGGCTGCTGGGCGCGGCTCCACCCCGCGTGATTGCCGTTGATGTGGACGGCATTGTGCACCCCGTAACTGTGGAGGTAGTTTCGCGCGCTCTCGATCAGGCGCGGAACGAGGGAGCGGCCGCGGTGCTGATCCGGCTGAACACGCCGGGCGGTCTGATGGACGCGATGCGCGCGACCATTGAGCGCATGTTTGCGTCGCGGGTACCCGTCATCGCGTATGTGACGCCTTCCGGCGGGCGTGCCGCTTCCGCCGGTTTCTTCCTGTTGCAGGCGGCTGATGTGGCGGCCATGTCGCCGGGCACCAACACGGGCGCGGCGCATCCGGTGATCCTGGGCAGGGAGATGGATGCGGTGATGAAGCAGAAGGTGGAGCAGGACGCCGCTGCCATGCTCCGCAGCATCGTAGCTAGGCGCGGACGCAACAGCGAGTTGGCCGAAAAGGCCGTGCTCGAGAGCCGATCCTTCACCGATCAGGAAGCCATGAAGGAACGCCTGATCGACCTCGTGGCGCGCGACGAAGCCGACCTGCTGCGGCAGCTTGAAGGCCGGCCGGTGAAGCGTTTCGACGGCTCGACCCAGCCGCTGCACGTCGCGGGCGCATCCGTAGTGGTATACGAGCCCCGGCTGCGGGAAAAGATCCTCAAAGCGGTGAGCGACCCGAATATCGCGTTGGTGCTGCTGGTGCTGGGTGCGCTGGGGATCTACGTGGAGTTCACGGCACCGGGGTTGATCGTGCCGGGCGTACTGGGGGCCATCATGGCGCTGGTCGGCCTTTCGGCGATCGCGATCCTGCCCATCAACTGGCTCGGGGTGGCGCTGCTGCTTTTGGCACTGGCACTGTTTCTGATAGAGACGCAGGTGCCGTCGCACGGCGTTCTGGGCGTCGGCGGTGCGGTGGCGATGGTGCTGGGGGCGCTACTGCTGATCGACAGCCCGCTTCCGGAGATGCGCATCCGGCTTGCGACCGCCATTTCGCTGGCACTGCCGTTCGCGCTGATCACGATGATGCTGGTCTCTCTGGTGGTGCGCGCGCGGCGCAACAAGGTGACAACCGGGGCGGAGGGGATGATCGGGGAGATCGGGACGGCGCTCACGGCGCTCGATCCAAGCGGCACCATCTTCGTTCACGGGGAATATTGGAACGCCCTGGCCACCCGGCCGGTAGCCGAAGGCCAGAAGGTCAGGGTAACGGACATTCATCAACTGAAGCTCACAGTGGAGCCGGTCCAGGACCGTCCGGAGGTTGATCGTGGCGTTTGACGTATGGACAATATCTGTCGTCGTAGTGGCGCTGTACCTGCTGTCGTCAATCAAGATCCTGCGGGAGTACGAGCGCGGTGTGATATTCCGGCTGGGGCGCGTGCTGGAACGCCCCAAGGGACCTGGCCTGATCCTGGTATTCGCGCCGGTAGACCGTATGGTGCGGGTTTCCCTCCGTGTGGACACACTGGAGGTGCCGCCCCAGGATACGGTAACGCGCGACAACGTCACGGTGAAGGTCAATGCCGTGATCTACTGGCGCGTGGTAGAGCCACGGCTGGCGGTGGTGGAGGTGAGCAACTTCCTCTATGCCACCTCGCAGCTCGCGCAGACCACGCTGCGTAGCGTGCTGGGTGAGGTGGAACTCGACGAGCTGCTGAGCCAGCGCGAAAAACTGAACGTGCGGCTGCAGGCCATCCTCGACCAGCAAACCTCCCCGTGGGGGGTGAAGGTCACGATGGTGGAGGTGAAGCAGGTCGAGCTGCCGGACCAGATGCTGCGAGCCATCGCACGGCAGGCGGAGGCGGAGCGCGAGCGGCGCGCAAAGATCATCCACGCGGAGGGCGAGTACACGGCATCGACCAAGCTCGCGATGGCCGCGGAGGTGATCCAACGGCAACCGGCGGCCATTCAGTTGAGATACTTGCAGACCCTGGTGGAAATCGGTGCGGAAAAGAACACCACCGTTGTTTTTCCGCTGCCAGTGGATATAATTTCTTCGTTGGGCGGCGCATTGCGTAAAATGGCGGAGCCCGACGGAAAAGCGGGTTCATGAAAAACAACGAAACCGGCGAATTCGAGCTGGTGCTGGGCAACAAACAATTGCTCAGCGGCTTCTTCATCGTGGTGATTCTATTCGGCGTATTCTTCACGATGGGGTACATTGTGGGCCGCAATTCAGCGCCCTCCCAGCGGATGACGGCGACGGAGCAGGCGGGCGGCACGGGGACACAGGAAGAGGCGCGTCCGCAGTCGGCGTCCGGCGCGGCGCCCACGTCGGCTGCCCCGGTGGCGGAGCAACCCCCGGCTAACGCGGCCCCCGACGGGGCAGCCGGCGAACCGCCGCAGCCTGTCACCCAGCCGGTTCAAGACCCGAACGCACCCGCTGCGGCGCCGGCACAGCCTGCGCAGACGCCTGCGGCAACGCCCCCCGCGTCCGCCGCAACCGCGGCAAAGTTGCCTAACGGCTTGATCGAACCCACGGCCGGAGACGTCTATTTGCAAGTGATGGCGGTCAAGCGGCCGGAAGCCGAGGTAGTGCTCAAGACGTTACGGGACAAGAATTTCCGCGCGGTGCTGGCGCACGGACCGAATGAGCTGGTGCGGGTGCTGGTAGGGCCGTTCAGCGATACGGCGGCGCTGGGCCAGGCCAAAGCGGGCCTCGAAAACGCCGGTTTTCACCCGATCGTGAGAAAATAGGGATTCAGGCCGGGGTGGGCTGCGCGTCCACCCAAAACGATGATGTCGGACGAATCCCTCTGCCAGATTAGCGGCCCGCGGCCCCGGCTTCCCGAGTGGCTGCGGGCGGGCCGCACGCATTTCGAATCCATCCATCAGGTGAAATCGGGGCTGCGGGTGCTGGGGCTCCATACGGTGTGCGAATCGGCACGCTGTCCCAATATCCACGAGTGCTTCCACCGGGGCACCGCCACGTTCATGATCCTGGGGAATCGCTGCACCAGGGGGTGCGGTTTCTGTTCGGTCCCTAAGGGCTCGCCGCGACTGCACGATATGCGGCTCGACCCGGAGGAACCGGCCAATGTGGGGCGGATGGCGGCTTCGATGAAATTGAGGCACGTGGTGATCACGAGCGTCAACCGGGACGACCTTGCTGACGGCGGCTCGGCCCATTTCGCGGATACCGTCCGGGAGGTTCGGAAGGCCCTCCCCGAGGCGCGCGTGGAGGTGCTGGTGCCGGACTTCTGCGGCGACCCGGATGCCGTGGCCCGGGTGCTCGACGCCGGTCCCCACATCTTCAATCACAACATGGAGACGGTGCCGCGGCTCTACCCCAGGGTGCGGCCGCAGGCGAATTACCAGCAATCCCTCGACGTGCTCTACTTCGCGCGGCAGTACCGGCACGAGGTGCTCACGAAATCAGGGCTGATGGTGGGGTTGGGGGAACAGCACGAGGAAGTCGAAAGCGTGCTGCGGGACCTGCGGGGAGCCGAAGTGGATATCGCCACCATTGGACAGTACCTGCAGCCCACGCGACGCAACCTGCCGGTAGCGGAGTACGTGGAGCCGTGGCGGTTCCGTGCATGGCATGATTACGGCCGCTCGATTCACTTCCGGGCGGTCTTCAGCGGGCCTTTGGTGCGCAGTTCCTATATGGCCGATATAGTGGGCGACGAAGCTCGGCGGGCGGACTCTTGAAGAAGCGACTCGGGGCGCGGAACTGGCTGTTGGCCGTGCTTTCCGCGCTGCTGCTGGTACTGGCCTTCCCGCGCTTCTCCCTGGCATTCCTGGCTCCCTTCGCGCTGGCGCCGTTGCTGGTGGCGGTGGCGGGGGAACCCAGCCCAAGGAAGCGCTTCCTGCTGGGATGGGTGGCGGGGGTGATCTTCTGGTTCGGGGTCTGCTACTGGATTCAGTTCGTCCTGGCCTATCACGGAGGCCTGGGGGAGGCGGGCGGCTGGGCGGTATTCCTGCTCTTCTGCGTCATCAAAGCCATCCACATGGGAGTCTTCGCGATGGCCGCGGGGGTGCTGATGCGCGGCTGGTGGGCCGTGCCGGCCGTGGCTGCCCTGTGGGTAGGGATCGAGTGGACCCACAACTACCTCGGGTTCGCGTGGCTGGCTCTGGGGAACGCGGCCATCGGGATGAGCATCCCGTTGCGCCTGGCGCCGTACACAGGGGTTTACGGGGTCTCCTTCGTCTTCATGATGATGGCGACGGCGCTGGCAGTGTCGGAGCTACGAAGGCCGCGGCTGGAGCTGGCCTGGCTCGCTTCCCTGCTCTTTCTGCCGCTGCTGCCCGCAATGCCGCAGCCTCAGCGCGCCCGCGAATCAGCGGTTTTGGTGCAGCCCAACGTCGGAATGGAAGACGAGTGGACCGCTGAATCCGTGGATCTGCTGCACCGGCGTCTGGCAGGGTTGTCGCTCCAGACCGCGGCATCCGCCCCGCCCGGTGAGACACCCTCGATCATCGTCTGGCCGGAGGTGCCTGCGCCGCTCTACTACGAAGGCGACCCACGCTTCCGGGAATACGTGAACGCCCTGGCCCGTACTACGGGAGCCTACGCGCTGGTAGGGACGGTGGCGCACCTGCCGGACGGCAGGCCGCTCAACTCCGCACAACTGGTGTCGCCCGCCGGTAAGCCCGTGAGCCGCTACGACAAAATGAACCTGGTGCCGTTCGGAGAATTCGTGCCCTGGCCTTTGGGCGCGGTTGCGCAGAAGATCTCGACCGAGGTGGGGGATTTCGTTCCCGGCAGCCGGCTGGTGGTTTCGCCTGTAGGGCAGCACCGGATCGGGGCGTTCATCTGCTATGAGTCGGTTTTCCCGGACTTCGTGCGGCGTTTCGCGGCAGGCGGGGCGGAGGTGCTCTTCAATCTCTCGAACGACGGCTACTTCGGCCGCACCGCGGCGCGCGAGCAGCACCTGGATATCGTGCGGATGCGGGCCGTCGAGAACCGCCGCTGGATCCTGCGGGCCACTAACGACGGCCGCACCGCCACCATCGACCCGGCGGGCCGCATCAGGGCGCAGCTCAAGCCATACGAGCAGGCGGCGCAGCGCACGGGCTTCACCTACATCACGGAGCAGACGCTCTACACGCGTGCGGGAGACTGGTTCCCGATTCTGTGCGGGGTGACCTCGCTGGGGCTGTTGGGCTGGGTGCGGCGCGTCCGCGCGGTATGGCTTAGCGCCAACGCGCCGCACTAATGATCAATCGCTAACCGGCGGCTTCCATGGGGTGGAGCACCACCTTCTCGCCCATTCTGCAGGACTGGTACACGGCTTCCACGATCTCCAGCGCCTGGAGGCCTTCTTCGCCGGCGATGAGCGGCTTGCGGCCGGTGCGGATGGCCTCGCCGAAGTCGCGGAACTGGCGCTCGAACGGCTCAAGCGAGATCGCCATGGGATCGGAAGCGCCGGAGAACTCGGTTTTAGAAACCGGGGCTGCCTCGCCGCTATCGTTCTCCACGTCCCAGTTGACCAGCTTATCGCCGGCGATGATGGCGGTCCCCTTGGTGCCGTGGAGCTCGACCCGTTCGGTGTAGCCCGGCCACATGGCGGTGGACGCCTGGAGCACGCCGGTGGCGCCGTTCGCGAACTTCATCACGGCGTTCACCACGTCCTCGGACTCGATCTTGTGCACCGCACCCAACTGCCAGTAGGCGAACAGCTCCTGGACGGGGCCGGCGATCCAGCGCAGGATGTCGATCTGGTGGATGGCCTGATTGATGAGGGCGCCGCCGCCTTCGACGGCCCAACTGCCCTTAATCGGCCGGGAGTAATACTGTGGGGAGCGGTACCACTTCACGTAGGCGTCGCACTGGATGAGCTTGCCGAGCCGGCCGGCGGCCACGGCGCGCGCGACGAAAAGGCTCGAATCGTCGAAGCGGTGCTGGCTCATGGTGCCCAGGACGATACCGGCGCGGCGGGCGGTGGCGAGCATCTGGCGCGCCGTCGCGACATCGGTCGAGATGGGCTTCTGCACCATGACGTGCTTTTTGGTTTCGGCGCAGATATTGATGGGCTCGAGGCGGAAATCGGGGAAGGTGCAGACATCCACGTAGTCCACCTCGGGGTCGCGGCAGACTTCCTGGTAGGTCTTGACGAAGCGGGCGCCGTACTGGGCGGCGAACTTGCGGCCGGCCTCCTCGTTAATATCGGTGCAGACGGACAGTTTAAAGCCTATGTTGTGGTAGGCCTGCGCGTGCTTGTGCGAGATCGCGCCGGTCCCAATCATGCCAACTTTCACGTCGGTTCTCCTCGTTGAAGCGGTAAAAAGAACCCATATTTTAGCAGGACCGCCGAATCGCACTTCCAGGCTACAATGGAAAGTCCGTCATGCAAAAGAAAGCCTTACTCGCCGGGGCGCTTGCGGCGTTAGCGGTACTCGCCGCCTGCAAGAAGACCCCGCCCGCCAATGTTGCCGCCGTGGTAAACAGCCGGCCGATCAGTTATGCGGAGCTGGAGAAGAGCTACCAGTCCCGTTATCCCCCCAACACCGAAGGCTCCAGCGACGACCAGGTAAACATGCACAAGCTGGACCTGCTGCGCGACCTGGTGGACGCGGAGATCATGCTACAGCGCGCCGAAAAGCTGTCGCTGATGGCGAGCGATGCGGACATTGACGCCCGGATCAACGAGCTCAAGTCGCCCTATACGAAAGAGGAGTTCGACAAGCAGCTTGCCGCCCGGAAGATGGGGATGGACGACCTGCGCCGGGACCTGCGTCGTGAGCTGAGCATCCGGAAGCTGATCAACAAAGAGATCACCTCCCACATCGCCATCACAGACGCGGACGTCGCGAATTTCTATAACGCCAACAAGGCGAGCTTCAACCTGGCTGAGCCTCAGGTGCACCTGGCTCAGATTCTGGTTACCTCGGCGCCGGACCCGAACGTCCGGAACTTGAAGAACAGCAAAGCCCAGAACGATAACGACGCCAAAACCAAGATCGTCGACATTATGGAGCGGCTGAAGCGCGGGGAGGACTTTTCCATGCTGGCGCAGAACTTCTCCGAAGACCCTAATACGACGGCCAACGGCGGTGACATGGGGTTTGTTCCGGAGTCCGCGCTGGCGCAGGCCAACCCCGAGCTGCGCAAGATGGTGATGGCCATGCAGCCGGGCGGGGTATCGCCGGTGATCCACACGGGCGAGGGCTACCGCATCCTGAAGGTGCTGTCGAAAGAGCCGGCCGGACAGCGCGAGCTGAACGACCCGCGGGTGCAGCAGAGCATTCGGGAAACCCTGCTCAACCGCAAGGACCAGTTGCTTCGGACGGCCTACTACGAAGTGGCGCGCAACGGCGCCAAGGTAGTGAACTACATGGCCGAGAGCATCGTGAACCGGGGCGGGAAGTAGCCGCTACTTCGCGCTCAGCAGGTTTGCGAACAGGCGGTACGCTCCGGGGACACCGGCGGGAAGCTGGCGGAACCAGGAGTACGCGCTGAAGATATAGATTCCTTTCCCGTAGCGGGTCCACAGCTCGCCCCCCGCCATGGGCTTTTCACCGGGGTCGCTGGTTTCGAGCACGGTCCGGTAACGCGGATCCCACTGCGACGCGAAGTAGAGACCCCGCTCCTGCACCCAGCCTTCGAAATCGCGCGGGGTAATGGCGTTGGGCGCCTGGAGCAGGGGGCTTTGCGCGTCGGTAATGCGCACGGGAGCTTCCTCAAGACTGACCCGGCCGCGTCCGATGGTGATGGGATAGGGGCCGATGCTCACACCTTCAAGCGAACGGTCGAGCACGTTGTACTGCACGAGCAGGGTGCCGCCGTTCTTCACGTACTCAAGCAGGCGCGGATGGTTGGCGCGGAGGTCCGGCCGGACGTTGTAGGCGCGGACGCCGGTCACGATGGCGTGGAATTCCGCCAGGTTGCGCTGCTCGAGGTCGCCGGAGGCGAGCAGCACGACTTCGGCGCCCAGTTGCCGTAAGGCGTCCGGCATCTCATCCCCGGCACCCATTACGTAACCGATTCTGCGCGGCGTGAGCCGGATATCCGCACGCACCAGCCGTACTTCGGCCGGGGGGAACCAGACCTGGGGCGGGATATGAGGATAGGCGATCACCCGCATGCCCGAGGCTGCGAAGCCGGCCCGGCCGTTGGTTTCCCGCGACGGCGGAGCGATCTGGAATTCGAATGTGTGGCGCTGCCCGGAAGCTGCCCGGTACGGCTGCGAGGAGGGCGTGGCGCTCCAGCCGGCGGCGGTATCGAGACGCAACTCCCCCTCTGCGGGCGCCTGCGCGGCCACTTCTACGGCCAGCTTGCGGGCCGCGGGGTTCGGGAACACCAGGACATCTCGCGAGACGTTCACGGCAGCGGGTGGGACGATCACCAAAGGGCGGCGCAGTTCGCCGAGCACCGGATCCACATAGCGGTAGCGCACGGGGCGGGCCAGTTCCAGGGTCTGACCGGCCGCGATGACGCGAAAGCGCGCTTCGAGCACGGGCGCGTTCTCGGGGAGGCCGATGAGTTGCTGGTCGTCCACCGGATAGGCGTCGCCGCGGCGTGGGTGCTCGAGCCAGTATGGCTGTGAGACAGGCTGGCCGGCGGGTACGTCGCGCGGCACCTGGCGGGTGAACGCCTGGTTGTAGGGGAGCGTGGCCTGGGCGCCATCTTCAGTGGTGCGTGCGCCCAGGCCGTTCAGATCCACCGCCGCGAGTGCGAGCGGAAAGCTCGACCGGTTCAGCGCCACCAGCGTCACATTGAGGGTGGAGCCCGGGGTGGCGGCCCAGCGATCGGCTTCAGCATCCAGCCACAGGCCGGCGCAGAGCGCCACGGTCTCATCCAGTTCAGCGAGTTTGACGGCGGCCCACGGGTCGCGAATGGCGGCGATCAACGGCCGGGCCTGAAGCAGTGCCGGTATGGTTTTAACCGGGTTCTGCGGGTCAAAAGACGCCGCGGCGGCGGAGAGGATGCGGCCGATGGCGGCGCCGCCGGGGAGACGGTTCCAAGTGGTATCGATGCCGTCGAAAACATCTTTGCGGGCGGACTCCCCGGCCATCGTTACAAAGTACCGGATAGACGGGCCCTTGGGCTGCGGGCTGCCCATCGCCTGGCTGCGGTGCATGCTGCGGCTGAGACCGGCGATTTCCGCGTAGGACCGGCCCAGCACGGGATTGAACTCGCCGCCGTCGATGCGCACGTCGCCGGGCGCGGGTTCCGCGAAGTAGGGGTGGTGCACCAGGCGAGTGGCCCGCCAGGGCTGGACGTGACGCAACTGTTCCGGGAAACGCGCCGGGTCGGCTGCGGCCTCGAAAGCTTCACGGGCCAGGATGCCGGCGGCCTGGTGGTGGCCGTGGCCGTCGCGCGGTGTGCCGGAGAAGGTGGCGGTAATCACGTCCGGACGGTACCGCCGAATCACCCAAACCATATCGGAAAGGGTCTGTTCATGGCCCCACTTCTGGAGCGTCTCTGAAGCGGACTTGGAGAAACCGAAATCCACCGCGCGGGTGAAGAACTGGGCGGCGCCATCCACGCGGCGGGCGGCAAGCAATTCTTGCGTACGGATCAGGCCTAACTGCTCGCCAAGCTCCGGACCGATCAGGTTCTGGCCGCCTTCGCCGCGCGTGGCCGAGAGATAGGCCGTGCGGTAATGCCGGCCTCGCGCAAACCATGCCAGCACCACGTTGTTTTCGTCATCCGGGTGGGCGGCGATCATCAGCACGCTACCCAAAACGTTGAGCCTGCCGAGAGCCTGCTCGATTGCGACGGCGCCGGACGGCGGCTCCGGCTGAGCCCACGCCGGGCGGAAAACGAACAACAGGCAAAGGACGCACAGGAACCTGGAAGGGAATGTGCACATCGAACAACCATAGTAGTCCATCACCCGGAAGTGCTGTCCTCCGGGGATGGCGGAGGAGGGGTGCTTGAAAATCCGGGGGGAGATCCGCGGGTTGTTGGACCGCCTGGTGAGTGGGAGTGGCGGGCGGCCTAGGCAGCAGGAGCCCCTGAAGCCGCCGGAACCGCCGCGCATCGGCCTGGCGCTCGGGGGAGGTTTTGCAAGGGGCATCGCACACGTAGGGGTATTGCGGGTTCTGGAGCAGAGCCAGATCCCGATCCATTGCATCACCGGGGTAAGCGCCGGCAGCATGGTGGCGGCGGCGTTCGCGAGTGGCGCGACCAGCGACGAGATCGCAATGATTGGTTCGTCCATGCGATTCGCCGACATCGCGCGCTGGCGAATCGGCCGCATGGGTTTCGCGGGCAGTGAGCGCATGGAGCGCTTCCTGCGGCGGCTACTGAAACGCTATCGCTTCGAAGAGATGTCGATTCCGTTGGGCGTGGTGGCTACCGACATCCTCACGGGCGAGCCCGTGGACTTCCGCGGCTCGGGCGATGTATTCCTACCCATTCGCGCGAGTTGCTCTTACCCGGGGCTGTTCCAACCGGTGCCGTCGAATGGCCGGCTGCTGGTGGACGGGGCCATGAGTATCGAAATCCCCGCGGCGCTGGCGCGGGCGCTGGGCGCCACCCATGTCGTTTCCGTGCACCTGCCGATGCAGAACCACGCGGCTATGCCCCGCAACATGTTCCAGGTGGTGAACCGCTGTTTTCAGATCCTCCAAAGCCGTACGGAGGACTGCTGGAAGCAACTCTCGGACGTGGTGATCTCGCCTGACGTTTGCGGAGTGGAATGGGACGCGTTCCGAAGCGCCATGCTACTGGTGGAAGCGGGGGAGCGTGCGGCGCTCGAAGCACTGCCGCAAATCCGGGCGCTCGTGTTACCGGATGTATCGGGCAGGCGCAGTTTGCCTGCCGGCGCTTCGACCGCTCTTATCCCAGGTTCAGAACCTGCATGACGGTGCCGGACTGCTCCTGAATTTTCTTCTGCAGCAGCATGAGGGCATAGATCAACTGCTCCGGCCGCGGCGGGCACCCCGGTACATACACGTCCACCGGGATCACCTGATTGACCGGCACCAACGCGTAGTTATTGAACACGCCGGTGGACGTGGCGCAGGCGCCCATCGAGATGACCCACTTGGGCTCCGGCATCTGCTCATACAGATGTCGAATCACAGGCGCCATCTTATTGGACACACGCCCCGCGATGATCATCAGGTCCGACTGCCGCGGGGAGCCGCGAAACACCTCCGCGCCGAAGCGCGCCACATCGAAGCGCGAGGCACTCATCGACATCATCTCAATGGCACAGCAAGCCAGGCCGAACGACATGGGCCAGATGGAATTCTTCCTCGCCCAGTTGACAGCCTTGTCGAGTGTAGTGAGGACCACACCTTCGGAGAGGGCCGCGGCGGCCTCGGCGACCGAACTGTTATCAATCCTGTCAAAGAGTTCCGCAGGCCCGCTTGCCAGGGGTGAGTGCATGGAATTAATTGTCGCACGGGGGAACGGCAGCTAGTAGAATCGAACCAGAACCGGCATGGGATCCCAACAATACCAACAACTGCTAGACCGCGCGGCACGGCTGTGGGGCATCGAGCCTGAATTCTGGGACATCTGGGGCAACCTGCATGTCGCATCGAACGAGGTGAAGCGGTCGCTGCTGAAGGGCATGGGGGTGGATGCGGAGACAGAGTCCGGGCTTGAAGGTTCTTTACAGGCGCGTTACCGCAGGGAGTGGACGCGGCTGGTGGCGCCGTGCCTGGTAGTGGGGGAACAGGGTCCGGTGGAGTTCTTTGTGAACGCTCCCGAGGACGATGCGGGGGACCTGGCCGCGGTGGAGGTGCGGCTGGAGGACGGACGCGAGGAGCGCTTCGACGTCCCGCTCATCAACGTCCCTGAGGCCGAGGCGGCATCGTTCGACGGCTGCCGGCGCGTGCGCAAGATGGTGCGACTGCCGTTTCCACCGCCGCTGGGCTATCACGATGTGACCGTATCGCTGGGCGGCGAGACGGAATCCATGCGGCTCATCGTCACACCGGAGCGGGCGTACACACCTGCCGCCCTGGCCAATGGCGCGCGCGGGGCAGGCATTGCCATTGCGCTCTACGGCGTGCGTTCGGCGCGCAACTGGGGCTGCGGCGATTTCACGGACCTTCGCGCGGTGACGGACTGGGTGGCCGACGACCTCTCGGCCGGCTTCATTGCGCTCAACCCGCTGCACGCCATTCACAATCGCAAGCCGTTCAACACCAGCCCCTACCTGCCGAACTGCGTTTTCTACCAGAATTTTCTCTATCTCGACGTGGAGGCGATCCCGGACTTCGCCGTCTCGGCGCGTGCCAATGCGATGCTCGCGAGCGACGCATGCGGTGCGGAGATCGAAGCCCTGCGCGGCAGCGAGTTCGTGGAGTACGAGCGCGTGGCCGCGCTCAAAGTGCGGTTCCTCAAAGTGCTTTTCATGGACTTCCTGCATCGCGAGTACTACGCCGGAAGGCCGCGGGCGCGCCAGTTCCGCGAGTACGTACTTCGCGAGGGCGAACTGCTGGACCGCTTCGCTACGTATTGCGCGCTCGACCAGTACATCCACCGGCGCAACCCCGATGCCTGGCTGTGGACGCAGTGGCCGGAGCAGTACCGGGAGCCGGATTCGGAGGCCACCCGCGCGTTCGCCCGCCGCCACTGGCGCGCGGTGCTGTTTCACAAGTACGTGCAGTGGCAAATCGATGTGCAGCTTGAAGCTGCGCAGCGCTACACGCAGGAGCGCGGCCTGGCGATCGGCCTGTATCACGACCTGGCGCTGGCCACGGACCGTTTCGGCAGCGACCTGTGGGCGCACCGCCCGTTCTACGTGGAAGGCTGCCGTGTGGGATCGCCCCCCGACGATTTCTCGCCCAAGGGCCAGGACTGGGGCTTTCCCCCGCCGTCCGCCGAGCATCACAGGGAAACCGGTTACGGGCTCTTCGCCGAATCGATCCGGAAGAACTGCCGCCATGGCGGCGCGCTGCGCATCGACCATGTTATGCGCTTCTTCCGGCTCTACTGGATTCCGGAGGATGCCGATGCCGCGCACGGAGCCTATGTGCGGGACCGCTGGGAGGACCTGATCCGCATTCTGGCGCTCGAGAGCGTGCGCAATCGCGTGGTGGTGATCGGGGAAGACCTGGGGACAGTGGAGCCGGTGGTGCGGGAGACGCTGGCGCGGTTTGGTGTGCTGAGCTATCGCCTGTTCTACTTCGAGAAGAACAGCCGGGGCGAGTTTCGGCGCCATGACGAGTATCCGGTGCAGGCGCTGGTCTCTTCCACCACGCACGACCTGCCTACTCTGGCGGGCTTCTGGACGAATGAGGATATCGAAGCGCGCCGGCGCGCCGGCACCTTCGCAACCGACGACCAGTACCGGGGTGCATTGACGGACCGGCTCTCCGAGAAGCAGAAAATGCTGGACCTGCTGCACGGGCAGGGGCTTCTGCCCGGCTACTTCCCGCGCGCGGCGGCGCAGGTGCCGGAACTCACCGGCGAGTTGCACAATGCGGTGATCGGTTTCCTGGCACTCACGCCCTCGCAACTGCTGGCGGTAAACCAGGAAGACCTGACCAAGGAGGTCGCCCAGCAGAACCTGCCGGCCACCACCTGGCAGTATCCCAACTGGAGCCGGAAGATGAAGTTCACCACGGAGCAGCTTGCGACCAACCGCCTGGCGCGCGACTACACGGCCATGCTGAAGCACTGGCTGGAGCGGAGCGGCCGCTTAAACCAAATAGGCCGCGAATAAACGCGAATAAACGCGAATAACACCAAGACACAGAACCGTTCTTGCGGTTGCTTTATTCGCGTTCATTCGCGTTTATTCGCGGCCCAAACGTCTTCGCACGGTCGAAATCGCACCCTTGCTTCTGGCGGGTTCCCGGCTGCCTGCGCTAGCGTAGGCGTATGAACGTCGTGGAAGGGGTACGACAGCAACTCCGTCCGGGCAAGCTATTCATTCGGGGGGAGTGGTCCGATGCGGTGGAGGGCCGGACCATCCCCATAGTCAACCCGGCCACCGGCGAGCAGTTGACCACCGTGCCGGACGCAGACCCCGGCGACGTGGATCGCGCGGTGGCGGCGGCACGGGATAGCTTCGAGCGGAAGACGTGGCGGGGCCTCGATCCCTCGAAACGCGAGCGCATCCTCTGGCGGGTCGCGGACCTGATTGAGCACAACCGGGAAGAGCTTGCCGTGATGGAGTCGCTCGAAACCGGCAAGACCGTCCGGGAAGCCGCCGCGCTGGACGTGGCGCCGGCTATCGACGCGTTCCGCTACTACGCCGGATGGGTTCGCAAGATCTACGGCCAGACAATCCCGGTAGACGGGCCATTTCTCAACTACACGCTGCGGGAACCGGTGGGGGTGGTGGCTGCAATCGTACCCTGGAATTTTCCATTGCAGCTTGCCGTCTGGAAGGTAGCTCCGGCGCTGGCATGCGGCTGCTCGGTGGTGCTGAAACCGTCCGAGAATACGCCGCTGACGGCGCTAAAGCTGGCGGAATATTTTCTCGAAGCAGGTTTGCCGGACGGCGCCCTTAACGTCGTGACCGGCTATGGGGAAACGGCCGGAGAAACGCTGGCGCTGCACTGCGATGTGGACAAGATCAGCTTCACCGGGAGTATCCGCACGGCGCGGCGTTTGCTGTCGGCCGCGGCCGATTCGAACCTCAAGCGTCTGAGCCTGGAGTTAGGGGGCAAGTCGCCCAATATCGTCTTCCCGGATTGCGATATGGAAGCGGCGCTCGATGGTGCGTTCTGGGGCATCTTCTGCAACAAAGGCGAGATCTGCTCCGCCGGTTCGCGCCTGCTGGTGCACCAGGACATTCACGACCGCTTCGTCGGGGAACTGGTAGAGCGCGCGCGGGCCATGCGGGTGGGGGATCCGCTCGATAAGCACACCCAGATGGGATCGCAGATCTCCGCAAAGCAGATGGCGCGGGTGCTCGACGCGATCAGCACAGGCAAGCAGGAGGGCGCACGGCTGTTGTGCGGCGGGGAGCGCGACACCAGC
This sequence comes from Bryobacteraceae bacterium, assembly GCA_035561075.1. Classification (GTDB taxonomy): domain Bacteria; phylum Acidobacteriota; class Terriglobia; order Bryobacterales; family Bryobacteraceae; genus JAMCRM01. The sequence goes on from DATMYF010000032.1 coordinate 22,276, forward strand.
GACGGGAAGGACAAGGGCTTTTTCCTGCAGCCCACTGTCTTCGCGGACGTTACGCCACACATGAAGATTGCGAAGGAGGAGATCTGCGGACCAGTGCTCTGCTGCATGCGGTATAAGGACGCGGAAGAGGCCATCGCTATTGCCAATGGCACGGACTATGGGCTGGCGGCGGCGGTTTGGACGCGGGATATCGGTTTGGCGCACCGCATGGCGGCGGAACTGCGCGCCGGGTCAGTGTGGATCAACGCATACAACGTGGTGGATGCGACATCGCCGTTCGGGGGCTACAAGCAGAGCGGCTACGGGCGGGACCTGGGATCGTACGCGCTCGATCAGTACACGAACGTGAAATCGGTGTGGGTGAGGTTGTAGGCGGGCGCCGCGGCGACGCCCGCCTTCGAGTGCTACTGGGCGAGGGTGAAGTTTACGTCCACCTGGGTGACCACTTCCACGGGGTTGCCGTTCAAGAGCGTGGGGGCGTATTCCCACTGCCGCAGCGCTTCCATGGCCGCGGGTATCAGCAGCGGATGGCCGCTGACGGCGCCAATGCCGGTGACTTTGCCGTCCGTGCCGATCAGCACGTTGAACTGCGCCACTCCCTGGACACCCGCCTCTTTCGCCAGAGCGGGATAAACAGGCGCCGGCTTTTTCGCCAGTTTCATCTGCTGGACGTTGCCGCCCACCCGAATGCGCTGTACGCCTTCCGCCGGCGGCGGGAATGGCGTGGGAACGCGCGGCGAACCGATCGGCATCGTCATTGGGCTGGGTGAGATTCGCAGCGTTACGCCGCCTGCCTCAGCGTTATCTGCTGGCGCAAAACTAAACCCGAGATGCGGGTCGAATTCCTTCATCACCCGCGCCGTTTGCGTCATTGATTCGCTGTCCAGTTGCTGTCCCTCCCGCAACGGCAGGCGACGGCGCAATTCTTCGGCCGCAGCGGGCTCCAGCCCTTCGATTACAATCTTTCTGAGAACGATATTGCCGACGACGTTGATTGGCCCGCGTCTAGCGAGTGTCCCACCAATCACGCCCTGCGGCGCCGCGGCGGTCGCAGGTACGGCACTAACCACTCCCTTGGTGGCTGGTGCGGCTGCTTCTCCCTCCGGCAGCTTGAATGCGATAGACACCTGCACTTTGCTGCCGGCGTCGCGCTTGAAATGCCACGCGAGCACAGATTCGAGCGCCGCGCGGCGGAGTTCCATGGGACCGCTCACGACCGCGGCGTCGGCCACGGTGCCGTCTGACGCCAGTTGCGCGTCTACGACGACATTCCCTTCCACGCGCGCTTTCAGCGCCTCGGCGGGATAGGCTACGGCTGAGCGGTGGATCAGGTTGTCCGCACCCGAAACGGAGACGCCCGGGGCGTCCGCGACCACCTGCGGGGCGGCTTTGAGTGGGAGCGAGCCGGCAACGAACCAGCCCGCCATGAGCAGCACGGCGAAGCATGCGGCGACGGATGAGTACAAGCGGCGGCGAGACATGTTTACCTCCTTGATGATGGCGGCCACCCGTGCGGTGAGATGGCGGCGGCGCAAGAACAGCGGCGCGGGGGCAAGATCGAGTTGATGCTTCGCGCCGGAAAGGGCGAGCAGGGCGTCCACGTACTGCTCGCGGGCCTCTGTGAAGCGAACCACTTCGCGGTCAACCACCTGCTCGCGGGCAAGCTGGATCTGTCCCAGCACCCACCAGACGGCCGGATGGAACCAGAAAACGATGCGGACGCCTTCCTCAGCGGCGGTGAAGAGCCAGTCGCGCCGCCGCACGTGCAGCAGTTCGTGGCAAGCCACCGCGGCCTGGACCTCCGGGTCCAGTTCCGGGAAACGCTCGGGAAGAAGAATTACGGGGTCGTGAAAACCGAAGGTCACGGGGCCGGCCACGTCGCGCGAGAGGCGGATGCGCGGGTAGATGCCCAGTTCCCTCATGATCCGCCGGACAGGCTCGGGCAGGGGGTCGAGTTCCCGCGCGGAGCGGCGATAGCGCGAGAGGCGCAGCAGCCCGAGTCCGAACCACGTGGCACGCAGCAGCATGCCCGCGGCGAGCGTGGCGGCAAGCGCACCCGTCAGGCCGAATCGCGGGACCTCCGCGGGCGCGGGAATATTCACGACGGGACCCGCGGCCGCCACTGCGGGCGCCTCGCTCGATACTACCGTCACGGTGGGCTCCCAGGGTTGTACGAACGGCAGCACCAGGCAGCCGGCCAGCAGCACCTGCCAGAAGATGAGCCGTGCGTGCGCATGGCCCAGCCGGAACAATACGGGCAGCAGCGCTCCCGCCGTCACCAGCAAAGCGATTTGCGCGCTCCAGAGTGCCAGGTTCTGCCAGCTCATGACTTCTTCTCCAGCAGCCGCTTGAGCTGCTCCAGTTCCTTGGGGCTGAGTTTGCGCTCCTCTGCCAGATGCACCAGCAGCGGCTCGGCGGAGCCGTTGAAGACGCGATTGACGAATTCCCGCACCATGGCCTTCACTACCTGCTGGCGCGGCTGTGTGGGGCGGTAGACGTAGGCACGGTCGGCCGTGGTCTTCTCCAGGTAGCTCTTCTGCTCCAGGATGTTCATCATCGTCATGACGGTGGTGTAGGCGACTTTGCGGCGGGCCAGAAGGGCCTCGTAAACGTCGCGTACCGTGGCGGTGTCCAGTTCCCAGACGATCTTCATGATCTCCAGTTCCTGGTCGGTGAGGGTGGCTTTCGGCCTTCTCATACTAATTGTTTAGTACTAACGAACCGAGATGTCAACAGAAATCTTCTGTGCGTCCCGGGTTACCATGTGCGAAGCCATGCGTATGCTCGCCGTACTCCTTATTGCGCTACCCATCCTCGCCGCCCAGGAGCCGGCCGCCGAAGCGCGCCGGCGCGAGGCTCTCGCCACGCTGGAGAAAGTGCTGACGCCCGCCCGTAAGCCCCAGACCGGCCGCATCACCGCGCAGGACGCCTCATGGGAAGACTGGGTGCGTCGCACGGGCGAACTGCCGCCGGATTTCGATGCCATGCCGTCCATCGCGGAGCTTCCCGATCCGCTGGCGCGCGTTGCGACGCCCGCCCAATGGCAGGCGCGGAGGCGCTGGATCCGGGAGCAGTTCGAGCGGTGGGTAGTGGGGAAGATGCCGCCCAAGCCGGACAACCTGCGGGCGGTGGTGACCGGAACCCACATGGAAGGGGAGGTCACAGTGCGGGAGGTGCGGCTGGAGTTCGGACCGGACCACAAGGCCACGCTGCGGGTGCAGTTGATGATTCCGCCGGGCAAGGGTCCGTTCCCGGTCTTCCTGACGAACCATGCCCGCACGCGCCCCTGGGTGGCCACTGCGGTGCGGCGCGGCTACATAGGCTGCATCTATTTCGCGGCCGACCCGACCTATGGCAACGCGGACGATTCCGACCCGTACATCGACATTTACCCGGAGTACGACTTCTCCTGCATCGCCCGTTGGGCGTGGGCCGGGATGCGGGCGGTGGACTATCTCTACAAGCTGCCGGAGGTGGATAAAGCGAAGATCGGGATTACGGGGCACTCGCGCAACGGCAAGCAGGCATTGCTGGCGGCGGCCTTCGACGAGCGCATTGGGGCCGTGATTCCCTCCAGCGGCAATACCGGCGAGTGCGACCCCTGGCGGTACACCAGCGACATGTTCGCCAACGAGACCATTGAGCAGATCACGGGTAACTTCCCGCACTGGTTCCACCCGCGCCTGCGCTTCTTCGCCGGCCGCGAGCACAAGCTCCCGGTGGACCAGAACTCCCTGATGGCGCTGGTGGCCCCGCGCGGGTTGCTGATGTACTCGGCCTTTTCCGAGCACCAGGGCAACTCGTTCGGCTTCGAGCAGGGGTACCGTTCGGTGCGTCGCGTCTACGAGTTCCTGGGGCAGCCGGGGAAAGTCGGGCTGCACCTGCGTGCCGGCGAACACGCCACCACCGCGGGAGATATCGAAAACTTTATCGACTTCTTCGATACGGTATTCGGGCGAAAGACGTACCCGCGCTTTGAAACGTGGCTGCACGGTTACACGTTCCAGGGCTGGCAGCAGGGAAGCGGCGAGAAGATTTCCCCCCTCAACTATACGAAGCGCTTAACGGGCGATGCGTATCCCGGCGTGGAGAAAGTACGGGAGCGCCTCCGCTGGCTGCTGGGCGAAGAGCCCGCGGGGGTGCGTTTCCCGGCATCGAAGACCGGAGGCGGCATGACTTCGGACGGCTGGCTCGCGGTGCTGTACAAGCGTCCCGTGGCTGTGCCGGGCACGGTGGCGCGCGCGGTCGCGTTCGGCGACGACCTGCATGGCGATCTTTACCTGCCCGCGGGCGCCGACGGCCAAGCGCTTCCCGGCAAGCGTCCCGTGGTGGTCTGGCTGCACGCCTTCAGTTACCCGACCGGCTACTCACGTTATGCACGAGGGATCGTTGCGGAGTTGACCAAGCGCGGCTTCGCGGTGTTCGCTTTCGACCAGATCGGCTTCGGCACGCGCGTGGAGCACGCGGCACGATTTTACCAGCGCTATCCGAAGTGGTCCCTGATGGGGAAGATGGTGGCGGACACGCGCGCCGCGGTGGATGCGCTCGCGACAGTGGAAGACCTGGACGCCTCGAAAATCTACCTGGCCGGTTACGCGCTGGGCGGGAAAGTGGCGCTGTTCACGGCGGCCCTCGAGAATCGCGTGGCGGGCATCGCCACAGTTGCGGGCTTCACCCCGTTGCGCCTGGCGGGCGGCGACAAAGGCCACGAAGGCGTAAAGATGTATTCGCACCTGCACGGGCTGCTGCCGCGCCTGGGTTTCTTCGTGGGCCAGGAGGCGCGGCTGCCGGTGGACTACGACGAAATCCTGGCGGCCATCGCGCCGCGTCCGGCACTGGTAGTAGCGCCGCAACTCGACCGGTACGCGCCGGTGGCCGACGTGCGCCGGGCGGTGGAGGCGGCGCGAGCGCAATACCGGGCAGCCGGCCGCGAAAACGCGCTGGCACTCGAAACTCCACTGGACTTCAACCGCCTGCCCGCCGCTACCGAGCGGCTGGTCTGCAACTGGCTGGCGGCTCAGTAGCTGTCGCGGTCCAGATCGGACGTCCGGCCGCCGTGGGCACGCAGTTCCATGGCGCGGATGCGTTCATGCGCCTCCAGCACCTGGCGGTACTGCCGGTCCACGACTTCCCGGATGTCGGCGGGCAGGTCCTGAGCCAGCGCCTTGCTGTAGGCCTCCACGGCGGCGTCTTCACCGCGCTCGGCTTCGGCAATAATGGCGCCTTCGTCGTTGCCGGCGATGGCCTTCCTCAGGTTCATCCAGCCGCGGTGCAGTGCGCCGCTCACGCTGCCCGATTTTTTCGGACGTCCCCCAATCTCTGTGCTCAGAATTTGAAGTTCACTGGCAAAGCGGGAGCGCTGCTGCGCGTATTCGAGAAAAATCTGGCGCGTCTGCGAATTGTGGGTACCTTCGGCGGCCTCCCGGAAGCCCTGCTCGCCGTCCTGGCAAGTCTCGATCAGGCCGTTAAGGGTGCCATAGATCTCGTCCATTTCCAAGGCCATAGTTATCCCCGTGGAGTGGACGCCCAGGGGACGGCTGGCGTTGCCGAAGCCGGCCGGTGTGGGCCCCCTGCGCAGTTCGCTAGAATACGGTACGGCATGCTGAATCGCAGGGAACTACTGGCGGGTTTCGGATCGGCGGTGGCGCTAACCAGGGCGGAGGAACCGGCCCAATCCCGCACGCACCCCATGATCTGCCTTTTTTCAAAGCACTTGCAGAAGCTGCATTACACGGAACTGGGCGGAGTCCTGCAGCACCTCGGTTTCGAGGGTTGCGACCTGACGGTGCGGAAGGGCGGCCACGTGCGGCCCGAGCTGGCGCCGGTGGACCTGGTGCGGGCCATCGAGAGCATCCGCGGCGCGGGTGTGGAAGTGCCCATGATCACCACGGACCTCGTCTCCGCGGCCGATCCGCACGCCGTGAACGTGCTGGGCCTGGCGGGCCGGCAATACATGGGGGTGCCGTTTTTCAAGCCGGGCTACTATCGCTATGGCGATGCCGCGCCGGAGGCCAGACTGGCGCAGGTGCGTCGGGATTTCGCGGGCCTGGTTTCGCTCGGTCGCGCGAACGGCATAGCCGCGGGCTTCCACAACCACTCCGGGGATTATGTGGGGCAATCGGCCTGGGAAACACGGGAGGTGCTGGGAGAGCTCGATCCGCGCTGGGCAGGGTACTACTTCGACCCCTGCCACGCCACTATCGAGGGCGGCTTGGGCGGATGGCAGGTGGCGCTTCGGCTGGCCCTGCCCCGGGTCAAGATGATCGCCATGAAGGATTTCTCCTGGCAGAAGGTGGGCGGCAAATGGATCCCCCGGCAATGCCCGATGGGAGAAGGGATGGTGGACTGGCCTACCGTGTTCTCCGCGCTGGCGAAAGCGAAATTTACCGGCCCGCTCTCGCTGCACATCGAATACGGACCGGCGGACGAGCTGGCGGCCATTTCTCGCGACCTCGCCTGGGTGAAGAAACAGGTTGCCGCGGCGTGGGGAGCTTAGCGGCCCGCGCGTTTAACCGACCGGTATAGTACCCTCAGAGTTTAATCATGACAAAATTTACGCGCCGAAACTTCCTGGCCTGTGCGGCCACCGCTCCCGCGATTCTGAAAGGTGCCAAGCCTACGGACGTCCGCGTGGAGGATATCCGGTTCGGTTATGAGGACTACACTTACCGCACACCGCTGAAGTTTGGCGGAACGGTGGTGGACCGGGTCACCCTGCTGAATGTGGATTGCGTGGTGCGCACGACCGGCGGGAAGACCGCCAAGGGATTCGGCTCCATGCCGATGGGGAACATCTGGGCCTTCCCGTCGAAGACTCTGGACTATGCCGCCACCCTGAACGCCATGAAGGCGCTGGCGAGCCGCATCAACAAGATCACGGCAGCTTACAAGGGCTCGGGCCATCCCATCGATATCAACGAGACGCTGGAGCCGGAATACCTGAAGGCGGCGGGCGAGGTAACCCGCGAGCTGAAGCTCGCCGAACCCATCCCGAAGCTCTGCATGCAGGTGACGGCGAGCCCCTTCGATGCGGCGATCCACGACGCCTTCGGCAAAGTGCACGGCGTGAGTTCGTACCACACCTACGGCCCGGAGTTCATGAGCCACGACCTCAGCCGCTACCTTGGGCCGCAGTTCAAGGGCGAGTACCTGGACCGCTACGTAGCTAAAGAACCCAAGCCGAGCATGCCGCTTTATCACCTGATCGGCGCGGTGGATCCCCTGGTGGAGGCCGACATCCAGAAACGCATCGGAGATGGCATGCCGGAGACCCTGCCGGAGTGGATCCGACGGGACGGTCTGACCCACCTCAAGATCAAACTCAACGGCAGCGATCTCAAGTGGGATGTGGACCGCGTAGTGCGGGTGGAACGCATTACGGCCGAGACACAGAAGCGCGGCACCCGCTGGGTTTACTCGCTGGATTTCAACGAGAAGTGCCCCAACGTCGCCTACCTGCTGGATTTCCTGCGGCAGGTGAAGGAGCAGGCGCCGGCGGCCTTCGAGCGCATCCAGTACGTGGAGCAGCCCACCAAGCGGGACCTCAAGGCCGATCGCGCGAACGTCATGCACGAAGCGTCGAAACTGCGGCCGGTGGTGATTGACGAGTCCCTCACCGACATGGAAAACCTGATCATGGCCCGGGAGATGGGTTATACGGGCGCAGCCCTGAAAGCCTGCAAGCAGCAGAGCCAGGCGCTCCTGATGGCCGCAGCGGCGCAAAAATTCAAAATGTTCCTTTGCGTGCAGGACCTGACGTGTCCGGGGGCCTCCCTGATCCATTCGGCAGGCATTGCGGCACACGTAAATGGCGTGGCGGCCATCGAGGCCAATGCCCGGCAGTACTGCCCCGCGGCGAACAAAGCCTGGGAAGCACGGTTTCCGGGGATCTTTACCATCAAGACCGGGACGATGAATACATCCGTGCTGAACCGGCCGGGCCTCGGGGCTGTCTAGGCCGGGAAATCGTTCCCACTCCTCACAACAATTAGTGATGTGACGTGCGGTTTTTTACGAGCGCCAGTAGGCTCCCGCATTCGATCGGAGTATAATCTCGCCCAAGAACTGGGTGTGCGCCGAATCGTCATGATTCGCGCTCTTGGGGGGGAAAATGAAACTCAACCGGGTCATGCTGGCCGGGCTGTTCCTTGTGCCGCTAGCGTGCGCGCAAACTACATCAACATCCATCGTTGGCAACGTAAGCGATCCTTCGGGCGCCGTGGTGTCCGGGGCTGTTGTCAGCGCATTGAATGTCCACACCGGCATCGAAACCAAAACTCTAAGTACGGCTTCCGGAGACTTTACCATCCCGCTTCTCGACGTGGGAGAGTACGACGTGACAGTACAGGCTCCGGGGTTCAAGCCGGAAAAGCGCCAAGGGATTCGACTACAGATCAACGAAAAGGTCCGGGCCGATTTTCAACTGCAGGTGGGATCGCAAACGGAGACCGTGTCGGTCACCGCCGAAGCCGCCACGTTACGGACCGACGAAGCTTCGGTGGGCGGGACCGTGGAGCAGCGCCGCCTGGTGGAACTTCCCATGAACGGGCGTAACGTGGGTAACTTCGCCGTGCTCAATCCAGGTGTGTCGTTTGGTTCGCGCCACGGATACGACGGTACGTCGGGCACTGGCGGCGGCGTTCCAATTCCCGGACAGGCGATTGCACTTGTCGCCAACGGACAACGCGAAACCAATCAGCACGCTACGCTGGATGGCGTCGTCGCCACCGAAGCGCGCGTGAACACGGTGCCTTTCTCACCGTCGCCCGAGGCCATGGAAGAAGTGAAAGTGCTGACGGGCAGCTACTCGGCCGAATACGGTTTCAACTCAGGCGCGCAATTGGTGATGGTCATGCGCTCGGGCACCAATGAACTACACGGGGCGGCCTACGAGTTTCTGCGCAACGAGAAACTGGACGCGGAGAGCTTCTTCCAGAACTATTTCACGCCTCCGGGACAACCCCGCGTTAGGAAGACGGCGTTGCGCCAAAGCCAATTCGGCGCCGTGCTGGGCGGACCGGTGTGGATCCCCAAGCTTTACAACGGGAAGAACCGTACGTTCTTCATGTTCAACTACGAGGGCCGGCGCCGCCGCGAGCCTGGGGCGATCACAACGGCGCTGGTGCCGAGCGACGCCTTCCGCACCGGAGATTTCAGCGCCCTGCTCAACCGGCGCAATGCAGCCGGCCAGCCGCTTCCATCGATCACCATCGTCGACCCGGCCTCCGATCCGGCATCGCCGACGCCGTTTACCGGCAACGTAATTCCGGAGTCCCGCATATCACCGACGGCCAAAGCCCTGCTGAACTTTTGGCCGCGCGCGCAGAACGATTTGCCCGATCCGCTGACGGGCGTCAATTTCCGCAGTCCCGGCACCAACTCGATCGACGACGATCAATACTTCGTCAAGATCGATCACTCCTTCAGCGCGAACGACAAGGTCTTCGGCCGATACGCAACCAACATTCCTTCCTGGTTCAGTATCACGAGCAACCCCAACTTCGGATATCTGGTCGAGGCCCGCAACCATAATCTGGCCACTCAGTGGATCCACATCTTCTCGCCGACGATCATCAACGAGGCGCGCTTCGGCTGGACGGAGTCGAGGGATGATAGCTTCAACCCACGTGCCAATACCGACTTCACGCTTGAACAGCTCGGCATCACGGGTTTCAACGTACTGACCGACAACAACCGCCCGCTCAACAGCCGCGAAGCGGGAATCCCCAGCATGAATGTAAGCGGGTTTCTTGCACTGGCGGAGCGCGACGGAGGAAACGGATTTGATAACAATCAGCTCTATCAGGTGAACGACAACGTCTCGATCACCAGGGGAGCGCACACGTTCAAGACGGGCGCCGACTTCCGCCGCGTCTCACTGTTCCGCGGTGCCGCCAATGTGCCGCGCGGCGCCTTCGACTTCAACGGCAATGTGGCCGGCAACGCGTTCGCCGCGTTCCTGTTGGGCGTGCCGAGCGCCACCCAATCGCCGGAAGGGCTTCCCTTAACGGACGTACGCCAGAACCGCATCGCGCTCTACGCCCAGGACGACTGGAAGATCGGGCGCGCCCTGACCCTGAATCTGGGGTTGCGCTGGGAATACAACACCCCCGCCACAGATATTCGCGGATTATGGCGTAGCGCAGAGTGGCGCAACGGGCTGAACAGTCCCCCGGAGTTCGTGCCCGCTCAGATCCGCACGGTGTACCAGTTCTACGAGCCCTCGAAAAGGCAGTTCATGCCACGAGTCGGACTGGCTTACCGGATCGGGGATAATTGGGTAGTTCGTTCCGGCTTCGGTATTTATTACAACGTCCACCAGTTGAATAACTACACTATACTCAACCTGAACCCGCCGCTATCCGGCAGTTCGCAGTTCTCGAACACGGTCAACAATGGTGTGCTGGTGCCGGGTTCCACAGTCTTCAGTTTCAACAGTCCCTTCGGCGCCGTAAACCCGGCGTCACCGACGAGCGCCAATGTCCTCAATCGCGACAATTTCCAACCGTATGTAGCGCAATGGAGCTTCGACGTGCAGCGCCGTCTGCCATGGAGCACCACCGTTACCGTGGGGTACGTCGGCAGCAAGACCACCCACCTCGACAACACCGTGGAGAAGGACAACCCCGATCCGTTTATCCCCGCGGGACCGCAGGATACGGTACAGTCCCGGCGCCCCTATCCTTTCATAATCGACAATGGCATACAGCGACCGCTGACCCGGATTCGATTTCTCGACAGCGGCGGCAACGCCTGGTATGACGGTCTGCAGGTGAGCGCGCGGAAGGAGTTCTCGCATGGCCTTGTATTCACGATGGCCTACACTTACTCGAAGACCCTGATGGAAGGTTATGGCCGCAATGAGGGAGACGGCGTCAACTCCAACACCTATCAGAATCCCCGCGATCGCGCCATGGAAAAAGGGCGGGTGGGGTTCGACGCACGGCACACTGCGGTGATGAGCTTCGTTTACGATCTCCCCGCCCCGAGGGCATTGTCGACGGGGGTGCCCGGCGCGTTCTTCTCCGGGTGGCAGACCAACGGCATCGTGACGCTGCGCTCCGGGTTCCCCTTCGCAGTGACACAGGGGAATATCATCAACACCGGTAACAGCCCGGTGCGGCCGGACCGTGTAGAAGACGGCTCGATCGAGAACCCTACGCTTCAGCAATGGTTCAACCCCGACGCGTTCCGGATTGTCAGTTGCGCCAATTCGTCGATCCCGGAGACGTGTCATTACGGCAATGCGGGCAACGGAATTCTGGAAGGACCGGGGTTCAAGAACGTGGACTTTTCGGCATTCAAGAACTTCGCCGTTACAGAGCGCGCGAAGATCCAGTTTCGTGCCGAGTTTTTTAACCTCTTCAACACCCCGCAATTCAACCTGCCCAATCGCACCCTGAACACCAACGCCGGCTTCCAGCCGGTGAGAAACGCCGCGGGACAGGTGACATGGCCCTCGCAGGCGAATATCGTCAGCGGGCCCGGATCGATCACAAGCCTGATAGCCCCGATGCGGAATATCCAATTCGGATTGAAGGTACTGTGGTGATACTGCCTTCTCGAAGAAGTTTTCTGACCGCCGCCGCGGCGCTGCCCACGTGGGGCGGCGTCCGGACGGCGGATGACCTGGAGCAACGCATCGCGCGCCGCGATTTCCGGGAGATCTATAAACAAGCCCCCCCGACCCCGTGCATGATGCGGAACCTGCGGACAATGGCCGGGCATTGCCGAACTTATGGCAACGATGCTCTGGGCCTTTCTCGATGCGGAAGGAGACCACTCTCGCTTAGCTTCTCAGCACGAACATCACTGAGGCTACTTTGAGCAAGGGCTGGAGTTCACCACGAGGGAGGGGCTCATGCCTAGTAAGCTGTTATCCTCGATATTCTTCGTTTCGACGTGCGTTTGGGCCGCTGAGACGAAGCAACTGAGGCCGCAAGACTTCGCGTCAGCAGAGACTTGCAACTCATGCCACACCGAGATCTACCAACAATGGCGCACTTCGTTCCATTCCCAGGCCGCAACGGATTCCTTGTTTTGGCGATTCTTCCAGCAGGCGGTGACGGACGTCGGCAGCCGCGCGTCCGCGCTCTGCCTCACCTGTCATGCGCCGGTCGCTACCGTCGGGCGGGAACTGAAGTGGTTCGGCCCGGTGTCGTCGCAACTCGAACTAAGCCCGGTGGCCAGGGAGGGGGTCACATGCGATTTTTGTCACACCGTCTCCGGTTCGGAGGAGTTGGGGCGAAACGTCGGGCTGGGTGTCTACAGGGTCCCACACAAGGGTGACACGGTCATTAAGTACGGCAGCCACGCGGACGCAAAGAGCCCGGCTCACGCGACGCAACCCTCAGCATTCCTGCGGAGCTCAAGGCTCTGTGCCATCTGCCACCAGAGCACGCATTCGGTTCGAGGGCTGGAAATCCAGAATACCTACTCGGAGTTTATGAACGGCCCTTACCGCGCCCAGGGACGGGAATGCCAGCACTGCCATATGCCGGCATACACGGGCAGGGCCACCAACGACAGCCCGGAACGGCCGGACATCAGAGCCCATGTGTTTCTCGGCGGTCATACAGAGATGCTCAAGAAAGCCGCACTCGTGTCGCTCGGGGCTCGGGTCGCTGAGAAGTCCGGAACGAAGCTGATCCTCATCAACGCCATAGTAACCAACGCTGGCTCCGGGCATCTTATGCCCACTGGAATCCCCGGCATGCGCCAATTGTGGCTTGAAGTGGCGGTCAATTCGCCTGATGGGGCTGAGGTGTTTACTGGGCGCTCAAACTTCGGCCTCAGCCTGCTGGGTCAAGACGGCAGCCCGGCCATGCCGTGGAATGCGGTGCGCGTAAAAAGCGACACACGCATCGCGCCGCAGCGCTCCCGGCGGGAGTCCTTTGAATTCAAAGCGCCAAATCTGAACTTGGAAGCGCGGGCAAGGGTTTACTATCGCCTGATTTCCGAGCAGGCGGCCAAAACCGCCGGCCTTCAGCCGTCGCCGCCGGTTGAGGTCGCCAAGGATCAAATGCGGATTTTGTCGGACGGGAGGGTCGAGAAGATTCCTGTCCAGTAACGCTTAGAACCCCCGAATCTGGTCAGCGGGCCCGGGTCGATCGCGAGCCTGATAACCCCGATGCGGAATATTCAACTCGGATTAGAATCAAAGGTACTGTGGTGATACTACCTTCTCGAAGAAGTTTTCTGACCGCCGCCGCGGCGCTGCCCACGTGGGGCGGCGCCCGAACGACGGATGACCTTGAGCAACGCATCGCGCGCCGCGATTTCCGGGAGATCTATAAAGAAGACCTACCGACGCCGTGCATGATTGTAGATCAGGAGATTCTGGAGCGGAACCTGCGGACGATGGCCAGGCATTGCCGCGAAAACGGAATCCGGCTGCGTGGTCACGTCAAGGTACACAAGAGCCCGGAGATCGCCAGGCGTCAACTGGCGCTCGGCGCCATCGGCGTGACCTGCGCGACCATCGCCGAGTGCGAGCTGATGGCAAACGCCGGCATCGGCGGAGTCCTGCTGACCCGTCAGCCCGCCAGCCGGAACAACATCGACCGGACCGTCGCTCTCGCACGCCGCGAGCCCACCTTCGGCACGGTCGTAGACGATCCGGTGGCGGCCGACTGGCTCCAGCAGGCCGCCGCCGCGCGGAATGTGCAACTGCGGACCGTGGTGGACGTGTATGCGGGGCTGACACGACACGGGATTGAGGCCGGCGAGCCGGCTGTGGAACTGGCGAAGAAAATCAGTGCCTCGAAGAACCTGAAACTCGGCGGCTTCATGGGGTATTCCGGGGCGGCTTCCCACACCCATGGCTGGCCGGAAAGAAAGCGAAAATCACAGGAGGACCTCGCGGGACTGCTCGAGACGGTCGCGTCGGCCCGACGCGCCGGCTTGCCTGTCGAGATCGTCACCGGCGGCAGCACCGGCACCTATAACATCGATTCCGATGGCAAAAGCCTGACGGAGTTGCAGTGCGGTTCGTTTGTATTCATGGATACGGCGTACCGCGCGATCGGCGGCCGAAGCGACCCGGCGGTGTACGCGGACTTTGCCCCGGCATTGACGGTGATGACCACGGTGATCAGCAAACGCCACGCGGGCCAATGCACGATCGATGCGGGCAACAAGGCTCTGCTCCGGCCCACCGATGAAGTGAAAGGGCGTTCCGAGGTAAAAATTCAGAACCAGGGCGCCGAGTATGGCATTCTCGCGTGGAAAGAAGGGGATCGGGATTTCCGGCTGGGCGAACGTCTCGAAATCTACCCGACCAACCTCGACATGAGCACCAACGTTTATGACCGTTACTACGTTGCGCGCGGGGAGAGGGTTGTAGAGGTCTGGCCGATCATGGGCCGCGGCGGGTCGCCACAGCGATAACGGCGTGCGCGGATGGTTAACGGTCGAGGTTAGTGTTCCCGTGTTAACCGGATGGAATATTGCGCAGAACAAAACTGCCGGTCATCCTGGGACTGAGGTGTCCCCATGTTTCCGAGGGCCTTTTGGCAGGACGAAGCCGGCCAGGACTTGGTTGAGTATAGTCTGCTACTCGCGTTTATCTGCTTGATTTCGGCGGCGATTCTTCCGTTTGGCGGCATGGACAGCGTGCGCTCGATTAGCCAAAAGGTCCACTCGTGGTTGGTCAAGGCCGGCGAGGTGAGTTAAACTCACCCCCTCAACGTTTTACGGCTCCCGCCGTTCTCGTTTTCCACTACACTAAAAGAAATCCGCCCGCGCCCGGGTGGCGAAACCGGCAGACGCAGCAGACTTAAAATCTGCTGACCCGTAAGGGTCGTGCGGGTTCGAGTCCCGCCCCGGGCACCAGTCTATTTTTCTTCCGGCTTCGGCCCGGCCAGCTTCTCCAACTCATTGAGCTGCGTGCGGACCCGGTCGGCGTCCTGCGCACCGGGTGCGAACTTGAGGTAATTCCGCATGTGCCGCGCGGCTGCCGAGTAATCCCGGCGGTCGGCCATGATGACACCCAACAGGTGGTTGACCTTAGGGAAACGGTGCTGCGTGTCGAGCTTCTGGGCTTCGAGCGCGCTCTTCTCGGCCTGATCCAGCTTTCCCAGGTTGTAATTGGCGACGGAGTTGAACAGGTAGGCCTGCGGGAAATCGTAGGGATCGAGCCGGATCACACGCTCGGTGGTGTCGGCGACCTCCTGCCACTTGCGATCGTTGGCCGCAAGCGCTGCGAGTTGCAGATAGGGCTTGACGAATTTGGAGTCGGCAGCTAGCGATTCCTCGTATGACTTGCGAGCCTCCTCCGGCCGCTTCCCGGCCTCCTGGGCCAGCCCCAGTTCAAACCAGGCGGCTGCGTACTTTGGGTAGAGGGTAACGGCTTTCCGCAACTCCTTTTCGGCATCCTCCAGCTTCTTTTTCTTCAGGGCTTCGCGGCCCTTCTCGTATGCCTTCTTGGCATCCTTGGGAGCCTGGAGGCTGGTGATGCTGATGGTGCTGCCCTCCACATTGGCGAGCCGGCGCAGGATGATGGTGCCAAGATCGGGGTTGTCCAGCGCGCGGCGCCCCGCCAGGTGCACCGGTTCAGACCGGAAGCCTGCCAACACGGCGCGAATTTCGCAGCCCATGAGCTGCTGCTCCGAAACGCCGCCGCCACCCAGACCGCCCATACCCCCCATGTTTCCCGCATTGCTTCGCGATTGTCCGGGCATGCCGAAGCCGCTATCCGTGCCGAAGCTGGCGTCGGGCATCATGGAACTGTTCTGCCCGAGTTGGAAGCTGAAGCGCCCCTTGCTGTCGGTATAACCCTCTGGCCGCGCAACGCCGTTGCAGACGCGTTCGATCACCACCGAGTCCGGGGGAGCAGTACCGTCCTCCAGCATGACCTTGCCGGAAAGGAAGATCGGGCGCGGCCCCTGGTCCGGGAATGGCTGGCGCTCCACGGGCTGGGGCTGGCGGGTGCGATCGGAAGGATACTGTTGCCCGGGGACAGTGGGCCCCGGTGTGGGGACATTGCCAGGGCTCGGAGACGGAGACGGCGAAGGTGTGGGCTGCGGAGCGGGTGTCTGCGACCCCGACTGCTGCGCCGGCAGTTGATAAACAGCCACGCTCAGCGCGGCCGCGGAAACGATACGAATCACGATGCCCAAACGCATAGGGCACCTCCCAGTTTGACCTATTATGTCACACCGGGCCGGACGCCCCGCCACGCCGGATAAGGTAAGATTGCGATTTCATACGGCCGCGTGCCGCGGGCAAGGAGGAGGATACGTGAGGCAGATGACAATCAGCCGCAGGGCAGCCATACTGGGGACCGCGCTTTCCGCCGCGCACGCCGCGCCTGCCGGGAAGCCGGGTACGATCGTGATTGCAAGCGCCAACGGATTGCGCGCGTGCGCACGAGCCATGGAACTGCTCCGGCAGGGCGCCGATACCTTGGACGCGGTGATCGCCGGGGTCAATATCAATGAGGAAGACCCGCAGGACAACTCCGTCGGGTACGGTGGCCTGCCTAACGAAGAAGGGGTAGTGGAACTGGATGCCAGCGTGATGCACGGACCCACGCGGCGCGCGGGTTCCGTGGCGGCACTCCGGAGCATCAAGACACCGTCCCGGGTGGCCAAGCTGGTGCTGGAGCAGACGGACCACATCATGCTGGCCGGGGAGGGAGCGCTGCGTTTCGCCCGCGCGCAAGGCTTCAAGGAAGAAGATCTGCTCACGGAAAAATCGCGGCTGGCCTGGCTGGTCTGGAAACAATCGTTACGGGACAGCGGGGGGAACAACAACTGGGAAGACGGCCTGGACCGGCCCGCGGTGAAGAAATCCTCCGGGCTCGAACACGCCTTTCCGGGCACCTCCGCGGAGACGCTGGCATGGGCGCGGGAGATGGCTGCGCATCCCCCTACTGGCACCATCAACTGCCTTGCTCTCAATGAGAAGGGTGAGATGTCGGGCGTCACCACAACCAGCGGCCTGGCGTGGAAGATACCCGGACGGGTGGGCGATTCCCCTATCATTGGCGCGGGTTTATACGTCGACCAGGACGTCGGGGCGGCCGGCTCGACGGGCCGGGGGGAGGAGAACATCCGCGTGGCGGGCGCTCATAGCATCGTTGAAAACATGCGCCACGGCATGTCGCCGAAAGACGCGTGCCTCGACGTGTTAAAGCGCATCGCGCGCAATTTCGACAATGACCGCCAGCGACTGGAGCGGTTCGACATCAACTTCTACGCGTTGCGTAAGGATGGGGCTTACGCCGGCGCCTCGCTGTGGAGCGGGGTCGTCCGGAGGGGGAGTTTCGTTTCGCGCCAGTTCGCCGTAAACGATGGCGGGCAAAGCCGGCTTGAACCGTGTGCGTACCTGCTCGAAAAGCGATAACTGTGCGGTGCATTCCAAACTTCTGTGCGAAATGAAACCAACTGACTTAATACGCATCACTTAGGCGAATGCGTTTTTTGGCAAACTAAAGTCAAGACGCATTGTGGTTTCGACAACGTCGTCGCGGTATCGGACGCCTCCTGCGCGCGAGTGGATTGCTGCGCCGGCGGCGACCGAGCTTTCAGAGGAAGAGTGCGCTGTATTCCTGATGCCAACTGAAAATTGCGCTCACAAAGCCCAGAAGCCCGAGGTGTGCCAGCCGGGGTCGCGGTTCCGGTAAGACGCCATGGCCCAAATCTTTCATCACAGTACGAATACGATTGCCAAGGGGTCGCTGGCGGTAGCCCTATTCACGCTTGCGTTCGGGGGCTGGGCGCTGAGCGAACTGGATCGCGGCGCCTTCGCTTCGCGCGCCGATGAAGCCCGGGTTCAGCCGGTTCAATTCAGCCACGCGCATCACGTCGGCGGGTTGGGGATCGACTGCCGCTATTGCCATACCAGCGTGGAGACGTCCTCGTTCGCCGGCATTCCGCCGACCAAGACCTGCATGAACTGCCATTCGCAGATATGGAACACGGCGCCGGAGCTTGAGCCGGTGCGGGAGAGCTTCCGGACGGGCCAGTCCATTCCGTGGGTCCGGGTGCACGACCTGCCGGATTTTGTGTACTTCGATCACTCCATCCATGTGAACAAGGGCGTCGGCTGCGAAACCTGCCACGGGCGCGTGGACCGCATGCCGCTCACCTGGCAGGCTGCGACGCTGCGCATGTCCTGGTGCCTGGACTGCCACCGGCAGCCCGAACAATACATCCGGCCGCGTGAGCAGGTCTTTACGATGGGGTACCAGCCGCAGGGGAACCAGCTCGAAGTCGGGCGGAAGCTTGCGGCCGAATACAAGATTCAGGACCAGCGGACACTTACAAGCTGTTCCACGTGTCATCGATGAGCAACGATTCTAAGTTCGATCTGGAGCGCATTCGCGCCGTACTCGCGGGCAAGCGGGGCCGTGATTACTGGCGCTCGCTCGAAGACCTCGCCGACAGCGAGGAGTTTCAGGATGTGCTGCACCGCGAATTCCCCCGGCAGGCCTCCGAGTGGCCGGAAGAGGACGCCGCCGGGCGCCGCCACTTTTTGAAGGTAATGGGGGCGTCGCTGGCGCTGGCCGGCCTGACGGCCTGTACAAAGCAGCCCCCCGAACAGATTATGCCGTACGTGCGGCAGCCCGAGGGACTGATTCCGGGGCGGCCGCAGTTCTTCGCGACTGCGCACAGCGTCGGCGGCATGGCAACGGGTCTGCTCGTAGAGAGCCATGAGGGGCGGCCCACGAAAGTAGAAGGGAATCCCGAGCATCCCGCCAGCCTGGGTGCGGCGGACGCTTTCTCGCAGGCTTCCGTGCTGCAGCTTTATGACCCGGACCGTTCGCAGGCCCTACGGTACGAGGGGGAGATCCGCTCGTGGGGTGTCTTCCAGGCGGCCATCCGCGGGATGCTCGCCGAGCAACGGGCGGACCAGGGCGCGGGCTTCCGGATCCTGACCGGCGCGGTCACCTCCCCGACAATGGGAGACCAGATCAACGCCCTGCTCAAGGAGATGCCGCGCGCCAAGTGGCACCAGTGGGAGCCAGCCTCGCCGCATGGCGCGCACGCCGGCGCGGTGATGGCGTTCGGGCAGCCCTTCAACACGTACTACGACCTGCGCAATGCCGACGTGATCGTCTCGCTCGACGCGGACATCCTGGGCTCCGGCCCGGCCAGCCTGCGATACGCCCGGCAGTTCGCCATCCGGCGACGCGCGCGCTCCGGGGAGGCGGTGATGAACCGGCTCTACGTGGTGGAGCCGATGCCGTCGCCCACAGGAACAATCGCCGACCACCGGTTGCCGGCGCGCGCGGGGGACGTGGAGCCGTTTGCCGTCCACCTCGCGTCGGGCGTGGGGGTCGGCATCGGCAGTATCCCGAAACGTCCGCCGAACCCCGAGTGGGAAAAATGGATTCCCGGGATGGTGCGGGACTTGCAGGCCCACCGCGGCCGCAGCCTCGTAGTAGCCGGGGATCACCAGCCGCCAGCCGTGCACGCCCTGGCCCACGCCATGAACCAACTGCTGGGCAATGTGGGCGCCACGGTCTTCTACACCGACCCGGTGGAGGTGAGCCCGGTAGACCACGTAGCATCCCTGCAGGACCTTGCCAAGGACCTGGACGCCGGGACAGTGAACCTGCTGGTAATTATCGGCTCGAACCCCGTCCTGACCGCGCCGGCCGACCTCGGCATGCGGGAGCGCATACAGCGGGCGCGCATGCGCGTCCACATGGGACTCTACGACGACGAAACCGCGGAGCTCTGCCAGTGGCACCTTCCGGAGGCCCACTACCTGGAAGCCTGGGGCGACGCGCGGGCGTTCGACGGCACCGTCAGCATCGTGCAGCCGCTGATTATGCCGCTCTACCAGTCGCGCTCGGCGTACGAACTGCTGGGCGTGATGGCCTTGACCCCGCAAACCTCGGGACTCGAAATCGTTCGGGGCTACTGGAGCCGCCAGCGGCCGGGTGCGGATTTCGAAGCCTTCTGGCGCCGCGCGGTGCACGATGGCGTGGTGCCCGATACGGCCCTGCCCGCCCGCACGCCGGCACTGCGCTTCGGCTGGAGCGGCACCCCGCCGCAGCCAGGTGGCCTCGAGATCGTCTTCCGGCCGGACCCGTCCGTTTACGACGGCCGCTTCGCCAACCTCGGCTGGTTGCAGGAGCTTCCCAAGCCCGTCACCAAGCTGACCTGGGACAACGCCGCCATTATGAGCCCGGGCACAGCGAATCTGCTCAAGGTAGCCAATTCGAGCGTTGTGGAACTGGACCATCGTGGCCGCAAGGTGCGGGCTGCCGTCTTCATTCAGCCCGGACACGCCAACGGCTCCGTCACCGTGCACCTGGGCTACGGTCGCCGGCGCGGAGGTCGCGTGGCGAGCGGCGCCGGTTTCGACGCCTATCCCCTGCGCACATCTGGGGCTATATGGAACGATTTCGGCCTGGTGGTGAAGGATACGGGCGACAAGCATACGCTGGCCACCACACAGGGCCAGCACATTCTGGACGCCCGCCGGCACGTGATCCGGCACGCCGACATCGGCTCGTTCCGGAAGGACCCCAACGTCACCAACATCGACGCCGAAGCTCCGCCCCGCGAACTCTCCATGTACCCCGAGTACAAATATGAAGGGTACGCGTGGGGCATGGCCATCGACATGAGCGTTTGCACCGGCTGCAGCGCATGCGTGGTGGCCTGCCAGGCGGAGAACAATATCCCGGTGGTGGGGAAGGACCAGACCGCCAGGGGTCGCGCGATGCACTGGCTGCGCATCGATACCTACTACCAGGGCAGTTTTGCAAACCCCGAGGTCTTCCATCAGCCGATGCTGTGCCAGCATTGCGAAACGGCGCCCTGCGAGCTGGTCTGCCCCGTGGCGGCTACGGCCCACAGCGCAGAGGGCCTGAACGACATGGTTTACAACCGCTGCGTGGGCACGCGCTACTGCTCGAATAATTGCCCCTACAAGGTGCGGCGGTTCAACTTCCTGCAATACAGCGATGTGGAAACGCCTAGCCTCAAACTGTTGCGCAACCCTGACGTCACGGTGCGCAACCGCGGGGTGATGGAGAAGTGCACCTACTGTGTGCAGCGCATCCAGACGGCCAAGATCCGGTCGGAGAACGAGAATCGTAAGGTCCGGGACGGGGAGATCCAGACCGCGTGCCAGGCGGCCTGCCCCACCGAGGCCATCGTCTTCGGAGATATCAACGACCCCAACAGCCGCGTGTCGCGCATGAAGGCCGAAAGCCATAACTACGGGGTTCTGGCGGACCTGAACACGCGGCCGCGCACGACGTACCTGGCAATCTTGAAGAACCCCAATCCGGATATCGGACAAGAAGCATAGGCCATGGCAGACGATAAGCAGACATTGGACGTGCACCAGCCGCCGGCGCCCGTGATCGCCCCTGGGTACACGTTCGCCAGCATCACGGACCAGATCAGCTCGGTGGTGCTCACCAGGCATACGCCGGTCTTCTGGTTTGCCGTCTTCAGCGCCGCATTCGTCCTCCTGATGGTATTCATGCTGGCAGTGTCGGTGCTGCTGGCCAAGGGCGTGGGGATCTGGGGCATTCAGACGCCGGTGGCCTGGGGCTTCGCTATTACCAACTTCGTCTGGTGGATCGGAATCGGGCACGCGGGCACACTGATTTCCGCCATTCTGCTGCTGCTGAACCAGACGTGGCGCAATTCCATCAACCGCTTTGCCGAGGCGATGACGTTATTCGCGGTGGCCTGCGCGGGCATGTTCCCGCTGCTCCACATGGGCCGCCCCTGGTTGTTCTATTGGATGTTGCCGTACCCCAACACCATGGGGCTGATGCCGCAGTTCCGCAGCCCGTTGGTGTGGGACGTTTTCGCGGTGACCACCTACGCGACGGTTTCGCTGCTGTTCTGGTACCTGGGGCTGCTGCCCGACTTGGGCACCCTGCGAGATCGCGCCACCAATCGCTTCGGAAGGGCTATCTACGGTTTCTTCGCGCTCGGCTGGCGCGGCGCGGCGCGGCACTGGAACATCTACGAGACGGCCTCCCTGCTGCTCGCCGGACTGGCTACCCCGCTGGTGCTCTCGGTCCATACGGTGGTGAGCTTCGACTTCACCATCGCCATCGTGCCGGGCTGGCACAGCACGTTCTTCCCGCCCTACTTCGTGGCGGGCGCTATTTATTCGGGCTTCGCCATGGTGCTGGTGCTGGCGATTCCGCTGCGCATGGTCTACGGCCTCAAAGGCTTCATCACGGACCGCCACCTGGACAATGCCGCCAAGGTCATGCTGGCCACCGGGCT
>DATMYF010000033.1:0-34052 GCA_035561075.1 Bryobacteraceae bacterium
TCATACTCCTTCAGCGCGGCGATGATCTGCTCCTCGGTGTGTCCCTTCTTCGGCATGTCGAACCTCCTCGTTCCCCTCTCCGAGGACCTCAATTGCCTACGATATCTCCAATTTCAATTGGTACAACTTCTGGGTTTTGGATCAGTTGAAGTAGGCGACCAGTTGCATCACCCCGCCGTACTTCAACGAGACTTCGACGAACCCGGATCTGTTTTCGCGCAACTGCTGAATCACGTCTGCAATATGCTCCTCCAGACTGCAATTCCGCTCAAGCCGGGAGTATAGCGACCAACGGCTAAATTTGCGCTCATACTGCGTACGTGGATTGACGTCGCCCTTTAGCCAGCATTCCGTCGGCGTCACCACGACCAGTTCTGAAATGTCCGCAGGATCGAAATCCCCTGTGACGGTGAAGTAGGCGTACTGCTGATTGGCTTCAGTCATCGGCTTCTACAGCAGAGTATACTGGTCGGACCCGACGAGAGCGTAGTGGACGTAATGTAACCTTACCGTAGAAGACTTACGAATCCTCTCCCGATTCCGCGCCACTCTCCGCAGCAGGGGGATTTTCAAGGAATTCCAGCAGGGCACGCGCTTCCGCTTCGCATTCACGGGGCACCTGAATTATACAGGAGCATCTCCATAAAGGGGTTTGCCCGATGCCGGGTGCTCCAACAGCACCGTCGGATATCGAAAAGTATCGCGGATCATCTCCGCTCACGAGATAGTTGATCCCCGCATCTTCCAGGGCTGATTTAGCAAGCGACAGAGCGAAAGTGTCGCTGGTTTCCAAAACCGTCACGAGATCAAGATTATCGCTTCCCATTGTGGTCGGCACTATTATATGTGCAGGCAAAGCAGGTGCGGACGCTCGTCCAGTTCAGCGTGACATGGACACGAAGTTGTTGGAAAGTGGCCTTTGCGGAAAGCGAGGCCAGCCGCTGCTCGGCGAGCCGCCACTTTTCCAAGAACGCCATTTGCCAGCCATAACCCGCTTCGCGGCATCCATGCGCTCCGTCCAGTAAAGGAGCGCCGAATTGGGCGCTAGAATTTGAGAGGAGGTGATCCGTTATAGTCTTCCGGGCACAGCTAATTGCATTTGTGCTGCTGGCGGGCGTGCCACAGGTCTGCCAAACGCAGCAGGTGCAACAAGGACCATCGCCGACCAACGTCGACCTGAGCCGATTTCTCCCACCGAACGCGACTCTCGTGAAGCAGCTAAGGGTGGACTTCGGCGACAACGCTGGCCTTGAGACGGTGCTCGCCTACGCCTCGGAATCAGGGCCTTCCATCGCTATGGGAATCCGTGTCCTAAAGAACGGCGCTGTCGTTTTCGAGGAGTCTGACGCCGTCATAAATGGGGTGGCCCAACCGAAGCAATCAAGATAGACAAGCTAAAGGCGCGCAACGGCAAGGAAGGTGTAATTGTCGTGCTGGAAAGCTCGGGGGCGGGTACGGCAACTGAGTGGCACGTATTAGCGATGCTTGGCGACAAGATTTCCAGACTGAATCCAGGGCAGGCGAGGGCCAACGTTCTACAGCAAAGGGGCTATCAGGATTGGGGCTACAATGGCGTGACCTCGAACGGGGAATATATCGTCGAGACTCAGCCGGGCTACTCGCGGAAGACTGCCCGCTGTTGTCCTGATCGGTCAACGATCGAAATGACCTTCAAGTTCACGGGTACTTCTGTGGTGCTGGACAAGGTAGCCGAACTTCCCTTCACTCCGACGGAATGGTAGCTTTGGCCGAAAATGGGGCTTATGGGCCAAAGCCGGTCAGGGCCTCCGGGTTTGCGACCGTGGAGACGTCGCCGTGCTCCTCCCCGAGGTATTGGCGGCGGATGAGACGGCGGACCACCTTACCGCTCTGGGTTTTGGGGAGTTCGCGCACGAGGTACACTTCGCGGGGGCGGAAGGCGGTGCCCATGACGTCCGCCACATGAGCACAGAGCGATGGGAGCGAGGGTGTTGTGCCGGGCCGCGCTACCACGAAGGCCACGATGGCTTCGCCCTTCAGCTCGTCCGGCGCGCCGATCACGGCCGCTTCGGCCACGTCGGGATGGCGAAGGAGGGCTTCTTCCACCTCTGCGGGACCGACCTTGCGGCCCGCCACGTTCATGGATTCGTCGGCGCGGCCGTGCACGAACCAGTGGCCGTCCTCATCCACGCTGGCCCAGTCGCCGTGGTACCAGACGCCCGGCCAGCGCGACCAATAGGTTTCAAGGTAACGCCGGGGGTCGCCCCAGACGCCGCGGGTCATGGACGGCGCGGGTTTCGTGCACACCAGATAGCCCTTGCGCCCGCGAACGGGGCGGCCGTCTTCGTCGAAGACCTCGGTAGCGATGCCGGGGGCGGGCGCGCCCAGGCTCGACGGCTTCAGAGGCTGAATGGGCAGGGGGAAGAGGAAGCAGCCCACGATCTCCGTCCCGCCGGAGATGTTGATGATGGGGCAGCGGCGCTTGCCGACGTGCTCGAAGAACCAAAGCCAGGATTTGTCGTCCCACGGCTCGCCGGTCGAGCCGAGCAGGCGCAGGGACGCCATCGGGTAGCGGTCCGGCGAACCGGCGCGCATCAGCAGCCGGACGGCAGTGGGGGAGATCCCGAACGTGGTGATGCGGTGGCGCGAGATCATCTCCCAAAGACGGTCCGGTGTGGGATGGTCGGGCGCACCGTCGTACAGGAAAATGGCGCCGCCGAAGTTGTGGTTTCCGATGATGGTCCAGGGACCCATCATCCACCCGATATCGGAGAGCCAGAAGAAGCGGTCGCCGGGCTTGTGATCGAAGGCGAGCAGGATCTCTTTGGTCATCTGGGCGAGGCAGCCGGCATGCGTGTGAACCGCACCCTTGGGCTTTCCGCTGGTGCCGGAGGTGTAGAGGATGAAGGCGCGGTCTTCGGAGGCAAGCGGGAGCGATGCGCACTCCTCCGGCTGGCCCCGGAGGAAATCGTCCCACCAGACATCCCGGCCTTCGCGCCACTCCACAGCCGCGCCGCGGTACCGCAGCACGACGACCAGTTCGGGAGGGCTCTCGACCTTGTCTTTGAGCGGCAACAGGCGCCCGCGGCGTTCCAGGGCGTCGGCGGTAAACAGCACTCTGGCGCCGGAGTCTTCGAGGCGTGTGGCGATGGCGCCCCCGCCAAAGCCCGCGAAGATCGGGACCACGATCAGCCCCAGCTTGAAGCAGCCATAGAGGATGGAGACGACCTCCGGGACCATGGGCATCAGGAGCGCCACGCGGTCGCCTTTCTGGAGCCCGCGCGCCCGCAGGGCATTCGCCACCTGCGCCGCCTCGCGCCGCAACTCCCCGAAGGTGACGGTGCGGCAAGCGCCCTCCTCGCCCTCCCAGAGGACTGCCACAGCGCCGTCCTCGTGCCGGTCCAGGCAATTCCATGCGATATTCAGTTTCCCGCCGGTGAACCACTCGGCCCACTCCGGACCGCGCGAGAGATCGACGACCTCCCGCCAGGGTTCGAACCACTCGATCCCGGCTTCCCGAACCATCTCGCCCCAAAACTCGGCCGAATGCTCGCGAGACCAGTCCAGAAATTCCTCCCGGCCCGCGAACCCCAGCCGCCGCATGAACCGCCAGACGTTGGTAGACTCGACCCACTCCCGCGAAGGCTCCCAGATCATCACACCCCCCGGCCCCCTACCGGTCGCTCCATTTCGAACCGGTCCGTGGTCCGCGTATACAGCGGCCCGCCCATGCGCCCGATGGGGCGCAGCTTATCGGGGTCGATCCGGAAATTGTGAAACAGCTCGTCCGCGACGTGAAAGCGCAGCACCTCCCCGATCACGAGGCTGCCCCCCAGCGGCTTGGGGCTTACGTGCACCACCTGCAACAGCCGGCATTCCATATTGATGCGGGACTCGGCCACACGCGGCGGCCGTATGAGGTCGCTCGCGAGCGGCGTGAGGCCGGACACCTCGAATTCATCCACCTCCGGGGGGAACTCGGCCGAGCAGGCGTTCATAGCCGGGGCGAAATCTTCGGAGACTACGTTCACCACGAACTCGCCGGTAGCCTCGACATTGGCGAGCGTGTCCTTGCGGCACGCGTCGCTCCCCCGCACCATGGGGCTGAAGCAGATCACCGGCGGGTTGGCGCTGATCCCCGTGAAGAAGCTGAACGGCGCCAGGTTCAACACGCCCGCCGGGCTCACGGTGGAGACGAAGGCGATGGGGCGCGGCACGATGGCCCCTACCATCAGCTTGTAAATGTTGCGGTAGTCCGCCGCCGGGGGATCGATGATCAAGGTTTCTCCATCCAGCTCATCCAATACTCCTGCCACTCCACCGCTTCCCCGTCCGGCAACACGTGGATGGGGTTCAGGCCATCGAGCATCACGGCGGATTCGTCGGTACGGGTGAGTTGCGCCTGGTTGCGCAGCGCTTTGGGATGCGGCCCGTGGTGGATGCCGCGCGGATGCAGTGTGGCCCAGCCTGGCCGGATGTTGTCTTTGCTGAAGAAATTTCCCTCATGGTAGAAGAGGAACTCGTCGTAGTCGGTGTTGCGGTGGTAGAAGGGCACCTTGAGGGCTTGCGGGTCCTCTTCGAGCGGCCGCGGCAGGAAGCTGCACACCACGGCTCCGCCGGTGACGAACGTGGTGTGGGCGCTCGGGGGCAGGTGCACCCGCGGACTGGTGAGCGGCCGTATGTCCCGCATGCTGAGCTTCCAGACGGTAAGGTCGCCCTTCCAGCCGACCACGTCGATGGGGTTGAAGGGATAGACCACCTTCGAGATCTCGTCCTCGGACTTGATCCGGACCTCCCACTCGCGGCCGTCGTCGGGCTGCGGGGCCGGTTCGGGGGTGACAATCACGGCCGGATCGTAGAGCGCGTGTTGCCCGACCAGGCCCTTCTCGGGCGGCTCGAACTCGGTCTTCGACTGCACGATCAGGAAGAAGTTGTCCTCGGTTTCCGGGACGTACCGGTGGGTGACGGCGCGGGGGATGACGATGTAGTCGCCGGGCTCATATCGCAGCGGCCCGAAATCGGTTTCGAGCACGCCGCGGCCGCGGTGGACGAAGACCAGCTCGTCGCCATCCGCGTTGCGGCAGTAGAACGGCATGGCCGCGGCACGGCGCGAGACAGAGAGCGTGACTTCGCTGTTCCCCAGGAAGGCGGCGGGCCGGCCTTCTGGATCGCGGAGGTCGGTGGGTTCCAGGCGGTTGAGGTCGAAGCAGTGGGGCCGCAGCTTGCCCTCGAAGCGGATCCAGCCGGTGGGCGGGTGCGCGTGATAGAGATGCGCGCTGCGGCCGTAAAACCCCTTGCGCCCGTGCTCCTCCTCGTACGTGCCTTCGGGCAGGCCGACATGCGCCTGCGCGGCGGTCTTGCCCTTCTTAAGCGGATACATCGCAGCCCCTCCCGCGGTTTAAATTACCCGGTTACGCAGCACCCCGATCTTCTCGATTTCGAGCTCCATTACGTCGCCACGCCGCACCCATCGGTCGAGTTCCAGGCCACAGCCGGCGCCGACAGTGCCGGAGCCGACCACGTCCCCCGGATAGATAGTGTCGTCGCGTGAGAGGAACTCGATCATCTGCTCGAACTTCCAATAAATCGACCCGGAGTTCCCTCGCGACCACGTCTCGCCGTTCACCCGCGCGGTCATCGCGAGATTGTACGGATCCCCGATCTCGTCCGGGGTGACCAGCCACGGGCCGAGCGCCGTGGCCCAGTCTTTGCCCTTGGCCGGACCCAGCCGGACGCGCATCTCCCGGCGCTGGATGTCGCGCGCGCTGAAATCATTCATAACCGTGAAGCCCGCAATGTAGCGGCGCGCCTCCGCGGCCGGGATGTTGCGGCCCTCGCGCCCGATGACCGCGGCCAGTTCCAGTTCGTAGTCGAACTTCTCGGTGAACGACGGCCAGGGCACGTCTTCATCCGTCCCGAGGATGTTGTGGTGGCCGCTCTTGTAATAGACCGGGATCTCATACCACTCGGGCGGCATGGCTTCGCCGCGCTTCTCGAAGCCCTTCTTCACGTGGTCCTCAAAAGCGTAGAAATCGCGCAGGGAGGCCGGGTCCGGAAGCGGCGCGAGCAGGCGCACTTCGCCGGGATTGTATACGAGGGTTTCATCATTGGGCCCGCGCGCGGGTTCGAGCGCTTCGAGTACCCGGCAGGCCCAATCCATCGAGGTAGTGCCGCCCTCCAGGAACTCCCGCATTCGCGCGGGAATGTACGCATCCGCCAGCCGTTGGGGACGCGCCTCCCCGCACCGCGCCAGCAGCCACGCGCAGCCGAAATTCAGATCCGCGATGGCCCCGTTCCACAGCGCGCCCAGCCGTCGTTGGCGCCCCACGGGCGTCCGCACCTCGAATGTCCCAAGCTTCATCAGAGATTCCCGCGCAGCGCCTGCTCGCGTTCGATGGCTTCGAACAGCGCCTTGAAATTGCCCTTCCCGAAGCTGCGGCTGCCCTTGCGCTGAATCACCTCGAAGAACAGCGTGGGGCGGTCCTCCACAGGCTTGGTGAAGAGTTGCAGCATGTAGCCCTCGTCGTCCCGATCCACCAGGATGCCCAGTTCCCGCAGCTTGGCCATGGGCTCATCGATATGGCCGACACGCGCTTCGAGGTCGTCGTAATACGTTTCCGGCACCCGCAGAAATTCCACTCCCTGGCTGCGCATCCGCGCCACCGTATCGACTATGTCGCCGGTGGCCAGGGCGATGTGCTGAACGCCAGGTCCGCGATGGTAATCCAGGTACTCCTCGATCTGCGACCGGCGCCTGCCTGTGGCGGGCTCATTGATGGGGAACTTCACCCGTCCGTTGCCTCCGGCCATCACCTTCGACATTAGCGCCGAGTACTCCGTGGCGATGTCCTTGTCATCGAAGTGCTGGTACAGCCGGAACCCCATCACGTACTGATAGAAGTTCACCCAGGTATTCATCTGTCCCCAGCCGACGTTGCCGACGACATGGTCGATGTGGAGCAGGCCGTTGGGGCGCGCCACGGGGTCCGGCTCGGGCACCTCGCGGAAGCCGGGCAGGAAGGTGCCCCGGTAGTTCGCCCGTTCAACGAACGTGTGAATGGTGTCGCCGTAGACCGCTATGCGGGAAGTCCGCGCGGTGCCCTGTTCATCCGTGAGGGTGCGCGGTTCCTCGACGCTGCGCGCCCCGCGTTTGGTAGTTTCGCGCCAGGCGGCTTCGGCATCGGGGACAGCGAGGGCGATGTCGCGCACGCCGTCGCCGTGCAGCCGCACGTGTTCCGCGATGGGGTGGTCCGGGGAGAGCGCGGTGGTGAAGACGAAGCGGATTCTCCCCTGCTCCAAGACGTAGGAGGCGCGATCGCGCATGCCGGTTTCGGGGCCCCGGTATGCCGCTAAGCGCATCCCCATGGCCGAGCGGTAGAAATAGGCCGCTTGCTTGGCGTTCCCCACCCAGAACTCGATGTAATCGGTGCCGGTCAGCGGAAGAAAGTCCCGCTCAGCCGATTCCGCCCCCCGCTCCTGCACCTGCATAAACCCTCCCGATGGCTTCCACGCACTGCTGGTTCTCCCGTTCCGTGCCGGTCGAAATGCGCACACACTGCGGCAACCCGAAAGACGCAAGGGGCCGCACGATCACCCCCTGCTTGAGTAGTTCCCCCGTCAGCCGCGAAGCCTCCGCGCTGCCCGAGAGCGCGAGCATCACGAAGTTCGCTTCCGAAGGCACCACCTCGAACCCCATCTCCCCCAAAGCACCCGAAAGGAACCGCAGCCCGCGGGCGTTCAACTCGAGCGACCGGTGCAGGAATTCCTTGTCCGCCAGCGCCGCGATTCCCGCTGCCTGCGCCGGAGTGGACGGCTCAAACGGCAACTTCACCTTGAGCAGGTTGGCGATCAGGTCCTGGTGCGCGAAGCCGTAGCCGATGCGCGTCCCGGCAAGGCCATACACCTTCGAAAACGTGCGCAGCGTGATCACGTTGTCGTAGCGGTAGTGCATGGAGTCCGGGTAGTTGGGGTTATCGCGGGCGTATTCGAAGTAGGCCTCGTCCAGGATGATCAGGACGCGTTCGGGCACGTGCCGGTAAAACTGGTCGAACTCGCGCCGCGTGAAGATGGAGCCGGTGGGGTTATTGGGGTTCGCCAGGTAGATGATCTTGGTGTGCTCCGTGATTGCCTGGGCGAGTGCCGTGAGGTCATAGCGCCAGTCGCGGTACGGCACAGTACAGTACCCGACACCGCGCGATTTCGCCAGCACCTGGAAGCCGATGAAGGCAGCTTCCGTGGTGAGCACCTCGTCCTCATCGCACAGGAAGGTGCGGATGATGCTGGACATGATGGCTTCCGAGCCGCTGCCGGCGATCACGTTTTCGATATTCAGGTCGTACTCCCGCGCCAGCACGCGGCGCAGGTCGAGGCCGCCGTTGGGGTATTGGTGCAGGCGGTCGAGCGACTGGCAGATGGCTTCTACCGCGCGCGGCGAGGGCCCCAGGGGGTTTTCGTTCGAGCCCAGCTTGACGACGCGTTCGAGCCCGTATTCCCGACGCACCTCTTCGGCGCCGCGGCCCGGCTCGTAAGGCTGGAGGGAGGCGATGTATGGGGGGACCAGTGGCATGGTGCGCCCTGGTCCAATTTTACACGCGTCCGTCGCGCATGAACTCCACCGTGCGGCGGATTCCCTCGTCGTAAGGGGTCTTCGTCACATTCCGCAGCACGGCGAGGAGCTTCGAATCGTCCAGGATGACGGGCGTCTCCTGCAGGTACATCATTTCGACCAGTTCGCGCATTAAGGGCTGGAAGAGCCCGGCCAGCCGCAGCATGCCGCGGCCGATGGTGCGAAACCTGGGGCGTCCGCCTGCCGCCTGGTAGACCTTCTGGATGAAGTCTCCGCCCACGATCTCGCCCGGCCCGCCCACGTTCCAGGCTTCCCCGAAGCACTCCGGGCGGGAGGCGAGATCGACGATCACCCGCGCCGCGTCCGGCACGAAGATGAACTCGTGGATTGCCGAGACAGGCCCCAGCCAGTTGGCGGTCTTGCCGGCCAGCGCGGCGCTGAACACCTGATGTGCGAGGCTGTTGTCGGCGTGCGGACCATAGAAATCCGGCAACCGCACCACCATCGTCTTGAGCAGCCCGAGGGCGTTGGCATCGAGCGCAATGTCTTCCTGTTCCTTGCGATACCGGCCCTTGGCGGTGTGGGGCTCGCGGGGGTGCTGCTCGTCTACCCGGGGCGTCTGCGGGGTGCCGTAGCTGTAGACGCTGGAGATGACCGCCAACCGCTCGACGCCGGCTTTGGCCGCGGCCTCGACCGTGGTCCGCATCAGCGCCGGATGTCGCCGGAACTCCGGGTAGGGCACCCCCACCGCATAGATAACGGTATCGGTCCCGCGCGCCGCCGCGGCTGCGGAAGCCGGGTCCGCGAGGTCCGCAGTGACGATCTCCGCGCCCTTGCGACCGCCGAAAGCGGTTTCCAGCTTCGCGCGGTGACGTCCCACCGCCCGAAACGGGATGCCGCGGCGTTCGAGTTCCGCCCCCACGAGTTTGCCCATGGTACCGGCGGCTCCGAAAATGGCTACCCTGTCCATCACATTGATACAATAGATCCAAAATGATCCAAACGCTATTTGGCTCCGTTCCGCAGGAGCCAACGCTCCTCGAAAAGCTCAAGAGCGGTGTCGAGAAGACGCGCGCGGGTCTGGTGACCCGCCTCGAAGATGCTTTGCAGGGCCGCAAGCAGATTGATGCCGAACTGCTCGACGAATTGGAGTACGCTCTGATCAGCGCGGACATCGGCGTCCGCACCACTGAGGAGATCCTGGAGCGCATCCGCGAGCGTGTGGACCGTAAGCTGGTGGGCGACACCGCCGAATTGCGCGGCCTCATCCGGGAACACCTGCTCGAAATCCTGCAAGCCAGCGAGCGGCCCATCGCACGCGTGGCCGATCCCCCGGCCGTCATCCTCATGGTGGGAGTCAACGGCTCGGGCAAAACCACTACCATCGGGAAGTTGACCCAGCATCTCAAGAACGACGGGCACTCCGTGCTGCTCTGTGCCGCGGACACCTTCCGCGCCGCCGCCATCGAGCAACTGGAGATCTGGGGCCAGCGCACCCAGACCGACGTGATACGCCAGATGCAGAATTCCGACCCCAGCGCGGTGCTGTTCGACGCCCTCCAGGCGGCCAAGGCGCGCAAGGTGGACTACGTGATCGTGGACACAGCCGGGCGCCTCCAAACCAAGGCCAACCTCATGGCGGAGCTGGAAAAGATGCGCCGCACGGCCTCCCGCGTGGTGACCGATGCCCCGCACGAGGTGCTGCTGGTGCTCGACGCCACCACCGGCCAGAACGGCCTCGAGCAGGCCCGGAAATTCACCGAGTCGTCCGGCGTAACCGGCATTGTCCTGACCAAACTCGACGGCACCGCCAAGGGCGGCATAATCGTG
This sequence comes from Bryobacteraceae bacterium, assembly GCA_035561075.1. Classification (GTDB taxonomy): domain Bacteria; phylum Acidobacteriota; class Terriglobia; order Bryobacterales; family Bryobacteraceae; genus JAMCRM01. The sequence goes on from DATMYF010000033.1 coordinate 10,376, forward strand.
GCCATCGCGCGCGAACTGAACCTGCCGATCCGCTTTGTAGGGGTCGGCGAGAAAGTGGACGACCTGCTGCCGTTCGATGCGGAACGGTTTATCGAGTCGCTATTCGCCCAACAATGAACGAAACCTATCTGCGGGAAGCGCTCGATCTGGCACGCCAGGGCCGCGCGCAAGCGAGCCCGAATCCACTGGTGGGCGCCGTACTGGTGCGTGACGGCCAGGTGGTGGGGCGCGGGTTCCACACCTACGCGGGGCGCAGGCACGCCGAGTCGATCGCCATCGAAGAGGCTGGGGAGAAGGCTCGCGGCGCCACGCTGTATATCAACCTGGAGCCCTGCTCCCACCAGGGCCGCACTCCGCCCTGCACGGACGCTGTCATCGCGGCGGGCATCGCGCGGGTGGTGGCGGCTATGGAGGACCCCAACCCGCAGGTGGCGGGCAGCGGCTTCCGGAAACTCCGCGAAGCCGGTATCGAGGTGGAACTGGCGCCGGCGTTCACCGCCGAAGCCCGGAAGCTGAACGAACCGTTCGTCCACTTCATGCGGCGGGGCCGGCCGCTGGTGACCCTGAAGGCCGCCCTCACGCTCGACGGCAAAATCGCCGCGCCGGATGATAACGAAGGTTGGATCACCAGCGCCCGCGCCCGTGCCCACGTGCAGGAACTGCGGCACGATTCCGACGCCATCCTCACCGGCATTGGCACGGTGCTTTCGGACAATTGCCGTCTCACAGACCGCTCCGGGCTGCCCCGCAGCCGCCCTCTGTTGCGCATCGTGCTCGATTCGCTATTGCGCATTCCGCTCGACAGCAGCATGGTGCGGGATGCTCAGGACGACCTCGTGGTAGTAGGGACCTCCGCCGCATCGGCCGAACGGCGGCGCGCCCTCGAAAGCCGCGGGGTCACGGTCCTTATTTTCGACGGGCCGGGCGGCCGCACAGACCTCCGCCGCATCATCGGCTGGCTGGGTGAGCGCAAGTATCTCTCGCTCATGATCGAAGCCGGCAGCAAGGTGAACTGGAACGCGCTCGAAACTGGTGTGGTGGACCGGATCTTCTTCTATTACGGGATGAAGATTCTGGGTGGCATGCAGTCGCTTCCTATGGCGGGAGGTATCGGCCGGCGACGACGGGCGGACGCCATCCAGGTGCACAACGTCACCCTGCACCCCATTCCCCCGGACGAGTTCGCCGTCGAAGGCTACATATGTTCACCGGAATCATAGAGGAGCTCGGAACCGTGGCGGCGGTGGAGAGCCGCCCCACCGGCGCGCGCTTTTCGGTACATTGCCGCAAGGTGCTGGAGGGCACCGGCGAGGGTGACAGCATCGCGGTGAACGGGGTCTGCCTGACTGGCGTGGGGTTGGCCGCCGGCGGCTTCTTCGCTCAGGTGACGCCCGAAACGTTGCGCCGCAGCACGCTTGGCGGGCTCTCCGCGGGCGCCCCTGTGAACCTGGAGCGCGCGCTCTCGCCATCCGGGCGGCTGGGCGGCCACATCGTCCAGGGGCACGTGGACGGCACGGGCGAATTCCTGGGTCTTGAAAACCTGGGGGAGGACAACTGGTGGCTGCGGGTCCGCTACCCCGCGGAACTGGAGCCCTATCTGGTGTTCAAGGGCTCCATTGCCATCGACGGTGTGAGCCTGACCATCGCGGAGATATCCGGCGGGGTGCTGGCGGCCGCCATTATCCCCCACACCTTCCGCAGCACGACCCTGGGCAGCTACCGGCCCGGCGCGCGCGTGAACCTCGAAACCGACATCCTCGCACGGCATGTAGAGAAGCTGCTCCGGACCCTCGACGTGAAGGAACGGCTCACGGTCGACAAACTGCGGGGCATCGGCTACTAGCCTACCTACTTCACCGCGATCACCGAAATTTCCTCCAGCCTGGGCGAACGGCCCTGGGCGTCGGGCTTGCGCTCGACCGGCGGCTTGGGCGCCACAGTAGTGCGTGCAGGGGGCACCGCGCCGAAATATTTCCCGTAGACCGCGTTCATGCGGGCGAAGTCCTCGATGTCGTCGAGATATACGTTGCTTACCAGAACGTTCGAAAAATCGAGGTCCGCCTCTTCCAGGCCGTCGAGCAGGTTGCGCATGGTCTGGCGCACCTGGTTTTCCACGTCCGGGGCCCAGATGCCGCCGTTCTGCCCGGGGATAAAGCCGGCTTTCGCGGAGCAGTAGAGCGTGTCGTCGGCCCACACACAGGGGCTGGCGGTGGCGCTGGGAGCCATATTCTTCGGGCGCACCGCGCGGCGCTTCGACAGGTCCCCGATGGCTACGCCCGTGAACTCGATCTGGGCGCCCATCGGCAGGGAGGCCACCTGGATGGTGGCGCGCGCCGGGGTGTTCCCGAATTCCACGTGCTTGGCATAAACGCGGTTCATGGCATCCATGGGGAGCTTCGCGGTGAGGTAAGGATTGACGAAGACGACGTGGCGGAAGTCCATCCCGGCGGCGCTGAGGACAGCGCGGAACTGGTCGAGCGCAAGCTGCACCTGGACGGCAGGGTCCTCAGGCACCTGGCCCGCCGGGTCGCGGCCGAAAGCGCCGCCGATGAACAGCCGGTCCCCCACCTGCACGCCGGGGACGGAAGCGGACTCGCGCTTATACCCCTGGGGCACGATGGGCTTCTTGCGGGCGAGATCCCGCACCGCCACGGCATTGATTTCGAGGGTGGTGCCGGTGGGCATCCGGTGCACCCCCAGGGTGGCGCGCGCGGGCGGGTTCTTTCCGAAGTACCCGGCCAGGATGGGTTCGAGCGCGTCATACTGCCCAATGTCCGCGAAATAGACCTGGATGTAGACCACGTGATCCATGGTGAGGTGGGCCGCTTCCACGATGGTCTTAATGTTCTCCAGGCATTGCCGCGCCTGTGCCGCGAAGGTGGCAGGCATGCTGCCATCGGCCGCCCGGACGCCCTGCCCTGAGACGTACAGGTATTCCGAAGTGAGAATTCCGGGGCTGTATGGCCCCACAGGCTTGACGCCCGGGGGAAAGACGACGGTGCGCTCGGCGGCGGCGGCCGCCAGCGTGAAGGCGAGCAGGAAACCCGCGCACGCGAGGTTGCGGCTGATCATGCCGGAGATGATACCGCGCCGTGTATAGTCATAGGTAATGCACGACAATCTGGAACGGTACCGCGGCGAGTTCCCCGTCCGGGACCGCCTCATCTACCTGAACCATGCCGGCGTGGCGCCGCTGTGCCGCCGGGCCGCCGAAGCCATGAAACACCTGGCCGGGGACGCGCTGGAGTTCGGCAGCCTGCACTACGGCGAGTGGATGGCGGCGTATGACGGGCTGAGGAAGGCCGCCGCGCGGCTCGTGAATGCCGAGCCTGGCGAAATCGCCATCGTGAAGAACACCTCCGAGGGCATCGCGACCATCGCGATGGGGCTCGATTGGCACAGCGGCGATAAGGTTGTGGCGTTCCGCGAGGAGTTCCCCGCCAACTACTTCCCCTGGAAGCGGCTGGAAGCTCGCGGGGTGCGCGTCGAGTGGCTCTCGACCGGCGATCCGCTCGACCGCATCGATGAGGCCTGCGGCGGCGCGCGCCTGCTGGCCATCAGCTTCGTGCAATTCCTGAGCGGCCGGCGCGCGGACCTGGACGCCATCGGGGAGATCTGCCGGCGGCGCGGCTGCCTGTTCGTGGTGGACGCCATCCAGGGGCTGGGGGCGTTCCCTGTGGATGTGCGGAGGTCCGGCATTCACGCGTTGGCGGCCGACGGCCACAAATGGCTGCTGGGACCTGAAGGCTGCGGGGTGCTCTACATTCAGCGCGACCTGCAGGACTCCGTGGAGCCCGTCGAGTTCGGCTGGACCAACGTGTTGCACTACGCCGACTATGCCTCGCGCGACATGACCCTGCGGCCCGACGCGGGGCGGTACGAGTGCGGCACCCTCAACACCATCGGCTGCTTCGGCCTGCGCGCGGCGATCGACTTCGTTCTTGACGTTGGGGTGGAGAAGATCGCGCCCGTGGTGCAGGCGTTGGGCGACCGGATGGCAGAAGGCGCCAAGTCCCGTGGCTACGAGCTGTTGGGCGCCCGGACGCCCCAGACCGGCGCCGGGATCGTAAGCTTCCGTAAAGAGGGCATTGACTGCGGGGAAGTAGTGCGGGCGCTCAAAGGGCGCAACATCATCGCGGCTCCCCGAGCGGGCTGGGTGCGGGTCTCCCCGCATTTCTACGTTGCCCCGGAAGAGATCGATCAGGTGGTGGAAGCGCTGCCGTAGGGGTCAAGCCCTGGCGATAACCAGCGGCTGATAGAAGCCGCTGTCGGCCGGCAGCAGCCAGCGCACCTGAGCAAAGCCGATACCTGCGAGGATGCTGGTCAGTTCATCCCGCAGGACCGCCCGATAGACCGAGGCGCCATGGTGAGTTTCCCAGCCGGAGCCGGTCTCGCGCGTGATGTACAGATGGAAGGTGTACCGCCGCTCATCCATCCACTCCCACAATTGGAAGACAATCCGCCGCCGGCCTTCGTCCGCAAGGAAGGCGGGGCCCTGGATAACCGGCCTTTCCTCGATCAGGCGATCGTAGTCTCTGATGCTGGCGACAAAGGTCCCGCCGGTTCGAAGCTTGGTGCGAACTTGTCCTGCCGCCTGCGCGATGTGCTCGTCGGACGAAAGGTGAGGCAGCGCATTGTCCATACAGACGACAGCGTCGAAGCCGGTTTCGGGCACGCTTTCCAGTTGCAGCATGTCCGCGACATATAGTGGAACGGCGAGCCCTCGCGCCGCTGCTTCCCGGCGTGCCCGCTCCACCGCGCGGGGGCTGAGATCGCTGCCGGTGACGCGAAAACCGAGTCTCGCAAGGCCGAGTGCCTGGGTTCCGATTCCACACGCGCAGTCCAGCACCCGGACCGATGCGGCCGGGCCGCACTCGCGTTCAAGGAGCGGCCCAAGCGCGGCTGCCTGGCGCGCCATCGACGCCTCCCAATCCTCGAACATCAGGTGAAAGTTGGCGGCCAGGTCGTCGTAGAAGTCGCGAACAATATCGGCCATGGTTCCTACTTGGGGCGGCTTTCCTTGATGTAAGCCACGCCCTTGAACAGCGCCACTAACTCCTGCTTTTCGTCGGTCACCCGGATGAGGCAGGTCGAGAGGGCGCGGGTCCGGGAGATCTCTTCGGCAGTGGCGGTCAAGGTCCCGGAGCGCACCGCCTTGAAGTACGTGACATCGGCCTGGCAGCCGACGGCCACCGGTCCATGGGAGTTCGATGCGGCGGCGAAGGCGAGATCGGCCAGGGTAAACAGCGCTCCGCCCTGCAGGATCCCGACCCCGTTCAGGTGGCGGGGTTCCACCGTCATCTCGGTGCGGGCAAAGCCGACGCGCACCTCGACGATCCGGATGCCGTTCTCGCGGGCGAAGCGGTCCTTCTCCAGCAACGCCAGAACAGGGAGAGTCTCGGATCCCATAATTCCTTATCCTAACGCCCGGCAGTATCCTGGTGAAGTGACGGACTTACTCACTCGCGTGGCGCGGCATGCCGGCCGGTACCTGGAAGAACTGAACACCCGGCCGGTAGCCCCGAGCCAAGAGGCATTGGACGGCCTGGCCGCCTTCGACGAGCCCTTTCCCGAGTGCCCCGCCGCGCCGGAGGCGGTGATCGATCTGTTAGACCGCGCCGGCTCCCCGGCCACGGCTGCTACCGCCGGCAGACGTTTCTTCGGCTTCGTGCACGGTGGCTGCCTTCCCGCGGCGCTCGCGGCGAACTGGCTGGCCGGGGCGTGGGACCAGAACGCGGCCCTGTTTGCCACCAGCCCCACGGCTTCCCGGCTGGAAGAGGTTGCCCAGCGCTGGCTCAACGAGGTGCTCGATCTTCCGGAGAATTGCGGCGTCGCCTTCGTGAGCGGCGCCACCATGGCTAGTTTCACCGGCCTCGCGGCCGCGCGCAGCGCGATCCTCGAGCGGCTCGGCTGGGACGTCGAAGCGGACGGCCTCTTCGACGCCCCGCCCGTCACCGTGGTGGTTAGCGAGGAAACCCATCCGTCCGTCGCGAAGGCGCTGGGCCTGCTGGGCCTGGGCCGCCGCCGTGTGATTCGCGTTCCGGTGGATGACCAGGGGCGCATGCGCGCGGATGCCTTCCCGGAGCTTCGCGGGCCCGCCATCGTTTGCGTGCAGGCCGGCAACGTGAATACCGGATCGGTGGACCCGGTGGGCCGTATCTGCGAACTCGCTCACGCGAGCGGCGCCTGGGTGCACGTGGATGGCGCCTTCGGGCTGTGGGCCAAGGCAAGCCCTATGCTCGCCCCGCTGGTGGCGGGGATCGAGGACGCCGATTCCTGGGCCACGGATGCTCACAAGTGGCTGAACGTGCCCTACGACAGCGGCCTGGCGTTCGTGCGGGACAGCGCCGTTTTACGCCGCGCGATGTCGTTAAGCGCGGCTTACATACCCAAGGGAACCGCGCGCGACCCCGGCCAGTACACCCCCGAACTGTCACGGCGCGCCCGCGGGGTAGAAGTCTGGGCGGCGCTCCGTTCGCTCGGCCGCGCCGGCCTGAGAGCCATGATCGAGCGCACCTGCGCGCACGCGCGGCGCTTCGCCCAAGGGCTCGAAGCCGCCGGCTGCGAGATCCTCAATGAGGTGACGCTCAATCAGGTGCTGGTTTCTTTCGGCGACGGCGAGACCACCGGGCGGGTGATCGAGCGCATTCAGCGCGATGGCACCTGCTGGTGCGGCGGCACCGTCTGGCAGGGCCGCACGGCCATGCGGATCAGCGTGGCATCCTGGGCGACCACCGCGGAAGATGTGGAGCAGAGCCTCCGCGCCATGCTCCGCGCCCGGCGCGAGGCGTAGCAGGATTTCGGATAGAATCATTCTTTGTCAGGGAGGCGAGTCGATGCAGCTTGGCGCAGTCACCTACAACGTCCTGAAGGACATGGACGTGGAGACCATCATCAAGACCCTGGAGGCCGCCGGGTTCGCCGCCGTCGAGTTGCGGACCGAGCATAAGCACGGCGTTGAGCCGTCCATGGGGCCCGAGGAGCGGCAGAAGGTCAAGGCGCGCTTCGCGGCTTCAAAGGTGCGTCTGCTCAGCTTCGGTTCGACCTGCGAATTCCATTCCCCAGACCCGGCGGTACGCCGCAAGCAGATCGAAACCGGCAAGCAGTTCGTGGACCTGGCTCACGATACCGGCGCATGGGGCGTGAAGGTGCGTCCGAACGCCTTCCCCAAGGAAGTCTCGCGCGAGACGACGATCCACAACATCGGTACGTCGCTCAGGGAATTGGGCGAGTATGCGAAGGGCCGCGGCGTCGAGATCTGGCTCGAAGTGCACGGCCGCGAAACCGCCGAGCCCACCGCCTGCGCCGCCATGATGAAAGCCGCCAATCATCCGAATGTGGGGCTGTGCTGGAACTCCAACCCGCAGGATGTGGTCGACGGCTCCGTGAAGCAGAACTTCGAGCTGTTGCGGCCGTGGATCAAGCACGTCCATATCAACGAGCTGATCAGCGGTTATCCCTACCGCGAGCTCTTCCGGCTGCTGCAACAAGTCCGATACGACCGCTACACCCTGGCGGAAATACCGGAAAACGGCCAGCCCGAACGCTTCCTCAAATATTACCGGGCACTGTGGATGGAACTGTGCCGAGGCTGATCGTTGCCACCCTCCTGGCGACCGCGGCCCTGTGGGGCGCGGTGCCCCAGCCCCGCAGCTTCTTCGGCCACGAGATGGGGGCGGACCGCACGGTGCTCGACTGGGCCAAGGTCGTCTCCTACTTCCGCGCGCTCGAACAATCGAGCAACCGCATACGTGTAGTGGAACTGGGGAAGAGCACCGGCGGGCGTCCGTTCATCGCGGCGTGGATCGCTTCCCCCCAAACGCTCGCAAATCTGAGCCGCTATCAGGAGATCCAGCGGCGCTTGGCGGACCCGCGGCTCACCACGGAAGCGCAGGCGCAACAACTCGCGCGCGAGGGCAAGGCGGTGGTGATGATCACGTGCTCGATCCACGCCACCGAAATCGCCTCCAGCCATACGGCCGTGGAGTTCGCGTACCGGCTGCTCACGGAGGACAAGCCGCGCTTCCGCACCATCCTCGACAACACAGTCTTCATCCTGGTGCCGTCGCTCAACCCCGACGGCATGGATTTGGTGACCGCCTGGTACCGCAAAACGCTTAACACCTCCTACGAGGGCACCTCACCGCCCGAGTTGTACCACAAGTACCTGGGGCACGATAACAACCGCGACTGGTACATCCACACCCAGGCCGAGACGAAGCTCACGGTCGCGAAACTGCACAACGTCTGGCATCCGCAGATTGTCTACGACGTGCACCAGCAGAACGTGACGGCCTCCCGTATCTTCCTCCCACCATGGCTCGACCCCATCGAACCGAACGTGGATGCCATCCTGGTGCAGGGCATGAACATGATCGGGACCAGTATGGCGCTGGACCTGACGGCGGCTGGGAAGACGGGCGTCGCCGTGAATGCGGCCTACGATTTCTGGACTCCCGCGCGGTCGTACCAATCGTTCCACGGGGGCATGCGCATCCTTTCCGAATCCGCCAGCGTCCGAATCGCCACTCCGGTGACGCTGTCGCGCAGCGACCTCGACCGCACCGCGCACGGCTACAACGCGCAGGAGCGTAGCTGGAACCACATCGAGCCGTGGCAGGGCGGCACGTGGCGGCTGCGGGATATAGTCGACTACCAGATGATCGCCTACGAATCCTGCCTGTACAATGCCGCCATCCACCGGGAAGACCTGCTGCGGAATTTCTACCGCATCGGGCGGCGGCAGGTAGCGAGGAAAGCGCCCTCGGCGTTTGTCATCCCCGTGCGGCAGCGCGATCCGGGAGCCACCCGACAACTGCTCCAGATTCTCGAATCCGGCATGGTGGAGATTCACCGCGCGCCCGATGGCGGCTACGTGATCCCCATGGCGCAACCCTATAGCGGGTATGCCAAGGCGCTGCTCGAACCGCAGCACTACCCGGACCTGCGGCAGTACCCCGGCGGCCCCCCGAAGCGTCCCTATGACGTGACCGCCCATACCCTGCCTATGCTCATGGGGGTAAAGGTAGAAACCGCGGAGAAGGTCGTAGCAGGGCCGCGCGTCTCGGTATCGCGCGAAGGACCCGGCCCCAGCCTCGCGGGCGCCGATACCGACGCCTGGTACAACGTGAACCGCATTTGGGCCTCCGGCAAACCGGTTTGGCGCAATATGGAGACGGGCGATTTCTCCGCCGCCGCGCAGCCCGGGTGGAAGCAGATCAACCGCCCGCGCGTGGGCCTCTACCGCAGCTACAACCCGAGTATGGATGAGGGCTGGACGCGCTGGATCCTGGAGCGCTTCGGCTTCGTCTACCGCAGCGTGAAGAATCCCGAGATCCTGGCCGGCAACCTGCGCGCGCAGTATGACGTGCTGGTTTTCCCCGACCAGGGCATGGCGGTCATCGAGAACGGCTACCGCACCGGAGAGATGCCGGGGGAGTATACCGGCGGGCTGGGTCGGAAGGGTGCTGACGCTCTGCGGGAGTTCGCTTCCGCGGGCGGCACCCTGGTATTCCTCAACCGCTCGAGCGAATACGCCGTCGAGCGCCTGGGGGTGAAGGCGCAGAACGTGGTTAAGGGCGCCGGTAACAGCGAGTTCTACTCCCCCGGTTCGCTGCTCAATGCGATCGTGGACACGCGCCATCCACTATGCCTGGGACTGCCGTCCACGATTACGGTGTGGAGCGAGCACAGCCCGGCATGGGAAACCGGCGAGGCCGTGGTGGCGCGCTACCCGGAGGCGAACCTGCTCGCATCGGGGTGGCTGCTGGGCGAGCGCTACCTGGCAAAGCGCGCGGCCATTGTGGATGCACGGCTGGGCGCAGGTCACGTGGTCCTATTCGGACTGCTACCGCAGTATCGCGCGCAGAGCTACCAGGGCTTCAAGATGTTCTTCAACGCGCTGCTCTACCGCTGAGACGGCGCACTGTCTGGATGGAGGGGGGAGGGGTTACTCGAGGAGGCGAACGCCGAAGTAGAGACCGCCGAACAGTAGTACGGAAAAGACGGCCACCATTACCCAGCGAACGATGCGCTCTGCGGAGGTTGGCTCTTCGAGCGCGTCGTGCTTGATCTGATCGCTGAGACTATCGAACATCTGAAGCTTCCGGCATTACCAGCCTATTCTAGTCCGCATTTCGCGTTAAGAGCAATAGCTGTTATTTGCCGGGCGTGTGTGCCTATCACCGAACGATCTCTGCCGATGGTAAAATCGGTCCTCTATTATGCTGGCCACGGAGCAATCCCATTCGACTTGGATACTCGCGGTGCTCCCGTGCCTGGGGGCACTGCTCTCCGTGACGGCATCGGTGATCCGGATTTTTAGTGAACGGCGACGGAAAGCGCTTACGTGTGACATAGTCTCGACCCCTGTTTTTAGCTTTCATCAAGAAATGCCCGGCAGAATTCGAGTACTGTTCGATGACCGGCCGGTTAACGATGTTGGCCTGGTAATCGTTAAGTTCACAAACTCCGGAAGTCAGACCATCTCGACCGAGGATTTCCAGGGATGCCTTAGTTGCTGTTTCACCGGGTCCAGCGAAATCATATCCGCGGAGGTGCAAGAGACGCTGCCGCCTAACCTGCCGGTAGCCGTGGAGGTCGACAACGGAACAACGGGCCCAAACGCTCCGCCCAGCGTTAAGATACTGCCCCTCCTCTTGAACAGCGGAGACTTCGTCGCGCTCAAGATCCTGGTCACGGATTTTGCGAACGTCGCCTTCGATTTGCACTATCATATCCGTGACATCCCTCATATCGCGAAACGCTCTCGTAGGCCCTTTAAGCGCCAGTGGACGTATCTGGTCGCGGTACCGGTTAACCTCATCGGGGTTTCGGCGCTCGTGATCGTGGGCCGTCCGGTACACTCCTGGTTCACTACGGCGCTGATCATTCTGTCCGTTGCCCCAGTCTTCATGCTCCCCTACCTCGTCGAGATTATCGACGCGCATATCATCCGGCGGCGAAGTCGAGGAATGGAAGAGCATACTCGTGCGAGAGCCACTGCTCTGGCCAATCTGAACCAGGAATCCTACCGCTGAAGGTTGCGGCTAGTATGCGCCACGGCCCAGAATCATGACCCGCACCGTCTTCAGAAGAATACGCAGGTCCATAGCCGCGGTGCGGTTGCGGATGTAGTGGCAGTCGAGTTCCACGCGGCGGTTGTAGTGCGTGTCGTTGCGTCCTGAGACCTGCCACAATCCCGTCACGCCCGGCAAAGCCTGCGCGTAAACCGAGAGCGCGGAGCCATACTTGGGAATTTCGGCGGAGACGATCGGCCGCGGCCCGACCAGGCTCATATCGCCGCGCAGCACGTTCCAGAACTGCGGCAACTCATCGAGGCTGGTACGGCGGAGGAACCGCCCCACGCGCGTGATGCGCGGGTCGTTCCGCAGTTTGCGGGTGAGCGCCCATTCGCGGGCACGTTCGGGATCGCTCCGGAGAAGTGCCTGAAGGTTGCGGTCGGCGTCCACCGACATGGAGCGGAACTTCCAAAGCCGAAACGGTTTCCGCCCTCGTCCGACGCGCGTCTGCGCAAAAAATACGGGACCCCGGGAATCGAGCACGATGGCCAGCGCGATCAGCAAGCCGAAGGGTAGCGCCGCCAGAGAGAGCAGCATCGTGAGGGAGAATTCGAAGGCACGCCATAGGCGCGGAATAGCCGTGCGCGGCTGTTCGGCGGGCAGCACCACGAGCCCCCGTCGATCGAGTCCCGGGGCCTCGATAGCCGCCGAATACCTAAGCCGATGTTCGCTCGCCTGCATTCGAATTCAAGCCGTCCCATAGAGCGCGAATGTCGCTTCCACCATGCGCTCCAGCCGAAAACGCGATTCATAGGTGAGACGCGCCGCCGCACCCAGTCGTTGCCGCCGGTGGACATCCGCAATCAGCCCGCCCAATGCCGCCGATAATCCACCGATGTCATCGCGGGGCACCAGCACCCCATTCTTCTCATTATCCACCGCTTCCGCCAATCCGCCAACCCGAGACGCCACCACGGGAAGTCCTGCGCGCATGGCTTCCAGCACACTTCGGGGAAAAGCTTCGGAGCGCGACGACAGTACAAAGAGCTGCGCGCGTGCGAGCGCCGGGGCGGCATCCGGCTGGTAGCCCAGGAAGCGGACCCGCCCGGCGATGCCCAATTTCTTCGCCAGCGCACGGGTGGCAGGCTCCAGCGGACCGTCCCCCACCAGTTCCAATTCCCAATCGAGCGCTCCAAGCCTGGCCAGTGCCCTGAGCAGCGTCGCGTGATCCTTGGGGCCTTCGAAACGGGCCACCGAAATTATGCGCACAGGGCAGGATGCAGGTACGGCGCGCAGTTCGTGCGGCACGTCGCGAACGCCGTTATAGATGACCTGAGCCTGCCCAGGACGGGCGAAGCCTTTCTCGAGCGCCACTCTCCGCTCCTCTTCGCAGACGCAAACCACCGCCCGAGCCCATCGCGATGCGATCCTTTCCGCCAGTTCGAACATTACTGCCTGCGGCCCCGGCAGGCGCCCCGCCACCGGCCAACCATGCGGTGTGTGGATGACCGGGATGCCGAGCCGCGCACAGGCTGCGCGCCCCAACCATCCGGCCTTGGCCGTATGGGTAGAAACCAGGTCCGGACGGAACTCCCGCAGCGCGGCGACCAGTTCGAAGAACGCGCGCGCATCGAGCCAGGGCCTAACGGCGCGGCCAAGGGACCGGAGCGGCCGAAACGGCACCCCCGCAGCGGCAAGCTGATCGGTAACCGGTCCGGTGCCCCCGACCAGCACCAGCGCCTCCTGCCCTCGCTCGCACAGTGCCCGGGCCAGATCCCGGACGTGCACGGTAGCGCCCCCTACGGCATCCGCCCGGGTAATCACATACGCGATCCTCATGGCTCTTCCTTATGGGACACGATCACCAGGAAGGCCAGCTTGCGGAATAGCGCGCTGGCGACGCCGGGGACCAGCGGCAGATCCAGCAGGCGCGCAAGCGGTGCGCGCGAGGCTCGGTCGCGCAGCCGATAACGGATGTAGTCCCGTTCCCGCAGCTCGTTCCGGAAGTACCGCTCGAACGTCTGAAAAATCTCGGCGCGAGGCCGGTATTGGGTATACGCATCGATCCAGGCCAGCTTATCGAGCGCCCACTGCCTGCACGTCGGGGCCTGCTCTTTCCATGTGCCGAGGCCCAGCCGGCGCAGCGCCCAGGTGTAGAGAAACCGCGGGCGCGAGCCCTTACGGAACCAATGGGAAAAAGGGATGCCGATGTGGCCTTCGCGCCAGACATCCACGGCAGGAAACAGGCTGAGCATCCGGCCACCGGACCTGAGCACGCGGTGGATCTCCCGCAGCACCGCATCCAGGTCCTCGACGTGCTCCATCACCTGATTGTTCACCACCAGGTCGAAGGAGGCGTCCGGGAACGGCAGACGGCTATCGTGGATCTCGCGGATCGCGCCGCCCATGAGTCCGGATGCCTCGGCATCGGCGCGAGCCTTCGATCCACCGTAGTATACGTCCGCACCGGAGATCGCGAGGCCGGCATCAAGGCCGGCGCGCACCAGCCGACCGGCGCCGCAGCCGAAATCCAGGATCGCGGCATGGGGGCGCGCTCGCGCAAACTCCAGGGCATAATCGAACACGAAGCGGTTGGTTAAGTCCACGGCGTTACCCCCGCTTCGGTGAGCAGCTCGCGATAGAGTTCCTCCCACTGTGCGGCGACGACGGAAAGGTCAAAACACGCCACGGCTCTGGAGCGCGCGGCGCGCGACACCTCCGTACGGGCATCCGCGGAAAACCCGGCCAGACGCGACATGGCCGCCGCGAGCGCTGCGGCATCTCCTGCGGGAACCACGAACCCGGTCGCGCCGTCGTCCACCACGTCGCGGACACCTCCCGCGTCGGCCGCAACCGATGGCAAACCGCTCGCGGCGGCTTCGAGCAGCGCCAGCGGCAAGCCCTCCACTACGGACGAGAGGACGAAACCATCGGCGGCATTCATCAGCGCGGCCACATCGCCGCGGCAGCCCAGGAAACGCACGTCCACTGCGAGCCCGCGGGCCAGCTCCCGTAATTCGGCTTCCTGCGGCCCCTCCCCGGCAATCAGCAGCACCGCGCCGGGCTGCCCTGCGAAGGCGCGCAGCAGCGTGGGGTAGTCCTTCTTCCACATCAGCCGGCCGGCTGCGAGCCACACAAACGCTGACTCTACCCCCAGGTCGCGCCGGATGTTCGCGCGCCGGGCGATGTCGGGCCGAAACACCGCCGTATCAATTCCGTTGGGGATCACCCGCAGCTCGCCCGGCCGCACCGCGCCCGCCGTAACATGCCGCGCAGCAACGGCCCCGGAAACGGCGGTAACCGCATCGGCTAGCGGATCGGTCACCCGGTAGGCGAGGTCCCGCAGCCGTACTCCGCGGCTTCCGCGCGCGCTCTCCGCAATGCTGTGGATGGTTGAAATCACTACCGGCACGGGACACACCAGCCGCAACAGCCGCGCCAGCACGTTGGCATGGAACATGTGGCTATGCAGCAGGTGCGGGCGGATCCTGACCAGGATGGCGAAGAGGCGCGCCAGGGCCAGCGGGTCCGGCACCCCCGGCCGCATTTTGGGGGAATGCACCTCCACCCCCGCTTTGGCCAGTTCGCGCTCGAACGCGGTGGGCGGTAGCAGAGAGATTACCGCCGGATTCCAGCCGCGGCGCTGGAGCTCCACGGCCAGGTGGAAGACCTCGGTCTCCGCGCCCCCGGATGCCAGGTTCGTCGAGAGCAGGGCAATCCGCGGCTTCATCGGGCACCCTCGTGCACGCGTTCGAACAGCGCTGCGTAGGAATCGATCATAGCGGCGACATCGAAGCGTCGGGCGCGCTCTGCGGCGGCCGCCCCCATCTTGCGACGAAACGGGTTCCGCACCGTGGAGGCCAGCGCGCACGCGAGCGCGCCGGGATCGCCCGCACGCACCAGCACCCCAGTCACGCCATCTTCCACCAACTCCGGCACCCCGCCGACCGCCGTAGCAACCACCGGCAACCCCGCCGCCATGGCCTCGATCACCGCGACGGGAGTGCCTTCCCAATCGGATGCCAGGGCGAAGAGGTCCCCGGCGGCGAGCAGTTCAGGAACGTCCCGGCACACCCCCGGGAAGTGTACCCGCCCGGCCACCCCAAGGCTGCCTGCAAGGGCACGCGATGCTTGGAGCAGGCTACCCTCCCCCGCCATCACCAGGTGGCTCGATGGATCTTCCGGCAGTGCGCGCGCAAAAGCCGTGATCAGCCCCAGCGGGTTCTTCTGGGCCTCGAACCGGGCGACCGATACGACGAGGGTGTCTTCCGCTTGAACACCGTGCCGCTGCCGCCACGCATCCCGCACTCCGGGGGCGGGCCGGCAGCCGATGTCCGCGCCGTTCGGAATTACCGCCGCGGGCGCAAAGCCGTACATGGCCTCGAAGGAGCGCGCCATCGTCTCCGAGACCGCTACCGGCACGGCTCCCAGCCGATACGCCACCCGGTGAATCGCGCGTCCCAGGGCATCCACCTCCCGGTCAGCCACGTTATGCACGCTGTGGACGATCTTCCCCCGGTGGACCAGAGCGTACCGCATGACATAGGAATGGGTGTGGACGATGTCCGGCCGGAAGTCGCGAAAGACACGCACGAGGCGCGGCCACATCCGCGGATCGAAGCCGCGGCGCTTCCCTAGATGCCAGACGGGCACCTGAGACTCTTCGAGCACCGGCTCAAAGCCCTCCGGAAAGGCATCGAAAAGCGAAACCACTCCGGTTTCGAAGCGCGTCCTGTCGAGCCGTGCGGCAAGCGAGACGGCGATACGCTCCGCGCCGGCGCGCCGCAGGGTGGCCAGCACTTCGAGCACCCGGATCTTCACCGTTCCCGCTCCGGACGGAAGGCGCGCGCCCACGCCACCATGATTAGGGCGAACAGGAGCCACGTCGGCTTGCGGTTCTCCCACGTAAGGGTGAAGACACCCGCCGCCCACATCAGCAGGGATGTGAACCACAGCGCGCGGTCCACGGGCGGCATCATCCAGATGAACAGCGTGAGGGTCATGAGCAGCGAGCCGAACAGCAGCACGCCCGGCACCCCTGTCTCCACCATTACCGAGAGGAAGGTATTGTGCGCGGTATACTCGTGACCCGGAATCGGGGGCACCCCGAGCCAGGGCCGCACGGCCTCAGGGTAAGCGCCCGCCCCCACGCCTGCGAACCAGTGTCCCTTGTAGGCCTTGAGCCCGGTCTTCCAGATGCGCGTGCGGTCGTGCAGGGTGCCGCGGGTGAGTTCGGCCGGCAGAGTGGCGAGCCGCTGCCGCGCGGCGGGGGGCGCCACCCGTACGGTGCCCAGCAGCAGCAGGGCGGCCAACGCCGCGCTGGAGACGCGGTGCACGGCCGTCGCGCGCCCCCACGTGAGGACTGCGAAGGTGAAGGCGAGGCACGCGGTTACCAGCGCGGTCCGGGAAGCCGTCAGCAGGATGGCGGCAATCGACAGCGCCGACGCCAGGCGATATAACCACGCCTCCCAGCCACGCGCGCGAAAGCCCAGGTAGAGTGCCATCGGGAGCGCCAGGGCCAGGGTGATCCCGAGGTCGTTGGGGTCGAACCCCGCGGTGGCGAAGCGCCGGTAGTAGGTCTGCTGGTTGCGCGCCGCCCGCATCATGGTAAAGACGGACGAAACCGCCGCGCCGGCGACGAAGGCGCGCATCAGCCAGGCTTCCTGCTCCGCCGTGCGGCACAACTCCCAGATCAGCCACAGCATGGCAAAGAGTTGCGCCAGGGTGCCGACACGCATCAGGGTGGCCTCGGGCGCGAGGCTGACGAAGTACGTGACACCGCTCCAGGCGACGAAGGCGGCCGCCAGCAGCAGGGCGGCATTCGGGGTCCGCAGCGACCGCCGCCGCACCACCACGGCCGCCCCTGCAGCGAAAGCGCACATCCCGAGTGCCCTCGAAATCGTGCCGATGCCGGGCACTTGAATTGCCTTCTCCATCGGCAGCGAGAAGATCAGCACGCACAGCAGCAGCCAGGCGGCGCGCTCCAGAACCGACGCTGATTCAGGTTTCACAACGCGAACTCCCGTTTACGAAGCGCGCGGTCAAGCACGATCAACTGGCCGCCCATCTGCACCGTCCACGCCGCTGCGAGCGCCAGGGCGGCCCCGGCCAGGCCCAGCCGCGGCACCAGCAGCCAACTCGCGAGCGCGGAACTGCCCGCGGCGACCGCCGATAGCGGCACCTGCGCGGCGAACGATCGCGTGCTCGTCACCACATAACCCAGAATCCCCGAAAGATAGCTGAACACACTCGCGGCCATTACCCAGACCAGGAGGTAGTCATAAGCCGCATAGGCCGGGCGGTAGACCAGCGCCAGCACGAAACGCCCCAACACCAAAGCGGCCAACACACCCGCGGCGCCCAGTACCATCCCCAGGCCGGCGAGTTTCCATGCCAGCCTCCGGAAGCTCCGCAGGTCATGCTCCGTGAAGTAGCGGGCAAGGCGCGGCGTAGCGGCCTGCCCCAGCGCGTTCACCACCGTGGAGCCCACGGTCATAAAGGAAGCCACCGCCGCGAACGCACCCAGTTCCACCGTTCCAAGCCGGCCTTCAATCATATAGCGAGGCAGGTTGACCGTAAGGGAGACGAGCATCAGGACAACTCCCAGAGGGAGCGCGTTGCGGAAAATTCCAGCCTCGGTGCCCCAGCCCGTCCTGGCGAGCGACTCACCGGCGGAAGCCGTGGGCCGGTCGTAGGCGAACAGCACGGCCAGACGCCCGCAGGCGAGTGCAGCCACCGCCGCCGGCAGGCTGCCGGTCAGCCAAAGGGTGACGGCCAGCCCGGTCACCGACAGCAGCCCCCGCGCCGCCATGGAGTACGCGATCCGGTCCATGCGCTCGCGGCGCTGCAACAACCCGTAATAGATGTCGCTCACGTTGTCGATCGTGAGGGTGAACCCCAGCAGCACAATCACCGCTGCCACGCTCCCCGTGTAACCGGAGACCAGGACTATCCCGGCAATCACCGCGATTCCCGCAACCGAAGTCGCAAGCCGCAGCGCCAGGTAGTCGCCAAAGGGATGAGTTTTGCGGATATCGGTGGCTAAGACGGCACGGAGGTTCAGATGCGCGAACAGCGCCACCGGCGTGGCGACCGCCAGAGCCAGGGCGTATTGTCCGAGCATTTCACCGCTGCCTAGCTTGGCGATCAGGCTGAGCACCGCCCACTGGCTGGCGGCGAAAAGCGCGTTGCCGGCGAAGGTGGCGGTGAAATTGACCCGCAAGGACGCCGAGGATCTCCGGTCCAAAGGTCGAGAGGACGGAATCCGAGACACGTCTCATTCCATACTAGCAGCCGCCGGAAGTCGCCCCCCGGCGTACCGTCTGAGATGGGCGCCGACGTGCTCTAATTCGCCATCGGGGGGGACCGCTTCAATGCTGGACAGTATCTTTAACCTGATCTTTCGGTGCAAACACAGGAGCTTGTCGCGTCCGATCACGCCGGTCAAGCTGCCTGAATCCGGCGGTGAGACCTATGTGGTGTGTCTTGATTGCGGTAAACGCTTTTTATACAGCTGGCAAGAGATGCGTATCAGTTCGAGCCAGGCGGCGCATACCGCCACGCGAGTGTAATTTCTCACCGGTAAGAAGTACCGTTTCGCACTAAACGCTCCTACCGGAGCCGTAGCGGAGCCCTGCTTGAGCCCCCCTGCGCCAACCTTCTCCCAGGCTCCCGAAAAGCTGCTATTTTGAACTATAGCTTCGGCTGGGAGAACCAGATGGTCCGTATTCGCTTTTTCGTACCGGTGCTGCTGGCAGGATTATGCTGCCCCGCTGTCCTGCTGGGTCCCGCACTCGGCCGCAGCGCCGCCGCCGCTCCCGAGTCGGAGCTGCGCCAGAGCCTGGAATCCTTCGCCCGCGCCTATGCCGTAGTAGAGCAGAACTTCGCGGAGCCAGTTCCTCCCGACCAGTCAATTTATAACGGGGCCATCCAGGGGATGCTCCGCACGCTCGACCCGCACTCGAATTTCCTCGATCCCAAGACGTATCAGCTCCTTCAGCAGGATCAACGCGGACAGTATTACGGCGTTGGGATGGAGATCAGCATGGACGGGCCCGTGGTGATCGTCACCCAGCCCTTCCCGGGTTCCCCCGCCGCCCGGGCGGGCGTACGGCGCGGTGATTCCGTCGTGGAGATCGATGGGGAGAACGTGAAAGGTCTCAATTCCGCGCAGGTCGCGGACAAACTCAAGGGACCCCGGGGAACGCAGGTGCAACTGGCGGTCGCCCGCGAGGGCGTCGAAAAACCTTTGCCCTTCACCATCACCCGCGACGCCATCTCGCGCAGTGACGTGGACGCCTTCTGGCTGCGGCCGGGAGTCGCCTACCTGCGCGTCCGGTCTTTCACCAACCAGAACACCGGTCAGGAAGTGGAAGACAGGTTCAAGGAATTGGGAGAAGACAAGATCGAGGGATTGATCCTCGACCTCCGGGACAACGGCGGCGGGCTGGTGAGCGAGTCCGTCACTGTGGCGGGGCGTTTCCTCAAGAAGGGGCAGACGGTGGTGTCGCACCGCGGTCGGGCATCCGCCGAGCAGGTTTTCCGCGCCAAAGGCCAGGCCGCCGACCGCAAGTACCCCATCGTCGTGATGGTGAATCGCTATTCGGCCTCGGCTGCCGAAATCGTGGCCGGAGCGCTTCAGGACCACGATCGAGGTTGGGTCATGGGCGAGAGCACGTTCGGTAAGGGGCTGGTGCAGGCGCAGTTCCCGCTGTCCGAAGGCGCCGCCCTGCTGCTGACCATCGCGCGCTACTACACGCCCAGCGGACGGCTCATCCAGCGCGATTACGAGCACATGTCGTTCTTCGAGTATGCCTACGGGCGCGGCGAATCGCGGAATATCAAGGACGAGAAGCACACCGACGCCGGGCGTACGGTCTATGGCGGCAACGGCATCGCGCCTGACGAGAAGTACGAAAACCCCAAAGTCACGGCTTTCCAGCGCCGGGCTTTTGGCCGCTTTGCTTTCTTCCATTTTGCCAACACCTATTTCGGCGGCCGCGTCCCTAAGCTCCCCGAGAACTGGAAGCCGGACGCCGAGGTCATGAAGCAGTTTCAGGCATTTCTGGTGCGCCGCGGGATCGAATTCACACCCGCCGAGTTCGAGCAGAACCGGAAGTGGGTGGAAGAGCAATTGCGCCTCGAGATGTACACCCGGGCCTTCGACCGCAAGCGCGCCGAGCAGGCCCAGGTGGAGGACGATCCGCAGGTGCACAAAGCCGTCGGGAGCCTTCCTACGGCGCAGGCGCTGCTCGCCCAGGTCCGGTTGGCGACAGCCAAGTAGGGCCCGTCCATGCGGGCATGGAACGACCCCGCGGGCAGCCTGCCCTGGCAGCCCGAAGCGGTTCACGTATGGCTGGCCCTGATGCCGGACGGCGCGCAGCCTGACTCGAGCACCCTTTCAGCGGAGGAGAAGGATCGCGCCTCCCGCCTCCGCTTCGAACGCGACCGCAGTCTCTTCATCCACCACCACACCGCCTTGCGGGCCATCCTTTCCGGCTACACCGGCCAGGCGCCCGAGCACATGACGCTAACGGCGGCGCAGGGCGGCAAGCCGCGCCTCAACCCCGATTGCGGCGGCTGGCGCTTCAACCTCTCGCACGCCGGCTCCGCGGCGCTGGTGGCGGTGGCGCGTGGGCGGGAAGTGGGGGTGGATATCGAGCGCGTCCGTCCGGTGGCGGGAGCCGCTGCCATCGCCGCACGCTTCTTCGCGCCCCCCGAGTGTGGCGCCATGCGGGATCTGCCCGCAGCCTCCCGCGAGGCCGGTTTCCTGGCCTGCTGGACACGAAAGGAAGCCTTTATCAAGGCTACCGGCGAGGGTCTCGGGCGCAATCTCCACTCGTTTACGGTGCCGGTCGAGCCGGCCGATTCGGGTCCCTGGCGCATTGAGGGCTGGAGCGTGCTGGCGTTACCGCCGCCCCCCGGCTACATCGCAGCCCTGGCGGTCGAAGGCGAACCGCCCACGGTGCACTGCTGGCGCTACGTGCCTCCCGAGTGAGCAACCCTAAAGTCCTGCTTCCCGGCAGCCGATTCACCTTACTTGGAACGAACCCTCACACAAGACGAGATCGATGCGGTATTCAGCGCCACCGGCAGTGCCGACAAGGACCTGCGGGAGCCGATGCTCTACAACTTCGGGCGGTCGGACCGCATCCCCAAGCCGCAACTCAGGGCCATCCAGAATCTCTATGAGAACTTCGCCCGGGACCTGACCATCGCATTTTCCGCCTACCTGCGGGATTACGTGGTGATCAATATCATCTCCGTGGAGCAGATCTCGTTCGCCGAGTTTCTGGAGAGCCTGTCATCACCCACTTGCCTGGTGAGCATGCGGGTGCAGCCGTTCGGGGAATGCTCGGTGCTGGAGCTGAGCCCCGCGGTGTACACACCTGTAGTCGAGATCCTGATGGGCGGGCACGCCAAGAGCCCGTCCAAGCTGAAGCGTAAGCTAACCGAGATCGAGCAAAGCGTGCTCGAAGGGCTGATCCGCCTGGTTCTAAGCAATTTGAAGACGGCCTGGCGGTCCGTGCACGACGTGGAGTTCGAAGCCGACGCGCAGGAGACGGACCCGCAGGTGTTTCGCGTTCTGGCGCCCAACGACGGGGTAGTAGCGGTAGCCATCGAAGTCCGGGTGGGCGAGAACATCGGGATGATGAACATCGGGATGAACTCCCTGACTATGGCCCGGCTCCGGGAAAAGTTCGACCACAATAAATCCTACAAGAAGGTGGCCGGGGAGGAAGAGCAGCATCACCGGCTGCGGCTGTTCCAGCGCTCGTTCCTGGAAGTGGAGGCCTATCTCCGGGGTTCGCCCCTCACAATGCAGGAACTGCTCGACGTCTCGGTAGGGGATGTCATGATGTTTGACGTTCCGGTGAATGCCCCTATCGATCTGCTGCTGAACCGCCGGGTCAAATACCGCGGCCGCGTGGTTTCGGCCTCCAACAAGCGCGCCTTCCTTGTGGAGGACCGCGCCGATCAGGATGTGAATGCCCTTCCGCCTGGAAGACGCCTGGGAGCCCCTCGCGGCACGTCCGCGGTCGCCTGACTAATACCCGGCTCATCGGCTCCTGGTGCGCGCCAGGCAGACCCGGATCTCCATCTGGTGGTCTTCACTGCGCACCGGGATAATCGTCCACTCGTCCGTCCCGTTCCGGATGGTGAAGTTGCGGCCGTACACCACCGAGGGAATGCTGAGTCCCAGCGGACCGGTGCGCGGCTCGATCAGCGTCTTGAAACTGCCCACAATCATATTGGTCAGCTCTGCCACCGCATCCAGTACCTCGTGATCTACCGCCGGGTATTCCGTCGCCAGCAAGTGCGAAGCCATTCTGCAGGCGCACTCCGCGCTGCATATAATGCTGCCCGCCCCGGTCCACGTGCCGGCCAGCCCGATCTGCGACATGACCCCGTCGGCCGACCCCAACATCTCTTTCTGGACATACGGTTCGCCCAGCACTACCTCCACCCCCAGCATGGTCGAAAATACCTCCCGGCAGGCTGCACCGATATCCCGGACGATTTCCTCCCGCCCGAGAACCATGGCACTTTCCGGAGCTTCGCCTTCCAGAACGAGTTGATCAGCCAAGATATTTCTCCAGCCTGCCCTTGATCTGGTCGGCGGTAAACGGTTTGCGAAGGTAGCCCGACGCCCCCAGCCGGACGGCTTCGATCACCTTGCTCTGGCCGCCCTCTGTGCTGATGACGAAGACCGGCAACTCCTTCCACTCCTCCTTGGCCTTCACCTCTCCAAGGAACTGCAGCCCATCCATGTTGGGCATATTCATGTCCGTCAGGATGAGCCCGACTTTGTGTGCCTTCAGCACCTCCAAAGCCTCCATGCCGTCCCCTGCCTCATACACATTCCCTAGGTTGAACCCGGCCTGCCGGAGTGTACGCTGCAGGATCTTCCGGATGGCGAGCGAGTCATCGACTATCAGCAGATCTGGAAACATTCAAGCCTCAAACTTCATATCGGACGGGCTGCCGGGAGTTTGAGGGAAGGTGAAACGGGCCGCTGGGGCAATGCGTCAACCGGCCGAAGGAGGTCACCATGCGATGGGCCGCAGGCGTGCTTTGCACTGCCACCCTGTTTTCCGCCGAACCGGTGTTCTTCAGCGAAAAGGAGACCGCCCTCGGGAAAGCGCTGGCCGCGGAAGTGGAGAAGCAGTATCCCGCGTCCCGGGATACCGCGGCACAAGCCAACCTCAACCGCGTGGGCGCTAACCTGGCGCGTAGCGCCGGCTTGGCCATGCCCTTTACCTTTACTCTCCTGGGTACGGCGGAACGGCTGGCCGGCGGCCTGCCCGGGGGGCACGTATACGTCAGCCGCGGCATGCTGGGCCGTGCAGCGACGGACGCCGAACTGTCCGCCCTCCTCGCACACCAGATGGCGCACGTCGTTCTGCGCCACGGGATGCGTGGCCGAGTCTACATGGGCGGCCGTACCGGCATTTGTCCGTTGGGGGCCGACTACCCGATGCCCTTAACGCTGCGTGCCAGAATTCCCGAGTACGAGAAAGAGGCCGAAGGCCAGGCGCGCCAGTATCTCGACCGCGCGGGGCTGACGCCCTAATGGCTGAAATGAAAATCGGGCGCCTACAATTCCGCGCCGGGTTCAGGAAAAGGATCGGGACCGGGTGGGGGCGGCGGGGGTT
>DATMYF010000034.1:0-21819 GCA_035561075.1 Bryobacteraceae bacterium
GCCCTCAACACCATCTACGAGGTTTTCTGGATCTGGAAGGACATGTACCGTCCGGGAAGCATCTACAATGTCCCCGAGTGGAATCCCGCGGGACGGAAGATCATGCTTCTCGACGGCATCGGCGGCCACAGGCACCCCCGCGGGGAGCGTTTCGGCTTCCTCGACTGGGATTTCCCGGGGCTGCGCCATGCCGTCCATGTTGACGGCACGTTAAACCGCCGCGACGGCAAGGACCGCGGGTGGTCGGTCGAACTGGCATTTCCTTGGGAAGGACTGCGCTGGCTCGCAGACGGCCGCTCCCTGCCCCCCAAGGATGGCGACGTGTGGCGCATCGACTGCTCCCGGTTCCAGCACATCGGCCCCAAAGGCGAGCGGCTCGACCCGGCTGCCGGCTGGACCTGGAATCGCCACGGCCACTACGACTCTCACATTCCGGAAACGTTCCCGTACGTGCGGTTCTCGGCCCAGGAACCGCCGCGCTGATCAGGTCCGCGCCTCCCGGGAGATCGGCTGGCTCAGGACCTCCCGTACCGCGTTCAGAAGCTCCCCCATCGTGAAGGGCTTCGGCAGAATAGGCAGGCGGCGTTCCCAGAGTTCGGGTGAGAGCGCGGACATCAGCAGGAAACGGCGGGCTCGCTTTTCGCGGGCCAGAATTTCGCATAACTGGACTCCGCTGATGCCCGGCATGAGCACATCGCTGATCACCAGATCCACGGGATCGAGCCGCTCGTCGCAGATCCGGATGGCGTCTTCCGCGCAGGTCGCGAGCAGGATCTCATACCCCGCCGAGCCCAGAATCTCCGCCATCAGCCGGCCCACGGCTTCGTTGTCGTCAACTACGAGAAGGACCGGCTGCGTTGAAGGCGCCATGCGGGGTACCTGAGTGGTTCCAGGGGAGTGTTGATGCTGACTCCATTTTACCGCCGCCTCCGATTTACCGCCAATCCATCGCCAGTCGCACCATGGTGCGCACCGCGACACCCGTGGGACCCTTGGCCATGAAAGGTTTACCCTCATCGAGCCAGGCGGTGCCGGCGATATCCAGGTGCACCCACGGGGTGGGGTCGGCAAACTCCTTCAGGAACATGGCCGCGGTAATTGAGCCACCCCAGCGCCCCCCGATGTTAGGCAGGTCGGCGAAAGCGCTCTTGAGGTAGTCCTTGTAGTCGTCCTCGACGGGCATGCGCCACATCTTCTCGCCGGCGGCCTGTGCGGCATTCATCACGCGCTCCACCAGGGCGTCATCGCTGCCGAACAGCCCCACGTTCACGTGGCCAAGGGCGACCACAATGGCGCCGGTGAGGGTGGCGGCGTCGATTAAGTGAGTGCAACCGAGCTGACGCGCATAGGCCAGGGCGTCGGCAAGCAGCAGCCGGCCCTCGGCGTCGGTATTGAGCACCTCGATGGTTTTCCCCGAGAGCGCCGTAACAATATCGCCGGGCCGTTGCGCCCGGCTGCCAGGCATATTTTCCGCTGCGGGAATGAGGGCTGTTACCTGCACGGCCGGCTTGAGTTGCGCGATGGCTCGCATTGCGGCGATGGCTGCGGCGCCGCCCGCCATGTCGTATTTCATCTTCTCCATGCCATCGGAGGGTTTGATAGAAATGCCGCCGGTATCGAAGGTGACACCCTTGCCCACCAGGCCAAGGTGCACCGGCTGGCTGTGAGCGGCGTTCTCGGGCCGGTAGCGCAAGATGATGAGAGCGGGGGGCTCGGCGCTGCCTTGCGCCACACCGAGCAGCGCGCCCATTCCCAACTGCTGCATGCGCTCGCGGTCGAGCACTTCGCACTCCAGGCCGAACTCGCCGGCCACCGCGCGCGCCCGCTCGGCCATCAGAGTGGGGGTGAGGCGGTTGGCCGGCTCATTGACCATCTCGCGAGCGAAATTCTGGGATTCGCCCAGGATGCGGGAACGCTGCAGCACGTCGTCGAGCGCCGGATCGTCGCCCGCCACGACGGCAAACCGCTCGATGGCCTTGTTGCCGTTCTTTTCGGTCTTGTAGCGATCCGGCTCGTACTCCCCGGCAATGGCGCCTTCGATCACGGCCGAAATGGTGCTGGCGTCGAAGTCCGGCGGTGCGAAGGCGATCTGCCGCAGGGATTTAGCCTTCAGGAACCGGAGCGCCGCCCCCGCCAGTTTGCGCATCTCCGCGCCATTGAAGCGTTCGCGCTTCCCCGCCCCGGCCACCAGCAGGCGTTTCGCCTGCATGCCGGTAACGCGATGCAGAAGCGTCATCTCCAGCGGCTTGCCCGCAATCTCTCCCGAATCGAACAATTCCCCCACGGTTTCCGCGAACCGCTCGGGGCGGGCGCCCTCAAAAGCCACTATCACCAGGGCATCGGCCTCGACGTTTTCAATAGGCCTGCGTTCCAGACTGACCAGCATGATGACTCCTAAAGGCAGGGGTCAGGGGACGGGGGTTGGGGGATAGGGGCTGTGCCGCGCGACTGCGGAAGCAGCAAAACCCCTAACCCCTGACCTCCAACCCCTAATCCCTTCTTCTCATTCCCGCCCGGGCTTCGGCTTCCGCCTCCCGAGTGCGCTCGGTTTCCCGTTTGTCGTGCAGTTTCTTGCCTCTTGCCACGGCAATCTCGATCTTGATCCGTCCCTCTTTCAGGTACAGCTTGATGGGGATCAGGGCCAGGCCTTTTTCGCGGGTTTTGCCATGGAGCTTTTCGATTTCGCTGCGGTGCAACAGCAGCTTCCGGTCGTGTACCGGAATGTGGTTCTGAAGGTTGCCGTGGGAGTATTCACTGATGTGCGCGTTCACCAGCCAGGCTTCATTGCCTCGCACCGTGGCGAAGGCTTCCTTCAGATGCACCTTTCCCGAACGGGCAGCCTTCACCTCGGTGCCCGCCAGCACCAGCCCGGCCTCGAACCGTTCCATCAGGAAATAGTTGTGCCCGGCCTGCCTGTTATCCGCCAGAATTTTGATTGCGGGATTCTTCTCGGCCAATTTTTGCTCTCCACGCCGGCAAGCACTCCAGCGTCAAACCATTTGAATGACTCTGGACTTCGACGGGGTGGTTGCATCTCATATTAGCATACGCCTGTTCGCAGGCCTTGGAAACGCCTGAACATGATTGCTTTCAATCGCTTAGTAGCTATCATCACGCTCTTTGCCATGGCCGCGACGGTGGTTCCGCCGCTTGAGGCGCGGAACCGGAAAGGGGACCGTTTTTATAAACAGGGACACGAAGCGGAGGTCCGCAAGCAGTGGGATGAGGCCCTCCAACTTTACGAGCAGGCGCAGAGCGCCGATCCGGCCGACCCCGCTTACCGGATGGCAGCCGACCGCGCCCGCTTCCAATCCGCTCAGGCCCACATGGATAAGGGCCTCGAATTGCGCTCCCAAGGGCGCCTGTCCGAAGCCCTGCTGGAGTTCCAGACCGCCTACGGGATCAACCCCGCCACCAGCGCCACCGAGCAGGAGGTCCGCCGCACCCAGGAGATGATCCAGCGCGAGAAGCAGCGCGAGGAGGCCGGAAAAGCCGTGCCCGAGGAGCGCGGCCTGACGCCCTCGCAACTGGAAAGAAAGCGCATCGACGAAAAGATTTCCACCATGCTCGCGGTGCCGGAACTGAAGCCTTTGAACCCGCAGCCAATCAACATTAAGATGAATAACCAGTCGGCTAGGGTCCTGTTCGAGACCGTGGGCAAGGTGGCGGGCATCAACATGCTGTTCGATCCGGAGTACGCCCCCGGCAAGAATCAATCCATTGAACTGACCAACGCGACGCTCGATGAGGCCCTCGATTATCTCGCAGTGGTCACCAAATCATTTTGGAAGCCATTATCGGTCAACACCATCTTCGTCACCAACGACAACACCACCAAGCGTCGCGATTACGAAGAGCAGGTGATGAAGATTTTCTACCTGACCAATCCCATGCTGCCCCAGGAGTTGCAGGAAATCGTAACGGCCGTGCGCGCAGTAGCGGACATTCAGAGGTTATTTGTCTACAACGCCCAGAACGCCATCATTGCCCGCGGCGAGGCGGACCGCATCGCGCTCGCGGAGAAAATCATCCGGGACCTCGATAAGCCCCGCTCCGAAGTGGTCGTGGACGTGCTGGTGATGCGAACCAGTTCGGGCGTCACGCGCAAACTCGCCGCCAATATTGCGCAGGGCGGCCTGAACGTCCCCCTCGTCTACAACCCGCGGCAATCCATCCGCGCCGGCATTGCCAACACCACAACCGGCTCGACCGATACCCCCGCCACCACGACCAGCACCGCCATTCCGCTATCGAATATCGGCAAATGGGCCACTTCGGATTACGCACTCACGCTGCCGGACGGGCTGCTTCAGGCGGTACTGAACGACCGCAGTACCCGCGTCCTGCAATCCCCGCAACTGCGCTCCGTGGATAACCAGAAAGCGACCCTCAAAATCGGCGACCGCCAGCCGACCGCCACCGGCAGCTTCCAGCCGGGCATCGGCGGCGTCGGCATCAACCCTCTGGTGAATACCCAGTTCACCTTCATCGACGTGGGCGTGAACGTGGACATCACTCCCAAGGTGCACGACAACAACGAAATCTCCATGCACGTGGAACTGGAGATCTCCTCCGTCCGGGATTACATCGACTTGGGCGGCATCTCCCAGCCGGTGATCTCGCAGGAAAAGGCGATTCACGATATCAGGCTGCGGGACGGGCAGGTGAATATTCTGGCCGGCCTGACGCAGGACCAGGAGACCAAGACCCTGGTCGGGATTCCAGGACTGTCGAGCATTCCGGTTATCGGCAAGCTGTTCAGCAGTGAATCGCTCGAAAAGTCCGAAAGCGAGATGCTGATCGCGCTGGTCCCGCACATCGTGCGGCGCCCGGACGTGAGCGAACAGAATCTGCGCGGCGTGGCGGTAGGGAATGCCACGGTGGTGAAGCTGAACTACGGTCGCAAGCCGGGTGAAGCGGCGCCGCAGCCTGGCCAACCGCAAACCCCGGCTCCGGCCGGGCCGACCGTCACCCAGCCGCAACCCCAGCCGGCGCCCGCCGCGCCGGGTGCCGCCGTTGCCCCCACCCCGGGGCCGGTAGTGCCAGGTTTGACGACACCCCGGCCGGGCGGTCTGCCCCAGGCGCCCCCGCCCGCACCTGCGCCGGAGGCTCCGAAAACACCCGCCGCGGCTGCGGGCCCTGCCCGGGTAACATTCGCGCCGTCGCAAGTCGAAGCCGCCGTGGGCAGCACCGTCACGCTGAACCTGCTGCTGGAGAACGCCCCCAACCTGCTGGCTGCCCCCATGCAGATCAAGTTCGACCCCAAGGTGCTGCGCATGAACGACGTGGCGAAGGGCGGGCTGATGGAAGGGGATGGCGTCATCTTCACCAAGAACATCATGAACGACTCGGGCGAGGCCACCGTCAGCCTCCAGCGCACCCCGCGCAGCAGCCCGGGCGGCCCTTCGGGCACATTGGTGACGCTGACATTCCAGGCGGTGGCACCCGGAATCACCACTGTTACGGTGCCGCAGTTTACGCCGCGGAACACCCAGGCGCAGCCCATCCTGACGGCATCGCCCGTCGTGATGGTCACGGTGAAATGAGACGCAGGAACAACCAAAGCGGCCTGACCCTGGTGGAGCTGATCGTGGCTTTCACGATTTTATTCCTGCTCACCAGCATGGCGGTGCCGCTGGCGCGGTCGAAGGTGCGCAGGGAACGGGAGCGCGAACTCCGCTACGCCTTGCGCGAGATCCGCACCGCCATCGACAAGTACAAGGACATGGCCGACCAGGGCCAACTCGGCCAGATGAAGCAGGGCAGCGAGAACTACCCCGAGACGCTCGAGCAACTGGTGGAGGGGGTCAAACAGACCGGGCAGGTGGAGAAGAAGATCCGCTTTCTGCGTCGCATCCCCAAAGACCCCTTCACCAATTCGACCGACTGGGGCAAACGGAGCACCCAGGACGATCCCAAGTCAACGGGCTGGGGCGGGCAGAACGTGTTTGACGTCTATAGCAAGACCACGGAGAAAGCGCCGGATGGAACTCCTTACTCGGAGTGGTAGGACAGCGGGCATCGCCAGCAACCGGAGGGGTTTCACCATCATCGAGCTGATGATCGTGATGTCGGTGGTGGTCATTCTGGTAGGCATCGCAGTGCCGCTCTACCAACGCTCCGTGATGCGCGCCAAAGAGAGCATCCTGAAGAACAATCTCTTCACCATGCGGACCGTCATCGACGAGTACACCTACGACAAGCAGAAGGCGCCCCAGAGTCTCCAGGACCTCGTCACCGAAGGCTACCTGCGCGACGTGCCCATGGATCCGATAGCCGGAAACAACACCTCCTGGCGGGTCATCATGGAGGACGCCATGCAAAGCGTCAACCAGACGGAACCGGGGATTTTCGATGTGAAGAGCAGTTCGGATAAAATGAGCCTCGATGGCACACCTTACGCAGAGTGGTAGACTCGGCGGCCAACTCATCCTCCTGCTCTTCATTTCAACTTCCATTGCGCTCCCGCAGTCTTCTCAATTAACTTGCACAGCCTCGGCCGTACCCACGCTGGTACGGACCGAAGGAGTGGTGGAGCGGGTCGGCGACATCCTGCTCCAATGTTCAGGCGGCTCCCCCGGGACCGTCGTGTCCGGCAACCTGACTCTTTTTCTTCCGGTGAATATCACCAACCGAATCGATGCGGATTCGGTAGCATTGCAAGTAGCCCTCACCGTCCAGGCGGGCGCCACCACAACCCCGTTTTCTGGGCGGATCAGTAACCAGAGCATCAGTTTCACCGGCCTCCAGTTCACGGTGCCCGAAAGCCGCACCGTGACCATGCGGATCTCGAATCTGCGGGTGAACGCCAGCCAGCTCGGAACGGCTGCCGGGCAGATCCTCCAGGCACAGATCACTACCACCACGGGCGTCTTCTCGCTCGTCAATAACGCTGTGGTGGTGGGGAGGACGGAGAGCGGCCTCCTGGCCACCCTGGCGCCTTCAGGTATTCCCTCGGTGCCGTCTCCACTGCCCGCCGACCTCACTATTTCGAACCTGTTCGCGCGCGGCACCATTTTCACCTCCACGCGTTTCACCGAGGGCTTCCCCGCGGCATTCGAGCCAAAGGATGCCACCAGCGACACAGGCACCCGCCTCGTGGTTCGCTATCGGGACGTTCCGGCAGGCACGCGTTTGTTCGTTCCCGACGTGGTGGCGGGCTCCGACGCCGCCATCCCCACCGCCGGCGGCGACTTGGGCGGCACGCAATCGGGCGGCGAGTATGAACCGGGCAGTGGCGCCCTGTTGCTCGCGCGCGTTATCTCTCCAGACGTCAACGGGGCGGGCGGCCAGCTTGCCTATACCCCCGGCGCCCCAGGTTCCGGCAGCGTGGCTTTCGAGCGCGTCCGCGAAGTCCCTGTGGAAGCGGGTATCGCTACGGTGGTCTACGAAGTGGTGGATGCCAACCCCGGGCGGCGGCAAACCGCCCAGTTCCCCACCTTCATCGGCGCGCCCGCGGACTGTCTGCTGACCATGATGCCCCAGACGGTCTCATTCGGCCCTGTTTCGACCACACCGGCGGCCTCCACCAGCGCCCCCGTGCCGCGCTTCGTCGCCGCCGACCCCGCGCCCGACTGCTCCACCGCGGGCGACTGCCAGGACGAGTTTTTCCCGCGGCTTGTGGTCGACGCACAACCCCTGGTGTTCACGGCAATTGCGGGCGGCCTTCCCTTCGAGCGGCCCGGCTACGTCCCGGTGAGAAACGAGAGCGGCGGGGCCATGGTCTGGACCGCCCGGATCTTCTACAAAACGGGTTCCGGATGGCTTAGCATCAACCCCGATTCCGGCATCAACAACCGCAGCGTTCAGGTCTACGCTACAGCGCGGAACCTTGCGGCCGGCACGTATGAAGCCGACCTCGTCATCAGCGCCGGCTCGACCGGCAGCGTCACCCTTCCGGTACTCTTCACGGTAAGGGCCCCCGTGGTTCCGCCCGTCGAGCAGCCACCCACGCGCGCCGCGGTTACGGTCAACTCCGTTACCAATGCGGCGAATTTCCTGAACGGGCCGGTGGTGGCGGGTTCACTCGCAACCGTCATGGGGACAAACCTGGCGGGCGCCAAAGTAGCCGTCACGTTCGACGGCCTTCCGGCCAGGCTGCTCTTCAACAACGCCACCCAGATCAACCTACAGGTGCCTGCCGACCTGGCAGGGAAAACTTCCTCGAGCATGGTGGTCACGGTGGACGGGCTCGCCAGCACACCCACAACAGTGGCCCTCGCGACGGCATCCCCTGCGGTGTTCTCTACCGGCATCCTGAACCAGGACAACAGCGTGAACGGGGCATCCAGCCCGGCGGCTCCCGGCAGCGTGATCCAGATCTTCCTCACCGGGCTGCCGGCGCCGCAACGGTGGTTCGATTTGGCGGTTTCGGTCAAGATTCATGACCGCGATAACCTGGTCCCGGCCTACGCCGGGGCGGCCCCGGGACTTGACGGCGTCCAGCAGGTGAACGTAGCCATTCCGGGCGACTTGCCGGCCATGACCACGGATCTGTTGATATGCACTGCCGGGACGTGCAGCCACCCGGCCAGAGTCACGCTGGGACCCTAGAACGCACCGGCGCGGCCGATCGGTATCGCGCCGCGCCGGTGTGTTTCAATGTACATGGATGACTCTGAAGCCGGCCCTGTTGATTGCCACCGCACTCCTTCTCTCCGGCTGCGGCTACGTGGGGGAACCCCTGCCTCCGCTGCTGCGGATCCCGGTCCCCGTCACGGACCTGGCCGCGGTGCAGCGCGGCTCCCGAATTGTCGTGCAGTTCACGGTGCCCCGGCTTACCACTGAAGGGACCGTGCTGCGAAACCCGCCGCAACTCGACCTGCGCGCCGGTCCCGGGCCCAATCCGTTCGATGCCGGAGCATGGGCTGCCCATGCGAAACCGCTGGGGGAAGGGCCAGTAGAGGGAGGACGCGCCCGATACGAGGTACCCGCCGACGCGTGGGCGGGCAGGGAGATCGTCTTCGGAGTACGGGCAGTCGGCTCCAGTGGACGCGACGGAGGATGGTCGAATTTCGTGGTGGTCGCGGTGGTGCCGCCTCCGCAGCGCCCGGAGGATGTCCGCGCCGAACCGGTGGCTGAAGGCGTGCACCTCGCCTGGCAGGGACAGACCGGCCTATATCGTGTATTCCGTCGTGGCCCGGGAGAGCAGTCGTTTAACCCCGCCGCCGACGCCACCCAACCCACCTGGACGGACACCGCCACCGAATACGGGAAGACCTACGAATACCTGGTACAGCGCATCGTGAAGACCGCCACCGGAGAGGCCGAAAGCGAGCCATCGGCCTCCGTACGCGTAACCCCGGTGGACCGCTTTCCGCCCGCCGTGCCCACGGGCCTCAAAGCAGTGGCCGCGACAACCGGAATTGCACTCGCCTGGGAGCGCAACGGGGAGCCCGATTTCGGCGGTTATCGCGTCTACCGGGCGGCACCCGGGGCGGAACTCAAGCCCATCGCCGACACGGGCCAGACCCCCAGTTACACTGATCGGACCGTCGAAGCGGGCAAGGTTTACCGCTATGCCGTCTCGGCGTTGGATGCTTCGGGGAACGAGAGCCGGCCGTCGGACACCGTGGAGGTTACGGCGCCGTAGCTTCCGCCTGCTGGAGCACCGTTTTGACGGTGGAAGCGAGCCGTGCCGCCGTGTAGGGCTTCTGGATAAAACCGGCCAGTTTATTGGCACTGAACCGCCGGACCACCTCAACCTCGTTGAAGCCGCTCGAAAGAAGTACCCGTATTTTCGGTTTCACTTCCAGCAGCCGTTCGAGCGTCTCCGCGCCGTCTATTTCCGGCATGCTGACGTCGAGCAGCACCACGTCGATCGCGGTGCCTCGCCGGAGCACGATGTCCAGCGCCTCGCGACCGCTTGACGCCAGCAGAACCGTGTAGCCGAAGTGCTCCAGCGCATTCCGGGCAGCCGTGCGCACGGACTCCTCATCGTCCACCACCAGCACCGTGCCGTGTCCTTCCGGCGCCGGTTCCTGGCGCGCGGCGGCCTCAGGCACCGCAACTGCAACTGACGGAAAGAGCAGCCTGAAAGAGGTCCCACGGCCCGGCACACTGTAAACCTTGATGGCGCCCTTATGGCCGTTTACGATACCGAGAACCGCTGCCAGGCCGAGTCCCCGCCCGGCGGACTTGGTGGTGAAGAACGGGTCGAAAATGCGGGCGAGAGTCTGCTGGTCCATCCCGCAGCCGTCGTCATGGACCTCCAGCGTGGTGTAAGCGCCCGGCGGGAGATCCGGACGGCCGAGGCAATCACGGCAGTAAGCTTCATCCAGGTCCTCCGACCCGGTGGCGACCAGCACCGTGCCGCCCGCCTCTCCCAAGGCCTCCGCGGCATTGATCACCAGGTTCATGATTACCTGCTGCAACTGCCCGGGGTCCGCCTGGATGGGCGCCAGGCCGCGCGCCAGTTCCAGGCGCAACCGCACCTTCCCCGGAATGGACGTCCGAATGAGGCCGCCGATCTCCTCGACGAGCTCCGAGAGGTTGACCGCCTCGGTGACGAAGCGGCCCTTGCCTGCGTAGGCCAGTAGCTGGCGCGTAAGGCCAGAGGCACGCTCGGCCGCGCGCACCACGTCTGCCAGCAACTTCTGGAGCAATCCGCTCCCCTCGGCCGATTCCGCCGCCAGGCTGGCGTTTGCCAGGATGCCCGTGAGCAGGTTATTGAAATCGTGGGCCACGCCCCCGGCCAGCACCCCCAGGCTTTCGAGCTTCTGGGTGTGGCGCAGTTCGGCTTCGAACGCCTTGCGGGCGGTAATGTCTCGCGCCACGTGCGAAGCGCCCCGGACCACGCCGTGACTGTCACGGATGGGCGAGATCGTGAGGGAAACGTCGATCCGCTCCCCGCCCTTACGCAACCGCACCGTCTCGAAGTGCTCGACGCGCTCGCCTCGCTTGAGCCGCTCCAGGATTCCGGTCTCCTCGTCCAGGCGGTCCTCGGGCAGCAGCATGGAGACGGACTTTCCTTCCGCTTCCGCCACCGTATAGCCGTAAACCCGCTCGGCCCCGGTATTCCAGGTCAGGATGGTGCCGTCCAGGTCCTTGCTGATGATGGCATCCTCGGAAGACTCGACGATAGCTGCAAGCCGTGCGGCCGTCTCTTCGAACCGAACCTGATCGGTAATATCGCGCGCGATGTGTGAAGCGCCGATCACCGTCCCGCTCTGGTCCCGGATGGGGGAGATCGTAAGCGAAATGTGGACCTGCCGGCCGTCGCGGCGCAACCGCACCGTCTCGAGATTGTCGATGCTCTGCCCCCTTCGGATGCGCGCCAGAATGTCCGACTCCTCCTCCGGACGGTCAGGCGGAAGCAGCACCGTCATTGACTTGCCGACCATCTCCTCGGCAGAGTACCCGTACAGCCGCTGGGCGCCTGCATTCCAGCTCTGGACGATGCCGTCGAGGTTTTTCCCGATGATCGCGTCGCCGGACGATGTCACGATAGCGGCCAGAAAGGCACTGGCGCGTTCGTCTACGGCGCGGCTACCGACTTCGCGGCTGATATGTGAAATGCCTACAACCTCACCGGCCTCGTTGCAGACGGGTGATACGGTGAGCACAACCTCCGTCAATGCGCCTCCTTTGCGCACCCGCAAGGTTCGGATGTGCCAAAACGGCTCCCCGCGCTGGAGCCTCTCGACGAGAGCGTCTTCCTCGCCGTCGCGGTCGGGCGGGATCAGGATCGAGTACGGCCGGCCGATGGCTTCCTCCGCGGCATAGCCATAAAGCCGTTCGGCGCCTCTGTTCCAGCTCTGGATAATGCCGTCCAGACTTCTATGGACCACCGCGTCCTCTCCATCGGAAAAGGTGAGTGGCGGCGGAGGAGGAGAAAAAGCATCGAATCGCGGGTTTTCTGAGGAGCCCACTCACTATATGATCGGCCCTTGAGCCACCCGGCGCATTCGAAACTCGGCCCCAACCGTAACGATCATAACCCTTTACCTACGGCAAGGCGTTTCTTTGGGAAGGTATGGCACACCGCCAGTCCACTTGGGCAGGGAGCCCCACGTTGTATTCTCAAAGTAGGTGTCTTTCCCATGCAGTTGTTAAATCTCGCGCGCGCCGCCCGGGTGTTCGACCTGGGCCAGCCCTACTACGTCGGAATGCCGCACCACCCCAATCATCCGCCGTTCCTGTACAGCCTGAACAAGAGGCATGGAGACTATGTCGAGCCGAACGGAGCCAGTTCGGCTTCCGAATCCATCGCGATGGGAGGCCACGCCGGTACCCATATCGACGCGCTCTGCCACTTCTCACATGCCGGCCTGCTGCACGGCGGCACGGAGGCAGCCGGGGCGCAGTCCTACGCCGGCGGCCTGGAGCGCTTTCCGGTAGATACCATCGGGCCTGTGCTGCGACGGGGTGTGCTGCTCGACGTGGCGGGCCACGAGGGCCTGGCGGCACTGCCGGCGGATTTCGAAATCACCCCCGCCACCTTGGACGCAATCGCGCACGCGCAGCGCGTGCACCTTGAACCCGGTGATGTGGCGCTGCTGCGCACCGGCTGGGGCAGCTACTGGGACGACGCCGCTCGTTTCGTCAACCAGATGCGCGGTCCCGGTCCAGGTGAGGCCGGGGCGGCATGGCTGAGCCGCGCAGGCATCTTCGCCGCCGGCGCCGATACCCTGGCTTTCGAGCTGGTGCCCTCACCCTCGATGCCAGTCCACGTGCACCTGCTGGTCGAGAGCGGGATTCATATTCTGGAGTGCCTGAACCTGGAGGAACTCGCGGCCGCGCGGGTTTACGAGTTCCTGTTCGTAGCCGCACCCCTGAAGATCAGGGGAGGTACCGGGGCGCCGATCCGGCCGCTCGCCGTTGTGGAGCGCCGGGATTGAGCACCCTTTACCTGATCCGGCACGGGCAGGCCGGCACGCGCCAAGCCTATGACTCCCTCTCCGATCTCGGCCACCTGCAAGCGCGCCGGGCGGGAGAGTACCTGGCTTCACAACGGGTCAGGTTCCGCGCAGCCTTCTCCGGAACGCTGCGTCGCCAACGCGAGACGGCCGAGGAGGTGGCGGGCCAGTATCGCGCCTGCGGACTGGAGTTCCCGGTAATCGACTGCGAAGCGAACTGGAACGAATTCGACATCGATGCGGTATACCGCGACATGGTGCCCGCGCTGGCCGCCGGGGACCCGCAGTTCCGCCGCGATTACGACGACCTGTTACGCCAGGCGGCCGATGAAGATCACGATGTGCACCACCGCTGGTCGCCGTGCGATGCCGCCATCGTAAGCGCCTGGATCGAGGGCCGTTTCCCCTCCGGCACGGAATCCTGGCAGGCCTTCATCCGGCGTGTCGAGCGTACTCTCGATACCCTGCCCAGGTGCGGAGAGGACGAGGCCGTCGCGGTGTTCACCTCGGCGGTGCCGATAGCCATCTGGGTGGCCATGGCGCTCGGGGTAACCAATGGCCGCATCATGCAGGTGGCCGCCGTCATGTACAATAGCGCCATTACGACGTTCCGGCTTCGGGAAGGCGAACTGGCACTGTTCAGTTTCAACGGGGTGCCGCACCTGCCCGCGGACGATTTGCGCAGCTTTCGGTAAAGCCGTCACTGAATATGCCAACCATCGACGAACTACGCGCCCTCACGGGACAGGAAGTGGGAGCGAGCGGCTGGGTGGAGGTCACCCAGGAACGCATCGACCGCTTCGCCGAAGCCAGCGGGGACCGGCAGTGGATCCACGTTGACCCGGAGCGCGCGAGCCGCGAATCGCAGCACGGCAAAACGATTGCGCACGGTTTCCTGACTTTATCGCTGCTGAGCGAACTCTCGCGCGAGGCCGTGGAGGTGAAGGGCGATTTCCGTATGCGCATCAATTACGGCCTCAATCGCGTGCGCTTCCCCGCCCCGGTGCCTGCCGGCGCCAGGGTGCGAGCCCACTTCACGCTGCTTTCCGTGGAAGATTTCCAGGGCGGCGCGCAGCTCACCTGGTCCGCGGTAGTGGAATCGGAGGGCGGCGGCAAGCCGGCGGTCGCCGCCGAGTGGATCGTGCGCTACTACTACGCCGTTTGAATGCGGGCCACGTGGTCGAGGCCGCGCTCGCGGATTTCCTGTTCCCGGATGAGGAACTTCTGCACCTTCTTGCTTACCGTCATCGGGAAACCGTCCACGAAGCGTATGTACTTCGGGACTTTGAAGTAGGCGATCCTGCCGCGGCAGAAGTCCCTAATTTCCTCGGGGGTGGCCTCAACGCCCTTCTTTAGCTGGATCCACGCCAGCACGGTCTCGCCCAGGCGCTCGTCGGGAAGCCCCACCACGTGCGCGTCCGCTACCTTCGGGTGGGTGTGGAGGAAATCTTCCACTTCGCGAGGGTAGATATTCTCGCCGCCCCGGATGATGGTGTCACGGGCACGGCCCCGGAAACTGAAGTAGCCGGTGGGATGCATCACCGCAAGGTCGCCGGTGTGCAGCCAGCCGTCGCGGTCGATGGCCTCGGCGGTTGCCTCGGGCTCCTCGTCGTAGCCCGACATCACCAGGAAACCCCGGGCACAAAGTTCCCCCTGCTCACCGAGCGGCAGAATCTCCCCGGTCTTGCTGCAAACGATCTTCACTTCCACACCCGGCATGGCGCACCCGATGGTTTTCACACGCAATTCCAGCGGATCGCCGGCATGCGACATGGTGATCACCGGGGAGGCCTCCGTCTGGCCATAGCAGATGGTGAGATCGCGGCAGTGCATATCCTCCACCACGCGCTTCATCACTTCAATGGGGCACGGGGCTCCGGCCATCACGCCGGTCCGCAGACTGGTAAGGTCGAAGCGGCGGAAGTCCGGGTGCTCCAACTCCGCAATGAACATGGTGGGTACGCCGTAGAGCGCGGTGGCGCGCTCCTTATGCACGGCTTCGAGCGTGGCCAAGGCATCGAACTGCGCCGAAGGCAGCACCAGCGCGCTGCCCGTTACGTAGCTCACCATAGCGGCGATCACCGAGCCGAAACAGTGGTAAAGCGGCACGGGGGCGCAGATGCGGTCCTGCTCGGTAGCCTGGAGACCCATGCTGATGCACAGCGCATCGTTGACCAGGTTGCGGTGGCTGAGCAGCACGCCTTTCGGCGACCCGGTGGTGCCGGAGGTGTACTGAATGTTGGCGATATCGTCCGGGGCGAGCGGGTGCGTGGGGATATCGGCACCGCCATCAACCATGGCGCGCCAGGAGTCCGTCCCGATCCAGACCACGTGTTCGAGCGGCAGTGCGTCCCCGTTACGGGATTCCGCCAGGATGGCGCGATAATCGGCGCGGTTGTCGCTTTCGCGCAAAAAGAGCGCCTTGATGCGCGATTTCTTGAGCACGAAGCGCAGTTCGTGGGAGCGGTACGCCGGGTTGACGTTAACCAGCACCACCCCGGTGCGGGCGGAGGCGAGCTGCAACAGGATCCACTCCAGGCAGTTGCTGGCCCAGATCCCGATACGGTCGCCAGGTTGGAGCCCCAGGCCCATCAGGCCGCGGGCGGTTCGTTCCACCTCGGCTGCCAGTTCCCGCCACGTCAGATGAACGTTCTGGTGGCAGACAACCAGGGCAGCACGGTCCGGGAACTTCGCCACGGTCTCGGCAAACACTTCAGCAATGGTTTTCTCGAGGAGGGGTACAGCCGCCCCGTGGGTGTAACTGAGAGCGCCTAGCGCAGGCTCAAGATCGGCGTCCACGATGGAAGACACAGAATGGATAGTGTACAACCGGGCGCGCCAAAACTGAAGAACTTGGCGGTAAATGGTACTGGAATCCCACAGCTTTGACTTTTGCCCTTTGACTTGATATCACCGGTGCTATGGTTTCAAGACGAGTGTTCCTCTCCGGCGGCGCCACGGCTGCCTCTTCCATGCGGGTGGCCGGCGCCTCCGACCGCGTCCGCCTGGGCGTCATCGGAACGGGAAATCGCGGCAGCCATCTCATGCGCGTCGCCAATAAGGTGGGGGGCATCGAGTGGGTGGCGGTTTGCGATGCCTGGGATAAGCGCCGCGAGGCAGCCGCCGTCACCGCCGGCTCCCCGGTCACCCAGTACGCCGATTACCGCCGGCTGCTGGATCGCAAGGACATCGACGGCGTAATCGTCGCCACGGTCGACCACATGCACTCCCGGATGACCGCGGATGCCTGCCGCGCCGGAAAGGACGTCTTCGTCGAGAAGCCCATGACCTCGCTGCCAATGGAGGGTCATGAGATCGTGCGCGCCGCCCGCCAGACCAAGCGCATCGTGCAGGTCGGGATGCAGCAGCGCAGCATGGCCCACTTCGTCGAGGCCAAGCAGCGCTTCTTCGACACTGGCGCAATAGGCAAGGTCCACACCGTCCGTACAGTGTGGAACGGCAACGCGGGCTACCTCACCCCGGTGCCGCCGGGCATGGAAAAGAAACCCGAGGGCCTCGACTGGGACGCCTGCCAGGGCCGCCTCCCCAAAATTCCGTGGGATCCCAAGCGCTACTTCAACCGTTTCGCGTACTGGGACTATGCCACCGGGGGGCAGACCGGCGGCCTCTTTGTCCACTGGGTGGACGTCGCGCACTGGTATCTGAACCTGAAAGGCCCGCTATCTGCGGTGGCGCTGGGAGGCATCTACCAGTTCGATGACGGCCGCGACACCCCGGACAACATCAGCGCCGTAGTGGACTATCCCAGCGGCCTTAACATATCGTTCGAAGCCAGCCTGACGGATCGCACCGGCGCGGACGTGATGGACATCCTCTTCATCGGGCGCGGCGGCAGGCTGTCAATTACGCGCAGCGGCTACCACTACGTCCCCACTAAGGGCAGCGGCCAAACCGAAGTGCGCGCCCCCGGCACCCCCGAGACACCCCACATGGGGAACTGGCTCGATTGCATCCGGACCCGCAACAAACCTAATGCCGACGAAGTAGCCGGCCACTACTCTGCGATGTCGTGCCATATGGTGAATATGGCGTATAAGCAGAAAACCCGCGTCACGTGGCGCAAGGAGTGGGAAGTATGAGGCGAGTCCTGACACTGTGCCTGCTCCTGGCCCCGCTCGCGGCGGCGCAGACGCCCATTAAGACCCTGATCTTCTCCGGCCATAACAACCATGACTGGCGCGCCACGACACCGTTCCTCAGGAAGTGCCTGGCCGACACCGGGCGCTTCGATGTCCGGGTGATCGAGGAACCCGCCGGCACGAGTGCTGCCACGCTCAAGGGCTACGACCTTCTGGTGCTCGACTACAACGGCGCCCGCCTGGGCGAAGCGGCCGAGAAGGCCATGGAGCAGTTCGTGCGCTCCGGCAAGGCCCTGGTGGTGGTGCACGCCGCCAGCTACGCCTTCGGCGGTCTGGAGGTGCTGGGCGAAGCGCAAACTCGCACCGGCATCATGGAGCCCCGTTGGCCGGAATACGCCAGGATGACCGGCGCGCGCTGGATCACTAACCCCAGAACGGGCCACGGGCCTCGCCGCGCCTTCACGGTGAAGTTCACCAACCGGGAGCATCCCATTACCCGCGGCCTTGGCGAATCGTTCATCATCTCCGACGAGCTCTATCGCGGCTTCGTCTTCGAGCCCGGCATCAATGTGCTGGGCACCGCCTTCGACGACCCCAAATTCAGCGGTACCGGCAAGGACGAGCCGCTGCTCTGGACCGTGCAATACGGGAAGGGCCGCGTCTTCCACACGGCGCTGGGCCACGACCTCTCTGCCATGCAGGAACCCGGGTTCGTCACCACCTTCGTGCGCGGCTCCGAGTGGGCCGCCACCGGGCAGGTCAGCGAGCCCAAGTCCAAAGTCAGGCCCCGCCTGCTCGTCGTGACCGGCGGCCATACCTACGACACCTCGTTCTACAGTCTCTTTGAGGATTTCAACTGGACCCACGCCATCACGCTGGACCAAGCCTTCCGTAAAGACGTACGGGAGGACTTCGACGCCGTGCTGCTCTACAATCTGGAGAACAAAATTTCCGAAGGCGCGCGGCAGAACCTGAAGGCCTATATCGAAGGCGGCAAGGGGCTGGTGGTGCTGCACCATGCCATCGCCAACCTGAACAACGAAGAATGGTGGTACCGCGACGTGGTGGGGGGCAAGTACCGGCTGAAGCCCGAGGGCGGCACCCCGGCATCCACCTACGAGCACGACATCAAACT
The DNA here is from genome assembly GCA_035561075.1 of Bryobacteraceae bacterium. GTDB lineage: Bacteria > Acidobacteriota > Terriglobia > Bryobacterales > Bryobacteraceae > JAMCRM01. The sequence goes on from DATMYF010000034.1 coordinate 18,093, forward strand.
GGTAGTGAAGCCCATAGCGAAGCACCCCATTCTGGCCGGAGTCGGCGAGTTCTACATTCAGGATGAAGGCTACAAGGGCATGTGGATCTCGCCCGAAGTGAAGCTCCTGCTCACCACGGAGCACCAATCGGCGGACCGCCCCCTGGCTTGGATCAGCCCCTACCCGAAATCGCGTGTAGCAACCGTCCTGCTGGGCCACGACCGCTACGCCCACCAGCATCCGGCGTTTCGGCAACTCGTCAAAAATGCGGTACAGTGGGCCTCCGGAAAATAATATGGCCGCGAATGAACGCGAATAACACCAAGACAAAAATGAAAACGCGTTCTGTTTTATTTGTGTTCATTCGCGTTCATTCGCGGCCCATAATCGCGTTATGCTGCCTCTCTCACTAGCGCTGCTCTTCCTGGCGGCAGCCCCGCCCCGCACGATTTTAGCCGTCGGCGCTCACTGCGGCGACATGGAAATCTCCGCGGGCGCCGTTCTGGCGCGGCAGGCTCGCGCGGGGGACCAGATCGTTCTTTTGCATCTCACCGCCGGGGAACGCGGCAACCCGAAGATGTCGCCCGCGGCCTATGGCGAGCAGAAACGGCGTGAGGCGCTGGCTGCCGCCAAGGTGCTCGGCGGGCGCGCGATTTTCGGTCCCTATCGCGATGGGGAACTCCCCAATGACGAGGCCGCCCGCCGCTATGTGGCGCAGGTGATCCGTGAAGTCAAACCGTCCGTGGTGATCACGCATTGGCGGCGCAGCATGCACCGCGACCACGAGGCGGCCTACGCCATCGTCAACGATGCCGTACTGCTGGCGGCCCTTGAAGGGGTCGAGATCAAAGGCGCTCCCCATCGCGGCGTCCGTGTCTACTACGCCGAGAATTGGGAGGACGCCGACGACTTCAAGCCCTACGTCTACATCGCGGTGCCGGACGACCTGGCCCGCTGGAAGGAATGCGCCACGCAGTACGAATTCATCCGCGGGGGCATCTCGTCATTCCCTTACCTGGAGTACTATGAGGCGCTTGCCAAAGTGAGAGGGGCGGAATCCGGCAAGCGCGCTGCCGTGGCGTTCGACATAGAGTCCTGGGGCAAGAAACGCATCCTCGACGCGCTGCCCTGAGGCCGCCGTTATACTGGATAGTAGTGGGGAAGTTTTTCGTTCAGAATTTCGGGTGCCGCGCGACTCAGGCGGATGGAGCCGCGCTCGAAGGTCTTCTGGCTGCCAAGGGGTTGTCGCCGGCGCAGGAGCGCAGCCAGGCCGACCTGGTGGTGCTCAATACCTGCACTGTGACGTCGGCCGCCGACGACGACGTACGCCAGACTGTGCGGCGTGTCCACCGCGAGAATCCAGCCGCCCGAATCCTGGTGACGGGCTGCTATGCGCAGCGCGCCCCTGAGGAGATTGCGGCCTTGCCCGGCGTCGAGTGGGTGGTGGGGAACTCGCATAAAACGCATATCGCGGAACTGGTTACCAGTGCGCCTTACCACGGCAACATCCACGTCGGCGATATCTTCGCCGAGCACGACCTGCTTTCCGCGCCTGTCGAGGACGCCTCCGGCGACCGTACTCGCCCCAACCTGAAGATCCAGGACGGCTGCAACAATCGCTGTTCGTTCTGCATCATCCCGTTCGTGCGCGGGCGCAGCCGCAGCATGTCGGCCGATCGCGTGGTTGAACAGACCCGCCATCTGGCCGCCCGGTACCGCGAGATCGTGCTCAGCGGGATCAACCTGGGCCGCTGGGGACGCGAACCCGGCAGCCGCATGCGCCTGGCGGACCTCGTGCGGCTCGTCCTGCGGGAGACGGCGGTCGAACGCGTGCGGCTGAGTTCCGTTGAGCCCATGGACTTCTCCGACGACCTGCTGGGCCTCATGGCCGCCGAGCCGCGCATCGCCCGCCACGTACACGCGCCGCTCCAGACCGGCTCAGACCGGATCCTCCGTCTCATGCATCGTAAGTACCGCCCGCGCCACTACGCCGACCGCGTGTCGAAAGCCCGCGCCCTGATGCCCGACGCCGCCATCGGGGCGGACGTGATGGTAGGGTTCCCCGGCGAAACCGAAGCCGATTTCGAAGAGAACCGCCGCTTCATCGCGGAAATGCCGTTCACCTACCTGCACGTGTTCACTTACTCGGCGCGCCCCGGAACACCCGCTGCCGACGCAGCGGACCATGTCCCCATGCCCGTGCGCAAGGAGCGTAACCGGATCCTGCGAGAGCTCGGCGCGGCGAAGAACCTGGAGTTTCGGCGGAAAATGCTAGGGAGGAAATTATCGGTGGTGACGCTCGAACAAGACCGCGCCGCGATAAGCGGCAACTATCTTAAGGTGGAACTCGCTGCGGCCCGTGAAGCCAACCTGCTGGTGGATATCGAAATCGGCGGGGTAACGGAAACGGGGTTGCGGGAGACTACATCTCCCGCCGTCCTTCCATTGCTTTCGAGATCGTAACTTCGTCGGCGAATTCCAGGTCGCTGCCGACCGGCACTCCCATCGCGATGCGGCTCACCCGCACGCCCAGCGGCTTCAGCAGGCGCGACACATAGACCGCGGTGGCCTCGCCCTCCACAGTGGGGTTGGTCGCCACGATCACTTCTTCGACACCACCCGCGCCGATGCGTTCCACAAGGCCCTTCATCTTAAGCTGGTCAGGTCCGATGCCGCGCAGCGGCGAAAGCGACCCGTGGAGCACATGATAAATGCCGTCGAACTGCCTGGTGGCCTCGATGGCCACAATGTTATGCGGCTCCTCCACCACGCACAGAACCCCCTGGTTGCGGTTGGGGTCACGGCAGAAGTTACAGAGTTCACTGTCGCTGATGTTATAGCAGACGTGGCACAATCCGAGCTTGTCCTTAACATCAATGATTGCCTGGGCTAAGTGCTCCGCATCGTCGCGGCTGGCGCGTAACACATGAAAGGCCAGGCGCTGCGCCGATTTCTGCCCGATGCCGGGCAGGTGCTTGAATTCGTTGATCAGCCGGGCCAGGGGTTCAGCGAAATCCGGCATGGGTTAGAACATGCCCGGCGGCAGGCCCATACCGCCCAGCATCCCGCCCATCTTCTGCTTGGTCTCTTCGTCTACCTTCTTGATGGCTTCATTGAACGCGGCCAGCACCATGTCCTGGAGCATCTCCACATCTCCGGCCACTTCGGGGTCGATCTTAATGGAGAGGGGCTGCTTGTGGCCATCCATTTGGACGGTCACCATGCCGCCGCCGGCCGAGGCCTCGACGCGAATCTGGGCGATCTCTTCCTGCAGGCGCTCCTGCATCTGCTGCGCCTGTTTCATCATTTGCTGCATGTTACCGGGTAGCTTCACGTCATCACTCCTTCAGGTTACGCACATCCCGAACCTCGCCGCCGAACACCTCGCGAAAGCGCTGCACTTCGGGATGGGAGAGCGCGCGCTCGCTCACATCGTCAGCCGGCTTCTGCATGGCGGGACCGCCTTCCGGCAGCGGACCCGTCTCGCCTGTGGTGATCTTCAGCCGAATGGGCCTGCCGGCGATCTGCCGAACCGCCTTGTTAATATCGTCCGGGCTCATCCCCAGGGAAAAATCCCGCGGGGTGGTGAACTGGAGTTCGCCGTTCACTTCGGCAATCAGTGAATGCTCCACCGCGTCGGCGGTGAACGTCAGCCCCATTTCCATCAGGACACCGTGCAGCTTGGTGCGCCAATCGATGGCCCCAACGGTAGCGCCGGCCGGCGGCGGTACGGGGGCTGGGGGCCGG
>DATMYF010000035.1:0-39107 GCA_035561075.1 Bryobacteraceae bacterium
TGCTAGCACAGCGCGCGTGGCATTCGTAGGCGGAATCGGCCTATGAATCCACGTTGCAGGCTATCATGGGCACCAGGGCGACGTACGAGAAACGCGTGGTCACCTGGGAAGAGATGGTGGCGGATTAAGGAGTTTCGGCACATGAGGATTTTCTGGGTAGTGGCGCTGGCCGCGAGCATGGCGGCCCAGGAGCCTGTAGGTGACGACCGGAGCGGGTACACCGATACGCCGCAATTGCCCGGCCAGAAATGGAAGGTGCACGATGCGGCGCGCCCGCATCCGCCGAAGGTGGCGGCGGGGGTGCCTGTGCCCAGCCCCAGCCCGGCGCCGCCGTCGGACGCGGTGGTACTGTTCGACGGTAAGGACCTGTCCCGGTGGGTAGCGGTTTTGCGCGGCGGCAAGGTTGAGGAGCCGCGGTGGAAGGTCGAGAACGGCTATATGGAGATCGTGCCCCGCGCCGGGCGGCTGACCACCAAGGAGAAGTTCGGCGACTGCCAGTTGCACGTAGAGTGGATGATTCCCGCGGGCACCGGAGGCGCCGGGCAGGGCGGCGGCAACAGCGGCGTGGAGATCATGGGGCGATACGAGATCCAGGTGCTCGAATCCGCCCGCAACCAGACGTACGCCGACGGGCAGGCTGGTTCGATCTACGGCCAGTGGCCGCCGCTGGTGAACGCCTCGCGGCCGGAGGGGGAGTGGAACTCTTACGACATCTTTTTCGAAGCGCCGCGTTTTGAGCGAGAGAAGTTGGTGAAACCCGGTTACGTAACGGTGGTTCACAACGGTATACTGGTGCATCACCGGCAGGAGATCCTGGGGCGGGCGATCCATCGCCGGGTGGCTACGTACGCGCCGCATGGACTGGAGGAGCCGCTGAGCCTGCAGGACCACGGGTACGCGATCCGCTACCGGAACATCTGGATCCGGCCGCTCAAAGGGTACGACCAGCAGTAGGGCGCATTATTGAAGCAGTGCCGGGCCGCCGAGGCGGTAGAGAAGCAGGCTGTTGCCCGGTACCCGTATAGCAGGACCTTCCACGACAACCTCGGGGACCGGTGCCATCCCGGTTCCCGCCGTCGCATCCGTCAAAACTCCCAACGGCATACCAGGACGCCAGTCGCCTCCTTTGGCAGGACGAATCAGGTACGTGTTGCCGTAGATCCGCACCGAGTGCATACCCAGGGCGAGGCCGCTTCCGGCGCTCCGCAGCACAACGAGGCGGACGGGCGCACCGTTGGGGATGAGAACTTCGCCGCCGCTATCGAGGACATCGCGCACGATCAGCGCGGAAAAACTGCGGTCCCGCACTTCCGTGTCGGCCATGATGGGATCGAGGGTACGCAGCCATACCACGTGCCCCGCCGGAATGGTTCGCTCGTTTGCGGGCCGAGCGTAGAGCGCAGCCGGGTTGGGGATAGGAGGCGGTCCATGCCTTCTGCCGGAGGAACAGCCGGCGAGCGACAGGGCGGTTAAGATCAGGACGAGCCGCGGATAGGCTCCAGGCACGCGCTTACCGTCAGCAATTTAAGAGCCAGCCGGTGCCGGCTACCCGCCGAAGCCAGCGTGCAGCGTAGCCCCCACTACGTAAGCCAGCGCCGCGGCGCTGCTGCCGATGGCCAGCGTTTCGAAAGCCGAGCGCAGTATCGGCCGTTCGAGCGCCCGGCCCTTGAGCATCCCGACAGACCAGAACGCCAGCCCGGTGGCGATGGCGCTGGTAAGGAAGCGGTGGCCGGGATCGACGCTGAACAGGAACGGAACCAGGGGTACGAGTCCAGCGACCACGAAGGCCGCGAAGGTAGCCAGAGCCGCGCGGATGGGCACTGGGCCGTGGAGCGGTAGCCCGAGTTCCTCGGTGATCATGGTGTCCACCCATAAATCGCGGTCGCGCGTGATCACCTCGACGATATGGTCAAGGGCCACGCCCTCAAAGCCTTTGCGCGCGAAGATCTGACGGATCTCCTCGCGCTCCCCGCCGGGCACCTCGTCAATGTGGCGGTGTTCTTCCGTGCGGGCTTTGGCGACATGTTCCCGCTGGCTCTTGGTGCAGAGGTAATTGCTGGCCGCCATGCTGAAGCCGTCGGCCAGCAGGTTGGCAAAGCCGAGCACCACCACGACGACCCCTGGGAACTGCGCCCCGACGGCTCCGGCGACCACCGCGAAGTTGGTGACGCAGCCATCGATGGCGCCCAGCACGGCATCGCCCAGGTAGCTGTGGTTGCGGCGGTCGTCTAAGCGCGCGCGGATCCGGTCGGAGTGGTGCTCCGCCCTGAGTTGCCGGACATCCTGCTGCCGTGCCACAGCAGATATTCTGCAAGTGCCGGACCATCGTACAATGTCATGCCATGGTGATGCGTTTCCTTCTCTGCCTGGCCACCCTGGCGCTGAGCGCGGCCGCGGCGCCGCCGCTCAAGGTGCGGGGCGCGCTCCCCTGGCACAACTTCCTGGAGGGCCCCACCGCGTGGGACGAGGAGGATTGGGAGCGCTACCTGGACCGCATGAAGGAACTCGACCTCAACCTTCTTACGCTGCATTGTTACACCGGGGGTAGCGAACGCTATGTGAGCTATGTGGAGCCGATGATCCGGATTGAGTATCGCGGGGTCCTGCCGGAAGCGGGCTTCGATACCTCCCTGACGGCCCGCTGGGGCTACCGACCCCTCGCCGTGAAGGATTTCGCCTTCGATACCCGGAAACTTTTCAAGCTGCCGACCGGGGTGGAGGCTTTCGGCGCCCGCAACGCCGTGCTTGCGCGCACCAACCGGGAACGCTACGACGGCGCGCAGGCGCTAATCCGGCGGGTCTTCCAGATGGCGCACCAGCGGGGCATCCAAACCGCCATGGGGTTCGAGTTCGGGGTCTATCCGCCGGAGCTGTTCTCGGTGGCTCCGCAGGCATCCTTCGTGCGTGGAACGGTGTTGCCGGATCCCACCCACGCGGCTTCAATCGAAATCCTCAAAATCACCATCGACAACATTCTCGAGGCGTACCCGGGCGTCGACCAGATCTGGCTGTGGCTGCAGGAGCTGAAGAATCCGGCCGCCCAACTGCAGCTCTCGCCCGCGTTTCAAGGCTTGATGAAGCGCGACGGCGCGCTGTTCGCGGGATCCAGCCAGACGGCATTCACGGGTGTATGGGCGCTGGCCTATATTCGCGCCGCGCACGCCTACCTGAAGGAGCGTTCCCCAGGGACGCGGCTGGCGGTCTCGGGGTGGGGCGGAGAAGAGCAGTTGACGGGCATTCTGGGCGGGCTCGACCGGGGGTTGCCGCGCGATATCATCCTCACCTGTCTCAATCCGCGTGGCGGCGCGGCGCGACAGCCGGAGGTGATGGCCCGGATCGCAAAGAATCGCCAGGCGTGGCCGATCCCCTGGCTCGAAAGCGACGAGCGCTTGTGGCACCCGCAGCCACGGGTGGCGCTGATGCGCGACCATGTGGGGGTGGCGCGGGAGCAGGGCTCCGACGGAGCTGTGTGCATTCACTGGCGCACGGAAGAGACACGGGCCAATATGGAGGCTTTCGCGCGGTACGCCGGCGGCGCCGCAAGCCTGCCCTCGACAGGCGCGTTTTATGACGATTTCTGCCGCCGCGAGTACGGCCCGCGTGCCGGCGCGGAATTGGCGAAGCTGCTCACCAGGATGGAGGAGGAGTCCTGGTTTAGCGTGCTTTCCTCGCCGGTGTATCACCCCTATCACCCCAATTGGGGCCGCATGAAGCCGGAACTGCGTCGAAAGGTCGCGGACGCACTCGAAACAGTGGAGCGCCTGGAGCCTTCCGCCAACCTGCATTCGCTGGCGGCGGGTTTGCGGTTCACCCTACAGCTCGACGACGTTTCGGCGGCGATGGAGCCCGCCTATGCGCTGAAAGAAAAGACGACGCTGGGCAAAGCCGCCCCAGCGGAGTATGCGGCGGCACGCAAGGCGTTGGCCGCCGCTCCCATGGAAGCGCTGTTCCGCACCTACACCGGCCGTGTACGCTCGCGCGGCGAACTGGGGGTGCTCAGTTCGCTCAACCAGCGTGTCTGGACGCAGTACGCCGAGCTGCAGGCTTTTCTCGCTCGGGGGCCGCGTTGAGCATCAGACCTTGAACGACCAGCGCGCGACGGTATAGCGCTCCACCGCGGCTTCGTCCACGGTGAACCCCAGGCCGGGGCCGGCAGGCGCCGTGAACGTGCCGTCCTGAAGGCGCAGTTCCGGAGCCAGGACGTCGCCGGTGTACCAACGGTCGCTGGGCTCCACGTCGGTGGGGAAAGTGAAGGCGGGGTGGGCGGCGAGCACCAGGGCCTGCGCGCTCCCGACCCCCAGTTCCGGCATGGTCCCCATCCAGACGGGCACTCCGGCGGCGGCGCAGATTTCCACCACCCGCAGGGCCTCGGTGAACCCGCCCACGCGCTGCAGCTTGATGTTGACCACACCGCAGGCTTTGAGGGCGATGGCCTGACGGGTGTCCTCCGCGGAGGAGATGCCTTCATCCAGGCAGATGGGGGTGCGGCACTCGCGGCACAGCGCGGCCGAGGCTTCAAGATCCGCCTTGGCAAGCGGCTGCTCATACATCATCAGGCCGAAGGCGTCCAGCTCCCGGAAGACGCCGAAATCGTCGCGGCCGTAGTCGGCATTGGCATCCACGAAGAGCGGGAAATCGCCGAGCAGCGCGCGCACCAGCCGTACCAGCCGCACATCATGGCCACGCTTGATCTTAATCTTGAGGCGCCGGTAGTCGCGGGGCTTGTAGCGTTCGAGCGCGGCGGCCAGCTCTTCATCGCGATCGTAGAGGCCCACGGCCAGGCCGGAGGGCACGGGGCGTTCCGGGATGCCGAAAAGCTTCCGCAGCGAGATGCCGCGCTGCCGCGCCACGAGTTCCCATGCGGCGGTTTCGATGGCCACCCTCACGAAGGGGCTGGAACCCTGTTCGAGCAGATAGCGCTCCAGCGCCGCCATGGATTCGAAGCGACGGCCGGCAAGCGCGGGCAGCAGGCACTTCACGAGCTCCTCCTGGCAGCCGTCCGGGGTGTCGGCGGAGTAGAAGCCGCCCGGCATGGCGGACGATTCGCCCCAGCCGAAGGCCGCACCCCCTTGGATTTTCACCAGGATCGCTTCTTTGAGGGAAACCTCGCCCGAGCTGATGCGGAAGGGCTCGTGCATCGGCACCGCCACCCGGGTTGCGTCGATGGCTTCGAAGACCACCGGTCCCGCGTTGCGCGCCAGTTCGTCAATACAAGGCATGAGTGTTTTATACGTATCCCAGCCGCGAGCGGATCTCGGCCACCGCTTCAAGTAGCGCGGCCGCGGCTTCCGGCAGGGTTGTTTCGTTAAATCGCGTGGTGGGGCCGGATATGCTGAGCGCAGCCACGGGGACGCATTGGCTATCGAGCACCGGGGCGGCCACGCAGAACGCCCCGGCCATGCTCTCCTCGCGGTCCACCGCGTATCCCTGGCGCCGCACGGTCTCGAGCTCCTTCTTCATGGCCGGAATGGTGGTGATGGTGGCGGCGGTCTGCTGCGGCATTCCTTGCTCTTTGAGCAGCGCTTTCACCTGTTCGAACGGCAGCCAGGCCATGTGGCACTTGCCGAGCGCCGTGCAATGCAGGTAATCCGCGCCGCCCACGCGTTCGGCCAGGCGGAACCGTTCAAAGCTCTCCCGGACGTCTATGTAGCGGATCTGGCCGCCGTCGAGAACCCCAAGGTTGACGGTCTCGCGGAAGCGCTGGCGCAAGGCGTCCATGAAGGGTCCGGTGACGGCCTGCAGATCTTCGCGGCGCAGTTTGGCGTGGCTCAGGTCGTGGAGCTTCGGTCCCAGCTCGTAGTCCCGGTTGCGCTTGACAATGTAGCCGTGCTCGGAGAGGGTGTAGAGGACGCGGAAGACGGTATTCTTGTTCAAACCGGTGAGCTGTGCGATCTCCTGCAGGCTCAATCGTGGTTTACCGGCCTTAATAAAGACGTCCAGCGTGTCGAGGGATTTCCCCAGCACTTCGATGTAATAGATATTGGATTTGGCCATGTCATGGGCTTCCGATGGTCCGGCTGAGGCCCCGGAGGCCTCTGTTACGCGCAAATTGTGGGGATACCGCATTTCCATCAAGCGGCGCTCGAACGATTATAATTCACGGGCATAGGCCCGCCCAAACGGGTTAGCCGCCCCCCGCATCGTATTTTGCGCTGGCAACTCCAGCACTGCAGGGATTATACTCTATGAAACAGCGTTTGAACCTCATGCGTACCTGGTTGATTCTGGGAGCCGTCACAGCCGTTTGTTCGGCGCAGCAGCCGGACCGGTGGATGCTGCCCAATTTTGCTCAACGGCTGGAAATGGAAGTGTCGAACCCCGGCTCGTCTCCCGTGGAGACCGTAGCAGTAGTGCCGGTGCGGGAGGCCGGACAGGCCGCGCTCCGGTTTCCGGGCAGCCTGGCGGTTGCAGTGCTTCCAGACTCGCCCTTTTCGGTGCTGCCGTCACAGGCCGACGATCTCGACAGCGACGGCACAGCGGACGAGTTCGTCTTCCCCGTGCGGCTCGGCCCCGGTGAGACACGCCGCGTCCACGTATACTACTCGACAACCCTGCGAGATCCCCTTCCCTGGCCCAAGCGTGTGCACGCGAGCCACGCCTTCGGGTACAACCGCGCCACCATAGCGCTCGAATCCGAGGCCATCGGGTACCGCAGCTACGGCGGGTTTTTCCTGGACATCCAGGCGCGTAGTGAAGGCAAGCCGGGGCTGTATAACAGCCTGGTGGGCTACTTCGGAGCGCGCCAGCAGGGCGAAGTGGGCCGTGACGTCATTCATTTGGGCGACACCCTGGGATTGGGCGGCCTGTACCTGCGCGCCGGCGATGAAGTCTTCCGTCCGCCGGTGAACATGCCGGACTACGCCCACAAGCCTTCCCCGCCCGAGGTACCGCAGTACCGGGTGATTGCCGACGGTCCGGTGCGCGCGGTGGTGGAAGCCAGGATGGAAAGCTGGAAGATCGGCGCGGACGAGGTGGATATCCGGGCGCTTTACTCGATCGCCGCCGGCGGCACGGTGGCGGAATGCCGCTTCCGGATCCTGCCGGTGCGAGTGAGCCGCACCTATGAAGCCGGTACGGGAGTGCGGCACCTGCCGGGGATGAAGATGGATCCCGCGCCGGGCCGCATCGCGCTCCAGGGTACCCAGGAGCATCGCATTGGACCACTGGGAATGGCGCTCTACTACGATCCGGCGGACGCCGAAACGCGCGCCCCCCTGGCGACGAAAGAAGACTCCAACGAGGCGATCGCCTTCCGGCTGAAGCTCGAGCCGGGGCGCGCCGTGAGCGGCCGGTATTGGGTGGCGGCGGCCTGGAGCGGCAGCGGCATCAAAGACCTTCTCCCGCACCTGGTGGCGGTTGAGAAAGAAGCCCGCGCCACAGTGCGGGTAACGAACTACCGGCTGGTGCGCACACCCGCGCCGCAGCGGGTGGACGGGGAAGCGGACTGATGATTGACGGCCACGTACACATTGGAAAATCCACGCGGCTGCAGATCGATGCGGACGGCGAGATGCTCGTCCGCATTGCCGATAAATTGGGCTTTGACAAGATCTGCTGCACGGACCTGACCGCGCTGTTCTACGACATGCACGAAGGCAACCGGCTGCTGTTCGAGGAGATGAAACGCTTTCCCGATCGCATACTGGGCTGGGCCAGCCTGCCCTCCACGCGCTTCGGCAAAGAGGCGCTCGACGAACTCGATCGCTGCCGCAACGACTACGGGATGCGCGGGTTGAAGATCTATTCGACGCCGGATATAAGCATCGCGGAGCCGGCCATGCTACCCATCCTCGAAAAGTGCGTGGAGCTGGACTTTCCCATTCTCGGCCACCTCACCCCGCAGGAATGCGAATACCTGCTGGGTCACGTGCCGGAGTGCAAGATCATCATGGCGCACGCCGGCGGGCAGCCTTTCGCCAAGGGCGACTGGAACCGCGCGATCATGGCGGCGGAGCGCTTCGAGAACCTGTATCTCGATACCGCGAGTTCTACGATCGACACCGGATTCGTCGAGGCGTGCGTGGCGGCGCTGGGCGCGCGCCGCATTCTCTTCGGTACCGACACCCCTCTGCTCGACCCGTGGGTGCAGCTTGTGAAGATCCGCGAGACGCGCCTCCCCCGCGAAGACATGGACCTCATCCTGGGCGGCAACATCCTGCGGCTGATGGGGGTGAAGGCATGATTTTGGACATCAACGGCTTCATCGGGAAGTGGCCCTACTGGCCGCTGGCCGCGACGGAGCCCGCGGATGTGGCGGGGCAGTTGCGCGGATGGGGCATCGACCGCGCGGCCGTCTGCTCCACGCGCGCGCTGTTCGTCAACTGGGAAGACGGGAACTGCGAGACCGAGCAGGCCTGCCGCACCCACCCGGACTGCTTCATACCGTTCGCCTGCCTGGGCACACGGGAACTGAGCCACACGCTGCCGAAGGGCGATTACGACTTCGCCGGCTACCAGACGCGGGGTTTCCGGGGCGTCCGGCTCTACCCGCAGCACCATAGCTATCATGCGCTGTGGTCCCCATTCGTCGACCGTATCCTGGAGGATGCCGCCGCGCGCGGCTGGCCGGTGCTGCTGCCCCTGCGCACCATCATGAACTGGGGGATGCCGTCGCTCGATCCGGCGGTAATGGAGACCCTGGTGTTGCGGCACCCCCGAGTTCAGTGGATCCTGGCCGGCATCAACTACCTGTTCGAACTGCAGATGGCCGTGTCGCTCATGCGGCGCCTGGAGACCGTGCACCTCGAAACATCCTGCGTCATGGGCTTCGAGGCGGTGCGGAAGCTGGTGGAAGCCTGCGGCGCGGAGCACCTGCTCTTCGGCAGCGCCTCCCCGCTGCAGCATGGCGCCGCGAACCTGGAGAAGGTGTTGCGTGCGAACATCGGGGACGCCGCCCGGGAAGCCATCCTTTCCGGCAACGCCGCGCGGCTCCTGCAATTGGACTAATCATGCGACTGCTGCGCTTTTTCGACGACGAGGGAACGGTACACCTGGGCATCCGGGAAGGCGGCGAGGTGCTCGACCTGGGCGATGCCAGCCCGATGGACGTGATCGAGGGCCGGCGCCCGCGTGAAACCCGGCGGTTGCCCGCGGCGGGTCTTCGCCTGGACGCGCCGATCCGCGACTGCCGCAAGCTGCTGGCCCTGGCGGGCAATTACCGGAAGCACGTTGCCGAGGCGGGAATCGACAGCCTGGCGGGCCAGGAGATCCTGACCCCGCAGGTCTTCTGGAAGCCGCCCACCTGTATCAATGCGCCCGGCGGCACGGTTCCCATCCGCTCCAACAACGTCTTCGTGGACTGGGAGATCGAACTGGCGGTAGTGATGGGGCGGCGCGCCAAAGACGTTTCCACCGCCGAAGCCATGTCTACCGTCTTCGGCTACACCATCATCAACGACATCAGCGAGCGCAAGTTCAACACCGAAATGCCGGGCCGCACGGTGCGGCAGTTCGATCCCTTCTTCGACTGGCTGATGGGCAAATGGTTCGACGGCCACGCGCCCATGGGACCGGAAATCGTCACGGCGGATGAAGTCTCCAACCCGCACGACCTGGCCATCCGGCTGTGGGTGAACGGCGAATTGATGCAGGATTCCCGCACGTCGTGCATGATCTTCAACATCCCCCAGACCATCGCGTACATCTCTTCGGTGCTGACGCTCGAGCCTGGGGACGTGATCGCGATGGGGACGCCGGACGGGGTGGGGATGGCGCGGGGCATCGCGCTCAAGCCCGGTGACCGGATGCGGGGCGAAATTGAAGGACTCGGAGCGCTCGAAAACACGATCGCCATGGAAGGCAAGTGATGAATGAGGTAAGGATTGGAATCATAGGCTCCGGCTTCATGGGCCGGACGAACGCGGAAACGGTCACGAAGTACCTGAAGGGCGCGCGCTTGGTGGCAGTGACGGGCGGCAGCCGCGCGGCGGCGCTGGCCGCGGAGTACGGGGCCGAGTGCGAGCCGTCCGTGGAGGCGCTGGTCGGCCGCGCCGATGTCGATGCCGTGCTGATCAGCACCCCCCACGCGGCGCACACCGTGCAGGCCGTGGCGGCGGCGCAGGGCGGCAAACACATCCTGCTCGATAAGCCCATGGCCACCACGGTGGAGGATTGCGACCGCATTCTGGCGGCCGTCCATGCCGCCAACGTCAAGCTGATGATCATGTACGGGCAGCGTTTCCGCACCTGCAATATGGAGGCGCGGCGGCTGATCCGGGAGGGCGCCATCGGGAACGTACGGTCCGTGATGGAACTGATCCTGGCGACCGGCGGGCTGGGGACGCTGCCGCCGTGGCAGAGCCGGCCGGAAAACTGCGGCACCTTCATTGGCCACGCGGTGCACAATATTGACCGCCTGCGTTGGCTCACCGGCGCGGAGATCACTAGCGTGAGCGCGCAGGTGCGGCGGGATCCGAGCACCGGTAACGAGGTGGAGACGATGGCGCTGTTTTCGCTCAGCAGCGGCGCCATGGCCACAGTTTGGGAATCGTGGGATGTGGCGGCGCCGGCGTTTCCGCGTAGCGGCTCGGGCGCATGGATTGCCGGCGATTCCGGCAATCTCGATCTGGACGCCTACGGGGAACTGCGGCTGGGACGCGGCGGTGAGTGGAAGACGGTAGCGGTACAGGAACCCATTGACTGGAAAGGACAGGGCATGCTCTCGCCCGTCAGAATGAAGGCATATCAGGCGCAGCATCAGGAATTCGTGAACAGCATTCTGGAGGATCGCACGCCATCGGTAACCGGCGAGGACGGGCGCGCGGCGGTGGAAGCGGCCGTGGCGGCCTACCGCTCCGCGGCCGAGGGGCGCACCATTCAACTGGGCGCGCGGGAGGCGGTTCGATGAGCAAGGTCCTGGCCATTCACGGCGGTCCGCGCGCCATCGCGGAGAAACTGCCCACGTTCCTGCAACGCGGCGGACGCACCATTGGTGAAGCGGAAGAGAAACTGGTGCTCGAAGCCCTGCGCTCGGGCTGCCTGTCGCGCAACGGCGGCACAATGGTGAACCGGCTGGAGGCGGAGTTCGCCTCTAAGCTCGGAGTGGGGCACGCGGTGGCGTGCTCGAGCGGCACGGCTTCGGTGCACCTGGCCATCGCAGCGCTGGATCTCGAGCCGGGCGATGAAGTGATCGTCCCGCCCATCACCGATATCGGCTCCATCGTCCCGATCCTCTGGCAGAACGCGGTGCCGTTGTTCGCGGATGTGGATCCCCGCACCCTGGTGCTCGATCCCGAGGATGTGGCCCGCAAGATCGGCCCGCGCACGCGCGCCATCATGGCAGTGCACCTCGCCGGGCAGCCCTGCGATATGGGCGCGCTGCGGAAGATCGCCACGGAGCGCGGCCTGGCCCTGATCGAAGACTGCTCCCAGGCTTACTGGGCGGAGTACGACGGCAAGCTGGTGGGGACCATGGGGGACCTGGCCTGCTTCAGCCTGCAGCAGAGCAAACATATCACCTGCGGGGAAGGCGGGCTGACCGTCACCTCGAACCCGGACTACGCCCGCCGGGCGAGGCTGTTCGCTGACAAGGCGTGGCCGCGGGACAGCAAGAGCCTGGGGTCCTGCCGCTTCCTGTTCCTCTCGCAGAATTACCGCATGAGCGAGCTACAGGGCGCCGTAGCGCTGGGGCAGTTGGGAAAAGTTGGGAGCTCGGTGGAGAAGCGCCGGGCGCGCGCCGCGGAACTGACCCGCGCGCTCGCGGACGTGCCGGCGGTGCGGCCGCCCTACGTGCCCGCGAATACGCGCCATGCCTGGTGGCTGTATATGCTGGGGGTGGACGAGGCCGAAGCGGGAGTTTCCACGAAGGAATTCGGGGATGCCCTGGTGGCCGAGGGCGTGAATGCGTGGGTGCAGTACATCATCGATCCGCTCTACCGGTCGCCGATGTTTACGGAGCGGAAGACCTACGGCACCTCGGGGATACCGTTCCAGGAATTCGGCAGGCAGGATTACGGCTATGGCCTGTGTCCCAAAGCCGAGGGGGCGTTGCGCCACGTGATTGCGATCTGGTGGAACGAAAACTATACGCCGGAGCAGGTGGCCGCGATCGCCGGTGCGGTGCGGAAAGTAGCGGCACATTACGCTCCCGCGCACGTGCGCGGCTGAAAGCGGAGCTATGACGCAGGTCCATCTGTCCGCGCCGGACTACCTGGTAGTAGTGGGTTATTTCGCCATCGTCCTGTGGATCGGTTTCTACTTCCGGAACCGTCTGGCAGGGGCGAAGGACTACTTTGCCGGCGGTAACCAGATCCCCTGGTGGCTGGCGGGCATCTCCCACTACATGTCCAGCTTCAGCGCGTTCTCGTTTATCGCTTACGCGCAGATGGGCTACACGTACGGATGGGTGGCGGTGACCCTCTTCTGGGCCACCATCCCCGGCTGTCTGCTGGGCGGGCTGTTCTTCGCCAAGCGCTGGCGGCGCGCCCGTGTGATTACCCCGGTGCAGTTCCTGGAGGCCCGCTTCAATAGTTTCGTCAGGCAGTTGTTCGCCTGGGCAGGCATCCCGATGAAGGTGTTCGACGACGCCCTGAAGGTCTTCGCCACCGGGTTGTTCGTGTCGCTTTCGGCGGGAGTGGACCTGAACCTGGCGATCGGCGTTTGCGGCGGCGTGATGGTGGCGTACACGTTCCTGGGCGGGCTGTGGGCTTTGGTAGTGACGGATTACGTGCAGTTCCTGATGAAGGCGCTGGCGATCCTGCTGCTCCTGCCCTCGGCCATCCTGGCGGCGGGCGGCCTCGGCCGTGCCTTCTCGAATCTGCCCCCCACATTCTTCCGCATGAGCAACGGGCCGTACGACTGGTTCTTCATCGCGGGCTTCACGGTCACTATGATCGTGAGCTACAACGCGAGCTGGTCGCTGGCGCAGAAGTATTACTCGGTGCGCGACGAAAAGGAAGCCGCCAAGGCGGCCTACTGCGCGGGCGCACTCAACCTGGTGGGGGCGCCGCTGATGATTTTGCCGGCGGTAGTCGGGCGCAACCTGCTGCCGGATCTGGTGGCGCAGGGCCGCACCGCCGACACGTACGTGCTGCTGGTGATGAGCCTGCTGCCCGTGGGGATGATCGGGATCATCATGGCGGCCATGTTCTCCGCCACCATGGCGATGGTTAGCGCAGATTTCAACGCCATCGCCAGCGTGCTGACCAAGGATGTCTACCACCGGCTTATCCGCCCGGGCGCCTCCGAGCGCCAACTGGTGGGAATGGGCCGGTGGATCACACTGGGGTTGGGAGGGCTTACCACCCTGCTCAGCCTCTGGATCGCCATGAGCGGACAGCAATCCCTGTTCAGCATCATGGTGACCGTACTGGGGCTCTTTATGGCGCCGACGTTCCTGCCGCTGCTGGCGGGATTGTCCGTTCGGCGCCTGACATGGCAGGGGGCTTTCGTTGGCTTCCTGGCGGGACTCACTACCGGCTGCACTATGCTGGCGCTTAAAACGTGGTGGGTTCCGACGCTTCCCGCCGGCAGTTTTTTGTCCGCCCCCACCACCTTCGAAGGCATCTCGCTGCTGTCGAACGCAGCCATGACGGTGCTTGGAATGGTGCTGGGAACTCTGCTGGTTCGCCGCGGGGAGGTCGAAAACGGACGTGTGGTAGAATTCTTCAAAGCCATCGACACGCCCATTCGGAGCGAAGAGGTGCCGGCTCGAAAAGGAGATTCGGCGGCTCCGATCCTGGGATTGTCGACTATCAGTGTGGGAGTGCTGCTCGGCGTTGCGGGGGCTTTTTCCGGCTCTGCTACCGCGCGGCTGATTGATTTCGCGGTCGCCTCCGTGCTGATCGCGATAGGGGTTGTCTTCCGGCGCCGAGGCGCCAGTGATTCGCGCTAATCGTCGCCGCTATTGTCACATAGGGGTCTCTGATGCGTTTGCACACTCGCGTAGTCTCCTCTGCAATCCTTCTGCTTGCGGCCTGCCTGCCGCCGGCGTATGCACAAAGCACCGACGCCACCATCGTCGGACTGGTGCGTGATCCCTCCGGAGCATCCATGCCCGGAGTAACCGTGACCGCGACAAATGTGGCCACCAACATCACCAAATCCGTAAAAACCAACGAGACCGGGAGCTACGACATTCCCGCCCTCCGGCCCGGCGACTACAACATCACGGCTGAAACGCAGGGCTTCAAGAAGCAGATGATCACGGGAGTCGGGCTGCAGGTGAACCAATCGGCCCGCGTGGACATCACGATGCAACTGGGCGAAGTGGCCGAGCAGGTCACGGTGGAGGCGCGCGCTCTGCTCGTCACCACAGAGACCGGCGCCATGGGGCAGGTCATCGATAACCGCAGGATCGTGGACCTGCCGCTTAACGGCCGCAATTTCACGCAGCTTGCCACCCTCACGCCGGGCGTGACCAGTGCCGGCAGCATGGGCACCGGGCGCGCGCAAAGCGTGTATGTCAGCGGCACCCGCGCCACCAAGACGGAGTTCGTCCTGGATGGCATCTCGACCAACGGCCCCATCAACGGGGGCACCGGCGTGCTGCCGTCTGTGGATGCGCTGCAGGAATTCAAGGTGCAGACCAGCGCCTTCGCGGCGGAGTTCGGCCGCTCGCCCTCGCTGGTGAATATCTCCATCAAGTCAGGCACCAACGAACTGCACGGCGCGGTTTTCCATTTCCTACGAAATGACGTTTTCGACGCGCGCAACACGTTTGCACTCTCAAACCCGCCGCTCAAGCGCAACCAGTTCGGCTTCGTGCTGGGCGGCCCGATCAAGCGCAACGACTGGTTCTTCTTCGGTAGCTACGAGGGCACCAGGCAGCGCAGGGGCCGCACCTTCAACTCGGTGATGCCGAGCATGGCGCAAAGGGCGGGGCAGTTCTCGAACCCCATCTACGACCCCAACACCACCCGGCAGGTGGGTACCGGCTTCGTGCGCGAGCCGTTTCCGGGCAACTTCATCCCGGCCGACCGGATTGCGCCTGAGGCGGCTTACTTCCTGAAGTTCTGGCCCGAGCCGAACACCGCCGACGGCCGCTACGTGATCTCCCCCAGCGACAAGGACGACAACGACCAGTACACGCTCCGGATGGACAAGCGCGTGGGCAATGCCGGTAACCTCTTCGGCCGGTACACTATCGCCAACGCCAACGTGTTCACGCCCTCGGCCCTCCCGGCATTGGTGGGGCAGCCGCTGCGCACACGGTTCCAGAACGCCGGCCTCAGCTACACGCACGCGCTGCGGCCCACCCTGCTGCTCGAATCGCGCCTGGGCTACAACCGGGAGTTCACCCTCGAGAGCGCGCCGGGCCTGGGCACCAACCACACGGTTCTCTCCGGAATCACGGGGTTCTCGCGCACCAGCGAGAGCCTGCCGCGCTTCCCGAATATCGGGATCGCGGGGATTACCGGCATTCCTGGCGCGACGTTCCGCCCCCTGAACAACACGAATGACCTTTACCAGCTCATCCAGACGGTGTCGTGGTTCCGGGGAGCCCATACCTGGAAGGCCGGCATAGACCTGCGCCAGCAGAGAAACGTGAACTATAACGCGGCCTACAACAGTGGCTCGTTCAGCTTTAACAATCAGTACACGACGAATCCGGCGGCCCCGTCCGGCACCGGCGCGGCGTTCGCCGATTACCTGCTCGGACTCCCGGCATCGGCGCTGCGCTCCTTCCCGCGCGATGCCTTCGGCAACCGGTTCATGAACTACCACTTCTTCGTACAGGACGACTGGCGCGCCACCCGTAACCTGACCCTCAATCTGGGCATGCGCTACGAGTTCAACCCATGGCCGCTGGGCTACCGCAACATGCTGACGAACTTCGACAGGGAACGGGGGAAGGTGATCATCTCCTCGCCCATCACCCTGGAAGGCCAGAAGATCGCGCCTGGTGCATACGCCGCCCTGCCCGACATTTACATGTCGAGTGATGACGCCGGGCTGCCCCGGCAGCTTCAGTACAACGACCGGAACAACTTCGGTCCGCGCGTGGGCTTCGCCTGGCGCATGTTCAGCGACAACGCGACCGTGCTGCGCGGCGGCTACGGGATCTTCTACGAAAACGTGAACGGCAACGGACGCACGGGCGGTATCATCAACCCGCCGTTCCTGTTCGACGAATCGGCCACCAACAACATCCCGGTGCCCAACCGTACGCTGCACGACTTCTTCTTCTTGGAGCCGCCGGCGTCGGCTTCGCGGCCCATCATCGATTCGCGGCCCATCCATCAGCGTACGCCTTACGAGCAGACCTGGAACCTGGCCATCCAGCGGGAACTGTTCGCCGAGACCGCGCTGGAGATCGGTTACCTGGGAAAGAAGGGCACCCATCTGGAGCGCGACATTGCCTTCAACCAGCCGCTGGTGCCGGGTCCGGGGGACGTCAACTCCCGCCGGCCATTTCCGCGGTTCTCCACCGGTACGTTGCGCGATGACGGCAGTTCCGCCATTTATCACGCGCTGCAGACCAAGATGGAAAAGCGCTTCTCGCAGGGCCTCACTTATCTGGTGTCCTACACTTATTCGAAATCCATCGACGACGTGAGTAACGATCTCGGCGGAGGCGCTCCCAACCCGTGGGATTTCCGCTCCGAGCGCGCGGTATCGGATTTCGACTTCACCCACAACCTGACCATTAGCGCGTTTTACGAACTGCCGTTCGGTCCGGGGAAGCCGCTGTTCAACAGCAACAGCGGCTTCGCCAAGCGCGTAGCTGGGGGTTGGCAGATTGGCACCATCACCGTCCAGCGCAGCGGGGCACCCTTCACCCCGCGAATCAGCGGCGACCCGGCCAACGTGGGCGTCTCGACCCACCGGCCCAACCGCCTCGGCTCCGGGACGGTGGACAATCCGACGCCCGCGAGATGGTTCAATCCGGCCGACTTTGCCGTGCCGGCGCAGTACACCTTCGGCAACTCCGGGCGCAACATCCTGCGCTCGGATTCCTATAACAACTGGGACATTGTGGCGCTGAAAAACACTCCGATTACGGAGCGGGCTAGCTTGCAGTTCCGCGCGGAGTTCTTTAACGCCTTCAACCACCCCAACTACGGCGCCCCGGTGAACACCATTAATGTGGGTACGGCGGGGCAGGTCCTGTCGGCGTCGGATGCGCGCATCCTGCAGTTCGCGCTGAAGATGCTGTTCTGAAGAGAGGCTGCTCCCTCACGGCTGCCTGGAACGGCGGCCGTGAGGGAGCGGAGGCTACTTCATCTTCTCGATTTTTACGCCGGGGGTGGTCTTTGCGCCCCCAGGCGTTACCCAGACAGCCGGCAGGATTTCGAAAACATCCCCCGCCTGCACGTCCACATATTCGAAGCGCTCCCCGGCTTTCAGCGGAGCCGTGCTATCCACCGTGAGGGTCATAGGATTCCCCGCGCGGACGCTCCGGATGACGGCACTTGCGCCCGACTGCGTCCGGATGCGCTTCCCTGCGAAGAAGCCGTGCTCGCCTGTTGCGCGATCGCTGAAGACGAATTCGTGGGGGATGGAACTCTCAAACGTGTTCGCGTTCGCGACCCTGTCCACTTGTCCGATCCCCAGCTTGAAGCCGCCCTCCACGTACACCCGCCGCATATTCCCGGCCTTTTCCACCCGGGTGATCCGGTGGGCCGTGGTACGGGAATACAGCGGGTTCGAAAAGACGATGACCGCACCCGCCACATCCGGCCCCAGGGGCGCGGAGGTAGTGAACCACTGGTTACCAGAGTCCACCCCACCGACAGCGCCGCCGAAGCGCTCAACGGCCGGGGTAATGCGCCAGCCGAAGCCGGCAAATTCTTTGCCTCCTACCATGGTGAGAGACTCGAGCTTGCCGTTTTTCACGCGGGCATGGGCGAAACGCGCGGCTACCGTGGCGCCGCCGGCCTTCCGGGGCGCGGCATCGCCGGCGGAGAAGACGTAGTCCACGGCGCCGTCCGCGCGCGAAACCTTCACCGCCACGGGCGCGATCTCGCCGTCAGGGCCTTCGAGCGGCAGGCGCTCCACCGCGCGCACTCTCGGCGCACCGCCGTGCGGCTCGATGGCAGCCACGAATTCGCTCGCAAGGTTCTCGCCGCTGCGGCGCGCGAGCACGTAGCGCGACTTGGGGTAGTGCGGGTAAAGGCTGTTGGCCACGGCGGTGAGCACCTTTGTGCCCGGCGCCGCCGGCATGGTAACGCGCACGCGCGCCGCAGGGTCGATGGTCCAGTCGGCGCTCCATCCGGCATCCGGCGTGCCGCGTTGCGGCCGGGCCAGGTAGCCGTAACCGTTGCCCGGAGGCGGCATCCAGGTGGGGGCGTTGGGATGTCCGGCGAGATCGCCGTCCGGAAGCTGCTTGTCGCTCCATGAGATCTCCGGACCGGCGAGCGAGCCGGGTTCCTCCGGACCCATGGCGACTCCCTCGAATTTCGCTTCGGGGGAGAGCGCGTGGAAGATCCAGTCGTGCTGCTTCCCACCACGCACACGGAACAGGTCGAGCACGTAAGCGTCGGGGCCGCTGCCGATCAGTGCCGCCAGCCTGCGGTACACGGAGACGTTCTGCTTCGAGTAGCTGCCCTCGGAGGATGCCTCGATCACCTGCGCCCCGGGTGTACCCGCAAACAGGTGCAGGCTGCCGCCCGTGGTGCCGCCGGCGTACTGCGGCCGCTCATCGACCACTACCAGATTGTGGCTGGCGGTCTGGCGGGCCCAACCTACCTGGGTCTGGGTGGCGGCGGTGTGGCCGTAGCCGTGGTCGTACGTCAACTCGTAGCCGCGGGCGATGTAGTTGATATTGAGCTCGTCCCAATGCCCATGGGTGAGGGAGGGGCCGTAGCGCAGGATCAGGCCCTGCGCATCCGCACCCTCGCCGGTTCGCAGGATGCCCATACCCTTGTGCCCCAGCAGGTGGCTCGATAGCAGCCGGTCTCGTACGTCCGCCGGCAGGCTCGCGTTCGTGGGCGGCGGATCGCCGGCGTTGAACAGCAGCCAGGTGCGATCCGTAAAGCTGCCGCCGAGCTGGTCGCCGGGCTCGCGGTAGAGGCTCATTCCGGCCTGCACGCGGCGGTCGGGAATGGTGGCGCCGGAGGGGTCGCCGGTGCTCGCGAGACCGCGCAGTTCATCCAGCTTGCCGTTGGCAAGCCAGCCCAGCAGCGCTCCGGAGCGGGCATCGCCGTTGCGGTTATAGAGCTTCTCGAGGAAATCGTAATCGCTCCGGTCGAAGGGCCGCGGCGTAACGGGGCGCTTGTCGAGATCCGGCGGTGCATCGCCGAAACGGGGCATGTGACCCGCGGAGAAGAATGCCAGGTTATAGGGCTCGAAAAACTGCCGCAGCTTGGGGTGCTGGTACAGGTTCAGTCCTTTCGGGTACACGCTGCCGCGATAGTTGAAGAGCGGCTCCGCGAAGGTGAAGTACAACTCGCGGGTATGATCCGAGTACATCGGTGTGATCTCGTAATACGAGCCGTCGCGGCCGATGTTGTTTTCAAGCAGCACCTTGATGCCGGTGGGCCCGTCCACCGCCCAACGGACGTATTCGGGGATGTCCAGACAGGCGCCCACGGCGAGCACGCCGCGCAGGTAATCGGCCTCGCCGTTGTGCAGGCGCGCGTCCTTGGACTTCTCGTAGCAATACGCGCCGCCGTCCCGCAGCAGGTTGTCCTCAATGTTCTTGCGGCGGGTCATGCCCGGCGTTACAGACGGCTGGTCGAGCGCCTTGCTGTTGAAGAGCTGGTCGTAATGGTCCACGTAATGCACAAGCACACGCGAGGCCTGGTAGAAGGGGCGATGCATGCGGCCGCTCAGCGGATTGGCGGGATAGTCCCAGCAGCCCTTGTGGGTGGTCGGGTAGAGTGCGGCCAGGGCGTCCAGGATCACCGCGGCTTTGGCGGCGTAACGCTCCTCGCCGGTGAGGGTATAGGCGTAGACCAGGTTCTCAAGGCCTTGGAAAGTGAGGGCTTCCACCACGAAGGCGTTGTAGGCCCCCACGAAGTAGTGGACACGGCCGTCCGGCGCCACGTATCCGGTGCCGGGATCGGGATGTTCGCGGTCGGGTAGGGTGTGGCCCTTCCGGCAGGTGATGTGGCCGGGCCGGTCGAAGGAGCCGCCGTGGCTTCCCCAGGCGCCCCACCCGCTCCCGCAGATCGGGCAGGCGGAGAGGCCGTAGGCGAAGGCCGCCCCGGGTTTGGGGACCACGGCGCGGAGCCACGCGTCGTCCCTGGCGAGCCAGCGGTCGGCCTCGCGCCGGATGGCGGTGGCGGTCTCGCGCGCCCACCCGTACTTTTCAATGTTCCGCTTTGCCCGCGCCACACCTTCCGGGGTGACGAACACGGTGGGGTGTTTGGGCATTTCGGCGGCCTGGGCAAGCGCCAGTCCGCACCAGAGTGCACACAAACCGGATCGGATCATATATGGGGTTCCTGAAGCCCCCCACGGGGGGCGCGGTTCCAATTGTACGGAACCGCGGCCGTGGGGGCGAAAACGCTAGAAGCTCAGCTTGGTGTTCAGCAGCCACACGCGGGGCACGTCCTGGCCGGTAATGGTCCCGAACGTACTTGCGGTGGGAGTGTTGACGGGAGCGAACAGGTTGGGGTGGTTCCAGGCGTTTACGCATTCACCTCGGAACTCCCACTTGAAGCGCTCGGTGAGCTGGAACGCCTTGAAGATAGAGAAATCCCAGCGCGCCTGGCCGTCGCCGCGCAAGCCGCTCATGCGCACCGGCGAGTACCGGATGTTGTTGGCCAGCACCTGCGAGGTGTTGCGGTTGAAGCCTGCGTTAATGTTGTAATAACGGTCTACGCTACGCTCGCTCACGGGGAGCTTAATGTCATCCGGATTGCCGCTGAACAGCGTCCAGATATCACCCCATGCCAGCGGCGGGCCGCTCTGCCTCTGCACCATGGCGGTGAGTTGCCATCCGCCGGCAACGGCTTCGAGGATGCCGGGAAGGTCCTTGCCCCACGCTCGCTTTTTGCCGAAGGGCAGTTCCCAGATACCGCTCGCCACTACGCGATACTGGCGGTCCATGTCGCTGATGGTTTCATACGGCATGGGGTCGCTGACATTCAGGAACTCGGTCGCCTGCATCAGCTTCGCTTTGGTGAAGGAGAACTGGAACGAATAACCGCGCGAAAAGCGCTTTTCTATGGTGCCTTGCACCGAGTGGTACCAGCTATACCCCATCGGATCCTCTACCGTAATGTTGCCGAATTGCGGATAGGGCAACAATAGCCCGGCACGCGAAGCGCTGCTGCCGTAAATGGGATTGGTGCCGCTGAGCGGGTTCGGGAACAACTGCCCGAGATAGCTGATGGTCGCGGCGTCCCGCACCAGCGATTTGCTGAGGTACTGGGCGGGGACGAAGTTCAGGTTCCGGTTGATGGGCAGGCGCGTGCCGCGATTGCCCACATAGGAAGCGTCGAGTTTGAATTGCCCCGGCAGTTCGCGTTCGAAGCCGAAAGACCAGCGCTGCGCGTAAGAGTTCTTCCTCTTCGAAGCGAAGTAGCTGATTGGCTGTCCCAGGTACGTCGAGAGCCCGTCGTTCGGGCCCACCGGCTCGAGCAGCCCGGTCGGGAACGGATTGGCCGTGGTGGCGCGGTAAGTCAGGCCGCTATCGAGCGAAGCCTGGATGGGGGTAGACTGGCTGAACCCGGACTGGATGGACTGGGTCTTGTTGGTCCCAATGGTTTCGAAGAACATGCCGTAGCCCGCGCGGATGTAAGTCTTGGGCAACAGCCGGAACGCCAGGCCGATGCGCGGCATGACGTTGTTCTTCTCGCCCTCCCAGTAATTCGTGGGGTTGCCGTTCACCCCGACGAAGGTCAGCCCGCCGCGAACGCGGTACTGCTCGATCGGGATTTCCGCAATCGGGCTCTTTGCATAATTGGCGCGCGCCTGAGCCTCGATGGGGCTGGCGACATCGAAGGCGTACCCCGCCACGGACCGGTTGTAGCGTTCCGTAATCGGCGTTTCGTATTCGTAACGCATTCCCAGGTTCACTGTGAGGCGCGGGCTTATCTTCCAGTCATCCTGGACGTAGAAGCCGTAATACACGTCCTGCTCGGCGTAGCTGCCGCTGCGGGTCATCTGGCCGCCCGGAATGCCCAGCAGGAACGCCGCAATTTCGCCGCCCAGCGTAGGCGCCGCCGAGGTATCGTTGGGACCCTTCGTATAGGTGCTGGCGAACGAGAGTTGCGGGCTGTTGTCCAGCGGGTAGCGGTTCTTGTTCTTGCGGTACGCTCGAATGTCCGAGCCGAACCTGACGTTGTGGTTGCCCTCGAAACGGGTGAGGTTCAGGGAGAAAGAGTGCACTGTGGAGTAGAGCCCGCCGGCGCCTTCCGAATAACTGCCCAGATTCGAGTACGGCGCCACCACCACCTGCGGGAATTCAGCTAGTTCTTTGTTGCTCAGCGCCAGGAATTGCTGGGAGAACCCCAGCGTCGAGAGGTCGAAGCCGCGACTGAGTTTTTGCTCGGTATACGGCTGGTAGGTGATGCCGTAACGCACGTTGACCAGAAACTTCGGGCTGACGACGTACACATCGTCGATCGCCAGGCCGTAGTTCTGGCGCCTGACCAGAATGCCTTCGATATCGTTGCCGAAGGTGCGGTTGGCGCTCGATTGCCAGTAGTCGCCGTTCAGCCGCACAAACGCACGGTGGTTCTCGCTGAAGGCATGATCCACGCGTCCGATCTGTGTCCAGGACTTTTGTCGCGAGGTATCGGCCATAAACCAGTTGTTGCGTCCATCGGCGTTGCCTGGCTGGTTAGGCATGGGCCAGTGCGCCATGATGGCTTTCGCAACCGGGTCGATGCGGCTTGCGGGGATGATGTTGCCGGGGATCGGCTGGCGGACGCGTCCGTTGGCGGTTGCGGTGGTGGTCAAGGGATCGTAGACCTGATAGTTCGCCCCCAGCTTCAGAAGGTAGGAGAGATCGCCATTGCGCGCGGCCTCTGTTGGCACCGCGCCTACGAACGTCTGGGGCACGCCGAATCGGTTCCCCTCATAGGCGTAGAACCAGAAGGTCCGGTTGCGGCCGTTATAGGCTTTCGGAAGTACCACCGGCCCGCCCGCGGAGACACCGTAGCGGTTGTCCTGATAAACCGAAGGCTTCGTGCCGGAGCGGTTCTGGAAGATATTGGGAGCGTCCAGCGACCGGTTGCGGACCCACCAGTACGCCTGCCCATGCAGGTCGTTAGTGCCGCTCTTGATGGTCATGTTGACCAGGGAGCCGCTGGTGTGGCCGATGGAGGCGTCGAACGGGGCCGTTTGCACCTTAAACTCCGAAATAGCGGTTGTCGGAGGAATGTAGGCCACCAGCGCGTAGGTGCCGTTGGCCTGCGTGTTGGATACACCGTCGATCGTAAACTCGTTGTTCCAGGCGCCCGCGCCATCAGTGGTGAACTGCGCGCCTCCGGAGGTATGGGCCGTCTTGCGTACCCGAAGGTCGGTGTTGTTCATGGTGCCGGGCGCGAGTTGCGCCAGCACCAGTGCATTGCCGCCGAAAGACGGCAGTTCCTCGATGCGGCGCTGATCCACCACATGGCCGAGTGTGGCGTCCGCGGTGCTCAGCAGGGGCGTTTCGGCCTTCACTTCGATGGAATCCGCGGTGTCGCCGACCTGCATGGCGATATCGACCGTCACCATGTCGCTCACCCGCACCTGCACACCGTCGCGCTTGTACTTTTTAAACCCCGTGAACTCACAGGACATGCTGTAAAAGCCGGGAATCAGGTAAGGAGCGGTATAGTTGCCGGCCTGGTTGGTGCGGGCTTGCACGGCCACTCCCGTGCCGCTGTTCGTGATGCGCACTTCAGCGCCCGCGATTACAGCTCCGGTCTGGTCCGTTACGCGTCCCAGGATAGTGCCGCGCCCATCCTGAGCGCCGAGCACCGCGGGCAGCAACACGACCGCCGCTGCCAGCAAAAAAAGACGAAAACGATGCACTTCTACCTGCCTTTTTGTGGTTAGGGAACTGCGCCAGGGTTTTCGCCGCCTCGTCCGAGGTGCCCAGCGGCGCGTACTCGTTAGCAAACTGCTCGATCTGCCTCCTTAATTCCCGATCTGTGCCAAAGCCTTCGTGGCTTCGTCGAAACGACCAGCGGCGTAGTCGTCTGCAAACCGTTCGATGTGACGGGCCAGTGTCCAGTACTTCAGGCTGTCGCCCATGGAATACCCGCCGTTCTGTCCCGGCTCCATGCTTCTCCATTTGGAGCGATCGGCGGGCGACGCCGGATAGGGTCCCGAGGCGAGGCGTGCCCACAGGGCGTCCCGCACCTTCAGAAAGTAAAGCTCCCGCGCGATATCCAGGCAGTATCGGCGGCGTTCCGCCATCTCCGCCTTCTCCGCTTCGGCCTGCCAGGCGTCGGCCAGCGGGTCCGCCCCGTACGCCTTGAGCGCGGCGATCAGACGCCCGTTTTCCTCGATGGCACGCGGCAGCACGGTGTCGTTGTACTCCTTTGCAATGGCTTCCCGGTCGAGCGCCACAGGTCGCGCGCGCGGGTCGAAACGGCTGACCCGGACGGGCGCTGGATTATCGGGACGGAACACCTCGACCGTGTCGAGCCGGCCGTCGCCGTCTTTGTCGAACCAGCGGAACTCCAGGTCCTTCTGTTTGTTCACCAGTTGCCCGGCTTCGAGCCACCCTTCCACGGCGCCCTCAAGGTGATAGCGCTTATCGGCGTCCGAGTAGTAAAGGCGGCGCTCCACGGATCCTTTGGGCGAATACTCCCGGCGCATGTTCCAACGGTGCGTCGGCCCGCCGGTATTGGGGATGTAGATGCGCTCGTAAATCCAGAACTGCCCTTCCCACCGCCACACGGACCGCGACTCGTCCCAGGTGAAGGCAGTCTCGGTGGCGGAGTAGTTCATCCCCACACCGATGCCCTCCTTCCAGCCGATGCGTGTCACCGTCTGGGGCGGGCGACGCCGCGTGTTGGTATAGGTCATGCCCGGATAGTTGTAGGGCGTTGCGCCGGACATTGTGAAGCCGAAATTGTAGTGCGGCTTGTCAACCGGCTCGGGCCGGGCCTGCGGATCCACGTTGAAACTCAACCGCACATTCACGTTTCCGGTCTCCGCGAGCGGGGTGGCTTCCGGCGCCCACATGTATTTGTAGTTGTTGGCGTAGTCGGTGTCGGCGCCCTTAACGCTGGCGAGCGGCGCGGCACTCACCCGCAGCGTAATATCGCCGTGGCCGTCCTTGTTGAAGTCCCAGAAGGCGAAAGGGCATTCGGAGAGCGGCACCCAAGTCTTTGTCGCGGGGTCGTACTTGTTGAGGTAGATTTGGAGGTTGCCGCGGAACTTGCTTTTCAAGTCGCTGGCGTAGCTCCAGTCCTTGAGGAAGAAGATACGGATGCCGTCGCGGTCGTAGTTCTCGCCAAACCAGGCGTAGCGCAGGTAACCATCCCGGTAATGCCGGATCTCCATCTCGTCGGATTTGCCGTCGCCGTCATTATCGATGTAGGCGATCATGCGATCCACCAGTCCGGTGCCCTTGAAGCTGACAAGGTAGGCTGTGGAAACCTCGTTCCAGATGTCGGCGGCCCGTCCGGTGTCGTCGATGGCCTCGATGATGTGACCCCCTTTGCGGGTGACCATGGTGTCGGGCCGGCCATCCTTGTTGAGATCGAGGGTGAAACTTCCGCCTTCCGGAAGTGCCTGGGCCTTGGGCCACCAGGGCTTGTTCAGGAAGGTGAGCCGCGCGTCTGGTGTCATCGCGGTCTCCTGCATATACCAGGGCAGGCTTTGGCCGAAAAGCGTCGCGGCGGCGCCGCACACCATCGCTATCAAAACGAATTGCCGCATCACAATAATATCCTTTCCACAGCGCCGCCCGGCCCGGCCGCAGGGCACCTTATTTGCCAACGTCAAACGCCGTTCCTGGTATTATAATGCGGACCGGTGCCATCGACCAGCACTGTTTCAGCCATAGGAGCAGATTTCAGCTATTAGGCGAATCGGTGCTGGATCTCGGATTATCCCTTTGATATACTTCCCGACGGTCAGCCTGGGGGCACAACTCTTTTCGCTGCACTACGAGTGCCGCAGAGTTCGCATGACCCCTTGGGCCGTGAAGACGGAATGCCATGACGTCTCTGGGTGGAGTCCGTTCACACGCGCGTGTACCCAGGCAATCCCTACCCAAAATCCGGTTCTGCCCTGAAACGAAAGCCAGTAGCTCCGGAGAAAGCGTTTTGTGGCGCAAATCCCTGGCTTGCTCCTTCTACCCGAAAGGATGGTACCCGATGAAATTGAGAACGGTTGTCACTCTCCTTCTTCTACTCGTCTGCGTTGCGGGCTTTGTTGTGGCGCAATCGAGCACGGCCTCCATTTCCGGTACGGTTCTCGACCCAAACGGGGCGGTGGTGCCGAATGCAAAAGTGGAGGCGAAAGAAATCGCCACGGGACGCGTTTATCAAACCAATGCGACCGAGGCGGGTTTGTACGTCTTTCCCTCTCTGGCTCCAGGCGGCTACACGATTTCCGTTGAGCAGCCCGGTTTCAAGAAGCTCGAGCGCACCAATATCGAGACCCGCATCGGTAGCCGGTTGTCGCTCGATCTGCGGCTGGAGGTTGGTGACATCCAGCAGAGCGTAGAGGTTACCGCAGTCGCTCCGCTGCTTGAAGCCAATACGCCGGAACGCGGGCAAACCGTTTCCCCGCAGTTCATGAACAACCTGCCGCTGTTTACCGGCGGGATTCGAGGTGGCGAAAGCTTCGTCACCTATATGCCGGGCGTAAACTCAGGTTCGGAGGTTAGCATTTCCGGTTCCGGCGGACGCGCCAAGGAGATCCTGATCGACGGCGCGAGCCTCACCAACCCCGAGTCGGGCGGCGTGTCATTTCTGTTTCCGGCCGCGGAGATGTTCCAGGAGTTTCGGCTGCTAACCGGCTCCTACTCGTCCGAGTACGGCCGTTTCGGCGGCGGCGTGGAACTCTTTCTCTCCAAGTCCGGCGGCAACGATCTACACGGAAGTGCATTCCTGAACATGCGGCGGGATATCTGGAATGCGGCCGCGTGGAGCGTCAACCAGAACACCGCGAACCCGGCGGGATTCCGGCCCAAAGAGCGGATCAACGAACAGGGCGGTGCCGCGGGCGGTCCAGTCTGGATCCCGAAGATCTACGACGGGCGGAACAAGACCTTCTGGTACTTCACCTTCTCCCAGGACTCGCGTCCCGCGACCCTCGGCTTCCCGGCCGCAGCCACCCTTCCGACGAGCCTGATGAAGCAGGGTATCTTCACGGAGGTGGCGCAGACCATCTACGACCCCAACACGACGACTACAGTCGACGGTGTGACCACCCGGCAGCCGTTCGCCGGCAACGTGATTCCCAAATCGCGCTGGAGCAAGGTAGCTACGAACATGCTCCCGCTGATTCCCGATCCGACGACTTCCGGCATCAGCGGCAATTTCACGTTCGTGAACACCACTCAGCGCAGTGACTACATCTGGAGCACGAAGTTCGACCATTCCATCACAGCCGCCAACCGGGTATCGTTCTTTATGAGCCGTCAGGACCAGCGCGACGCCGGCATCACGCAATTCAAGGGGCCGCTCGGCCAGGGTCTCACCGTCATTAATCAGGGGGAGAACTACCGGGGCAACCACGATTGGGTGATCAGCCCATCAATGCTGCTGCACAGCACCTTCGGCTTCTCGCGGTACAAGGCTATGTGGGACAACCCGCAGCAGAAAGGCTACGGCTCGAAGCTCGGATTCAATCTGAGCGGCGACTCGGACGCGTTCCCGCGTATCCAGTGGGTCGGTGCGGACAACCTCACGCCGTGGGGTGTACAGGACGGCAAAGTCGCGAACGGCTATCAGCACAACTGGACCGTGCAGTTCAACCAGAGTCTCAGCTACACGCGAGGCAAGCACGAATTCAAGCTGGGGTGGGACATCCGCCGCATGGCCACGCCCGCGCACGACCTAGCCGGTAGCAACGGCCTGTATTCCTTCGCCCGCGCCCAGACCGCCGATCCGGCGCGCCTGGCAACTACGGGGAATGCTTTCGCCAGCTTCCTGCTCGGTGCAACCAATTCCGCCTCCGGCATGGCTACACCAGTCATGGATCCCCAGATCCGCTATGCCTACCATTCTGTCTTCCTCCAGGACAATTTCCGGGTGAGCCCGCGTCTGACCCTGGAACTCGGGCTTCGTTACGAGGTGCCCATCGGCTGGCACATGCCCAACGGTAACTATTCGAGTCTCGATCTGAACAAGCCAAACCCGAAGGCGGGCGGATTGCCGGGAGCGCTGGTATTCGCCGGCGCTGGCGGAGGCCGCATAGGCAGCAAAATGCTGTACCCGACCGACTGGTCCAATATCGGGCCACGGTTCGGCTTTGCCTACCGGATCACCGACAAAACCGTCCTCCGCGGCGGCTTCGGCATTTTCTACCAGGCCCTCAGCAACGGCGGATGCGGCTGCACGGAAGGTTTCACCGGCTCCCTGTCTTATACTTCTGACGGCCTGAATCCGGCCTTGCAGATGGATAGCGGCATCGGTATTCCCCCCGGCTACCAGCCGCCGCCGTTCCTCGATCCGAGCTACGGCAATGGGAAGCAGATTACCCGCATGGGTCCC
Source organism: Bryobacteraceae bacterium (assembly GCA_035561075.1). Lineage (GTDB taxonomy): Bacteria > Acidobacteriota > Terriglobia > Bryobacterales > Bryobacteraceae > JAMCRM01. The sequence goes on from DATMYF010000035.1 coordinate 28,500, forward strand.
AGCTTCGGGAAAGCTCCGCGCATCTACAACTGGAGCTTCACCCTGCAGCACGAGTACAAGAACTTCCTCTTTGAAGGCGCCTATGTTGGGAATCGCGGCCACGGCTTGAATTCCTCGGTGGAGCTGAATCAGTTGCCCACCAGCTATCTGGCGCTCGGGGCGCTCCTCCAGCGGCCCATCAGCGATCCGCAGGTGGTAGCACTCGGCTACAAGAAGCCCTATGCGGACTTCGCCGATAGCCAGCCCCTCGCCCAGGCGCTGCGGCCCTTCCCGCAGTTCACGTCGGTGGTGGACCTGAACGCTGGGGTCGGCAAGACCTGGTACGACTCCTTGCAGACGAAAATCGAGCGCCGTTTCGGCAGTTGGCAGCTCATGGGAGCCTACACATTCTCGAAGTCGCTCGCCCTTGGTCACTACCGGCAGATCTTCAGCCAGTCGCAGGTCTATGCGCAGGATGCGTACAACCTGGCCGACATGAAGTCCTATCTGCCGTTCGACCAGACCCACGTATTGAACATCCTGAACAGTTACGACCTACCGTTCGGAAAGGGCAAGCGGTACCTGAGCTCGATCGGCCGGCTGTCAAACCTGGCCATCGGCGGGTGGACCATCGCTGCCGCGCAGCGCTATTACAACGGTGCGCTCATCCAGGTGGTTGCCCCCTCCAATACGCTGGGCAATGGCGTGCTGTACGCCCGCATGAAGAAGGCCAACATCACTGGCACCTCCATTCGCACCGGCGTGGACCGGACCTCGCTCGACCCCAATAATCCCAACATCCGCTGGTTCAACTCCGGCGCCAACTCGCCGTTCGTGGCTCCCCCGCAGTATGCGCTCGGCGATGCGGCGCTGTACTACGGCGACTTCCGGCAACCCCCCATCTTCGTCGAGAACGTGACCGTCATAAAGAGGTTGATGTTCACCGAATCGGTGATGCTCGAATACCGGGCGAATGCCTTCAATCTGTTCAACCGCACGAACTTCGGCGGCGTGAACGGAACGGTTGGCAATGCGAACTTCGGCCGGCCCACGGGTGCGCAGCTCAATCCGCGCGCGATCACCATGGGCCTCCGGCTCTGGTTCTGATATCCCGTTAGCTTGAAACAGAGCGGCCGCGGTTCCACCGGCAATCCGGTTGGGACCGCGGCCGCACTCGGAGGCCGCCGCCTGCACTATCGCGCCGTTCTTCAGGTGCGGGCTGAACAGGTGCTTCCCCCCTGTTCCACGGGCGCCACCCATAGGGCGCCAGCGGATACCCAGCGCAATGCGTGCCGCCGCCCTTCGCGATCTTCGACCGCACCACCGGTACTACGGCCGGCGCAAGTGCCAGCGGACCCAAGCCAGTTCTCGCAATGGGACTTGAGGGCTTTATTCTATCACTTAGGTGGCTGTCGGCCTGTGGCTGATCCCCAGTAGAATAGAGGACGAAACACTGCCGGCCGCAATTTCATCGTGTCCAACCGAGCAAAGATCGAGGAGCATCCCGTCGCCAAGGTGCGGGCGGCGGCGGACATTGCGCATCGCTCCTTCGCCGGCCCGATCGGGTGTGTGTTCGTAGTCGCCATTCTGCTGGCCTCCACTCCGCTTTATCGTGACCATCCGGTGGCTACGGGGTTGTTCGTAGCGGCCATGCTGGCCAGGCTGGCACCCCGTCTTGTGCTCGCTGTTTTGTGGCGGCGCCGTCCGGAGCCCCCCCGGTTTCCGCCGTGGGCGATCGCGTCATCGGCCTACCTGCTCTCCCTCCCGACGGGTCTTTTCGGCGCCTTCATCATCGGACTGTACGGGTTTCTAAGCTGGAACGCGTTCCTGATTGTGCTGTTTGCGTTGAGCTGTGCGATCTCGGGCGCCAGTGTTACCGCGCCGCACCTCAAGCTGGTGCTTGCGTTTCAGATTACGCTCCTGCTCCCGATTGTGGTCAACTGCTTCCGGGCGGGTGGCGACCACGCCACGATGGCGGGTCTGTCGATGACGTTGTTCCTGGTTTACGTCATCATCCACTCCATCCGGCTGAACGCAGACTACTGGAACAGCGTGGCCGCGGACCTTGCCCTCAAGGAGCGCGCCGAGCAGTTGCAGGCGGCCAGGCTCGCGGCTGACGTGGCTAGCCAGGCCAAGAGCGAGTTCCTCGCCAAAATGAGTCACGAGATCCGCACTCCCATGAATGGAGTGCTTGGCATGTTGGAACTGGTGCTCGATACGGGACTATCGGGTGAACAACGGGAGTATCTCGGGTACGCGCGGCAATCCGCGCACAGCCTGCTGACGCTGCTCAACGACCTTCTCGATCACTCCAAAGCCGAGTCCGGGAAGTTGGTGCTCGAGCAGATCGATTTCTCGATTCACGCGCTCGTCGGCGAGGCTGTGACACCTTTTCTGGTCCAGGCCGCCGCGAAGGGCCTCAACCTCACGTGCACGGTCCGCGAAGGCGTGCCGGAGTACCTGCGCGGCGATCCGACGCGCGTACGGCAGGTGGCCGTGAACCTGGTCTCGAACGCCATCAAGTTCACGCCCTCGGGTAGCATTACGTTCTCAGTGGCGATGGATGGCCTGGTTGACGGCCGCACCGTTCTGCACTTCCAGGTCGCCGATACGGGGCCGGGCATTCCGGAGGAAAAGCAGCAAGGGATTTTCGAGGCGTTCTCCCAGGGAGACAACTCGATTACGCGCCGGTTCGGCGGTTCGGGGCTGGGCTTGGCCATATGCCGGGACCTGGTGAGCCTGATGGGCGGGCGCATTTGGGTCGAGAGCGAGCCTGGCCGCGGCAGCACGTTTCACTTCACCGCGAGATTCGCCGCTCCCTCTATGGCGGCGCCGGCGGAGCGCCCGGCCGTTTTGTCACCCGGGGTGCCGGACGCACGTCCGCTCCGGATCCTCGTGGCGGAGGACAACCTGATCAACCAGAAGTTGCTGACCAGGCTCCTGGCCAAGGCCGGCCACGAGTTCGAAGTGGCCGCGAACGGGGAAGCAGCTTGCTCCCTGTGGGACGGAAACCGCTTCGATCTGGTCCTGATGGATGTGCAAATGCCCGTGATGGACGGACTCGAAGCTACCAGGCGCATCCGCGCGGCGGAGGCCTCGAACGGCTGCCGCATTCCCATCGTGGGTGTGACGGCGGGCGCATCGTCAGGCGAGCTCGAAGCCTGCATCGATTCCGGCATGGACGCCTGCATCACTAAGCCGATCATGATCGCGGATCTCGACAACCTGTTAGCGGGGGTGTCGAGAGGGCACGCGGGATAGCAGGCTGCGGCCCGCAAACTGCTACGCCCTTCGGGCATGCGCTTTGCTGTTGTGTTCGCCCTGCTTGCCTCAATCGGCTGGGCACAGTTCAAAAGCACCGTTCCCCTGGTGGTTGCACCCACTACCGTCATCGACTCCAAGGGACAATACGTAGACGGGCTGACGGCTGACGATCTGGTGATCTACGACAACAATGTGCCGCAGGCGATACAGATGGACTGGATCACCTATCCGATCTCCCTGGTGGTCGCGGTCGAAACCGGTTTGAACTCCGGAGCCGTGATCGATAAGCTGGGCGGCAGCGGCATCCTGTTTGCCCAATTGTTGGCTGCGGATGCCGGGGAAACGGCAGTGATCTCGTTCAGCGACCGGGTGAAGGTCCACCAGGAATTCACCGGCGACCCGGATAGCGTGATCCACGCCCTCCGGATGCTGCGCAAGGAAGGCAGCAAGGCTCGCATCCTCGATGCCATGCACCAGGCTCTCGCCATGCTGGAACAGCGGCCGGCCGGGCGGCGGCGAATCATCCTCATGATTGCAGAGAAGCACGACCGTTCCAGCACTGCGGAACTGCCGGATGTGATCGAGCGGGTTCAGCGGCTCAATGTTACGGTATATTGGCTGACCTATTCGCCATTCCTCCAGCCGTTCACGGTCAAACCGAAGACCGCCGAGGATCTGAAGCCCGAGGCCGAACGGATCAAGGCCAGGCGATGTACTTTTTGTGAGGGCCCAGACGAGACTCCCGTGCCGCCTGACTTGGGGCCGGGCGGTTTCGTCTATGCCTTGGGCGAGTTGAGCCGTTTACACCGGCCGGATCTTCCCCGCATTTTCACGAATACGACTGGCGGACGCACCTTGGCTTTCCTGAAGAAAAGAGCTCTTGAAGACGCTATTCAACTGGTGGGGGAAGAAGTCCATCGCCAGTACATCCTCAGTTTCGAGCCGAAGGACGGCGGTAAGCCCGGCACGTTTCATGCGATCCGCGTGATCGTGAAGAACCGGCCGGAGCTTCGGGCAAACACACGCGAGGGCTACTGGGCCCTGCAATAGGCCTCAGCGCCGCGCTACGGGTGAAGCGCCGGCAGGGGCGCTGCTTCCAGTCTCCAGGCGGACAGGCGCGGCCGGCTGCTGGCGACGCGACCTCTGGCCATTGTTTCCGCCCTTCTGTTTGTACATTGAGGCGTCCGCGCGTTCAAACAACGCCTTGCCGGTTTCTCCTGGAGTCCAGCCGGCCAACCCGACGGCTGCTGTAATCGGGATCTTTATCGCTCCATCTTTGGAACGGAACAAGTAGTCGCCCATCACCCATTTCTGAATCCGGTCGACGAACGTCTGCGCTTCCTTGACGTCGGTGTCCAGCAGCACTACGAACTCGTCCCCACCCCAGCGGGCGATTACATCGCTAGAGCGCAGGGCGGCACGCAGCTCAAGGCCGAACTGTTTCAGCAGATCGTCACCGGCCACATGGCCGTAGGCATCATTCACCTTCTTGAAGCCGTTTAAATCAAACACCAGGATCGAGAACGGCTGCGCCGCGGTGACGCGTATATCGATCTGCGATTCCATGTAGCGCCGATTCCCGAGACCGGTCAGCTCATCACGAAAGGCGATGCGGTCCGCCTCCTCGACGCGTGCCTGGAAAACCGCCAGTTTGGCCTGGAGTTCCCGGATGGACTCCTGAGAGTCTTTCGTCATCCGATCGATGCACGACTTGAGGATGGAGGCGCTCTGCACGATCGATTTCCGGATCGACGATATGTCCTCCAGGTCGGCGGCCGCCTGCAATCGCCCCGTCATCTTGCCCAACTGCCCGGCATAGCGCTGGTCGCGGGCGGCCATGATTTCCGCGGTTCCGGCCAGCACCAGCATAATCTCTTTGACCTCGTTGGCCTTCTCCCGATAGTATTCGGCGGCTTCGCCACCCCATTTCTTGAGTTCTTCTTCGACCTTTTCTTCGGTTTCAGTGACCACGGTAGCGGTAGGCTGGGCGGACAGACTCGCCTGAAGATTCGCGAGACTCTCCTGGAGGGCGGATCCGACCGCCGGGCATGCCTGCGCTCCGCACATTCCCATGGCCCGTAATGCAGCGCGATACGCCGTGAGCGTCGAATCCAGAACCCTGCCCGGATGCATTTCAATGTACTTCTTCAACGAGATCACCCTTTGCTCATCGGCCCGAAACGGGCAATTTCGCTGAAGAAAACTGCCGGGGACGGTTTGAAAAGGCTTACTTCACGGCGTAACGAACCGTCAAGGAGAATGCCGTCTTGAGGGTTGTCGGCCCAATCGGACCACCAAAGGGTCCGTAATATGGGTATCCGCCTGCGTTGGCCCACGCTTCACTGACCCCGACAATACCGCCCAGAGTCACTTCAGCCGCTTTGGCCAGTTGATCGGCGCGCTGCCGGGCGTTCTCGAACAATGACGACAAAAGCCCCTGGCGCGCCTGGTCGCGCGCAGTTTCGCTTGGGGAGACTGCGATTGAGTAGACTTGCAGATCCATAGGGGGTGTGTTGGCCGCCATCGTACGACGCACGGCTGCCAGTTTGTCATTGGTCTCTTTGAAGCTCGAAAATGGGACAGTAAGGTCGAAGGCATAAGCGAGACGCGTTTGACTGGAACTGGGGCCGTACTGCTGTAAAGTGACGCTCGTCAGGTTTTGTGCCGACAATCCCAGCGCTTGACTGGCCTGCAAAACCTGGTCGAGCGATAGATCGGGATCGGTTGCAACCGCCAGGGAAAAGTAGATCCCGTCCGGGGGGAGGTCCACATTTCGGCTGACCGTTACGGTAATGGCGTCGCTCTGCCCGAACACGGGCCCGCACAACGCAAATAGCACGACAGAAAGAGATACCGTGAGAAGGCGCCTCTTCCTGGCTACTCTGTGATTCCCTGAAGCTTCAGGAATCCCAAACCAACTCGGGGATCGCATGTTCGTCGCCTTTCTCTAGCTAAGGTTTTGGCTTCCTGGCCCTCTGGAGACAGAGACTTGGACAAAACGGAGGGAGTTGGAGTTTACGAGCCTGTCAGCGAGGGGATTATGCGCCTGGAACTCCGCTTGGCCCATCAGGAAAACCCCGCACCTGCCTGAGTTCGTGCGACTTCTCATACACGATTGTGAGGCGTGTGGATTGATTCTGCCCGCTTAGTCGCTCGGCCGTCGGGGCGGGTCGCTGGAACACGCTCTCGTCACTCGCCCTTGACCCTTACCTCCACCGCCCCCTTGAACGGCGGCACACTCTCCATTCGTTCGGCGATGCCGCCCGCCTTGCTCGTGTATACCCAAAATCGCGTTGGTATGTCGGCTTTGCCGGTCAGCCGTATCGTCAATTGATTTTCGTCTCGGTCGTAAGTGGCGCGGTCCATGTGAGAATCGAACTGCGCTCGCGCGTACCGGTTCAGGTCGTCGTAGGAAACCGGCTCGGGCCGGTAACCCGCGATGTCGCCCCACACGGCCCGCACCAGTTTGCCGAAGTGCGCCGGCTCGTATCGGTTGATGTTCACCTCATGCGTGAAATAGTAGGCTGGGAACATGCTGTCGAGTTCGCGCTTGAGCATGGTCGTGGCATCGAGTACCATCCCCGCGTCTTCGAACGTGCCAGTGAATGGCGGCAGCGAGCACTTTCGGAGCCAGTCCGAGCCCGATTTGATGTCCATGGGCTCCACATAGCTGTCAAAAAACCAGTGCCGTTCGTCCAGGTAGTCCATGACCGCCCGCTGTGTAAACATGAGTTGTCCCGTATGTTCCGACGAGGGCCTGATCTTCCACCAACCGGGCTCACGGTACAGAAGATAGGGCGCTGCGTGGAAGCGGTTTAACTGGTGTGCGGCCATTCCGAAATTCGTCCAACTCACCACGAACTCGATCCCCATCTGGCGCATGTACTCCGCCGTGTTCGGCCCCATTTCCTCCCAGTGGATGTTCAATGACTTGGCCGGCTGGATGCCGTACTTGCGAAAGAAGGCCATGCCGTCCCGGAAGTTCTGGCGCATCATGACGTCGTCCAAGGGGCGGTCGTGGTAGTGATCCCACCAGTAGAAGACCGCGTCCCGGCGCGCGTGGATTGATACCTGGAGTTTGCCCCTCTTCACCAGTTCCGCCATTTTGCGCCCGCCCGCCTCGTCGATCTCATCCAGGAAGAAAGTGCCATGCGGCACGATGCCAACGGCGTTAATACCGTCGATGTAGGCCCAGTCGCGGTCGCGTCCCCCGAAGCAATCGTCGATTCGGAAGCTCACGAGCGGCGGCATGCCTTGCATAATGAACGGCTTCCTGGCCGCCCACACGAAACTGCGCCAGATCAGGTCATCCATGCCGCCAAAAAAACCCAGGTGCTGCGGGTCGAGCCACGCATACGAAGAGAACACGACTACGCGGCCCGCGCCTTGGCTGCCGGCCACGATCAGTGGCCGTTCCCCCACGCGGGCCAGTACCTCGAAGCCCGCCGGAGTGCCGCAACCGGCTACGGGCAACTCGCCCCGCAAGGGGATTTGCTCCCCCTTCTGCTTGCGCGCGGCAATGTAGTGCGTGTTGGACAGGATTGTAACTGGCTCGCCACGCCCGGTCTTTGCGGGCGCACAGGAAACCGAGCCGAACCGCCCATCGAAACTCACCACCCCTAAACCGGCTTCGATGGCCCCCCGCAGCGGGTCCATGCCCTCCAGGGAAACACCTTCATGCGCCACGACTACCAGGCTCGCGTCGCCGATTTCACGGGTGAGCGGTTTCGAGGCCACGTCCCAAACGCTGCGCGGCAAATCGAAATGATTCAGATAAAGCTGAGTGAACTCTGCGTAATCGCGGTAGTGTTCGGCGCGCGAATCCACCAGCACAATGGTCCCGACGTTGGCCGCCACGGCAGCTATCGGCAAAATGAGTGCGAGTACGGCTGTTTTCATTTGGGTTCCTGCTTCCCTGCGAGCCCGGTGCAACACATTGCGGGTGATGGTTTGTACCTGCGGGTCCGGGCTATGAGGCCGCATCCAGTGCGGCCGAAACCGCTTGCGACGTGTATTGTAACCCCTTTATCCGTCCGGCAGTTCCCCGCGTGATCCTAAGGCCGAAAATCTGCACACTCAGCATACAGCTCGTACTTCGGGCATCTGGCGAGCACCGCGGATGAACAAGCCGACAACCAACCGCTGAGGATGGATCAAGTTCGGCCAACGGAATTCACTGGTGCTTTCCGGAACGTGTGCAAGCCGGTCTATCGCATTCGGTGGCTTACCGGCTCCTATCCGTTTCCTCCGCCGGCCTTGCGCTTGGGGAACTTTGCGTGGTAAAGTACCTTGCGAGGTCATGATGTCTTCTGCCGAGAGCCGATTATGAAGGGAGCCACGATCGCAGGCGCGGCGTTCGCCACCGTGCTCGTCCTCCTCGCCCTCGCCGCCGGCTATCGGGCACTTGAGCAGGAGGTCGAACCCGCCGCGGCGACGTCGCCAGCAGTCACCCCCCGACCGCGGCGGTAGCGGAGGATGCCCACCAGAGCTTCCTCTACGGTCGCATCACGACCATTGACGGCGTCACCTACGAGGGCCGGCTGCGCTGGGGAGGCGACGAGGAGGCGTTCTGGGGCAACTACTTCAACGGCGCCAAGAACGAGAACCCCTGGGTCGCCCACGTGCGGCCCGAACATCTGCCCAAGGAGCGCCGCCCGATCGTGATCTTCGGGGTCGAGATTGCCGACCGGGAGCACGCGATCGACCTAGGCCGGCTCTTCATGGCGCGCTTCGGCGACATCGCACGCATCGAGGCGCGCGGCCGCGACGTGCGTGTGACTCTCAAGAGCGGGACCGTGTTCGACCTCAACCGCTTCTCCGCCAGCGACTTCGACGACGGCGTGCGGGTGTGGGACGGCAGGCGGGGTGTGGTCAACCTCGATAGCCTCCGAATCCGCGCGATCGAGCTCCTCCCAGGCCCCCGGGTCGGCGCCGCCCCCGACCGGCTGCACGGTGTAGTGCGCACGCGGCAGGGCGACGAGTTCAGCGGCTTCATCCAGTGGGACCGGGAGGAGTGCGTCGGCTCCGACGAGCTCGATGGCCACACCGCTGATGGTCAGCGCAGAATGCGCTTCGACGCCATCCGCTCCATAGGGCGCCGCTCGCGCGACAGCTCGTTGGTGACGCTGCTCGACGGTCGCGAGATGGTGCTCTCCGGCACCCGCGCAGTCGGGCAAGACAATCGCGGGGTCTACGTTGACGACGCGCGCTACGGTCGAGTGCTAGTCTCCTGGGACGCCTTCGAGCGCCTCGAGTTCAGGCCCGACGGCAGTGGACCCGCCTACGGCGACTTCCCGCCGGGGGGCCCGCTCACCGGCAGCGTCACCACACGTGCCGGCCGCCGCCTAGCCGGTCGGCTGGTCTACGACCTCGACGAGAGCGAGGTCACCGAGACGCTCGACGCCCCATCCCAGGGCGTGGACTACACCATCCCCTTCGGCCTGATCGCCTCGATTGTGCTCCCCAGCCCCGAAGAGCGCGGCACCCGGCGCGCCAGGGTGACCCTCCATAGCGGCGAGGAACTGCACCTCGAGGGTACCGGCGACCTCGGCAAGGGGAATGCCGGCATGCTGATCTTCATCGACGGCCGTCAGCGCCCCGAGTACGTGCCCTGGACCGACGTCGAGCAGGTCGCCCTCGACCGCCCGCCGGCGATGTACCCGCCGCTTGGCGAGCGCTAGATCACGGTCGGCTCGGCGAACAGTACGAGCCGTTCGGGAATGGCCCGGCATGGCGGCGGGGTGGAGGGCTGCCGGGCGCTTCGCGAATGCCCTGCACCCCTCCGGGCGTCAGGCCCATAGCGCGCAATAGCTCCATCAACGCGACGGGGAAGAAGTTCGCCACGGCCAGCGCCGTGTACGCGGACCTCAGTTGGACGCTCTCTAATTGTGGTGGGAAGCTGTGGTCTAAGAAAAGTCTGGTACGCCCGGGCCGATTCGAACGGCCGACCTTTTGCTCCGGAGGCAAACGCAAGAACCCCGCAACTGTTTGTTTTCAGCTGAATCCTCGCGGAACGTGGGCTGGAAAGAGGACGATTCGGCGCTAATTGAACACCGAAATGAACACCGATTGACCGCCTGCGCCGAATGGCGAGAAGGCGGATCAACCGGTTTCGGCACGTAGGACTGAAGCACCCCATCCCTTCCGCCGAGGCTGGCGGGGCGGAAACCCAAGGCCGTATCGGGCGCAGACCCGGGCGGCCTTTTTCATTTTCAAGCAGCACGAGAAAAGACCGGCGCAAAGCCGGCTGATCTGGAGGAGATATGAAAGAATCCCCCCTTGCGGCTCCTGATGTGATGCCGCCCATTGAACAACACGCGGCCCTTAGCGTCGAGGTGATTGACTACCGCGCATTTTCGAAAAATA
>DATMYF010000036.1:0-4121 GCA_035561075.1 Bryobacteraceae bacterium
CGCCTACTGGCGCTGGAAAGCCTGCCCCATCCACGACGAGTTCATCGCCTATCTGAAGCGCGTGATGGATCGCTGCCTGATCGACGCCGGGATGGATGGCGTCGAGTTCGACGGCACCAGCTACGAGTGCTACTGCGACAAGTGCCAGGCCGCCTTCCGGCAGTACTGCGCGGAGCACAACCCGCAGCCGCTCGAGCGCTTCGGCATCCCGCACTTCCGCCATGCGCGCATCCCTCCGCGCCACGACCGCAAGGACCCGCTGTGGCAGGAGTGGATCCGCTTCCGCATCGACCTGATGGGCCGGCGCCTGCGCGAGATGCGCGCCTACGTGCACCAGAAGAAGCCTGGCGCCGCCCTGGTGACCTACGAGGATTGCCCGGCGCTCTGGCGCAAAAACCGCACACGGCTGCTGCCCGATAAGGGCGACTACCTCGACCTCTCGGTCGCCGAGAGCCACGACATGCCGCAGGTGCGCGACGGCGAGCTGGTCACCAAAGTCCGGCACCTCAAGGAAGGAGCCGCCATCGGGCAGATGGTGCTCTCGACCGACTGGCTTTACAGCCCCAAGGGCGGCATCTCCCTTCCCCGGGACCCCAAGCCGCTGGAGCTCGATATGGCCGAGTGCATGGCCTGCGGCGGGCACGCTCTCACGGCCACGTGGTCGCTGCGCTCCGGAGACCAGCGCGACGGTTCGGCCTTCTTCGAGCAGCCGCCGTTCCACGAGGCCCTGAAGCGCTACATGGGCTTCTCTCGCGACCACGAAGAGCTCTACGCGGCGTCCCAACCCTGCGCGAACGTGTGGATCTATCACTCGCTCGAGTCCATGGCCTTCGACCACACGACTGCTTACAACAGCGTGCTGGGCTTCGAGCAGGCGCTGCTCGGGCGCATCGCCTACCGGGTGGCCAAGGAGGCGCACCTCGCTTCGCTCGGATCGCGCGACGTCCTCGTCGTGGCCAACCAGACCTGCCTTTCCGCGCGCGAGTGCCGCGCCATCCGGGCGGCGGTGGACCGCGGCTGCGGCCTTGTCCTCACCGGTCGAAGCTCCGAGTTCGACGAAAACTTCCGGCAGCACGAAAAACCCGCGTTGGAAGGCTTGCAGTCCGCGCCCCGCGTGCGGTACTTCGCCAAGTGCCCCGGGGTGACCAAACAGTCGGATACCATGCACGCCGCCATGCCGCGCGACCGGGCGCTGATCGTCAGGACGGTGGCGGAGCTGGCGCGCCAGGGCCTGTCGGCGGAGCTTGCGGGCGGCGACGAGCGCCAGCCGCTGGCCTTCGTCGATGTCTACCGCACCGTCAAGGGCTGCGTGGCCCACGTGGTCTACTACGGCGACGGCGAGCCGCGAGGTTACCGGCTGCGCGTCGCCGGCTGGCTGGCCTCCGGGAAGCCGGTGCTCTATTCGCCGCACCTCGCGGCGCCGGTTCCGCTGGCCGCGGCCAACGGCTGGATCGAGCTGCCCGCGACGTTCGGCCGCTATGCCGCGGTTCGATTTTCCTGAACGGAGTGAAACATGCGCACCCTCATAACCCTTCTTCTGCTGGCCGCCTCGTTCGCGAGCGGTGAAGTCACCTTCAAGGAACCGGAGTGGTGGGACCGCGGCGTCGTCTTCGTCGGCAACTGGGAGCCGCTCAACGTGCGGCTGCGGTACGGCAGGGACGCCGTAACCGGCGGGGAATTGCCCGTCAACGTCATCGACCGCTACATGCGGGAGCACTCCGAGGAGACCGTCGTCAAGCTGAAGGAATCGGGCGTGAACCTCATCATCGCCCACTTCTACAAGATGGGCCTCGAAGCGGACCGCGAAGAGATCGAGCTTACGAAGAAGCTCGGCGAACTGTGCCACAAGCACGGCATGAAGCTGGGGGTCTACATCGGCGACACCATCTACGCCGACACCATGCTACGCGACAACCCCAAGGCCCGCGAGTGGATCCTTTACATGGAGAACGGCGACAGCGTGCGCTACGGCGGCCAGACCTTCCGCCACCGCGTGGACTTCAATCACCCCGGCTACGTCGAACACATCAAGAACGTCATCCGGATCGCCATCCAGGAGGTCCACGCGGACCTCATCCATTTCGACAACGTCCTGAGGCGCCAGGCGCCGCTCACCGGAGACACGCCCGAAATCAACCGCCGCTTCCGCGAGTTCCTAGGCGCCAAGTACACGCCCGAGCAGTTGAAGCAGCGCTTCGGCTTCTCCGACATCTCGAACGTGCGGGTGCCGTCGTGGTCCGGGGTGTCGAATCCCGCGAACGTCACCACCATCACCGATCCCGTGATCCAGGAGTGGACCGACTTCCGCTGCCACGACTTGGCCGACTATTACGGCAAGCTGGCCGCGCACATCCGCAGCCTGAATCCAAACGTAGTGGTGGAGCTGAACCCGCACGGCATCAACGGCTCCAACCGGGCGTTTCTCTCCGGCGTGGACCACGCGCGCCTGGTCCGGCACGGCTCCGTTTTCTGGACCGAGGAATCGAACGACGCGGAAGTCGACCGCGAGGGCATCCTGGTCTCGAAGATCCGCTCTCTGAAGATGGGCCGCAGCCTGGACCGGACGGTGTTCATCAAGTGTCGCTTCGTCAACGATCCTTCGACGCGCGTGCCCGGGTCTTCTTACCAGCTCCGCATGGCCGAGACCATGGCCTTCAACCGCAACTGCCTCGGCGATGTGGGCAAGCCGCTGGACGTCTACGAGATGCCTGAGGCCGCCCGGAGCTTCGTTCGCTTCTACCACCAGCAGAACCGGCTCTTCCAGGCGTCCCGCAACGTGGCCGACGTGGCGGTGCTGCGCTCGTTCGCCTCCATGGCCTACAACAGCGTCGAGCCGCACCGCGACACCATGCTGATCGAGCAGGTGCTGATTCAGAACAAGGTGCCGTTCGACATCATCTTCGACCAGCAGCTCGAAAATCTGAGCCGCTACAAGGCCGTTGTCCTGGGCAGCCAGGAGTGCCTGCCCGAGAAGGCCGTCGAGAAGCTCCGGGAATACGTGCGGAACGGCGGAGGCCTAGTAGCCACGGGCCACAGCTCGCTGTTCACGGACTGGCGCCGCGTGCGCGAGGATTACGCGCTCGCCGAGGTGCTCGGCATTCGCGCGCGCGCAGGGCGGGAGCTGCCCGAGGCGCAGCGGAAGTCTTTCGGCAAGGGGCGCGCGGCTTACATCCCCGCCGTCCTGACGGCGAAGCCCCTGCCGCCCGTTTCCACGTGGGTGACCCAGGGCTTCGACCGGAAGTTCTGGAGCCTCCCGCTAAATGCGGATGAGATCATTGTGGCGGTGCGCTACGCCGCTGGGAGCGCCTTTTCGGCGGAGTTCACCGGCGCGCCCCTTACCACGGTCGCGGAGTTGACCGAGCAGGCCGGCGGCACCCGCATCCTGCACTTGATCAACTACAAGCGCGGGACCGTCGTGCCGCCCGTCGAGGTCACCATGGCGGTGCCGGAGGGCCGCAAGCCGGTGCGGGTCGAGGCGCTCTCGCCGGACCGCCCGGGCAGACAGGCGCTGGAGTTCAAAACGGAAGGCGGCCGCGTCCGGTTCCGCATGCCGCAGCTCGAGACGTACAATCTGGCGGTCGTCACGTTCTAGGCTTGACCGCTCCCTCACGGCCGCGGCTCTGTAACCGTTCAGAGCCGCGGGAGTGAGCGAGGGTATGCACCGTTAGAGCCGCGGGAGTGAGCGAGCGGTACGCGAGGCAGCACACATATCGAGAGAAGAGGTTTGCAAAATGCATTCATACGCAGGCCGGCTGGCGCTTCTGGTGTGCGCCTCCGGCTTCTTCGGCGGGGCGTTTGCACAGCACCCCGCGGCGTCCCTGGGGTACAAGATCGTCCCCATGCGCCATTACCGGTTCAGCACGGTTCATAAAGACGCCCAGATGTGGAGCGCCGCGTACGTCGCGTCGAACGGGAAGGTCTACGTCGGGCTCTGCACGCACGCCGATTCCGCGAACGTCTACGAGTTCGACCCCGCCGCCTCCCGGATGCGGCACCTCGCCAACATCGCGGCGCTCTCCGGCGAGCGGGGGCGGGGAACCTGGACCAACGGGAAGATCCACGTCCAGATGCAGGAGCTGGACGGCTACATCTACTTCGGCTCGCTCAGCGAGGACAACGGT
>DATMYF010000037.1:0-85731 GCA_035561075.1 Bryobacteraceae bacterium
ACTGCTGCACCGCTCGTTGTTGGTCGATCTGGTATCGTTTCTTCATAGCGACTCTCCTTTTTCTTGGCAGAAAATCACTCGAAGGCTATCACGCCTTCGGGTGCGAGAGTCGCTACTTTCTACGCTTTAACGGGCATTCTCGTTATGCACCCGCTTGAGGCTGGTAAGCCAATCAAGTATGAGGTTCATTTCTTGAATGCGGGCCGTTCTCGCGCTGTCAGCGTCACAACTATCACCTCTGCCGATGTTTTAGGAACCGATCAGGCATTTCCGTCTGACCCTGTATATAGAACTCAGAACTCGCCAAGTGTCTCGGTGGTACTGCCGACCGAAAGAATCATAACGTACGGCGAAGGCGCAGTAGTCCAGCCTTTGTTGGTTGAGAGCCTCAACAGGGGGGCGCGCGTTTCACGGCAGGATTACCTATGACGACGCGGATGGAAAACACCACACAACGACATTCTGTGATTACTATGTGCCAGGGAGGGCGACTCTAAGTGCCTGCTCTGGACACAACGCTGCGAATTGAAGTGACGGGCGGTCTTCAGCCCCTGCCCATTGGATGATCCGGAAAACTCGGGCCACAAGGGGGGATGGGCTGATTGAGACTCTTGAAGACCGACCGAGGTTGGTACTGGCCAAGCGTTCGGCGGGAATCCGCGTGGGGTCTTCTACGACGGACTGGGGCTACGCCGCGGTCCCCTGCCTCCGCTCGAACAACTCCCGCCGCCCCACATTCTGGCTGTAGCGCGGATTCTTGATCTTCACCCAACTGGTTTCCTCCGGCGTATAAAGCCCGTCCGCCCTCTTCGCCACGATGCCCTCCATGTCCTGCTCGCACACGGCCCGGAAGAGATCGACGCCGCACTCGGCCACATGGTCCACGTACAAGACCGGGCACGCGCCCTGCGGTACGATGCCGCTAAGCAGGCGCTTGCGTTCCAGCAAAGGCAGGCCGCGCAAGTCCCGGCCATCAAGCGATAGCAGATCGAAGGCGAACAAGTACTGCGGCCCGCGGCGGCGCATGAGCTGGTAGAACATCGGCTTGCCATCACGTCCTAAATGGACGATCTCCCGTCGAGAACGGCGTCCCTCACGCCGAGCGCCGGGCCTATGGCTGTGTTCAACTCGGGGAAGGATCGGAACACGTTCTCATTCCGCGACACGAGCCGGGCCCGGCCATCCTCGATGTAGGCCAGGGCGCGGAAGCCGTCGTACTTTAGCTCGTAGATCCAGGACGGGTGGTCGAAGGGCGCGGGGAGACGCGCCAGGGGCATGGGGGTGAAGCGGGGAAGGGACACCTGATTTCATTGTAGCGGGGGATAAACCCACCTCAAGCCGGGGTTACTTCTTCGAGAGAAGCTCTGTTCGGCCATGACCCAACCATCGAAAACGGATGTGCCGGGTTAGCTTTTTCTCGTCCACCAGCACCTCTATCGTTCCAACCCACTCGCCGGGGGGAACCTCGACACGACCACGTGTGCGATTCTGGCCCGAAGCATATCCCGAAGTGTATTCGATCCGGGGCCTGCCACTCGTGTCCGTAACAAGCCACCAGCGTTGCGGCTGACTATAGTGCAGAGTACTGCTGCTCGTCGCCGAATCGAGGTGAACGGTACCGCATCGGAAAGCTCCGGTGCTGTTGTGAAGTTCGGCCACTGTATGAGGCAATCCGGCTTCAAGTTTCTGGAGATTTGTGAGCACAACTTGGCATCTGTGCCCCCGGTCCCGGTCAAATGCCTGCATCACGGAGATTAGTATGCCGTGCTGGTGCGTGAGCGGCTCGACCTTCAGTCCTTCGATTTCGGTCGTTACTGAGGAGAGCGCAATTTCAACTGGCCCATCCTTGAAACCCAGCGTATCACCCGGGGATGATGGGCGTGGCTTCTTGGGTTCGTGGTGGCGCAGCTTTCGGACCATAATGAACCCACATGCCCAGAAAACCAATCCCGTGACGAACACGATCCAACGCCAGTCCAGTCCGAGAAGCCAGGTTGCGGCTGTCGTCACGACCGTGGACAAACCAGGTAATAACCACCGGATGCCTTCCTTCATTAAGTCCCAAGCAGCGTCGCCCCAAACAGCGTCTGCGATCTTTCGCGGCCAGTCCTTTACCTGCACGCAGACACCGTATCACGCTTCCCGATCAAATGGACGTTCGCGATGTTTGAGGCGGGAAACGATGATGCCGCCTGCGGCTCCAAGGGTATATGATTTGCCGATGGCGACGGGCACCACCATCACCGTGCGGACCCCCGGCAAGGACCGCGTGATCGCGTGCCAGGACCACGGCACGCACTACGTGCTGCCGGATGGCAGGCGCGTGGATGTGGGGTTCCTCCACGCCGCGCTCCGCACTTCGCCGGGCAGGCGGTGCCGGGTGACTTCTATGTACAGCCAGGCGACCGCGCCGCGAATAGCTTCACGGAACGGATTGTCACCGCCTCGCCGCGGCTGAACGCCGAGCCACTGCCGCGGTAGACGCCTGCTTAGTCGCCGCTATCCTGTGCGACGTGTTCGGCGTCGGGCACGTGAAGCAGGGAACGCACGGCAAGCTGTACCTCAACTTCCCGTAAACGGCAGGGGCGGCAGCCCGTCGATCCGACGCCATCCTTCGCCTGGGTTCGACGCGCTCGACTTCGATATCGTCAAAGTATTCGTCGAGCACGGCCGCGCGCTCCTCGGCCAGGGGTGGGGAGCAGTAGTCCTCCTCGCCCCATACCGCGAGCCCGCGTTCGTCGAGACGCGCGTGCGTCAAGGAGTGCGTCAGCGCCCGACCGAGCCTTTGGTATGGTCTACCAGGTGCCCACGCACGAGCGGTCAAAACGGGATTCTACGGGCGCTCGTGAGGCGCGCTACAATAGCCCATCTTGGTATCATACGTTTATCCCCGGCAGGCGCACCGCACGGCCCGTTCAGAGGGCCGCATATGATCGGGCAGATGTCTGTCTCTATGCACGTATTCAATCCGCGCAATCCCTCTTTGCGACATCGGCGCTATTAGGCGTCCACGCAGCGCGTTTTTGTGCCCGCCCCGGTTGGGCGAAATCACAGCGTATTAGCGGTAGCTCAAAGCACGTTGCGTGTAATCCCTTATCGGAAGGAT
Source organism: Bryobacteraceae bacterium (assembly GCA_035561075.1). Classification (GTDB taxonomy): domain Bacteria; phylum Acidobacteriota; class Terriglobia; order Bryobacterales; family Bryobacteraceae; genus JAMCRM01. The sequence goes on from DATMYF010000037.1 coordinate 3,107, forward strand.
GTTCGCATGAACGAATTTCTTGAAAAGCACTACACCGTCAGTGAGCTTGCCGAGTTGTGGAATCTGGACCGCGAGACGGTGCGCCGTCTCGTCAAAGACGAGCCTGATGTAGTGAATTTGCGGCGGGGTCCGCAACGCGCGCGCACCACGTATACGGTACCTGAATCGGTTGCCCGCCGTATCCACACCAAGCTGTTTAATCCGGCCGCCTGACAACTGCTAAAAGCCCCGGTGCGGATCTCCGCGCCGGGGCACGGTCCACAAGGCTCCTAATCGGTCGTCCCGATCTTCTTCGTCGCAACCACCTTCACTGAATTCGGTTTGGGCGTCCCGACTAAGGCTCCCTTCAGTACGTTTCGCACGCGCGCCTGTCGTTCAGGCACCCACTTGGAGTAGTGCTTACGCACCATCTCCTCGGTGTCGCCGATCAACACCGCTACCATCCCTACATCCACGCCGTCCTGGAACAAGATGCGTACGAAGGTGTGGCGGAAGCGGTGGTGCGTGGGCTTCTCGGCCCAGGGGCCATTCTTCTCCCACATGGCCTTCAGTTTCCGCCGCCACACATCGGTGACCACGTTCATGTCCTTGGTGGTATGTGCGCCAAAGATGAGCGGGCCGATGCGCTTGGCGCGCGCGTGAATCCGCTCCTGCAACCACTCGGGGACCCAGGTGTTGATGGGCTCGTCGTTCTTCTTGGCGTGCAGGAAGATTTCTCCCTCGTCGTTGAGGCGCGTGATATGGAAGGTCGCCACGTCGGAGATGCGCAGCCCGGTGTACGCAGAGATGGAGATGAAGTCGGCCAGGTCCTCACCCGTCCACTTGCGGTGGTATTCCCGGTAGCGGGTCTCCGTCGCTACTACGCGACCACTCTTCTTCTTGGGCAACTCGCGCAATTCCGTTTTCCCGATGGCGTCACAGCCGTCGTACATGCGCTGCAACTCCGCGTCGGTGTAGGGGCTCTTCTGGCGCGTGGCGGCCGCGTTGTTTCGTTTGGTGCGCCGGGCCTTGAAACGCGCCGGGTTTTCGGAGATCCACTTGTTTTCGAGGCAGAACTCGAAGAACGCTTTCAGGTTGCTGATATCCTTGCTCGCCGTCACCGGGCTGACCCCCCATGAGCCGCGGAATTCGCGCACATCGGCCGGGCTCCACTGGCGAAGTATCACGTAGCCCTTGGACGCGGAGAACTTTTTCAGCTTGCGCATGAGGATGCCGTACTTCTTCACCGTATTGGGCGCGGAGTTTTCCTGATGCTCCTTAATGAAGGCCGCCGTGGCTTTCTCGATGGACACGGACTCGTCGGGGTTGGCTGTGTTCAAGGTCGCGGCGGTGGGTAGGGAAGCCGTCACTGCCGCCAGATGGCCGTCCCATGTCCCGGCTGCTTCCCACGCCGCGGCTACCGCCTTCGCTTCGGGCCAGGTGATCTTGCCCGTGCTCACGCGCCGGAACTGGCCGAGCGTCCCCTCGGCATAGATCGGGCATCTGCACTTTTTGTGGTTGCGCCGGGTTTCGTCCGTCTCGAAGGTGCGGAGTTCGCGGGGGTGCCCGCCTTCGCACTTACCTTGCTTGCGGTAGTCCTGCGGTACAGCGTGAGGGCCATCGGGGAGCCTTTCCTGGTTTGCGCAAAGGTGGCGGCAACCAGAGGGCGAAGTGTACCACCCTTTGCACCCCATTGCACCCCATTTTGACTTGCTGCTTGTAAGTGATTGATTCTAAACTGGCGGAGAGAGAGGGATTCGAACCCTCGATAGAGTTTCCCCTATACACGCTTTCCAAGCGTGCGCCTTCAACCACTCGGCCATCTCTCCGCGATGTGGGTCTTGTTTCAGAATAGCATGGCGAGGGTTGAACTCGTAGCCTACTGCTTGATGATGGTGCCGTCGCGGCGGCGGATTTCCCCCCATCCGCCGTTCAGTTTCGAGCGTGCGCCCTCGAAGCTCCCGTACGGGTACTTCGCGGCCAATTTCTCGTCTACTTCGATGCCCCAGCCGGGGGCCTCGGTGGCGTAGAGATACCCGTTCTTCATCGCCGGACAGCCGCGGAACACTTCCTGCGCCCGCTCGTGGAATGGCGAGTACTCCTGCACGCCGAAGTTGTAGCAGGCGAGATCGAGCGCCACGTTGGCCGCATGCCCGATGGGCGATACATCGCCCGGCCCGTGCCATGCCGTCTTCACCCCGAATGCCTCCCCCATGGCGGCGATCTTGCGGCATGGCGTCACCCCGCCGACCTGTGAGACGTGCATCCGCATGTAGTCGATCAGCCGCTCCGCAATCAGCGGGGTCCACTCGTGCGGGCTGTTGAACAGTTCCCCCATCGCGAGGGGCGTTGCGCACTGCTGCCGGATTTGCCGGAACCAGGCGATGTCCTCGGGGGAGACCGGGTCCTCCAAAAAAAACAGCCGGAAGCGTTCCACGTCCTTGGCGAATTGCACGGCTTGAATGGGGGAGATGCGCTCGTGGACGTCGTGCAGCAGTTCCACTTCGTCGCCCAACTGCTTGCGGCACTCTTCCAGCATCTTGAGTGCGCGCCGCATGTAGGCGGCCGGCTCGAACACCGGCGTCGCGTGCAACGCCTCGACCCGTGCGGAAGCGCCTCCGCTGCCATAGCCGGACATTCCAGGCACACCGATCTGCACGCGCACGTGCCGGAAGCCGCGCTCCATGTAGCGCCTCGCGTTCTCGATGACTTCGGGAATTTCCGCCCCGGAGGCGTGCCCGTAACAGTCCACCGCTTCCCGGCACTTGCCCCCGAGCAATTGGTAGACGGGCATCCCGGCCTGCCGCCCCTTGATATCCCAGAGCGCCTGGTCCACCCCGCTGATGGCGTTGTTCAGCACCGGTCCGTTGCGCCAGTAGGAGCTGTTGTAGCAGGCCTGCCAGAGGTCGTCGATGCGGTCCGCCGGCTTGCCTTCGAGAAATGGCCGCAGGTACTTCTCGACCGCGGCGTTCACCAGTTCGGCGCGCTGCGTGTAGGTGCCGCAGCCGTAGCCGTAGAGCCCGTCCTGGTCGGTTAGAATTTTGACGACAGTGAGGCGCAGCCCGGCGGGTGCCGTGGCGATCACCTGCACGTCCCGGATCCTGGGAGACGGCATCGCGCGGGTGGCCCGTGCCGCCTGTTCCTGCGCCGCCAGTTCCCGGTCCGTCACGGCGACGGCCAGCGCGCCCCCGGCCGCTCGCAGAAGGTTGCGTCTGAGCATGCCCAATAGCATACTCCCGGGCAGGGAAGCTTGGTTGGCGCCGCAGGTTGCGCTCTCGGGAAACGAGCATCAGCACATACAGGATCAGCACCGCCCATGCGGCCGTGAAGCCTTAAAACATGAAGGTGAAATTGCGTTCGTCCATGGCCAATCCTTACATTGCGTGCGCGTGGCGGCGCATCGAATCGATTACAAGATGATGCGCGGGCTTTCGACCCGCAACTATGGTGCAGTAGTGAAGGAGTTCAGCGAGGCGTACGGCATCGAGAAGTCAGCGGTGAGAAAGTGAAGCAACTGATGGAGCGGCCGCTACCCGAGCGCGGCGCGGAGCCTGGAAGAAGGAATGGAGGAAACCCTCACGGTTGACAAACTGGGAGTGCCGGACCAGCGGCAGTTCCGCAAGGTCATCCGCTACTGCACTAACTGATCACTTCTGGTTTCTGGAAATCTCCGGTCATCTCAGTCGGCAGTTTCCAGACGTGCGTGCCCTGCTGATTGGTGAAGTACAGGCTTGACTTCGATGGTTGTTTGACGTCGCCGTCAGCCCAAAGTGCATAGAACTCCGGATGTGCGTTAATCGGGCGCCGGGCGTATGTGTGATGAAAACGGGTGTCGTGCGTCAGTTGCCGGACCACCTCCCACGAACCGCCAAGATCACGGCTCGTCCACATGACCATGTCGCCGCCGGTCCCATATGGATCTGGCCCTGGCGCAGTTGGGGCGATGATCCGCCATGTCCCGTCGGCCTCAATGTAAAGGGGGCCGAAATCGAAGCAATTGTCTGAAGTAGTAAAGTTGCGGATCTGCCATGTCCGCCCGGTCCACCGTGCCGTGTGCCACGCAAACGGACCATTCTCGGCGGCGGGATGAATCCCTTGGCTCGTCAGATATAGCAGCACGGGCCGGCCTTGTGCGTCAAACTGTAAGTCTTTCAAAAAGACCAACAGCCCCTCTGCCTCGTAGTCGCGCACCATGGCTGGATTATGCACTTCGTACAACGGAATGGAGAGCGGCTTCCCATCCGCACTCCGCCAGGTTCGACCCATATCCCTCGTTTCCATATAGTACAGGTTGGTCCGCTTGAGCGAGGTGAGCGGCGTGTCTGGATGATAGTTAAACATCGTCGCGACACGCCGGCCTCGACGGTTGCTGATCTGGTATTGCCCGCTCTCGATGTGCGCCAGTTTATGCGCTTTGCTCCACCGAACGCCCTCCGGGCTGGTCATCCAGTACAGCACCCGGTCGCCGTCCTCATACCGCGTGTGCAGGCACAGGAAGCCCTGCCCGGACAAATACCACGGCTGGCCGTACGAGAAACTAGTGGTGAGGACGAGCTCGAATCCATCGATGCAGTACGGCTTCCTGCTGCGGCTGATGTAAGCCGGCCGCGAAGTCCCATGGGCGTTTGAGAAGATCCAGATGTGTCCGGCATCGTCGAGCATGAGGACCGGATTGTCGTGGGCGTCCGTGGTCCTCTTGTCGAGGAGAATCGTCGGACGCGGTACCATCCCAGTGGCATGGTCGTAGTAGGAAACCATGTGCAGAAGCGTTTGCTTTCCCTTCGCGGCACCACCATAACAGAAGAACGTCTTGTTCGCCTCCCTGGAGTAATACGCAATCGGGAGTTGCTGCTGCGGGTAAGTGGCGAAGCCACCGCTATAGACATACCGTGGGCCGGGCACGCCGCTCCTATACCAGGTGCCTCTGTAGCCATCATCCTGGGCCTGGCTCAACGCCAGGCCCAGGGATGGCGCGCCAACCACGACTGATGTCAGAAAAGTGCGCCGTTTCATGTTTTCCCGTCAAGTCACAATGGGACGACCAACCCCGATTCGCAGTCGCGCTGGTTACCTGTGAATCGAAGGAAACAGCGGCGCAGAGCCGCACAAGAAAGGAGCCGGTCGCACGCCTAAGATACATGACCGCCGAGCAAACTTCCCGCGTTGGAGCCGCTTCGCAAGCTGGTCTCCAGGCTCGGCCCGCCGGATCGTTTGCGCGTCTGCTACGAAGCCGGCCTCACATGCGAGGTGATCGCGCCGTCTCCGACATGGTCAGGTGTAAATATGCTAATATCGCCGCCACTGATTGTCAATAGCAAAAGACGTTTGACTGTATCAACTCTGGAACGTTGCTGCGGTGAGGTGCGGGCTTCCGGATGCCGGCTTCTTGTATCTTCTTTCGGGCAACTTTCGCGCAGAAATTCAAATGAAGCAGCAAGAATACGCCTGTGGGGGGGCTTCCGACGTCATCGCTTTCTTGAAGACCACCGGCTTACGCCGAGACGGACGAGCCGCAGCAGGACCGTCGCTACGAGTGCAGAGGAAGTCCCGAACGGCGCACCTTTGGTTGCCGATAGCAGATCGACCCGGGATTCGGGGGTCGGCACTCCATCCATGGTCACGCTGATTTTGCCGCGGTCCGTGTAGAGGAACGTCCCGAGGGCCGGTCTACCGCTTCTCTTTATGCTCCAGCAAGCTCTTCAGGCCGTCGAGTTGGCGCCGCAGGTTGCGCTCTCGGGAAACGAGCATCAGCACATACAGGACCAGGACCGCCCACGCGGCCGTGAAGCCGTAAAACATGAAGGTGAAGTTACGTTCGTCCATGGCGAATCCTTACATTGCGTGCGCGTAGCGGCGCATCGAGTCGATTTCTCTCTGGGTCTCTTCCTGGCGAAGCCGGATGGCCGTGAGCACTCCGCCCAGTAGCAGCATCGCCAGCAACATCAGAAGCGCGGTCCAATACCAGTCCGCCGGAAACGAGCCGCCCGCCCAAAAGACCGGCTGCGGGTGCTGTGTGCGCCACCACTTGATCGAGAAGATCACGATGGGCACGTCTACGAAAGCGAAGATGGAGTAGACTGCCGCCACGGTGGCCCGCTGGGTGGGCTCCTCGATGGCCCGCCGCAGCATCAGGTATCCCGCATAGAGCAGCCAGCACACCAGCGCGGAAGTGAGCCGCGCATCCCACGTCCACCAGATTCCCCAGATGATGCGCCCCCAGATCGACCCGGTGATCAGGTTGGCAGCCAGAAATGCGAGCGACACCTCCGTCACCGCCACAGCCAGCGAATCGAAGCGCAGGCGCCGGGTGGTAAGCCAGCCGACGCTTGCCACCAGCGCCACCACCGCGCCCAGCAGAGCCGTCATGGCCGCGGGGACGTGGAAGAAGATGATGCGGAAAATGGCCCCCTGGCTAGCCTCGTCCGGGAAGCGCAGGAAAATGTGGAAGAGGTTTCGGGCGATCAGCAGGGCCGCCACGATGCCCAGTGCGTAAAGAACTTTCTCCCTCATAAGCCGCCTAACCTACCAATACCGTCTCCATTAAGATGATCGACAACGCCGTAAAGATGACGTCAAATCCCGCCAGCAGCCGCAGCCAGACCAGCATATCTCCCGTGAGCGGCTGGCCGGCTATGAGCGCGGTGCTCAACTGCATGGCCGCCATCAGGGCGGGGATCAGGATGGGATACACCAGCAGCGGCAGCATCACCTCGCGCAGCCGGATGTTCACCGTTAGGGCGGAGAAGATTGTGCCGATCACCGTGAGCCCCCACGTCCCCAGCGCCAGCACCAGCAGCAGCGGCCAGAACTGCGCGGTCCATCGCACGTTGTAGAAGATGCCGAACACCGGCAGCGATACCAGCTCCAGGGCCATAAGGAGGACGAAATTGGCCAACGCTTTCCCAAGGAAGATGGCCGACCCGGAGACGGGCGCCGCCACCAGCGCGTCCAGGCAGTCGTTGGGCAGTTCCCGTGCGAAGCTGCGATTGAGCACCAGGGTCCCGGCGAAAGCGAAGACGATCCACAGCAGGCCGCCGGAGATGGCGCGGGTCTGCTCCTCGGTGGGGTCGAAGGCAAAGCTGAACAGCAGCAGGATCACCAGCGCAAAAGCGAAGGAAGCGTTGAGCGCCTCCTTCGTGCGCATCTCGGCGCGCAGGTCTTTCCAGGCGATCACCGCTATCTGACGTGGCAGGGACGTCCATCCGCGGCGCACTGCGGGCGCTGTACGGGGCTGGCTGCGGGTCTCGACGACAGGCATCAGTTCTCCCCGTAATGTGCGTACACCCAGCCCGGGTCGGCCAGCATCTCGGCAGTGCGCGGGCCGGTGAAGGCCACGCGGCCGCGGTTGAGCAGCGCTACATCGGTGGCCAGCTCCAAAGCTTCGCGCAACTGATGAGTGGACATGATGATGGTGCGGCCCTGGGCGAGCGCGTCGTGCAGCAACGTCTGGAGCACCGCGATGGCACGGTCGTCGAGCGCCGTAAACGGCTCATCCATCAGGAGCACGTCCGGATCATGCAGGAAAGCGCGCGCCACGGCCAGGCGCTGCCGCATGCCGCGCGAGAACTCGCGCACCAGGCCGTCCCGCACATGCGCCAGGCCTGTCCGTTCCAGCCATTCTTCAGCCGACCGCCGCGGCGCAGGCAGGTCATAGAGTCGCCCGAACAGCGTCAAATTTTCGATCGCGGAAAGCTCGTCGTAGACGGAGATGCCGTGCCCGATGAAGCCCATACGCCGACGCGCTTCCGGCTCCCGGGGGGTATGGCCGAAGATGCCGATACGTCCCTTGCCCGGCTGCGAAAATCCCGCCATGATCCGCAGCAGCGTGGTCTTGCCCGCGCCGTTACGGCCGATCAGCGCCAGACAAACGCCCGGCTCGGCCTTCAGCCCGATATCCCGCAGCGCCGGATAATCCCCATAGAACTTCCAGACGCCTTCGACTTCGACCGCGTGGCTCATGCTCCCGGTTGCGCCCGGTAGAGCAGGACGAACCCCAGCGCCAGGATGCCGAAAGCCAGCCCCAGGATGGGGATGGCGTTGTCCCATATCTTCGGCATGATGCGCTGGATCTCCGGTCCGGCGTTCTCCACCTCGGGTTCCGCGGCCCGCAGCGAGCCGTTCCCCTGGACCGTCACCTTGATGGCGCGTCCCTTCAGATCGTAGATGTTGGCCCCGGTTTGCGGCTCGGGACCGAGCGACGCGATGTTGTCGCCCGCCAGCGTGACACCTCCGGGAGTTACCAGCCTGGTGCTCCCGTTGTGCAACACCTTGGCTTTATAGGTGCCGTCACTCGCGAAGGGCACCAGATACCGCACATCGATGCGGGTTTCACCGGGCTTAATCGGGAAGTCCACCTTGTAGACATTGGCCTCCGCGGCCTTCACGGCCGTGCGTTCCACCGGCATGCCGCCGGGCGCCGTGGCGTTCACCTTGACGATTCCCTTGGCCTCATCCGGCATCCAGAACCGCAGGGTGCCGTCGGCCGGATTGTTATAGGTCGTCTTTCCGCTGTTATTGAAGACGTAAGCCTCGCTGACGGCCAACTGTCCGTCCGACGGTTCGAGCAACACCATATGCTGCGCAATTTTGGCCTCACCGGGCTGCTTCGACGTGTTGTAGACGTCCACGGTCACGCCGGTTGTAGGGGTGCCGGGCGTCAGCATCTGGCTATAGACCACGCCATCGAAAATCACCTGCAGCAGTTTGGGCCCCTCGGCGTCCTTGGTAGCGGCGAAGCGTCCCTCACCGTCGGCGCGCATGGTTTCAAGCGGCGACATGCCGCCCTGGCCCATCTGGTAGAGCGTCACCACGGCGCCGGTGGCGGGTTTCCCCGTGGTCCTGTTGACCACCGTGCCATCTACCGCCGCCATCGCCGGCAGCGCCAGCAGAATGATTGCGAGTGCGCGCTTCATGACTGCACCACCGGCATTGGTTTGCCGCACTCCCCACAGAATTTCAGCGGTTGCGCGAACCCAGCGCCGCAATGCTCGCAGACGTGCTTCCCGGCGGCGCGCGGCTTGGGCGCGCGAGCCACAGCGCCCTTCGGCGCCAGCCCCGCCTTAATGCGGTCCACCTCCGCCATCACTGCCGCCAGTTCCTTCTGCAGATCGCGCTTGGTGGCCTGGTAGTCGGCTTCCGACAGTTTCCCCACGCGGTATTCGAACTGGAGATCCCGCAGGTTATCGTAGATGGCCGCTTTCCGCTCGTCCAGGTGCTGGAACGGGGAAGGCGGCTCGACCTTGGGCAGGTCGCTTGCCCGCACCCCGAGGATGTACAGGATGGCCGCGATGGCGACCACAGAACTGATTGCAATGATCATTTAATCCAGATCCGACAGGTCCTTCTCGATCTGCTGGCCATACTTCGCGAGTGCCGGATCCTCCGGCTCGGGGCCCCGTTCGGGCGCCGGCGCGGGTTTCCGGTATCGCTTGACGAACATCCAGATCACCACCAGGCCGAAGCCAATGGACGCGTAGGGGATCACCCGGCCCCACGCATTTGGCTCAGCCCTGTAGATGTCCTGCCCGTACTCCTTGATGAACTGGTCGATGATGGCCTGGTCCGAAATACCGGCCGCCTGCATCTTGGCGATGCGTGCCTTAGCCGGTTTCGAGAAGTGGCATTCCAACATGGAGCAGGTTGCCACCGTGTCGGAGCATCCGCACTGACACGCCAGGCGCTGCCCCACCCGCAGCACGTCCACCCCGCCGCTCCTCGCCGGCATCTGCGCCAGCGCCATCACGGCTACCAGGGTGAGCAACAGACTATTTTTCCAGCTCCGCATACTCTTTCGCGATCCCCACTACTTCTGTTCGGGGGTACTGCATTTTTAGCTTGCTCGGCACCAGGGCGATCAGGGTCCCGCCGAACATCACCAGGCCGCCGATCCAGATCCACGATACCAGCGGGAAGACGTACGCCTGCACGATAGCCCGCTGGTTGTCCTCCGTCATCCCCGCGAAGTTCAAATAGACATCCTCGTTGAAGCGGCGATGCACCGAAACTTCCGACGTCCCCTGCTGATTGGACTTGTAGAAGCGCCGCTCGGGGTGCAGGGTGGCCATCTTGCGTCCCTCTTTCAAAACCCCCATCGTGGCGCGATGCCATACGTAATTCTCGTTCTCGCCGTGCTGGATGTCCATTACCCGAAGATCGTAGCCCGCCAGGCTCATGTGGTCCCCGACCTTCACTTCCTGGGTTTCATTGTGATTGAACGCCGCGCCGGTCCAGCCCACGAACATGAGCACGATCCCCATGTGCACCAGGTACCCGCCGTAGCGCCGGGTGTTGCGGTGCGTGAGCTCGAATGTCGCCCGCAGCAGGTTCATCTGGTTCTTCCGGGCGATGGAGCGGGCGCCCTTCGAAAACTCCGCCACCACCGTGAGCGCCACGAAGAGGCTGAAGCCGAACGAGATCAGGGCATAAAAGTGTCGCACGCCCGCGGCCATCAGGACGGCGACCAGCACCACCGAAGCGATCCCCGGCCACTGGAAGTTCCGGCGCAGGCTCTCCACAGACGTTCGCCGCCACGCGAACAGCGGCCCTACGCCCGTCAGGAACAGCAGGAACAGCCCGATGGGGATCATGAGGGTGTTGAACCAGCCCGCGTCCAGGCTGATTCTCTCGGTCGTGAACTTCTCCGTGATGACGGGGAACATGGTGCCCCACAGCACGGCGAAGCAACTTGCCAGCAGGATCAGGTTGTTGAAGAGGAAGCTCGATTCGCGCGAGACGACGCTCTCCAGGCGCGATTCGCTCTTGAGGTAGTCCAGGCGGTCCAGAATCAGGTAGACCGTGGCCGCTATCCCCACCGCCAGGAAGCTCACGAAGTACATCCCGATCGGCGACTGCGCGAAGGCGTGCACCGAACTGACCACGCCCGAGCGCGTCAGGAACGTGCCGAAGATACACAGGAAGAAGGTGGCCGAAACCAGCACCATGTTCCAGACCTTCATCATGCCTTTCTTCTCCTGCATCATCACGGAATGCAGGAAGGCCGTGCCGCTCAGCCACGGGAGCAGGGAAGCGTTCTCCACCGGATCCCACGCCCAGTATCCGCCCCAGCCCAATACGTGGTAGGCCCACATCATCCCTAGAAAGATGCCGATGCTCTGGAACAGCCACGTCCATAGGGTCCAGCGGCGCGTGGTGTGGATCCATGCATCCCCCGGCTGACGCGTGATCAGCGATCCGATGGCAAAGGCGAACGGCACCGCGAACCCCACGTAACCCAGATAAAGGAACGGCGGGTGGATGGCCATGGCGGGGTATTGCAGCAACGGGTTCAGGCCGTTGCCATCGGGCACCGCCGTGACCAGCCGGTCCACCGCCAGCATCTGGAACGGGCTCACCACGAAGGCGTTCATCAGTAGGAAAAATGCCGTGATGGTGGCCATGGTGCCGGTGACCCAGGGCATCAGCTCACGATGGCGCCGGCGGTTCGTAAAGACCACGATCGCGGCATAAGACGACAGTAGAAACGTCCAGAAGAGCAGAGACCCTTCCTGCCCGCCCCACCACGCGGCGAACTTGTAGAGCGCCGGCATGGCGCGGTTGCTGTGCGCGGCCACGTAGGCCATGCGGAAGTCGCCCGTCATCAGCGCCCAGACCAGCACCGCCGACGCCAGCGTTACCAGTGCCCAGACGGCGTAAACCGCCCGTTCCGCGCTGAGGATCAGGATAGGCTTGCGCTTGACGCGCCCCACCACGGATCCCACCGCGGCATAGACCGCAATCGCCAGCGCCAGGAGGATGGCTAGCGAACCCAGATTTTCCATAGCTGAGTGAACCTCTTAAAGATGCTCGCGAACGACTGAACCCCTAGGTCGCACGGAACCTTAGACGCTGCTCTTTTGGTTGAGAGGGATCTGCCCGGGATGTTTGCCGCCGGGCTTGGCTTCATACTTGGAAGCGCACTTGGCTTGGATTTTGCTTGCCTGGAAGACCCCGTTTGGTCCCATCTTGCCGTCGGCCAGTGCCTGCGCGCCGTCACGGAAGGTATCAGGCAGCGGGTCCGAGCCGTTATACGCGACGTTCAGGCGTTGGCCTTCCTGCACGAGCACGAATTCCACCCGGCTCCCCTTCCGCTTGATGGATCCACCCTCTACGTCCCCTGCTACGCGCAGCCGCCTTCCTTCGGCCTGGGCCCCCATTTGCCCGACCTCGGAAACCGTCTTATAGTAGGTCTTGGTTTCTTTCATGCCGGCTGTGGCAAGCCACACCAGCGTCCCCACCACCACTACGATCAGAACGGCGAATTTGCCGTATCGTTTCATACCGACCCTCTGAATCTACTAGTATAGCCTGAAACTGTGTGGTTTTTCCGCACCCTTGTGGGAATTCAGGATTCCGCCGAGGTGCTGAACATGTACAAAGTAGCTGTTCTCACGATGCTGGCCCTGCTCCCCGCATCTGGCTGGCAAACAGTTCCGAAACAGGCTGAGGAGCGGCTCGTCCGGGAAGTTCGCCACGAGCTGGTGATGCTCCCCTATTATGGCGTTTTCGACAATCTCACCTTCCGTGTTGATGGAAGGGCAATCACCCTCATGGGGCAGGTGACGCGCCCCACTTTGAAATCCGACGCCGAGCGTGTAGTGAAAGACGTAGAGGGCGTCGAGAAGGTCGTCAACAAGATCGAGGTCCTGCCGACCTCGCCCAACGACGACCGCATCCGCATAGCCGTCTATCGCGCCATTTACGGCCACACGGCGCTCGACCGCTACGCGTTTCGCTCCGTGCCGCCCATCCACATCATCGTCCGCAACGGTGACGTGTCGCTCGAAGGCGTGGTGGCCAACGAGACGGACAAAAACATCGCCGGCATTCAAGCTAAGGGCGTACCCGGGGTGTTCAAGGTGACGAACAACCTTATGGTGGAGAAGTCCTGAGCAGCCGGACTTCCTGCGCCGTCAACAGCCGCCACTTTCCAATCGCCAGGTCGCCGATTCGCACGGGCCCGATAGCCGTCCGGACCAGTTTCAAGACGCGGCTGTCCACAGCCTCGAGCATGCGGCGTACCTGGCGGTTGCGACCCTCCTGAAGGGTGATCTCGACGAAACTGTGGCGGCCGACGTCGCGCAGCCTCCTCACCTGGGCAGGGCGTGTGGGGCCGTCGCTCAATTCCACCCCGCGTCGCAGGCGCTCGATTTGATCGTCGGTGAGCAGCGTGGCCGCTTTTACCTCGTAAGTCTTGGGGACATGGTGGTCCGGGTTGGTGAGACGCTCGGCGAACTGGGTGTCGTTCGTCAGGATCAGCAGCCCGCTGGTATCGAGGTCCAGGCGCCCCGCGGGGGAGAGCCACACGCCCGCGTCCTCGATAAGATCGTAGACCGTGGGGCGGCCCTCCGGGTCCTTGTAAGTGGTGAGGAAACCTTTGGGCTTATATAGAAGGATGTGGACCTTGCTACTGGAGCGCACCGGTTTGCCGTCCATCACGACGCGGTCGAGCTCCATATCTACCCAATGGTCGGGATTACGAATCGCCTTGCCGTTCACTCGCACACGTCCCGCGCCGATCCAGCTTCGCGCCTCGGTGCGTGATCCCAGCCCGGCTTTCGACAACACGCGCTCGAGCGTCTTCAGCGGTCTTTCAGCGGCCACAAATCCATTATGACTGCCGGTGCGATATGGGAGGATGGAAAGAAATGAACGCAGGTCTGTACAACACTCACTTCGAACCCGCGGTTCAGCCCCTTTGACTTCCACGTTGATTGTCCGGGGCGCCCGGCAGTTGATCACCTTGCACGGCCCAGTGGGACCGCGCCGCGGTTCCGCCCTTCGAGAACTTGGCATCATCCCGGACGGCGCGCTGCTGGTGCGCGACGGCAAGATCGAAGAAGTGGGCCCTACTCGCCGGGTGGAGAACCTCGCCCTGGCGCGCGGCGCGCGTGAGATCGACGCCAGCGGACGGGTTGTCATGCCCGGATTCGTGGACAGCCATACCCACCTGGCTTATGGCGCGCCATGGCTCGATGATTACGAAGCGCGCATCGCGGGCGTCAATCCCCTCGAAGCCATGACGGGCTGGCGCGCGGGGTTGGAGGCCATTCGCGCTGCCACTTCCAAGGGTCTCGTGGCGCGTTGCCGCGAAGTGCTCGATACCATGGCCCGGCACGGCACCACCACAGTGGAGGCGAAAACCGGCTTCGGTGCCGATGCGGATGCAGAGCTCAAAATTTTGCGTGCCTTCGCGCGACTCAATGGCGAGCCGCTTCGCGTGGAGTCTACCTGCTTCGCGGTGGCCCCGTTGCTGGCTTCCGGTCGCGGCCGTCCCGCGTCTCCGGACCTCGACCGTGTGGCCTCCACCCTGCTTGTCACGGCCGCCCGCCGCAAGCTCGCGCGCTTCGCCGACGTCTTCGTAGATTGTGCCGGTACGGGTCTCGACAGCACCGCGCGCTACCTCCGGACCGCCGCCAAGCTGGGTTTTCTGCTGAAGGTCCACGCCGATCAGTTCGGCCGCACCGGCGGCGTTCCCCTGGCCATCTCAAATGGGGCGGTGAGCGTAGATCATCTGGAGTATGCCGGCCCGGAGGACGTTGCCGCGCTGGCGCGTTCGGAAACCATCGCCACTCTGCTGCCCGGCGCCACCTTCCACCTGGACCGCGGCCCGTATGCCCCTGCCCGCGCCCTGGTCGATGCCGGGGCGGCCATTGCGCTGGCCAGTAACTTCAATCCCAACACCAGTCCCACTTGCAATATGCAGATGGTGTTATCGCTTGCCTGCGCGCGCATGCGCCTGACGCCCGCGGAGGCCATTACGGCCGCTACCATAAATGGGGCTTGGGCGCTGCGCTGCGCGGAGACGTGCGGGTCGCTCGAGGTCGGGAAGACCGCCGACCTGATTGTCCTGAACGTCTCCGATTACCGCGAGATACCCTACTGGTTCGGCGTGAATGCGGTCCACCTCACGGTGAAGGGCGGGCAGCTTATCTATCGCGCGGGCGCTGTGGGCGCTACCCGGCCAGGGTGTTGAGAGAGGCCGGACGCCGCGCTTCGAACGCCGCGATGGCGGCCTCGTGCTGCTGGATGTAGCCCAGCTCGTCGATGCCGTTCACCAGGCAGTGCCGGGAGAACGGATCCACCGCGAACTCCACCTGCTGTCCGTCCGGCAGCGTGAGCTTGCCCGCTGCGAGATCCACCGTGACAGTAGCATCCGGGTCCTTCGAGAGCGTATCGAACAGCGCCGCATGGACGTCCGCCGGCACCACAATGGGGAGCAGCGAATTCTTCAGGGCATTCTGCTTGAAGATATCCGCGAACGACGTGCTGATGACTGCGCGAAAGCCGAACTGCGTGAGGGCCCAGGGGGCGTGCTCACGGGAACTGCCGCAGCCGAAGTTGTCGCCTGCCAGCAGCACCTGCGCACCTTTGGCTCGCGGCTGGTTCAGGATGAAATCCGGCCGTGGCTGGCCGGCTTCGTCGTAGCGCCAGTCGTTGAAGAGCTGGTCCCCGAGGCCCTGCTTCGAGGTGGTCTTCAGGAACCGCGCCGGGATGATCTGGTCGGTGTCTACGTTGTTCACCGGCAGCGGCGCCAGGCGGCTGGTGAAAGTGGTGAACGGCTTCATAGCAGTGTCCTCGGATCGGCCACCGCGCCGGCTACAGCCGAAGCCGCGGCAGTCAGGGGGCTGGCCAGGAACGTGCGGCCGCCCTTGCCCTGCCGGCCTTCGAAATTTCGGTTACTGGTGGATACGCTGTACTGGCCCGGGGCGAGTTGGTCCCCGTTCATCGCGATGCACATGGAGCAGCCTGGCTCGCGCCACTCGGCGCCTGCCGCGCGGAAGATCTCCGGCAGTCCCTCGGCCTCGGCCTGCCGCTTCACTTCCTGCGACCCCGGCACTACCAAGGTCCGCACCTTGGAGCTTACCCTTCGGCCTTTCAATACCGACGCCGCAGCACGCAGGTCCGCGATGCGCCCGTTGGTGCAACTTCCGATGAAGACTACGTCGATGGGATGGCCGAGCAGTGGCCGTCCGCTCTCGAGGCCCATGTAGCGCAGCGCCTTGGCTATGGACTCGCGCTCCCGCGCATCCGAAACCCGCGCCGGGTCGGGCAGGGGAGCGGTTACCGCGAGCCCCATCCCCGGGTTGGTCCCGTACGTGATCATCGGCTCGAGCGCGTTGGCGTCGATCGAGATTTCAAGGTCGTACTTCGCGCCCTCGTCGGTCGGCAACTGCCTCCAACGCTCCAATGCCGCGTCCCACTCCGCGCCCTTGGGGGCGTGCGGCCTGCCGCAGAGGTACTGAAAGGTCGTCTCGTCGGGCGCGATCATGCCCGCCCGCGCACCGCCCTCGATGGACATATTGGTGACAGTCATGCGTTCTTCCATCGAGAGCGCCCGGATGGTGCTGCCGGTGTACTCGAAGACGCAGCCCGTGCCGCCTCCAACCCCGATCTTCGCGATCAGCGCCAGGATGATGTCCTTCGCCGTCACGCCCGGCCGCAGAACCCCGTCCACCTTAACCTGGAAACTCCTGGACGGCCCCTGCAACAGGCACTGCGTCGCCAGCACATGCTCCACTTCACTGGTGCCGATGCCGAATGCCAGGGCCCCGAACGCGCCATGCGTGGCAGTGTGGCTGTCGCCGCAGACCACCGTCATCCCCGGCTGGGTGAGCCCGAGTTCCGGTCCGATCACGTGCACGATGCCTTGCCGCTGGCTGTGGATCCCAAGGCACGGGATGCCGAAGTCGCGGCAATTGGTTTCGAGTTGCGCAAGCTGCTTGGCCGCAATGGCGTCCGCGATCGGCAGGCTGCGGTCCGTGGTCGGAATGCTGTGGTCGGCCGTAGCCTGGGTGAGGTCCGGCCGGCGAACCTTAAGGCCGCGATCGCGAAGGCCCTGGAAAGCTTGCGGCGACGTCACCTCGTGCACCAGGTGCAGGTCGATGAACAGCAGTGTGGGGGCGCCCGCCTGTTCGTGCACAACGTGGGCGTTCCACACCTTTTCGATGATCGTACGGGGATGGCTCATGAACTCACTTTCTGTATATGAGGGGATGAACCCGGAACGGGTAGGCTCCGGGTTCATCCGATCGCGGCGCACACGGCCTCGCCCACCTGTTCAGTGGTGGCCGGAGTGCCCGAGGGTTTGAGGTCCGCGGTGGTTCTCCCGCTGGTCAGCACGGCTTCCATCGCCGTCGAGACCGCCGCGGCTTCCTCTTTCAAACCAAAACTGTATTGCAGCATCGCGGCCACCGAGCCGATAGCGCCCAGCGGGTTGGCCTTGTTCTGCCCCGCGATATCCGGCGCCGATCCGTGGACGGGTTCGTAAAGCCCCGCCAGCGCACCTGATGCCTTCCGGGCGCCGAGCGACGCCGACGGCAGCATCCCGATCGACCCGGCCAGCACCGCGCCCTCGTCGCTCAGGATGTCGCCGAACAGGTTTTCCGTCAACACCACGTCGAAACGCCGCGGGTTCAGCACCAACTGCATGGCGCAGTTATCGGCCAGCATATGGTCGAGCGCCACGTCGGGGTAGTCCGGGGCGGTTTCCACTACCACCCGCCGCCAGAGCTGCGAATTTTCCAGGACGTTCGACTTATCCACCGAGGTGACCTTATGACGGCGTCCTCGCGCCAGTTCGAAGGCCATCCGGGTGACGCGCTCGATCTCCATCCGGGTGTACACCATGGTGTTCACCGCGCGCTCTTCGCAGCCTTCACCGGAAATGCCCCGCGGCGTCCCATAATAGATGCCCCCGGTCAGCTCCCGGACGATGATCATGTCCGTGCCTGTCACCAGGTGGTTCTTCAACGGAGATGAGTCGAGTAGCGCCGCATACGCCCGGACCGGTCGCAGGTTGGCGAACACTCCGAGCGTTTTGCGGATTCCCAGCAGGCCGGTTTCCGGCCGCTGCGCCGGCGGCGCATTGTCGAACTCCGGCAGTCCCACCGCGCCCATAAGCGTGGCGTCCGCCTCTAACGCCAGCCGCCGGGTTTCTTCCGGCAGCGGCGAACCCGTTTTGTGAATGGCGATCCCGCCCAGCAGCCCCTCCGTCAGCCGGAGGCTGTGATTCCATCTGTTGGCCACGTGGCGCAGCACGCGAACGGCTTCGCGCGTCACCTCCGGACCGATCCCATCGCCGGGCAGAACTAATACATTCAGGTTCATGCGTTATTCGGCGCTTACCACGGCGGCCTTACGGCCGTCGCGCACCAGCGCCGCGATCTCCTCGTCGAGCAAGCCCTTCTTACGGTCCGCCAGGGTGGTGAACCGCGTGTACACGTCGTTGAGCTCTTCCTTCGTCAGGGTGAAGCCCATGTCCTCGCAGCGCTTCTTCAGCGCGTGCCGGCCGCTGTGCTTCCCCAGCACCAGGCTGCTCTCCGGAACCCCCACCGTTACCGGGTCGATGATCTCGTACGTGCTGCGTTCCTTGAGATATCCGTCCTGGTGGATGCCCGCCTCGTGGGCGAAGGCGTTGCGCCCTACGATGGCCTTGTTCGGCTGTACCCCGAAGCTGATCAGCGAACTCAGCAACTGGCTGGCCGGGAACAGGTGCTCGGTGTTGATCGAAGTGGTGTACGGCAGGCGGTCCTGACGCGTTTTCAGGATCATGACCACTTCTTCGAGCGAGCAGTTGCCGGCGCGCTCCCCGATGCCGTTGATGGTGCACTCGATCTGCCGCGCGCCCGCCTCGACGGCCGCCAGGGAGTTGGCCACCGCCAGCCCAAGGTCGTCATGGCAATGCACGCTCACGATCGCGGAGTCCCCCAGCACTTTGGCGATGCGTCCCACCAGCGCACCGAATTCCTGAGGTATGGAGTACCCCACGGTATCCGGGATGTTCACCGTTCGGGCACCCGCTTCCACTACCGCGCGCGAGATCTGCTCCAGGAACTCGGGGTCCGTACGTGCGCCGTCCTCCGCCGAGAACTCCACATCGTCCACGTGCTCGCGCGCCAGCGCCACCGCGGCCACGGCGCTGTCCAGCACCTCCTGCCGCGACTTCTTCAGTTTGTACTTCAGGTGGATGTCGCTGGTTGCGATGAAGGTGTGGATGCGCGGCCGCTTGGCATGCTTTAGCGCCACCGCCGCCCGCTCCACGTCCAGCGTGCAGGCACGCCCCAGCGCCGCCACGCTCACCCACGGGAACTCGCGGCTGATCGCATCCACCGCCTCGAAGTCCCCATCTGAGGCGATCGGGAACCCAGCCTCCAGAATGTCCACCCCCAGCTCCACGAGCTTGTGGGCCATCCGCAGCTTTTCCGGCGTGCTCATGCTGCAACCCGGCGATTGCTCGCCATCGCGCAACGTGGTGTCGAATATGTATACTCGCTCGCTCATTGGGCTACTTACGGCCCATTATGCCGCTCCGGATCAGAATTTGGCAAATTTATAATTTTCGCAGGACGTATAAGCATCTGTTATCATACAAAACAGGATGGAACTGTATCCGCTCCAAGTATTCCTCACCGTCGCCACGGAGAAGAGCTTCTCCCGCGCCGCCGAAAAAATGCTCCGCACGCAGCCCGCAATCTCGCTGGCATTGCAGAAGCTGGAGAGCGAACTTGGGGAGAAGTTGATCGACCGTTCGGGCAAGGAACTGATGCTCACCGACGCCGGCCGCACGGTGCTCGATTTCGCGCGCCGCTTCGACAACCTGAGGCTCGAACTCGAGAATTCCCTGGCCGAACTGCGCGACCACTCCGCCGGCCGTCTCTCGATCGGCGCCAACGAATCCACCACCATCTACCTGTTGCAGCACATCGAAACCTACCGGCAGCTCTACCCGAAGATCAAGGTCCAGGTGCGCCGCAGTTTTTCGAGCAAGATCCCCAATGAGCTGATCGACGGCAACCTCGAACTCGGGGTCATCAGTTACGATCCCGCCGACGAGCGCCTCGTCTCAGAGGTCATTTACACCGACGCGCTGGCGTTTGTGGTTTCGCCCGCGCACCGCTTTGCCGCGCGCCGGGCCGTCTCCATCACCGAGCTAAGCTCAGAGATTTTCATCGCCCACAACGTGCTCTCGCCCTACCGTGAGGTGGTATTGCGGGAGTTCCAGCGCCACAAGGTGCCGCTGCGTATGGAGGTGGAGATGCCTACCATCGAGACCATCCGGAAACTCGTGCAGGGTAACCAGGGGGTGGCCTTCCTGCCGCGCATGTGCGTGGAGCAGGAGATCGCACACCAGTCGCTATGCGAGGTGAAAGTGCGGGAGATGCACGTGGAACGAAAAATTCGGCTGGTGTATCCCGGGCGCCGGGCGCTCAGCCACGCGGCCCTGGCGTTCCTGGAAGTAGTGAAGAACCGCTCGAAGTCGTCATAGCCGCTGCAGGAATGGGCTCGACCGCCACAGTCGCACCGGTCGTAATCATCGATGAAGCGGTGTCGGCCCGCGAATGATTTCCCGGAAACTCTCGTCGTGATCTTGCGGCGGAGGCGTGAGCGCGCCTCCGGCCCGCACCACTCCAGGCCGGTAGGACGGCCGGCCCAGCCAGTACCACAACGCGCCCGCGAGCACCGCCAGGATCGCCAGAACCACTCCGGCGCCTGTCAGGAGTCCCCACTTCATTTGCCCACTACCTCCGCACGCACGGACCATGTCCAGCCCGTGTATGAGATTCACACCCGGCGGTGCGATTCCACCAAACTTTTCCGTTGCGAAGGTCTGATTCTCCCGTGAGCGGCGCGGACGTCGCGCTTACCGCTTCTTCGCGGGGGCCTTCTTCGCCGGTGCCTTCTTCGCGACAGCCTTCTTCGCAGGCGCCTTCACAGCGGTCTTCTTCACCGCGCTCTTCTTCACAGCCGTCTTCTTCTTGGCCGGCGCCTTCACGGCCGTTTTCTTCGCGGCAGTCTTGGCCGGCGCCTTCTTTGCGGCGATGGCCTGCTTCGGATTCTTCACCGGCACGGCTTTGGTTTTGCTCTTCGATGGACTGGTACTTGTACGTTTGGTGTTTGCACTCTTCTTAGCAGGCATGAATCCTCCTCGTTACACTATATCTTGCTCGCAAGCATTAAGCGAGAGTAAGTACGTTTTCTCTCATACAACTTTTTACGGCGTTTGTCAGGTGACATTGGTGCCGCGCATGCGATTATGATCAGTGCCGGCCTTGGGGGTTTGCTGTTGTGACCCGGAAGCGCAGCCCGGAGGGGAACGGCGTCAGGGCTGCCGCCGGCCTGATTAGCGCGTGTTTGCGGCATGCGGCGAAGCGGTGCAGGGTTTTTGCCGTTTCCCCTGCTTTGCGGTTTCTCTCGGGGATGTGAAAGCATCCGCCAGAACAGCCCGGAGGACCGGCGCACTCAGTTCGCCGCCGCCGTTAACAGAAGGTATATGTCAAAAGGAGTAACTCAGGCCGACCGTCGGGGTGAACTGCTGGAACAGCCCGCGCGCCGTACCGAACGGAACGGGCGCAATCAGCCGCTTCGGAAACGTCGTAATGTAGTCGCGGAAGTCGACGCTCACTGTGACGCGCTCCTGCACCCGCAACTTCACCCCGCCGCCGACCGAAATCAGCGGCCTCCAGTCGTCCTCCGTAGTCAGGGTCGCGATTTCGCCCAGCGGCTGCGAGATCTGCGGCGACCCGCTCACGCGGTATAGTTTGGCACCCGCGCCTACCGCTACATACGGCCGCACCCTCTGATCGCGATCGCGGAGGTGAATCAGGAAGTCGTAATGGAAGGTGTGGGACTGCCCCTGGATGTTCTGCCGAATGCCGCGCGCCATGAGGAATGGATCGCCGTCCTGGTAGATGTAGCGGACCTCGCCGGAGAGATGCTCATACAGGTCTTCGGTAAGGACCGCGCCCGCCACAAACCGGTCGCGAATCCCTGTCTGCGCCCTACCCTCCGGTGAGAACACCCTGACATTACGATAGAAACCGTAGCCCGCCAGCGCTCCGAGTTGCCATGTGTCCTGCGCCAGTGAAGCCGAAACAGTAAGAAGCGATACCGCCAGAATTCGGGTCCACACTGCCAGTAGAACACGGACCAGGCGAACGCGCCCGTCCTTCCCCGCACACCGGCAGCTACCATTCCAGGATCAGCCGTACGTTTTGCGCCTGCCGCTTGCTGGCCACAAACTCGAGCCCGTTAGTTAAGGTGAGCAGCCAGCGGTTGCTGGTCAACGCGCTCATCTTCCGCACGTGATTGACGTTCACGATGGCGTTGCGATGGATGCGCTGGAATCCCGCGCCGCGCAGTTTCTCCTCGATTACGTGCAGCGGCTGAGTGGCAATGAAGCGCTGCCGCGCGGTGTGGATCCAGACCATCTCGTGCTCGGCCCGGAAAGCCAGTACCTCGTCGGCGTCGAGCAGGAAGTAGGTATTGCCCGCGCGGCCGGTGATCTTGCGCGGCACCTTCACCCCGGGCGCCTCGGGTATCGCGGCCAGCCGCGCCACCGACTCGGCCACTTCGGCGCCCCTGCCTTCCAGCGCCCGCACGCGCTCGAGCGTCTTCACGAGACGCGCCGGATCCACTGGTTTCAGCAGGTAGTCGATGGCCCCGGCTTCGAACGCTTCGATGGCATGTTGGTCGTAGGCGGTTACAATCACGATTACCGGCAGCGGCCCGCCGGCCAGTCTCCGGACGACGTCGAAGCCGCCCATCCCGGGCATTTGCAGATCCAGGAACACCAGTTGGGGCTGCCGCCCGGCGATCTCCCGCAAGGCCTCCTCACCGCTCCCGGCCTCCGCCACCACTTCAATGTCGGGCTGGGCCTCCAGTTCTTCCCGCAGCACCTTCCTGGCAATGGGCTCGTCGTCCACGATCAGGGTGTGGATCATTTGCCGCGTACCTCGGCCGCCGCGCGGTGCTCGAACGGCACGGAAAACTCCACCACCGTGCGATCGTCCTCGTGCCGCACCGTTACGTCCGCTTCCGGCCCGAAGCAAAGTTTCAACCGGCGCCGCACGTTGGCGAGTCCCAATCCGAAGCCGGAATGTGCCGCAACACGTCCGTGTGTTCCGG
This sequence comes from Bryobacteraceae bacterium, assembly GCA_035561075.1. Lineage (GTDB taxonomy): Bacteria > Acidobacteriota > Terriglobia > Bryobacterales > Bryobacteraceae > JAMCRM01. Next base: position 25,988 of record DATMYF010000037.1, read on the forward strand.
GAGTGTTCTCGACCCGCACCGTCACGCTCTCGCCCGCGGCGTGAGCGCTCAGCCGCACACGGCCGAAGCCGGCGTGGGAGGCCACTCCGTACTTGACCGCGTTCTCCACCAGCGGCTGCACGGAGAGCACCGGGATCAGTGCCCGGCCTGCGTGTTCCTCCACCTCGATCTCGGTCTCCAGGCGCGCGCCCAACCGTAACTTCTCTACTTCAAGATATGCCCGAATGATCCGCACCTCTTCCGCGAGCGGGATGTAAGTGCTGTCGGAGCGCAGCAGGTAGCGGAAAATCTCCGCCAGGTTCAGCACCGTGGCGCGCGCTCCGGCGGCCTCCCTGGGGATGATTCCGTAAACCGTGTTGAGCGCATTGAAGAGGAAGTGCGGGTTGATCTGCGCCTGCAGCGCGCGCAGTTCCGCCTGCGCCACCAGGTGCTGCATCTCCGCGGCCCGAAAGTCTTCCACCTCTTCGGCGATGGCCGCCGCGGCGCGCCCCAGCAGCGCCAGCTCTTCGCTCAGGTAGCGCCGCCCGCCGCGCCTGCGCCCGAGTAGCAGTCTTCTCGCGCCGCCCTTTGAGAGCCGCACCGTCACTTCGGCTTCCACCCACTCCTCCCGCGCCGCGCCGGGCTCGTCGGCCACCAGTTCGTGCCGCTCGCTCTCCATGGCGCGCGCCAACTCGGCGACCGCCCACGGCAGGTACCCGGGTTCGCTGCTGATGCCGGGGTGGGCCCGCAACGTCGCCAGCAACTTCCCTCCGTCCGGCCGCCGGAAGACCACGCGCCCGAGCCATGCCTGCAAACCGTTGCGGAGCACCGCGAAGGCAATCAGCAATCCACCGAGGGCTACCAGCAACAGCGCCTGCGGCAGCGGGCTCGCGCCGTTGCCGTATACCGGCTCCAACCGGATCGCTGCCTGCACGATCAGGAACGTCATCCCGGCCGCAAGCAGTGCGTTGGCCAGGAAACGCACAAATGCGTCCAGCAGGACGAACCGGTAATCCTGAAGCAGGATGAAGAGGGCCAGGGGGATGCCGGCGTGATGGAGTAATACCTCGGTGGACGAACCCAGGTGCTCGCCGCTGCCATGGAAATGCGCGAATGAGAGCGAGAACAGCGCCAGGCACATGGTTGCCAGCAGGCGCGAGGGTGCTATGCGGCTCCGCCCGCCATGGAAGGCGAGACTGGCAGCCGCGGCCAGGGTGAGCACGAAGAATCCTCCGGTGATCAGCCGCAGCCCCAACCTGTGCAGTTCCGGCACCGGGGAGACCACCTCCCAGGAGTGCACCCCCGCGGCCGCAAGCCCCAGGATGTAGCCCGCCATTACCAGCCGTGGGCTGCGGCTCTCCAGTGACACATGTAGAAGGACCGCCGGCAGCAGGCTCAGCGCCGAGAAACTCAGTGACATCACCGCCGCCTGCCATTCGGGAGCCCCTCCCAGCGTGAGCGCCAGCACCGACCCCGCATTCCAGAGCAGCGCCAGCGTCGCTGCGGCCACCGATAAGCCGCCCCGCCGCAGCGTGCTCCACCCGTACTGCCGCAACAGCAGCGCGATAAAAATGGCGAAAATCAGGGCGCCCGCGGAGTGGCCGATCGTATTGACCAGCACGGGCTCGTGAACGTTCGGCATGGCTACCGGCTACCATTTTGTCACGTGAACCGTGTGGTGGCCGCAAATACCGGCCGCCGCTGTCGCGAGCGCTCGCGCTAAAATGAAAGATGCGGGTTCCCCCTCAACAATATGATTGACGCCATTCTGGCAAAGATTTTCGGCACCAAGACCGAGCGCGAAGTGAAGGCGATGCAGCCCCTGGTTGCCGCCATCAACGACCTCGAGCCCTCGTTGGAAAAGCTCTCCGACACCGACCTCGCCGCCAAAACCATCGAGTTCAAGGAGAGGCTGGCGCAGGGCGCCCCCCTCGACGATCTCCTGGTGGAAGCCTTCGCCGTCGTTCGCGAAGCCGGCCGGCGCGTCCTGCGCATGCGCCATTTCGACGTGCAGTTGATCGGCGGCATCGTCCTCCACCGCGGCAGAATCGCGGAAATGAAAACCGGCGAAGGAAAAACGCTGGTCGCCACCCTCCCCACCTACTTGAATGCCCTGGAGGGCAAGGGTGTTCACGTCGTAACCGTCAACGACTACCTGGCCCGGCGCGACGCGGAGTGGATGGGCAAGATTTACCGCTTCCTCGGGATGAGCGTGGGGAACATCCTTCACGATCTCGACGACCAGGAACGCCAGCAGAATTACGGCTACGATATCACCTACGGCACCAATAACGAGTTCGGCTTCGATTACCTCCGCGACAATATGAAGTTCCGGCTGGAGGACTGCGTCCAGCGCGGGCACAACTACGCCATCGTCGACGAGGTGGACTCCATCCTGATCGATGAGGCCCGCACCCCGCTCATCATTTCCGGTCCGAGCGAGGAATCGACCGACAAGTACTACAAAATCAATAAGATCATCCCGCGCCTGGTGCGTGGTGAGGTGATCGATGGCAAAGAGCCCGGCATCAAGTACACCACCGGGGATTACACGGTGGATGAGAAGCACCGGGCAGTGGCCCTCACCGAGGAGGGCGTCGCCAAAGTCGAGAAACTGCTCAACATCCCCAACCTCTACGACCCCGCCAATATCGAGATCAACCACCACGTCCAGCAGTCCCTCAAAGCTCACGTGATGTTCCTCCGCGACCGCGATTACGTGGTCAAAGACGGGGAAGTCATCATTGTTGACGAGTTCACCGGCCGACTGATGCCCGGACGCCGCTGGAGCGACGGCCTCCACCAGGCCGTGGAAGCCAAGGAAGGGGTCAAGATCGAGCGCGAAAACCAGACCCTCGCCACCGTCACCTTCCAGAATTACTTCCGCATGTACAAGAAGCTGGCGGGTATGACCGGAACCGCCGAGACCGAGGCCGCCGAGTTCCAGAAGACCTACAACCTGGATGTCACCGTCGTCCCGACCAACCGGGCCTTGATTCGCATCGAAAACCCGGATATCGTCTACCGCACCGAGGACGAGAAGTTCCGCAACGCTGCAAAAGAGATCAAACAGCTTCACGAAAAGGGACAGCCGGTTTTGGTGGGTACCATCTCGGTGGAGAAATCCGAACGGCTCTCCGGCATCCTCAAGCGCATGGGCGTGCGCCATGAGGTGCTGAACGCCAAGAATCATGAGCGCGAGGCGTACATCGTAGCCCAGGCGGGCCGTAAGGGCGCCGTGACGGTCTCCACCAACATGGCCGGCCGCGGGACCGATATTTTGCTCGGCGGCAACCCCGATTCCATGGCCAGGGATGCCGCCCGCAAGCAGGGCCTCGATCCCGACGCAATGCCCCGGGAAGAGTGGCAGGCCTTCCTTGAGAAGTACAAGGAGCAGACCGACCGTGAGCACGATGAGGTTGTCGGGCTTGGCGGCCTCCACATCCTCGGCACCGAACGTCACGACGCCCGCCGCATCGACAACCAGCTTCGCGGCCGCGCTGGACGCCAGGGCGACCCGGGCAGTTCCCGCTTCTACCTTTCCCTCCAGGACGATCTGCTGCGCATCTTCGGCGGTGAACGCATGCAGAATCTCATGCTGCGGCTGGGCATGGAAGAGGATGTCCCCATCGAGTCGAAGATGATCACCCGGCGTATCGCGGCCGCCCAGAAGGCCGTGGAAACGCAGAATTTCGATGCCCGCAAACACCTGCTCGAATACGACGACGTGATGAATAAGCAGCGCAAGGCCGTCTACGGCATGCGCCGGCAGTTGCTGGAGGGGAGCGAGCAAAGAGAGAAGATTTTCGACATGGTGCGGGGCATTCTCGAAACCTTCATCGAGATGCGCTGCCCCGGTGATGCCCACCCGGATACCTGGGACCTCACCGGCCTCCGCACCGACGTGCTGAGCCAGTTCGGCCACAAGATCGAAACCGCCGAGCTCGCCAACATGAGCAAGATCGAGATGGAGGATGCCATCTTCGACTCCCTCTCCCGCAAGTACCAGCAGAAGGAAGACTTGGTCGGCGCCGACCGCATGCGCGAGGCCGAGCGCTGGATCATGCTCCAGGTAATTGACGACCAGTGGAAAGACCACCTGCTGTCAATGGACCACCTGAAGGAAGGCATCGGGCTTCGCGGCTACGGACAGAAGGACCCGCTCGTCGAATACAAAAAGGAATCCTTCGTCCTGTTCCAGGACATGATGGACCGCGTCGAGGACGAGACCGTGCGGTACCTCTTCTTCCTCCAGGTGACCGGCGCCGAACCCGTCATGCCCTTCCGCGAGGAGGATGAGGAAATCGAGGAGGAGGAAGCTCCTCCCTCGATCAGCGAACAGCAGAAAGCCGCAGCTCAATCTCAACTTCAGGATTTCACTCGTAACATACAGAGAAAGAAGGAGAAAGAGATGGCGGACCTGCAGTTCGTGGGTGGCGACGGCAGCTCCACGGCGCAGCAACCCGTCATCAAGGGCGACAAGGTGGGGCGCAACGATCCCTGCCCCTGCGGCAGCGGAAAGAAGTACAAGAAGTGCCACGGCGCCTAAACGGGGACTTTTTCCTTCCCGGGCGCGTCTACTGAACTCATGAAGTATTGGATCGCGTTATTGTTTCCCGCTCTCGCCGCGGCTGCCATCTGGCCGGAGAGCGTGGGCCAGTGGCATCGTGTCTCCGCCGAGCCGGTTACCCTCTCGGACCGGCAACTCTGGGACGAGTACGGCTTCCAGGAGGCCGAAACTGCCCGCTTCGAGGGGCCGGGAAAGAAATTTACAGCCACCGCCTGGCGCCTCCAGGATTCCACCGCCGCCCTGGGTGCCTTCGAGTGGCAGCGTCCGGCCGATGCCAAGCCGTCGAAAGCTGCGGAGCTGGCGGTGAAGACCAAAGATGGCGTGCTGCTGGCCTCCGGCAACTACCTGATCGCGATCGACGGCGAGGGGCCATCCGGCCAGGAGTTGGCTGATTTGATTAAGCAGTTCCCGCGCATGTATCAGGCTCAACTCCCCGCGCTCCCGGGTTATATGCCCACGGAGAACCTGGTCCCGAATTCGTCCCGGTATATTGTCGGTCCGGCCGGCCTCGCCCGCTTCGAGTCGCGGATCCCTCCATCGGTGGCCGCGTTCCACTACGGCGTCGAAGCCAGTTTGGCGGACTTTCGCGCTCCCGGCGGGGAAATGCGGCTCGTCCTTTTCTACTACCCGACACCCCAGATCGCCATCCAGCAGTACGATCTCTTCGCGAAACTGCCTGGTGCCGTGGCCAAGCGCAGCGGTCCCGTGATCGCGGTCGTGATGTCGCCGCCGAACGCCGATGCCGCCGAACACCTGCTCTCCCGGGTGCGGTATCAGGCGTCCATCACGATGAGCGAGTACGTGCCCACCCGACGGGACAATGTTGCGCACATGATCCTCACCATCTTTGAGCTGACTGGCATCCTGCTGGTTTTTTCGCTGGTGGCCGGGTTAGCTTTTGGTGGGCTCAGGGCCATTATGCGACGGCTCACGAAGAATCCAGACGGGGATGCAATGATCGTGCTCGATTTGAGTGGCCACAGGCAGTAGTCCGTTTCCTAACCATCGGCTTTTCTGGTCCTTAGACTGGAACCATACGGCCCGAAAGAGCCTTTTTCCTCAGATCCGGCAATCCTGTGGAAAAGCTGTGGATTTTGTAAGTCCATAATAAACAAAGGCTTACGGAAGAAAATTTCGCCCGCCTTTTTCTCTTGACTTGGATGCTGCGCGGAAATAAGATCCAACTACAAAGTTTTTGGCGGTCGCGATACCGTCGAAACTGATTCTCCCATCGAACATCACCCTGGTAGAACAGGGCGATCAAATGCTCACCCTTCGGGGTGAGCATTTCTATTTTGTAGTAAACATTCGCTGTTACACTGGTTGTATGCACCCGCCTGCGCCCAGGAGGCAACTCCCGGAGACATCCTGGCGCAATCGGCTGGCCGCCTTACGCCACGTCCGGCCGCTTCTCGCGTTAGTCTGGGAAACCAGCCCAGCCCTCACCGTCGCTACTGCCGGCATGCGTGTCGTGCGGGCGCTCATCCCGGTCGCCATGCTCTGGGTGGGGAAGCTTATCCTGGACGCCTTGGTGCCCTTCACCACGGCGGGAACCGGGGATGCCGGCCATATCTGGCGGCTGGTAATGCTGGAGTTGGCGCTCGCGGTCTTCTCCGACGTGCTGGGACGGACCAATACCCTGATCGACAGCCTGCTGGGCGACCGCTTTACCAATAACATCAGCGTGCGCCTGATGCGCCATGCGACCGAGCTTGACTTGGCCTCGTTCGAAGATCCGGTGTTCTACGACAAGCTCGAGCGCGCCAGGCGCCAGACCACCGGCAGACTGGGGCTCCTGGCTGCGCTTTTGAACCTCTGCCAGGACACCCTGAGCCTGGTCTCCCTCTCGGCCGCCCTGGTCGTCTTCTCCCCGTGGCTGATGGTGCTGCTGGTGGCTGCTGTGATCCCGGCATTCCTGGGAGAGACGCACTTTTCGACCCTGGCCTACTCGGTGCTGTACCGCTGGACGCCGCAGCGGCGCGAACTCGATTACCTGCGCCTGCTCGGCGCCAGTGTGCAGAGCGCCAAGGAAGTAAAGATCTTCGGACTGGGCGCTTATCTGGCTAATCGGTACCGTGAGGTTTCCGAACGCATCTACCAGGAAAATAAGGGGGTTGCAGTAAAGCGGGCGACCATTGGGTCGTTGCTCAACCTGGTCGCAACTGGTGGCTACTACGGCGGCTATGCGGTGGTTCTGGTCCGCACCATGGCGGGGGCGATCTCCATCGGGACCTTTACGTTTCTGACCGGATCTTTCTACAGGTCAAGAACTTACATCGAGCGCATCCTGCAGGCGCTGAACGACGTTTCGGACCAGGCGCTCTACCTGGGGGACCTGTTCGATTTTTTCGCCATGCAGCCGAGCATCGTCTCGGCGGCGGGAGCGCTGCCGGCGCCGCGGCCAATCCGGAGCGGGTTCGAGTTCCGCAATGTGAGCTTCGCGTATCCCGGCGCTTCGCGGCCGGTGCTCCGTGATGTCAATTTTCGCCTCGAACCGGCTCAAAAAGTAGCACTAATCGGCGAAAATGGAGCTGGAAAGACCACTTTAGTGAAGCTGCTGGCGCGGCTTTACGATCCTACAGGCGGCCAGGTGCTGCTGGACGGCGTCGATCTCCGGGAATACAGCGTGGAAGACCTTCGCAAAGAGATCGGTGTAATCTTCCAGGACTACATGCGTTATGAGATGTTAGCCAAAGAAAATATTGGCTTTGGGGAAATCGACGACATTCACGACGGCCGCCGCATCGAGAGCGCCGGCATGAAGAGCCTGGCGAGCGATGTGGTCGATCGGCTGCCGAATGGCTACGACCAGATGCTGGGCAGGCGCTTCGAAGGCGGCGTGGACCTCTCGGGCGGCGAATGGCAGAAATTCGCGCTGGCCCGGGCGTACATGCGCGACGCGCAACTGCTGATCCTGGACGAACCGACTGCCACACTGGACGCCCGGGCGGAGTACCAGGTTTTCCAGCGCTTCGCGGAACTGACGCGCGGCCGGATGGCGGTACTGATTTCCCATAGATTCTCCACTGTCCGGATGGCGGACGGAATTCTGGTGCTCGCCGACGGACAGGTCCGGGAGCGTGGCACACACGATCAACTGGTAGCGCTCGGCGGCCGGTACGCCGAGCTTTTTGAACTTCAAGCGGCAGGTTACCGTTAAAGAAGCATTTAGATGAACGAAAAGAAATTACAAGTTATTCCATTAGGCGGTCTCGGGGAGTTCGGGATGAACATGACCGCCATCCGGTACGGCGATGACATAATCGTCATCGATTCCGGCATGATGTTCCCCGGAGCGGAGTTGCTGGGCGTTGACGTGGTCATGCCCGACCTCACCTTTCTGAAAGAGCATGCGGAGCAAGTCCGGGCGTTGCTCCTGACGCACGGGCACGAGGATCATATCGGCGCGGTGCCGTATGTACTCTCGGAGCTGCCGGTTCCGGTCTACGGAACGGCTTTCACGATGGCGCTTGTCGAGCGCCGGATGCGGGAATACGAGCTGGACCACGCGCCGGTTTTCCACATTATGAAGCCGGGCCAAACCGTGGAAATCGGCCCTTTCAAGGTGGAGCCGATCCACGTAACTCACTCCATCGTGAACGCGGTGTGCCTGGCCATCACTACGCCGTTGGGCGTCGTGATTCATACGGGGGATTTTAAGATCGACCCCACCCCCACGGACAATCAGCTTTTCGACCTGCATTCGCTGGCAGGGTATGGCAAGCGCGGCGTGCTGCTGCTGCTTTCCGATTCCACCAACTCCGACCGGCCGGGCTACACCGAATCCGAGCGCGCGGTACGGCCCCGCATCGAGGAGCTGTTCGGGCGCGCTGATAAGCGGGTAATCGTCTCCTGTTTCAGCTCATCCATCCATAGAATTCAACTGTTACTTGATGTTTCCCAGCAGTTCGGGCGGAAGGTGGCGATTGTCGGGCGGAGCCTGATCAACGTAACGGAGATCGCCCATTCCCTGGGGTTGCTGGAGATCCCGGACGGCATTCTGATGCGGCCGCAGGATGTCGCGGATGCGCCCCGCCACAAGGTGACGGTGATCATCACGGGCACCCAGGGGGAGCCCATGTCGGCGCTGTCGCGGGTGGCTGTGGACAACCACAAGCACATCTCAATTGAGCAAGGTGACACGGTGGCGCTCAGCTCCCGCATCATCCCGGGCAATGAGAAGGCCATCTACCGGATGATCGACCATATGGCGCGCCGGGGCGCGGATGTGCTCTACGGCAGCACGAATCCGCCGCTGCACGTATCGGGGCACGGCAGCGCGGAGGAGCTGAAACTCATGCTGAACCTGGTGAGGCCGCGTTTCTTCATGCCCATCCACGGCGAGTTCCGGCAGCTGACGAAGCACGCCCGGCTGGCGCAGCACCTGCGCTATGCCGGCCTTGAGGAGACGTTCATCATGGATTCGGGCGACGTCCTGGAACTGGACGCGCGCGGCGCCCGCAAGTCCGGCAAAGTAACGGTCGGGCGGGTGTGCATCGATTCGGGGTCGGTGGACGAAGTGGTGGAGGACGTGGTCATCAAGGACCGCCGCAGCCTGTCAGAGGACGGTATTGTCCTGCCGATCATCGCCATCAACCGCCATACCGGCCGGGTGGAGCACGTCCCGGAAATCGTCAGCCGCGGTTTTGCAGCGGGGGAGGACGGTTCCGAGTTCATGGCGATGGCCCGGCAGGTGGTAGCCCGGACGATTGAGGCCTCGAACGAAGATGAGAAAACCGACTGGGGCGTGGTGAAGGAAAAGGTCCGGTCGGACCTGAAGCGCTTCATCCATAAAGAGACCTCACGGCGGCCACTGATTATGCCGGTTGTGCTGGAAGTCTGAAACCCGCCACTGGCAGGTAGATTGCACGCGCCTTAGCGAGAGGAGTGCTATGCCTGTCGATAAAGCAACGCTGGAGCGGGAGATTACCCAGTCGAACAAACCGGGCGACCCGGTAGTGGAGCACCTCCAAGAGGAGGTCTCGAACGCTTTCGTTTTGCACGCGAATTACAAGCACTACCACTGGCAGACGTTCGGGCCGCTGTTCCGGGACCTGCATAAGCTGTTCGATAAATTCGCCGGTGAGGTGCTGGCCACCACTGACGAGATAGCGGAACGGATTCGGATGATCGGGCAGGATCCCCCGGTCGGATTGAAGGGTTTTCAGGATCGCGCCAAGGTGCAGCCCACCTCCGGCGCCAAATCCATGCGCCAGATGGTGGAGGAAGCCAATGCCAATGCCATGCTGGTGATCAAAAACATGCGGGAGGCTATCCACGTGGCGGATGAGCACAACGATCCTGGCACGGCGGACGTTCTGACCAAGTTCGTGCAGATCCACGAGAGACACGAGTGGTTTCTGCGCGAAATCCTGAAAAAAGGGGACGGACTAGCGTCCTAAAGACTAAGACGGGGAAGGGGGCCGGAATCGGCCCCTTGCCCTAAGTTCTTACAGATCTAAGACATGTACATTCCGCCGTTCACGTCGAGCACGTGGCCGGTGATGTAGGCAGCCTGATCGCTGGCGAGAAAGTGCACGGCGGCGGCACTGGGGAGCGCGGCGGTCATGTCGGTTGCGATGAAGCCGGCGCCACGCGGCTAGGGTTTTGCTCGTCCCGACGCACGTAGTTCCCTCTACCATTGGCAGACTTTCGGGCCGCTGTTGCGGGATCGTCAGCCGAGATAGCGGAACGGGTTCGGATGATCGGGCAGGACCCCCAGGATCGCGCGAAGGTGCAGCCCACCCTTGGCGCCAAATCGATTCGCCAGATGGTGGAGGAAGCCAATGCCAATGCCATGCTGGCTCTAAGACATGTACATTCCGCCGTTCACGTCGAGCACGTGGCCGGTGATGTAGGCAGCCTGATCACTGGCGAGAAACTGCACGGCGGCGGCAATATCTTCCGGGGAACCCATGCGCTTCAAGGGAATACCGGACAGCATGCGGTCCTTCACTTCCTGGGGGAGCGCGGCGGTCATGTCGGTGGCGATGAAGCCGGGCGCCACGGCATTCACCGTGATATTGCGGCCGCCCATCTCCTGTGCCAGGGCTTTGGTCAGCCCGATGATCCCCGCCTTCGACGACACGTAATTCGCCTGCCCGGGGTTGCCGGCGCGACCCACCACAGAAGAAATATTGATGATCCGCCCCCAGCGTTCCTTCATCATTCCGGGGAGCACCTGCTGGGAGGCGTGGAATGCACCGGTGAGATTGATCTGGAGCACCAGATTCCAGTCCTCAGGCTTCATCCGTACCGCCAGGCCATCGCGCGTGATGCCGGCGTTGTTAACCAGGATGTCGATGTGGCCGAATTCTTTGATAGCCGCGGCGAAGGAATCCTTGATGGAGGGCAGGGAGCAGAGGTTCAGGTCGACAGTGATCGCCTTCCGGCCGAGGGTGCGGATCTCGGCCGCCACCTGCTCGTTGAGTTCCAGTTCGGGTGAGGCGACAACGATGTCGTTACCATCCCTGGCGAGCGCCAACGCGGTGGCCCGGCCGATGCCTCGGCTGGATCCGGTGACCAATGCGGTTCGATTAGCCATGATTCTCCTTGTTTTTGACGGTAATACTCAATCATAACTGCGCAACGGGCCGCGATCCACGGTAAAAAAGGAAGGAATGGCCTATACCGATTTGCGGGAGTTCATCGCGGCGCTGGAGCGTAACGGCGAATTGAAGCGGGTGACGGCGGAAGTGGATCCGATGCTGGAGATCACGGAGTTCGCCGATCGCGCAGTGAAAGGCGGCGGACCGGCGCTGCTGTTCGAGCGGCCGAAGGGTTACGGGATCCCGGTGCTGATCAACGCCTTCGCGAGCATGCGGAGGATGGAGATCGCGCTCGAGGTGGAGTCCGTGGACACCGTCGCGCGACGCATCTCCGAGTACCTCGAAATGCGCATGCCCGAGGGCCTGATCGGCAAGCTCAAGATGCTGCCGAAACTGGCGGAGATGGGCGGGTTCTTTCCCAAGGTGGTCTCGAAAGCGCCCTGCCAGGAGGTGGTCAAGACCGACGGCTTCAGCCTCTTCGATTACCCCGTATTGAAGTGCTGGCCAGAGGACGGCGGCCGCTTCATCACGCTGCCGATGGTCTTCTCGCGCAACCCGGACAGCGGCAAGCGCAACTGCGGGATGTACCGGATGCAGATCTACGACGAACGCACCGCCGGGATGCACTGGCAGACCCATAAGCAGGGAGCCGAGCACTATCGCCGCATGGGGCACCAGGGGGCGAAGCGCATGGACGTGGCGGTGGCGATTGGGGCGGACCCGGCCGCGATTTTCTCGGCTATCCTACCGCTGCCGCCGGACCTGGACGAGATGATGATCGCGGGATTCCTGCGCAACAGCCCGGTGGAGATGGTGAAGTGCCGGACGTGCGACCTGGAGGTGCCGGCGCAAGCCGAGATCGTGCTGGAAGGGTATGTCGAACTGGGGGAACTCCGGACCGAGGGTCCGTTTGGGGACCATACGGGGTTCTATTCGCTGGCCGATGAGTACCCGGTCTTCCATGTCACCTGCGTGACCCAGCGGCGTAACCCGATTTATGCAGCAACGATCGTAGGACCGCCTCCGATGGAGGATTACTTCATGGGGAAGGCGATCGAGCGCATTTTTCTGCCGCTCATGCGTCTGCAACTGCCGGAGGTGCGGGACATCGCCATGCCCGCGGAAGGGGTGTTCCACAACCTGATTCTGGTCTCGATCCGGAAGTCGTACCCTGGGCATGCGCGGAAGGTGATGTCCGCGATCTGGGGGTTGGGGCAGGCGATGTTCAGCAAATGCATTGTGGTGGTGGATGAGGATGTGGATGTGCAGGACGTGCGGGAAGTGGCCTGGCGCGCGCTGAACAACATCGACCCGGAGCGCGATATCCAGTTCGCGATGGGGCCTGTCGATTCGCTCGACCATGCCAGCCGGCTGCCGAATTACGGTTCCAAGATGGGAGTGGACGCGACCCGGAAATGGCCCGGTGAGGGGTTCACGCGGCCATGGCCCGGAGTGATCCGGATGCCGGCGGAAGTAAAGCGCCGGGTAGACGATCTCTGGAAAGAGGCGGGGCTGTAGAATGGAGCATGACCTTTTCGAGACGCGCCTTCCTCGCATCGGCGGCCGCGAGCGCCATCGCGCCGGCGTTCGGCCGTAGCCTCAAGTCCATTGGGGCGCAGTTATACACTGTCCGGACCGTGTTGCCGGAGAAGCCCCTGGAGACGCTCCAGGCGCTGGAGAAGATCGGGTACCGCGAAGTAGAGATGAGCCAGACCGGCATCGACCAGATCTGGCCGAGCCTGCTGAAAACCAAGCTTAAACCGGTGTCGATCGGCCTGGATGGCGGCCTTCTGAAGGCAGGGAAGGTGGACGAAGCCATCGCGGACGCGAAGAAGCGCGGCTTCAAGTATGCCGTATACGGCGGGATGCCGGCGGCGGACCGGGTCGGGGAGGCGGAGATGAAGCGCTTCGCCGGGGAACTGAATCGCGCAGGTATCCAGTGCCGCGATGCCGGCATCACGCTCTGCTACCACAACCACGCCTTCGAGTTCGACCCCAAGGCAGGCAAAACCCCCCTGGAAGTCCTGATGGAGAACACCGAGCGGGGCGTGGTGGGGCTGGAACTGGACATCTTCTGGGCGGCGGTAGCGGGGCATGACCCCGCGGCGGTGCTGGAGCGCTATTCCGGGCGCGTGCCGCTGCTGCATTTGAAGGACAAGGCCGAGGGAACACCCAAAGGGTTCGGTTCCGCACCGCGGACGTCTTTCAAGGAAGTGGGCAATGGGACGCTCGACATCGCCAAGGCGCTCCGCGCCGCGCAGGCTGCCGGCGTGAAGCACTATTTCGTGGAGCAGGACCAGACGCCGGGCGACCCGGTGGAGAGCCTGCGGCAGAGCTTCGATAATCTGCGGAAGCTGAATTTCTAAAAGCGGCCCGACAAAAACATTGCATTGACGTATCGCCCGCGCGACAACCTCGCGCTGGACCGGCGCGAGAATCGAGCCAGGTCAAGCGAGAGGAGGTTGCGCAATGGCCGGAAGAAGCAGTTTAGCGGCAGGCGGTCTCCGGGTGGTTGTGTGCGCGCTCGGAGTCTGCTCGTTCGGGGCGGGGCAAACGGCGGAGCCGTACCGGTACAACGGCAACGGCTATGTCACGTTCGGCATCGGGCGATGCCAGCACCAGGTGACCAACATCAGCGTCGGTGTGGGTGGCGAGGGCTTCCTGTGGCGGGGGCTGACGCTCGGCGGTGACGCCGGCTACTACCGCTTCGTGCAGCGGGGCAGCTACCAGTTCGGCATCACGGCGCTGAACGTGGGGTACAACTTCGCGCAGCGGAAGCGGCGGAACGAGTTCGAGCCCTTCGTCAACGCTGGAGTCGTCGGGGTGGCGTTCGGTCCTGGTGTCACGCAGTCAGGGTCGGTGGGCGGCGGAGTTAATATGTGGGTCAAGCCGAAGCTCGGGGTGCGCATGGAAGGGCGGGTGACGGGATTCGGCGGCGAGGCACTGGCCATGTTCCGGGTGGGCCTGGTGTTCCGCTAAGGGCTTGTGACTGAATCAGCTCCAGTAATTGCGGTCCAGACTGCGGTACTGCACGGCCTCGGCCAGGTGTTTGGCGGAGATGCTTTCGGAGCCGCCGAGGTCGGCGATGGTGCGGGCAACCTTAAGAATGCGGTCGTGGGCGCGGGCGGAGAGGCCCATGCGGCGGACGGCCATTTCGAGGGTGCGCTCGCCGGCGTCGTCGAGCGCGGAAACCTGGCGGATGAGTCGCGCGGGGATACGTGAGTTGTAGAAGCCGCGCGCGTGTTGCACGGCGCGGGCCCGCTCGACGCGTGCGCGGATATCGTCGGAGGCTTCGCTGTTGCCGTCGCCGCGCAGTTCCTTGTAGGGCACGGCGGGAACTTCGATGTGGATATCGATGCGGTCGAGGAGCGGCCCGCTGATCTTGCCGAGATAGCGCTGGATGACGCCCGGGGTGCAGCGGCACTCGCGCGTGGCGTCGCCGAAGAAGCCGCACGGGCAGGGGTTCATGGCCGCTACCAGCATGAAGTTCGAGGGAAAGCAGAGGGTCATCTGGGCGCGGGCAATGGTGACGGATTCTTCTTCAAGCGGCTGGCGGAGCAATTCCAGGACGTCACGCGGGAATTCGGGAAATTCATCGAGGAACAGGAGGCCGTGGTGCGCCAGGCTGACTTCGCCTGGGCGCGGCATGCCCTGTCCGCCGCCGATGAGGCCGGCATCCGAGATGGTGTGGTGCGGCGCGCGGAAGGGGCGCTCGCGGAGAAGGCCCGCGCCCGTCTGGAGGATGCCCGCGACGCTGTGAACCTTGGTGGTTTCGATGGCCTCCTCGAACGTGAGAGGCGGCAAGATGCCTGCCAGGCGCTTGGCCAGCATGGTTTTGCCGGAGCCGGGGGGGCCGATCATGAGGACGTTGTGGCCTCCCGCTGCGGCGACCTCCAGAGCGCGCTTGGAGGTGGCCTGGCCGCGCACGTCGCGGAAATCTGCCAGTGCGGATTCGGAAAGCCGATGGCCGTTGGCCGGCGGCAGGGCGGGGGCAAACTCGCCGGGGCGTGCCAGCAGCCCGACCACTTCGGAAAGATGGCGGACGCCGTAGACGGATACGCCCTCAACGACGGCGGCTTCGGCGGCGTTTTCGGCCGGGAGCACCAGGTTGGGAATGCCGAGATCGCGCGCGCAGACCGCCACGGATAATGCGCCGCGCACCGGCCGCACGGCGCCGTCGAGCGAGAGTTCGCCGAGGATGATGTGACGGTCGAGCCCGGAGACGATCCCCATGGCGCCAAGGATTCCCATGGCCATGGGGAGGTCGAAGCCGGCGCCTTCCTTGCGCACGTTCGCCGGGGCGAGGTTGATGGTGACGGCCTTGTTGGGATAGCCGAAGCCGGAGTTGATGAGGGCTGATTTGATGCGCTCGCGGCTCTCGCGGACCGCGGTGTCCGGCATCCCCACCATCACGAAGTCTCGCGCCGAGCCGGACTGGTACATGTCGACTTCGACATCGATCAAGTGAGCATCGATGCCGTACACGGCGGCACTGCGGGTCTTGAACAGCGCCATTGTTGGAACCCGCAAGTATAGCGCAGGACGGTGTGGGACGCCGGGTTTACCGCCGGCCGGCTCAGTTCTCGAACACCACCATCTGATGTCCGTTCACTAGCGGCACCGTCACACGGGCGTATCCGTCGCGGTATTCGCAGCGCAGCTCTTCACGCTGGGGGGCGAGGTAGACCTTGGCGGGTTGCCGCGGCAGGCGTGCCGCAAGGCTGATGTTGTGCAGCGGGATCACGTCCTCCACAATGTCGAGGTCCGGGCTGCGGCGCTCCGGAATGTAGTGCAGCACATGGAAAATCTGGCGGCCACGCTGGGTGGTGATGGTCACTTGCGCAGTAGTGGGCATCTCCGCCTTCACCAGCGGCTCAGGCAGCAGGCGGCGGAGCGCATTGCCCACCATCTGCCGGTAAACCGGGTAGCCGTGGCGCGCGTAGGCGCGGAAAATGGGCACGGCGAAATACACCACGCGCCCGCGTTGGGCGGCCGCCGCGTGGCCGGTGGGCTTATGGTAGGGTGTCTGCTCCACCTGGAAGTGGCGGAAATCCTTATCGAAGTAGCCACCCCACACGCGCGCCAGTTCCGTAGTGCCGGCCTGGACCTTCACCGCGGAGCCGGTCTCGTACATCTCGTGGACCATGTCGGGGACGCCGTCGCGCAGAGGCTCGAGCGCCTCAATGTACTGCGATTCGTGCTTCCACGGGCCTTCGTAATCGAGCCCCATGCCGGGCAGGGCAAAGCCCTTGCCGGCTTCGTCGAGCCCCGCCTCGTGGCTCAGTATCAAGGCACCGCCGGCGGCTGCGTAGGCGGCGAGCTTATCGCGCAACGCGGCGTCCAGGCGGTAATCGTCGGCCAGGATCACGAGTTTGTAGCGGGAGAGGTCGGACTCGCGGTCCACCACGTCGAACTGCTGATGCAGTTGCGTGAGCATGCGAGTTACGCCCATGGCGGATTCGTTGCCGCGCGGCACCGGGGGCGGATACAGGAAGGCGATCTCGGTGACGGCGGCGGCGCCTTCGCACCACGGCTCTTTTTGGACCACCGAGCGATAGGTGCGCCCGATGCGCTCGTAGGTGCGTGGGTTCAGCCGGCCATCCGGGTGCAGGTGATCGCCGACGGAGCACTTGGTGGCCTGCGCCAGCATACTGAAGCACTCGTAATCGAGCGCGGCCTGGTTGCGGACGGTGCCGAAGTCGCCCCAGCTCCGGTGGAAGGCGCCGGTCATGCCCTGGGCCTCCAATCCGAAATTGCGCAGGTAGCGCGAGGCCATCTGGAAATGGCTGTAGCCCCAGCTTCCGCCCGGCAGGGACTCGATCTCGACGTGGGTATAATCGGGGGCCACCTGGCGCAGGAACTGCGGGCCCTGTCCGAGCCGGAAGGGACCGTTGATGTAGACGCCGGCCTTGGGCTTGCGCGCCCGCACGGTGGCGGCGAAACGGTCCATGGCGCGCTTCATTACTACATAGGAGTGCTTCTGGCGGTCCTCCGCCTTCGTGGCATCGAGCCCGAGTTTTTCCCGCTCCTGCATGCAGGTGGGGCCGTAGCAGCCCGAGGCAGGGTGGCTGTAATTGTCATAGAACAGGCCGTCGGCGGGGTACATCTGAAGCACTTCATCAGCCTGCGCAAGGATGTAATCGAGGTAGGGGGTATTCACGCAAACCAGGCCCAGGTTGGGGGTCAGCGGTCCGGCACCTCCGCGATGGCCGTACGACTTGCCCTCCGCATCCATGGCACGCCATTCGGCGTGCTCGCGCCAGACGTGTTGATCGTACATGGTGCTGATATAGACCGGCACGCGGATCCCCTGGCGGTGGCAGGCCTCGATCATGCCGCCCACCAGGTCGGTTTTCAGATTGGGATGCCGCACTCCCACCTTGGTCGGGTAATAGGACATGCCATGGTGACACTTACCGAAGATGGTGATGGAGTTGACTGCGGCTTCCTTGAGCACGCGCGCGAACTCCTCGGCGTTGAAGTTCTCGCCCACGCCGGTGACGGCCGGAGAGGTGTGGAAGTCCAGGTGGATGTGGCGGAATGTGAGCACTCCGGGCGGAGTGCCGGCGCCGGGCGCGAAACTCGCGAACCCAAGGAACCCGAGGCCCGCCGCCGCGCTCTGCAGCAGTTCGCGGCGCGAAATGTCGATCGGCATGTGAAAGTCTCCTCTCAAGAATTTCAGGGCCGGACGCGACTGGCCCGGCCCTACCCTGCGAAACCCATGACGGTGTAATACGCCAGGTTGCTCTGGCGCGTGTCCGCACGGCCGATCTGGCACACCACCGGCACGGTGCTTTCGAGCTTCAGGGCATACTGCCCGTACGGCATGCGGAAATCTCCGATCGGCTTATCCATCCGGATACACCGCACGCGCCGTGCCGGCACCTGCTGCGACACCGGCTGAACCGGCTCGCGGTCCTCAAAATAAACCGTGAGGATCACGCTGGCATCCCTGCCGTTCGGGTTCAGGATGATCAGCGATTCGTGGCCTTCGAGCGGGACTCCTCCGGCCGGTGGCAGGTCCCCATCCGGGAAGAACCACACCCGTTTCCCGCATTCCCGTTGCGCCATGAACACCTCAGAGCTGCACCAGGCGCGCGTGGCGGCTGGAGAAGCGCTCCACGCCATCGGCGGTCACCCGCACGCCGTTTTCCCAGCGCAGCCCGAAATCCTCGTCGTAGAAGAACGTGTCCACCTGGAACGTCATGTTCTCGGCGAGGTCGTACGTGGAGGTCGATTCCATCCAAGGGCGCTCCACCTCCATCATGCCGATGCCGTGGCAGGGCCCGTAGAGCATGTACCGGGCGAAGCCGCGCTGGTTTACCCACTCCTCGTATTCCCGGACCACGGCGGCGGCCGGCTTACCGGCGCGCATCAGTTCCATGGTTTTGAAGTGGGCCTCCAGGCCGAACTCCACCAGCCGCTGTTTGCGGGCCGGCAGCGGGCCGATGGAAATGGGCAGCCCGACACTCGAAGAATACCCTCCCACGCGCGCCCCGATGTTGAGTTGGATCACCTCGTTCTCCACGATCTTGTTGTGGGTGGGACGCGAGATGGCGTTCTTGGTGGCCCGGCCGCAGAAGCAGTAAAGCGCGTGACCTTCGTACTCGGCGCCGCGCTGGTAGATCTCCCGCTGGGCGATGCCGATCACCTGTAGTTCGGTCATGCCGGGTTTGATCTCGCCCAGAATAGCGTCGATGGCCTGCTCGCTAATGGCGAAAGCTTCGCGCATACAGGCGACTTCATTTGCGCTCTTGGCCATGCGCAGGTTGATGAGGGTGTCATCGGCCTTCACCAGCTCCACGCCGGGGAGATCGCATTGCAGCCGTGTATACACCGGCAGGGTCATTATGGAGTAGCCCACCAGCCCCAATCGGCGCAGCGAGCGGCCCGGCATGGCCCGCGCCAGCACGTCCTTGTAGGAGGCCACCGCGATGCCGGGATACTCCGGATCGGCCGACTCCCGGTACTCCACCATCTTCTCGATGGCGGGAATTTTGCTTCGCCCCTGCGCGTAGGCTTCGCTTTCCGGGCCGATCAGCAGCACCGGCGTACCTTCCGCGGGAACGAAGACTCCGCCTGCCTCGAAGGTGGGCCAGTATTCGGAGAGGTAGCGCACGTTGGCGAAATCGGACTCGTTGCCGTGCACCAGGGCGGCGTCCAGACCAGCCGCGCGGATGTTCTGCTGGAACCGTTCCATCCGCTGCCGGTATTCGCTATCGGGAATGGTGTTCATGAGGCCTCCTGGGCAATCTGGCGCGCCTGAAAGAATTGCGCCCCGCGCTCGCGCAGCATCCCGAGCAGCACGTCGAACTGCTCCACGGCGTACGGGCCGGTGTTTTTCACGATGAACGGATCCGGCCGTACCGAGCCCTCGCCGTAATGGATTTCGCCCTCCGGCATGGGATGGAACTCCCACGGGTGGAAATAGAAGCAGAGGAACGGGTCCACTTTTTGCCGCTCGCAGAAACGCATATAGCCGTCGACGTGGTGCATCAGGGCGGGCGCACCGGCGGTGCGGAACAGGGGCCACTGGTCCATGTCGCGCCCATAGGGGTCCTCGGAATCCATGGAGAGGTCGGCGAAGTTGGGCAGTTCCATCACGCGCAGGGTGCCTTCCTTCGTCCAATCTTCGCGGCTGGGATGGTAGGGGGTGAGGCGCTCGCGGTAGTAATACATCGGGTAGCTGGCGTCGGCCAGGTAGCCCAGCGATTCGAGCGCGTTCACCATGGCGGTGGAGCCGAACAGGCGCGGCGCGCGGAAGGAGACGGGACGGAACCCGGCCACATCGGCCACCACGTCGGTGGCGACGCGCAGGCGGTTCTCCACCTCTTCGGGCAGCAGTGGGTAAACCCCCGGAATCTCGAACAGCGGGTCCCCGACGGTTTCGTGATAGAGGCTGTGGCAGCCGACTTCATGCCCCGCCTGGTGGACCTGCCTGAGCACTTCGGGGTGCTTGCGCGCGCTATCGCCGGTGAAGAAGAAGGTGGCGGTAATGCCGTGGCGGTCCAGCAGCTTCAAAATGACGGGCGTGGCGTGTACCAGCCCTTCGTAGTACGGCGTCCAGCTTCCAACATCCGTTTCGCAATCGATTCCGAGTACAACGCGTGGCATGTAATTCCTCGCTTTCCTATTGCTCCAGTTTGAGTCCATGTTGCTTGCGGTAGGCCGGAATCTCGCGGTCAAGCGCACCGCGGAGCTGCTGGATTTTCTCGGCCAGCACTTCCGGCGTATAGAAATAATCCTGTTCCCATTCGTAGCCCAGGCGGGAATCGCGCATTTGGGTGTCGCGCGCGGCTTGTGTGCGGGCCACTTCCTGCCGCAGGATGGTGGCCATGCGGTTCACGGTGCGGCTTTTTTCCGCGGGGTCGGCCGCCTTGGCGAGTTTGAGGCGCAAGTCTTCAAACTCGAGGATGGCCTGGTCGCTGCGCATCATGCGTTGCAACTGCTCGGCCAGCAGCACTTCCCGGAACGCCGTGCGGCGCTTGCTCACAGGCGCTTGCAGCGCGGCGCGGCGGTAGCTTTCAAGCCCCTTTTCCATCTCCCCAGCGGCCGCCAACAGGTACTTGTTGAATACCGGCAGGCTGAAGGGGCTGGCATAGCGCGCGGCGGTGTTGGTCTTGTTGGTAAAGTCCGGCACCAGGATGACGCGCTCCGGCGCATAGGGCCAGTACTTGCTTATACGCAACCCGCCCGCCTGGACGCCCGGAATGGCCCAACTGTGCTCCACCTCGACGGCGCGCACCTTGGGTTCCTGGAAAAAGAAGGGCGAGCCGATGGAGTTGGTGGTGCCCATGTTGGGGCCGGTATCCGGCAACAGTGCGATGGCTTTGCTGAAGTGGTCCCAGGCGGTGAGCGCGAGGTCTTCGCTGCCGGGACCGAACTCGCGCCGTGCGATGGATTTCAGCAGGTCGTTCAGCGGCGGCGCGTCCGACCAACTGTACCAGTTGCGCAGTTCCGCCACCCAATTAGGCTTGAAACCGTAGCTCCAGGACTCCATGGTGCCGTCGATCTTGTGCTTTTCGAGTTGCTCGTAACGAGCATGCCACTGGTAGGGGAAGGGCAGGTAAGGGAAGGTGCCGAACTGCCAGCTCGCAAAAGTGTCGGCCTTGGCGAAGACCTTCATGCCGCGCTGGCGGGCGCGCTCGATCTGTGCGGCGGAGACTTCGGCCGGCCCGACTTCATTGATGGCGTAGTCCTTGAGGTAGCCCTCCTCGCCGTCGCGCATAAAACTCTTGCCGTTTTCCCAGGTTACCAACGGGATCACGTCCTGGGCATAGCGGTCGATCACGTAGCGCTTAGTATCCACCGACCGCGCGCGGAAGTCGATATTGTAATCCCATGCCAGCACCTCGATGGCCGGGTTGATTTTGTGCATTTCCTCGGCGGCGATGGCCACCCCGTGGGTCCACGCGTCGATCCATTTGCGGATATCGCCGCGGTTCCAAGAGGGCCAGCGTTCGTAATCGAAGCCTTCGATGAGCAGCACGTAGCCGCGGATTTCCGGAAACTGGTTGACGTTGTCGCGAACCAGTTTGCGCAGCACGGCCTCGTTTTCGGGCGTGCCGTCCAGGTGGTGCATGATGGGGGCGTAGACATCCAGGCCGTAGCGCGCGGCGCGCTGGATCAGGTCGCGCATGCGTGCAGGGTTCTGCCGCCGCATCATGTAGTTGTAAGGCCAGCCGGCGATCACGCCGTTGGGGTTGGCGTAGACCGAGGCGTAAATCGCATCGAAGCCGTGGTGGGCGATCATGGAGAGATAGGTATCGGGCCACTCCATCCAGCCCAGGCCGGAAAGCGTCATGCGCGCGCCGTAGAGGCTGTGGCGGACGGTGTTGAGATCGCGCGGCAGGAAGGGGGCTTGCCGCATACTCATGCGCGCCTCCAGGTTGTAGAGGCCGTACATGGCCCCGCGCTCGTCATAGCCGCAGACCGCGATGCGCTCGGGCGCGACGACGATCTGGTAGTCCTTCCGGCCGGCAAGCGCGTCGCCGCAGCCGGGCATCTGGTCGCGCGTGCCTGCCACGATGGCGCGGCTCATTCCGCTCCACTCGGCCAGCGAGCCCGGCGTATTCAGTTCCACCCGCACCTGCATGGCGCGGCTGAGATAGTCGCGAAAATCCTCTGCCGCCTGGCGCAGCACCGGACTGGAGGCGGCTGGGATGGCCAGCGTCCAGCCCTGTGCGGGCAGCGCCAGTTCATTCGCCGCGGGCTTGGCGGCCGGGTTGCGCCGCAGCGGCTCGGTCCAGGTCTCGATGGTCTTACGAAAATCGTGAGGCCGCTCGATGGGAAGTGCCGGCAAGGCGCGGGCGGCGAATTCGGCGGCCGTAATCCGGGCTTCAGCCGGAAGCCCGGGCTGCGCGCATAGCAGTGGGGCGGCCAAAAATAGCAGGCGGCGTAACTGGTGCATACGTGGAGTATCCACCAGTTTGATGTTTGATGCAAGGGTCGATTTGCCTCTTTAGCTCGCATTCATGGGTTTGATTGCTGTAACCGCGCTTTGGGGGGTTCTGAAGTTTTCTCTTGACTCTGTATACAATCGGTGTACGATCGGCGAAGGACCGGTCTCGCGGTTCAAATGCTTCGAAGAGGTCAGAACATGCGCTGCTTAAAGCTTCTCGTTGTCGCCTTCGCCCTTTCCGTGCCTTCCTGGAGCCAGGAATCCCGCGCCTCTATCGTGGGTCGCGTGACGGATTCCTCAGGCGCCGTCATTCCCGGCGCCACCGTCACCGCCACCAACCAGAGCACCAATGTGCCGGTGGCGGCCCAGGCCAACGAACAGGGGAACTACCAGATTCTGTTCCTTAATCCAGGCCTGTACAAAATTTCCGTTACCGCCCAGGGTTTCAAGGGGTTCCAGCGTGGCAACATCGAGCTGCGCGTGAGCGACCGCGTGAGCCTGGACATCCCACTGGAGGTGGGCGATGTCAAAGAGACCGTGGTGGTAGTGGCGCAAACGCCGCTGCTCGAAAGCGCCTCGGCCGCTGTGGGACAGGTGATTGATAACCGCCGCGTCTCCGAGCTACCGCTGCCGCACGGCAACTCGCGCTCGCTGTTCCTGATGCTGCCGGGCGTGAATACCGGATTCGCGGACACGCTGAAATACCAGGACCCTTCGCGGCCCTCCACGATCGCGCTCTTCAGCTATAACGGATCGCCCTTCGGCAGCACGGAGTTTACGATGGACGGGGTACCGAACACCCAGACGGCCAACTCCAGTTCCGGCTCGTCCATCTCCAACCAGCCTCCGGCGGACGCCATCCAGGAGATCAAGATGGAGACGGCCTACGATGCCAGCGTGGGCCACTCCTCGGGCGCCCACATCGCCATGGTGATGAAATCGGGCACTAACGCGCTGCACGGCACAGGCTCTTTCTTCTACCGCAACCCGGTGCTGAACGCCAATAACTTCTTCAGCAACCGCGCCGGCACCCCTCGCGGGGAGTTCGATTACAAGCGCATCGGCTACAGTGTCAACGGGCCGGTATACATACCCAAGGTTTACAACGGGAAGAACCGTACCTTCTTCGCCTACACCTACGAGTACATGGACGAGAAGCCCATCGCCTTCCCCATTATCACCACGGTGCCCAGCCTGGCTGCGCGCAAGGGCGACTTCTCGTCGCTGCTGAACCTGGGCTCGATTTACCAAATCTACGATCCGAACACCATCGCGGTGGCGCCTAACGGCCGTTACTCGCGCCAGCCGCTACCAGGCAATATCGTCCCGCAGAGCCGCATCAATCCGGTTGCGTCCAACCTGCTGAAATGGTGGCCCGAGCCCAACGCAAAGGGAACCGCCGAAGGTCTTCAGAATCTCGAGCTACTGAACCTGCCGGTACCGAATAAGTTCCAAAACCACATTGCCCGCGTCGACCATTACGTCAGCAACAAGCAGCGAATTTACGGCCGTTACTCCCGCTATTTCAAGCGGGAAGGGAAGTATTACGACAACCTGGGCAACGACGCCTCGGGCATGTACGCCCGCATCAAGCCGTATAACTTCGTAATCGATGATATCTACACCCCGACACCTAACATGGTGATCGATTTTCGCTATGGCTTTCAGCGCTTTCTAATGCGCAGCAGCCAGCCCAGCGAGGGCTTCGACCTCTCCACGTTGGGGTTCGACAAGAGCCTGGTAGACGCACTGGCCTTCCGGCCGGCTTTCGCCCGCACGCTGCCGGGCATCAATATCTCCTCCATGGAGCCGCTGTTGCGTTCGGGGCAGGAGAATTCGGCGGACAACATCCATTCCTGGTTTGTGGACGTGAACCGCCCGACGCGTAACCACGGTTTCAAGTTCGGCGCGGACCTGCGCGTCTATCTCAAAAACCGTTTCGTGCCCGGCGAGGCCAGCGGCCGGTACACCTTTGGGACCACTTGGACCAACGGCCCGCTAGATAACAGCCCGGCGGCTCCCGGCGGGGTGGGACAGGCTATGGCCTCGTTCCTGCTCGGCCGGCCCAGCTCCGCTTATGTGGATTACAACGACAGCTATGCGGCCAAATCCACTTACTACGCGTTCTACTTACAGGACGACTGGCGCGTGCTCCCGCGGCTCACAATCACCATGGGGCTGCGTTACGAGTATGAGGGGCCGGTGACGGATCGCTACAACCGCAGCGTGCGGGGTTTCGACCCCACAGCCGAGCTGCCCATCTCGCGCCAGGTGGAGGCCAATTACGCGGCCAGTCCGATTGCGGAGCTGCCTTCCAGTCAGTACAAGGTGCGTGGCGGTTTGTTGTTTGCCGGCGCCGGCGGCCAAAGCCGCGCCCTTTGGGAGCCGGACAGCAACAACATCGCCCCCCGCATCGGCTTCTCCTATAACCCCTTGAAGAATACGGTGCTGCGCGGCGGCTACGGCATCTTTTTCGTACCCACTGGAATCCCGGCGCAGGTGGTGCCACTCCAGACCGGATACAGCCAGAGCACCACTATGGTCTCGTCCGTCGACGGCGGCCAGACCTTCATCGCCGATTTCACTAACCCGTTCCCGACCGGCATCATCACCCCTCGCGGCAACCGCGACGGCCTCATGACGTACGTGGGCCGCGGCGTCAGCTTCTTCGATACCAACAGGCGCGCTGCCTATAACCAGCGCTGGGACCTGCACCTTCAGCAGATCCTGCCCGGCCAGTTTCTGGTGGACTTGGGTTACGCCGGCAGCCGTGCCACCAAGCTGCTCATCAGCCGGCCGCTTTCGGGCATTCCCACGCAGTACCTGAGCCGCCTGCCGTACCGCGACCAGCCGGTGATCGACCGTCTGTCCGCGGCGGTGCCGAACCCCTACTACCCGCTGCTACCCGGCACCAGCCTGGCGGGGATCAACACGTCCGTGGGCTCGACACTGTGCCCTTACCCGCAGTTCGCCTGCTCGGTAAACACCATCAACAACCAGGGCTACTCGTGGTACCACAGCATGCAGTTGCGCGTGGAACGGCGCTTCGCGAACGGCTTCACCTACCTGCTGGGCTATACGTGGTCGAAGCTCATGGAGGCCACCTCTTACGCCAACGCGCTCGACCCGACCCCCTACCGCACCATCTCGGCCAACGACCGCCCGCACCACATCTCGATGAGCGGCATCTACGAGCTGCCTTTCGGCCGCGGGCGCAAGTGGCTGAGTAGCGCGCCATCGCCCGTTCGCATGATCCTGGGCGACTGGCAGGCGGGCGCCATTTTCCAGGCCTGGAGCGGCCAGCCGCTCGGTTTCGGCGACGTGCCCTTCTACGGCGACATCAAGAACATCCCGCTTTCAGCCGGCGAGCGCACCATCGACCGCTGGTTCAACACCGATGCGGGCTTCGAGAAAGCCTCCGCGAAACAGCTCAGCTATCACTATCGCACGGCCCCGTTCTATTACTCGGCGGTGCGTTCGGACATCATGAACACCTGGGACATCTCCCTGCTTAAGTACGTCAACCTGACCGAGAAAGCCAAGGTACAGATCCGGGCGGAGGCGTTCAACGCCTTCAACCATACGAGCTTTGCCGCGCCCAATACCTCCGTCACCAGCAGCGCGTTTGGCCGGGTGACGGCGGATATCAACCTGCCGCGTATCGTGCAGTTCGGCATTAAAGTAGTGTATTAGTGCCTTCCGTCACTCACGGGGGCAGCGAAGGGAGTCCGAATGAAACGGCGTGAATTT
The DNA here is from genome assembly GCA_035561075.1 of Bryobacteraceae bacterium. Lineage (GTDB taxonomy): Bacteria > Acidobacteriota > Terriglobia > Bryobacterales > Bryobacteraceae > JAMCRM01. The sequence continues at coordinate 52,236 of DATMYF010000037.1, forward strand.
CTCTGGGCCGGCGCGGCGGCTGCCGGCCTCGCCCCACATCTTGCGGCGCAGCCGGCGCGCGTGGCGAGCGCCGCTCTCGGCCGCAAGCTGATCGCGGTCCACACCATGGTGGACATGCCGGACTGGTCCGTCGATGCCGGCAAGAAGTGGAACGCACGCACGTTCATCCGCGACTGCAAGGAGGCCGGGGTCGAGATCATCGAGCTGAAGACGAAGAACGCCATGGGGCACGCCGCCTTTCCTTTTAAGGGCCGCCCCTGCCCCGGCGATTGGACCACGGAGACTCGCGAGTTGGCCCGGCGCGAGGGCATGCCTTTCATCGCCTATTACAACGTCGGGCTGGATAACTGGATGGCACGGCAGCGCCCCGAATGGCGCTGTGTGGACCCTGCCGGCAAGGAAAAGATCGCGTTCGGGGCGTATAACTGGATGTGCCTGCGCTCGCCCTGGCGCGATCAGGTGCTGGCGGAACTGCGGCAAGTAGCGGAGGCCATCCGGCCGGAGGGTTTCTGGTTCGACCTGCTAGGCGCTCCCAATGCCTACGGAGTGGGCTCGTTCGACCCCGGCCAAGCCTGCTTCTGCCCATACTGCCGCGCGGCGTACGAAAAGACATTCAAAGAACAGCCGCCGCTGTCTTCAGACGACCCCGCGGTTCGGCTGCGGGTGAACCGCTTCGGCCACCGCGCCCGCAGCGAGATGCTGCGCGATGCCGTGGACCTGCTGCTCTCGATCGATCCAGCCATGGTGATCGGCTACAACGGCGCGGGCATCCGCGACCTCCTGGGCGGCACTCCGCAGGACATACAGGACCGCATCGGGCTACATTCCACAGAGGCCAAGCCGCACCGCAGCATCAGCTTCACGGCGAAATCGATGTGGGCCATGGGGAAGCCTTACCAGGTACATTCCTATGGTGGCTTCATGCGGCTGCAGCCGGGCACGGTGCAGGGCACCTGGTCGGCCTGGAACCTCATCCCTTCCTCTTACATGGAAGTTAGCGCGGCCATTGCCACCGCGCACGGCGGACGCATTTCGGCGGGGATCAATCCGCTGCCGGACGGCAGCTTCTACCCAGGGGAGTTTCGCAACCTGGCGCCCACCTTCCGCGCGGTACGCGAGCGGGAACCCTGGCTGGCGGGCCTGGAGAGCGTGCCGGATATAGCGGTGGTGTACGACCCGGTTTCGGAGTTGAGCCTGCTGCCGCTCCCCGGCCAGCGCGGTCAGCGTGTGCAGGATGAAGCCAGCGGACTGCACCACGCGCTGCTCGACAGCGGCATTCATTTCGACGTGGTCGACACCTCGCGGCTCAAGCCGTCGAAATACCGCACGCTGCTGGTTGGCGACGCGGTGGCGCCATCTCCGGCGCTGGGCGAGGCGCTGCGCAGCTTTGTGAATGCGGGCGGGCTGCTCATCGCCACCCATGAGACCTCTCTGCGCGACCCGGGCGGAAAGCGGCGGGACGATTTCGCCTGGGCGGACCTGCTGGGCGTGCGCTTCACCGGCGTCTCACCATTCAAAGAGGCCAACTACGGCTGGCTCAGCGAGGAGTTGCGCGGCGACGCTCCCGAATACCCCATCCTGTTCCTGACCGGCGTGCTGGAGGTGCAGTGCACCACTGCCCGTCCGTTAGCGGAGTTGGTCTATCCGGAAGGCCACCGCACGCCCGATCGCTTCACCGACGGCGAGACGGCTTACACTCATTTCAAGACTTTCACCGGAAAACCGCTGGTCACGATTAACCGGGTGGGGAAGGGCAGCGTAATTTACATCGCGGCCCCCATCGGGCAGGAAATTGCCGCGCGCGAGGATCCCTGGTTGAAACGATTGGTGGCCTACGCGGTGCGTAAATACGGGTCCGGGCTGGCGGTGGAGGTTTCCGCCCCTCCTGGGATTCAGGTTGTCTTCGGGAGGCGAGATGCCGGCGCTACCCATGTGCTCTCGCTGGTGAATCTCTATACCGGGCTGGCTGCCTCGGGCAGCAGCATCAACCCGCAGGTGGGGCCGGTCAAAGTGGCCATTCCGCTGGGCGTCTTTCCCGCGCGGCCAAAGGCCGTGCAGGCCATCGACGCACAAGGTATGCGCTGGCGGGTGGGCCCGAAGGCGCTCGAAATCGATATCGCCAGCGTGGGGCATCATGCCCTGCTGGTGGTCACATAAGGAGGCGGGAGCGTGGATACAGTGCGGATCGGGCTGGTAGGCTGCGGTAGTTACGCCGTGGACCACATGCAGGCGTTCGCGACGGTGCCGGGCATAGAAGTCGCCGCTGCCTACGACCTGGAGCGCGGCCGGGCGGAGGCGCTGGCGGCTCGCTTTTCCATACCGCGGGTGTGCGGCAGCCTGGAAGAGATCTGCGGCCTGGAGAACCTGGTCGCTATCGACGTAGTGGCCACCGAGACCGAGCACTACAGGCCGGTGATGGCCGCGCTGAAGGCGGGAAAAGAAGTTTTCGTCGAGAAGCCGCTGGCCACCGACTTGAAAGAGTGCCGTGCGATGATCGACGCCGCACGGGAACGCGACCTGATCCTCATGGTGGGGCACCTGCTGCGCTTCGAAACCAAGTACACGCTTATCAGGCAGGAGCTCGATTCCGGCCGCCTGGGCCGCATCGTTTCCATGCACGCACGCCGCAACCGTCCCAAGACGCTACTGCCGGTGTATGGCCGCACGCACCCGGTGCTCGAAAATTCCATCCACGATATCGATCTGATGCTGTGGTATACCGGGCAGCCGGTCACGCGCGTACGCGGGTACGGCCGAAAGGCCACTGGCGGCCGGCACCACGATACCTTCTGGGGCGTGCTGGAGTTCGCCGGCGGGGCCGTGGGGGTGATCGAGACCATCTGGCTGCTGCCGCAACCCGCCGGGGTGGCACTGGACGACGCCTTCCAGTTGATTGGCACCTGCGGTGCGGCCAACCTGCAGCTTTTCCCAGGCCCACTGGCCTTCTGGCGGGAGGATGGCAGCCAGGTTCCAGACGTTTCCTATACCAGCATCCTGCGGGAGCAACTGGCGCATTTTTGCGAGTGCGTGCGCACCGGCCGGCAACCGTCGATCATCACTCCCGTGGAGGCCATGCGGGCGGTACGGGTGGCGCTGGCGCTGATCGAATCCGCCGAGGCCGGGCGCGACATCGAAATCGGCGACTGGGAGTGATTCCCATGGGCTTAACCGGCGGTTACGTTTTCCCGCAGGCGGAGGCGGTCGCGTATCTCGATACGGCCGCGGAGGGGTTGCCGTTCCCGGGATGCGAGGAGGCGCTGGCGTGTTACTGTCGGGACAAATCGCTGGGCACGCCGGGCCGCGCCCGCATGCAGGAGACTGAGGACGAGGCGCGCGCCCTGGCCGCCAGCCTGCTGGGCGCCGAGCCGCAAAACGTGGCGCTGGTTGCCAGCGCCAGTGAGGGGCTCAACCTGCTGGCCAACTCGCTCCCCTGGCAGTCCGGCGACGAAGTGGTGCTCACGGACCTGGAGTTTCCTTCGAACGTGCTCGCGTGGCTGCGGCTGCGGGATCGCGGCGTGCACCTGCGCCTGGTCGAGACGAAGCGCGGCACCGTGTCGCCCGCCGAGTTCGCGCAGGCAATCACGCCGCACACCCGCATGGTGACGGTTAGCCAGGTGAGCTACAAGAGCGGCACTCAGATCCGTTTCCTGCCCGCGCTGGCCGAACTGGCGCACCGCGTGGGCGCGTGTCTATGTGTGGACGCCACCCAGGCGCTGGGGCGTGTGCCGGTTTCCGTAGACGGGGTCAATTACCTGGTGGCCAGCAGCTACAAATGGCTGCTGGCGCACCACGGTGTGGCGGTAGTGTACATCTCGCCGGCCCTGCGGGACCGACTGGCGCCCGGGGCGGTGGGCTGGTACTCGGTACACGACATCTTTACCCCTGATCGCTTCACCCGTTTCGAATTGAGGCCGGGCGCGGAGGCGCTGGTCTGCGGCATGCCGAACTTCCCAAGCATATATTCGCTGCGGGCCAGCCTGCGCTACCTGCTGGAGATCGGCCCGGCGCGGATCGATGCCGCGCTCGCCCCACTGGTACGCAAGCTGCGCGAGGGGCTCTGCGCGCTGGGGCTGGAGTTGCTGACGCCGGCCGCCCCGGAGTTCGCCTCCGGCATCGTTTCCTTCGAGCACCCCGCGTCGGAAGAGATCGGCGCGGCGCTGGCTGCACAGGGCGTGGTGGTGTGGGCGGGCGACGGCCGCGTGCGCGCCTCCGTGCACTTGTACAATCGGGAGTCCGACATCGATCGCTATCTGACGGTACTTGCATCCATACTGGAGTCACGACGTGCCTGAAATCCTCACCACCGGTCTTTCCATCGTGCTGCTCGCCGGAGTCTTCCAGGGGAGTTGCCTCGTATTCGCCAAGTGGACGCGCGGTTGGGCATGGGAGAACTACTGGCTCATCTTCTCCCTGTTTGCCTACCTGATCTGCCCCTGGGCCCTGGCGCTTGCAACCGTGCCGCACCTGGGGCAGGTCTATGCCGGGGCGGGAGGCGCCGCGCTGTTTTGGGCCCTGCTGTTCGGCGTGGGTTGGGGGCTGGGCGCTCTGACCTTCGGGCTCGGAGTCGAAGCAGTTGGGCTGGCTCTGGGGTACGCCGTCATCCTCGGGGTGGCGGCGACTTCGGGAACGTTGGTGCCGCTCATAGTCAACCCGCCCGAGAACTTCTCCTGGCAGGTGGGAGCCGTCACCGGGCTGGCGCTGGCGATCATGCTAATAGGGGTGGCGGTCTGCTCGGCGGCCGGGCGGTGGAAGGAGAAGCCGGTTCATGAGGGCGGCCGCTCCTACCGCCGGGGCGTGCTCATCTGCGTGGCTTCGGGCCTGCTTTCCGCTTGCGGCAACTTCGGGTTCGCTTTCGGTGCCGGCCTTGCGGAGCGGGCGCGCGCGCTGGGTGCTTCGCCGGAATCGGCCGGCAATGTGCTCTGGGCGCTGCTCACCATCCCGGTGTTTTTGTGCAACGCGGGCTATGCCGTACGGCTGCTGCGGCGCAACCGCACGGCCGTGTCCTTCCGCAAGAGTCCCGCCTGGAACGGGCTGATGGGAATGATCATGGGCGTGACCTGGCTGGCGGGCATGGCCACCTACGGCGCCGGGGCGGGCCGCCTGGGCGCGTTGGGGACATCGCTTGGCTGGGCCATTCTGATGTCGACCATGGTGCTGGTGGCCAATGCCCTGGGCATCCTCACGGGGGAGTGGAACGGCGCGCCGCGGCAGTCCAGGCGGCAACTTGGGGCGGGGGTCGCTATTCTGCTCCTGGCCATCGCGGTCCTGGGTTATGCCAATCACCTCCGGGCCGCGGGGTAGTATACTGATTGCATACGAGAAAACGTGTCAAGCCAATCTGTACCAACGTCTCCCGATGTGCGCCCCGATAAACAGGGCGAGGTCGATCGCATCTACCGCCTGCTGAAAACCTGGCTCATTGAATGCAAGCTCTCGCCGGGAAACATCCTTTCCGAGGTGGATCTGGCGCGCCGGTGCGGCGCCAGTCGCACGCCGGTGCGCGAAGCGTTCAATCGTCTTGCCCAGGATGGCTGGATCACGCGTATCCGATATAAAGGTTACGTGGTCGCTCCGGTGTCGATTCGCGATCTGCTGGAACTCTATGACTACCGGAAACTCCTGGAGTGCTTCGCCGCGGAAAGGGCATCCCAGATCGCCGGTCCGGAGCAGCTAGAGGAACTCGCAGCTATTATCGCGGTTGAGCAATGCGATAATGTCGACGTGGGTGAGGTCGTCGCCGAGAACGATCTGTTCCACCTGGGAATAGCCAAGATCGCCGGCAACCAGCGCGTCTACGATCAACTGGCGCTGACCTTGGAGTACGTCCATCGGCTCGACAAACTGTCGACGCAGAAGAGCCAGAGTTGGATTCCACACGGAGATATCCTCAGCGCGCTGCGATCCCGGAAGGCTCACGAGGCGCGCTTGGCGATGGCCGCGCATATCGACTACGCACGCGAGCGCATGCTTCAACTGCTCGCGGGGTAAGCGGCACCACCGCCGCAGCCTGAAATTCAAATTTCAACTTCCAGCATGGCACCTGGGTGTACAGGTGTATACTGTCTCCCTCGGAGCCGGTGGGGTCATTCCGGCGCCGTGCTGCTGGCGCCTGGGCGTGCAGCGGCAGTTCGGCGCCAACATGTGGCATGTGTTGGGTCGTACTCCGACCCGGGTCTAAATCACGACGGCAGTTCAAACGCCGTCATCTACCAGGACATGAGCACGCAACGGTTCTACACTTCCGCCACGGTGCGGAGGTACTAACTGCTGCACGCCTATCCGCAAATGAGCGGGCTGACGGCACGAAACAGCCCTGATGGCGAGGTCCGCACCGACAGTCTGGAGATGAGCTTCGAGGGGCGCTTCTCGAAGGGCTTCAGCTTTTACGTGGGTTACACTCACATGCGGGACGACGACGCCCGCGCCCGACGCGGGTCGGCCAACTGGGTCTTCGGCGGCTGGCAGCTCGGGGTGGTCTGGGAGGCGCAGTCCGGGGCGTTGCTGGACTCGGGAACCTGTTCTACTATGGGAACCTTGAGGAAATCAACACCGGGGAGCGGACGTTCGACCGTTGGTGCCAACTTCGAGCGCAGCTCGTCCAAAGCGCCGGCCAGTTTCCATGACCGGGTGTTCCCGACGCGCATCGACGGGCTGCGAGCTGACCCTACCAATGTCAACCGGACGCAGTTCGCGGCGCCGGACACGAATCCGCTGTCTTCGAATTTCGCAAAAGTTACGCTGCAATCGCAGACTAACAAACGGTACCTGCAAATCACGGGGCGGATCACGTTCTAGACCGTTCGCGCACGCTCGCGGCCCGGTGGATTCAGCGCCTTGCCGGGCCGCGGAACTGGCAGGCAAGGGAAAGGCTGGCGAGATGGGATTGGGAAGGATGGGCCGGCGGGACGTGCTAACGTCCCTGGCGGCAGGATTGAGTGTGATGCGTCTTGAAGGCGGGGGCAGGTACGGCCTGAGCGTCTTTCGCGCGGACGTCACCCCACCGATCGGGGGACCGCTTTTTAATGCGGTGCGGGCACGGTCGGTGGCCGACCCGCTGGAGGCGCATGGGCTGGTGCTGACGGGCGGCGGGAAACCACTGGTGCTGGCTGCGGTGGACTGGTGCGAAATCAGGAACGAGTCGTACGAACGGTGGCGGCGCGTGCTGGCGGAGGCTGCCGGTACGGAGAAGGAACGGGTGCTGGTGAGCTGCGTGCACCAGCACGATGCGCCTTACGTGGACGCGGTAGCGCAGCGGCTGCTCAAGGAGAACCGGGTGGCGGAAGACCTGTGCGACCCGGAGTTTGACGAGCGCGTGCTCCAGCGGGTGGCGGCGGCTGTGCGGGAGAGCGTGCGGAAGCCGCGCGCGATCACGCATGTCGGCGCGGGCAAGGGAAGAGTCGAGCAGGTAGCCTCGAACCGGCGATACGTCACCGACTCGGGGAAGGTGTCGTTTGGGCGTACGAGCGCAACTCGGGACGCGGCGGTGCGGGCGAAGCCGATCGGGACGATTGACCCTTGGCTCAAGACGGTCAGCTTCTGGGACGGCGAGCAGCCGGTGGCGGCGGTGAGCTGCTATTCCACGCACCCGATGGCGTTCTACGGGCAGGGCGACGTCTCGTGCGATTTTCCGGGGATCGCGCGCCGGGACCGGCAAAAAGAGATGCCGGGCGTCGCGCAGATCTATTGCACGGGCTGCGCCGGGGACACGATCGCCGGCAAATTCAACGATGGCAGCCCGCGGAACCGGCCGATTCTTGCAGCGCGCTTGCAGGAGGGGATGCGGGCGGCGTGGGCCGACACGAAGCGGCGGCCGATTGCAGGGATCGGGTTCCGGTCGGTGCCAATGAAGCTCGCGCCGCGGCGCGAACCGGGTTTCAGCGTAGAGGACTACCGGCGCACCCTGGCGGACCCGAAAGCCACACGGGTGGACCGGTTCGACGCGGCGTTGGGGCTGAGCTGGCGGCAGCGGACGGACGCGGGCTATGCGATCGACGTTCCGGCGATCGACCTCGGGATCGCGCAGATCGTGCTGATGCCCGCCGAAACCTTCGTGCAGTACCAGATCTGGGCGCAGGAGATGCGGCCGGACACGATGGTGATGGCGCTGGGGTTCGGGGAATGCGCGCCGGGCTACATACCTACGGCGCAGGACGCCGCTGACGGTTACGACGATCATTACAGTTGGATCGCGTTTCCGGAATGCGAGCGGACCATGCGGAACGCGTTGGGCGCGGCGCTTAAAGCATAGGGCAGGGAAGGCAGATGCTTACGCGGCGCACTTTTCTCGCAGGTGCGATGACCGCGGCCGAAACGGAAGCGCCTGTTTTCCGGCACCGCGGCGGCGAGTTCAACGGGAGCGAGGCGGCCATCACGGCACCGGACGAGCCCAAACTGCGGTTCGGTACGGGGGACTTTTCGATCGCGGTGCGAGTGAACGCCCGCGGCGGCGGCGACATCGTGAGCAAGTACGACGCGGCGGCGCGCCGGGGGTTCACGCTGGGCATAAAGACGAACTACGTCACCACGAGCGCCGCGAATTACCGTAACCTCCATTTCGGCATCGACGCGGGTGTCACGGGCGAGTGGACGAGCCGTGGGCGGCCGGGGAACGCCATTCACGTTTTCGCGCTCACGGTGTTCGACGGGCGGCTGTACGCGGGCACGTGCGAGCCGGGGGAAGGGCAGGCAGGGCACGTGTTCCGGTACGCCGGCGGGGAGAGTTGGGAAGACTGCGGGAGCCCGGAGTCGTGCAATGCGATTTCAGCGCTGACGGCGTATGAAGGGAAGCTCTACGCCGGGTCGGCGCGGTATAACCTCGCCGGGTCGTCGCTGCCGGTGTCCCCTAACCGGGCGCCGGGGGGCAAGGTTTACCGCTACGACGCGGACGGGCGGTGGACGGACTGCGGCAAGTTCGGCGAGGCGGATGCCGTGTTCGCTCTGACGGTGTACCGGGGGCGGCTTTATGGGTCCACGCGGTACCCGCCTGCGGGTGTGTACAGGTACGAGGGCGGGCGGCGCTGGGAGTTCTGCGGCGCGCCGGCGGGCAAACGTATCGAGCCGATGGCGGTTTATCAGGGCGCGCTTTACGGCGGGAGCTTCGACGGCGGCGAGATTTACCGGTACGAAGGGAAGACGGAGTGGGCCAACGTGGGCACGCTGCCGGATACGACACAGACTTACAGCTTCGCGATCCACGGCGGGAAGCTCTACGCTTCCACGTGGCCGAACGCCACGGTGTTCCGGTACGACGGCGATGGGAGTTGGATGAACTGCGGGCGGCTGGGCGGGGAAAAGGAAGTGATGGGGATGGCCGTGTACAACGGCAGGCTCTACGCGGGCACCCTGCCCTCTGCCGAGGTTTACCGGTACGACGGTGGGCGGGCGTGGGTGCGCACGGGGCAACTCGACCGCACGCCGGAGGTGCGGTACCGGCGCGCGTGGTCGATGGCCGTGTACGACGGAAAGCTGTTCTGCGGCACGTTACCTTCGGGACGGGTGTACTCGCTCGAAGCGGGCCGGAGTGCGACGCACGACCGCGAATTCGGCAAGGGTTGGGTACATGTGACGGCGTTGAGGGCGGGCGGCAGGCTGCGGCTGTACGTGGACGGGAGGCGGGTGGCGGAATCGACGGAGTTCGATGGGTCGGCCTACGACGTTTCGAACGGTGAGCCGCTGCGGATCGGACTGGGCGACCACGATTGTTTCGACGGGCGCATGCAGGATTTACGACTGTACGGCCGGGCGCTGGGGGAACGGGAGATTGCGGGGCTGGCGGGGCAACCGCTCCCGTGACTCTGTCGTGTCGGAAACAGACGAGGAGGAGCCGGATGGCGACGGATTTGACGCGGAGGCATTTTCTGGCGGGCGGGGCGGCGCTCGCGGCGGGGCCGGTGAAGGGATTGATCGGGCACTGGCGCCTAGAGGGCGATGCGCGCGATACATCGGGAATGGCGCATCACGGTGAGAACCGCGGGGCCGAGCTCACGGCAGAGGGCGCGAAGTTCAACGGGCGCGCGGGGTATGTAGAAGTCCCGGACCGTCCCGCGCTGCGGTTGGGGACGAGGGATTTCACCATCACGGCGCGGATCTACACGGAACGCGACCTCGACGATGTGGTGGGCGACATCGCGAGCAAGTACGACCCGGCGGCGCGGCGCGGGTTCACGTTCGGGGTGAAGACGAACGCGGTGACGTTCAGCGGGTCGAACGACCGGCAGGTGCAGTTCGGGATCGATAACGGGCGCATGGGTGAATGGCAGGATTGCGGACGCCCGGGGAACTGCATCTTTGCGATGGGGCTGATTGTGTTCGACGGGACGCTCTACGCGGGAACGTGCGAGGCGGGGAAGGAAGAGGCGGGCCACGTGTTCCGCTATGCCGGCGGCGGAAAGTGGTTGGACTGCGGCGCGCCGGACCGGGCCAACGCGATCTCCTCGCTGGCGGTGTACGAGGGCAAGCTGTACGCGGGGGCGACGCGATACAACCTGGGGGGGTCGGCGCTCCAGTCCTCGCCGAATCAGAACCCCGGCGGGCGGGTCTATCGCTACGAAGGCGGTGGGAAATGGACGAACTGCGGGAGGCTAGGGGAGTCCGTTGCGATTTCGGGTATGGCGGTTTACCGGGGCAGGCTGTACGCGGGTTCCCTGTATGCGCCGGCGGGGACGTTCCGGTACGAGGGCGGAGAGAAATGGGTTTCGTGCGGCACGCCCGGCGGGCGACGGGTAGAGGCGATGGCGGTGTACAACGGCGGATTGTACGGGACGGGGTACGACGCGGGCGAGGTGTACCGGTTCGACGGGAAGGAGTGGAGCACGGTGGGGCGGCTGCCGGAGACCACGCAGACGTACGGGTTCACGATTTACGAAGGGAAGCTCTACGTTTCGACGTGGCCGACGGCGCGGGTCTACCGCTACGACGGCGACAACGACTGGGCGGACTGCGGGCGACTGGGCGATGAAAAGGAAGTGATGGGCCTGGCGGTGCACAACGGCAAGATGTATGGCGGGACGCTGCCGCTGGCCGAGGTTTACCGGTACGAGACGGGCCGAACGTGGACGCGGACTGCGCAACTGGACAAGACCCCGGATGTGAAATACCGTCGGGCGTGGTCGATGGCGGTCTACCAGGGCAAGCTGTTTTGCGGGACGCTACCTTCGGGGCACGTTTACTCGTTGGAGGCGGGGAAGAGCGTCACGCACGACCGCGCGCTGGGAGCTGGTTGGCGGCATCTGGCGGCGGTGCGGGCGGGGAGAACGCTGAAGCTGTACGTGGACGGGAAACCTGTGGCGAGTTCAATGCCGTTCGAGCCGGGCGAGTACGATATTTCGAACCGGCAGCCGCTGAAGATCGGATTCGGCGACCACGACTATTTCAACGGGATCATTCGGGACGTGCGGTTGTACAACCGTGCCCTGGCAGATGCGGAGATACGGGCGTAGGCCTGAACCGGCCGCGGCGCTCGGGAATCCGCGGCCGGCCGCCTCTGTCTTTAGCGATGCTACTTAGCAGGTTTGCCGGATGGGTGCTTGCTTGTGTCGTGTGTTTCGGCAGACCGGTCCTTGTCGCCATGGGCGACGTTGCCGCCGGCGTGCTTCACGACGTGCACCATCTTTTTTTACCGTTTACGTTGCGTTCGGTGATCTTCACCGGATCGCCGACTTTAAGGCCCGTCGCGAGCTTCATGGAGACATCGCGGTCGGTCAGGTCGAAGCTCTTGTCCATTGCGTTATCTACGTCCACGACGAGCTTCTGCCCTGGGTCCAATTCCTTGATGCGGCCGTAGGTCACATCGGCGTTTTTGGCGTCCTTGCCGTGGGTGCCGACATCGGCGGCCCGGTCGCGGTTACTGACTGCTTTGTTCTTATCCCCGGCCAGAGTCGGCCCGGCGAACAAGAGTACCGAAAGAAGCAGAATCAGCAAGTGCTGAATTCGCATAGTATCCACCTCCTGAGTACCTGGAATGCAACTGGATCGCCGATGTAAGTCCATGACGGTGAGTTTTTATACCGTGATGGATAGTGTTATGGCCGAGACGGAAGATTGTCGGACGGCCGTTCAGGTGGGCCAGGGTGATATGAAACGGCCCCTTTCAGCTCTTGGAGCGCCGCCTCCGTCTTGCGCCACTCTTTGGAACGGTGGGGCGGCGCCGGAGCGGCGGCATAGAAGTCCGCGATGTTCTTTCTCAACTCGGGTGAAGCGCCCCGAAAGTCACGCTCCGCTAACTTGATCACAAGCTTGCCATAAGTTTTGTCCGCCAGCGGATACTCGCCCGGATGTACGCGGCGCCCGGTATCGAAGTCAAGGTTGACCAGGTCCAGGCGTCCCCTCCGTGCCTTCGCCAGCAGACCCCGGTAATCCTCCACGGTGCGATTGAAGCTCATCATGAAAAGACGCGCGGTCTCCGCGGTCGGCGGCCGGAAGGCCACCGCCTTGAACGGGCCAATTTTCGGCAGCAGGCGGAACAGAAGCGCCATCGCGCGCGCAAACGGGCCCGGGCGCTCATACCCACCGCCCCATTCTTTGCGGTATTCCGCTCGCGAGAGGGTATAAAGAAACTTCTCGCGGGTGATGCCTGGTGTTGCTTTCACTATCTCGTCCTGCTTCAATTCCCAAGCTATTTTCGTGCTCTCCGGGACAAGGTGCGCCACCGCGTAACGATAGCTGCCGAGGGCCAGGTCTACGCTGGCCATGACGTCTTTCAACTCCAGTGCGTACGTTTCGGCGAAACTGCGTTCGAGCACGTCTTTCGAGACCTTAAACCCGATAAAGTCGCGATAAGCCTTGGGCGCGTAGTTGCCCCGCGCAACCTGCAGCACGTCAAAACCGAATTCGGTCTTCAGGTGCGCGGCGGGGTTCTCGGCATAGGTAACCTCCTCGCCGTACTCGCTACGCAGTTTGGGGTAGAGCACGGGTACGGCGCGGTTGACGGCCAGCGGGTGGCCGCGGGTATCGGCGGCGTAATGGGCCAGCGCGCCGACGGCGAAGGCGTACTCGTCCAGGTCCCGCGCCTGCCGCAACAGCGATGCCACGAAGTCGCCGCTTCGCACGTAATGCACCAGGTCGCTGAACAGTTTGCTGCCGAAGGGGTAATAGCCCATGTCCTGCAGAATTGAGCCGCCATAGGCGTAGGCGTGCGCCTCCACAAGCTGTTCGATAGTGGCCGCCGGGAAGCGCGATTTGAGCGCCGGCTCAATCGAATCTTTCCAGGCAGTATCGATGATGGCTTGGTGCGTGAGCACGGAGTAACCGTGTATGGCCGGCGTGAGCGCGAACAGCAGGAGCAGCCGCATGCTACGACATGATGGTGCACGCCTTGGGCCAAGCCGATCACAATTTCACAATCTGGTGCTTCTTGATCCATTCCGGGTCAATATCGACTCCGAATCCCGGACCGGTGGGAACCTTGATCTTGCCTTTAACCACCTTCAAGGGCGATGTCTTGCATTCGAATTGTACGTTCGTTTGCAATCCCTTGAATTCATGATGCGCGCCGGCATTCGGGACCGCGGACACAAACTGGATGTTGTAAACGTATCCCAGCCCCCCGCCGGACATGTGTGGGACGATGGTTTTCCCAAACGCAGCCGCCATGCGCGCGACTTTCATCGAGCGAATCAAGCCCCCGAAGTAGTAGTTATCGGGCTGCACAATCTCAATACCATCATGGGCAAGGAGCCAGCGAAAGCCATAGAAGCTGTTGTCCTGCTCGCCGTTAGCAATGGGTATTGTGAGCGCGTCGGCGACCTGTTTGATCTCCTCGATGTGGTCGAACATAACGGGCTCTTCGAAGTATTTGTAGTTATACTCTTCCAGCAGTTTCCCGACGCGTATGGCTTCCTGAACCGAATAGAAGCTGTTCGAGTCGGCATAAAGGGCCATGTCGTTGCCGAAGGTCTTGCGCACGAGCGGAATCATCTTCTCGGTCCTTCCGGGAGGGCCGACGGCATACATGTCGGTGGTCATGAACATGAGCCCGCCGACCTTGATCTTTAGCGCATGCGCGTCATAGGCGGCGACGGCCTTCTTGATAAGTTCGATCGATTCCTCTACCGGCCTCTCGCGCCATTCGGTGGCCACGTACACGCCAACTTCGGGGTTGTGGATTTCGCCGATCAACTGGCCTACGGGCTTCTTGGCGATGCGTCCGAGCATGTCGAGGATTGCAAACTCGATCGTGGCCAGGGGCAGGCCGAGAGCAATCCCGTTATAGCGGAAGTTGAAGCCATAGATGTAGACCTTCTCCATGATCAGGTCCAACTCGCGTGCGTCCTTGCCAAGAAAGAAAGGTTGTAGATTTCGGAGGAAAATAGGAAACAGCGTGGACATTCCGCTGTGGCCGACGGAGATGCCTTCCGCGCCGTCACGCGAACGTACCCTGCAAAGGAACCTGTTGTCGAGACGAAGCAATTCGAGCGTTTCGATGATGACCGGTGTGTCAAACAACCGCTTCTTCAGCACGGGTTGTTTCAGTATGTCGTCGAGTCTGCTGTAGCGGGAATGCAGTGCCGGGGAAGCCGCAGCGGCCGCCGCGGAGGAAGAACACAACGGTAGGGAGGCCAAGCCGCCACCCACGGTGGTCGAGATGAATTTGCGACGATTGGCTGTCATGGATCGGTACTCCTGGATTTGATGCTTGCCGTTCGGGGGTCTCACGGTGGAGGCCGGGACCAGACTACCACACCATCCGGGCTGGAGGGAGCCAGTTTGCCGGTGGCTTGCGGACCGGCGCGCAAAATGAAACGATACGGAACATGTCACTCATAAAGACTGGCAGACGTGCTTTCCTCGGCTCCGCTTCCGCGGGTCTGATCGCGGCGGCTTCGGACGGCTTTCAGGCCCCTCCGGTCACCCGGCCACGAGCCACCGCGGGCGATGACGTCGAACCAGCCTGGGACGAACGCCTCACCGTCACTGTCGGTCACTCCCGTGCCGACATCGTGGGCTCGGATAACCGCGCCATACAGGCCGCAGTGGACTACGTTGCCGGCCTCGGCGGCGGCGTCGTTCGGATCCTGCCCGGAGCCTACCGGTTCCGCAACGCCGTCCATCTCCGCTCCGGCGTTCGCATCAAGGGGAGCGGGCTTGACTCCATCCTCGTCAAGGAAGCCTCGGCCAAGACTGATCTGGTCGCCAACTCCGACTGGTACGAGCGTGAAATCACACTTGCCAACCCCGCTGGGTTTGAGGTGGGCGACGGCATCGTCTTGCGCGGCCGCAACCCGCACAACAAGGGTGACGAAGTCCGGAAAGCCACGCTCATCGCCCGCAGCGGCAATCGGTTCAAGCTCGATCGCATGATCGACGAGAATTTCTGGCTGGAGGGCAATTCCAGCGCGGCTACACTGTTCGCCCTCTTCGATGGCTTCCAGATTTCCGATGTCAGCATCGAGGATGTCTGGCTGGACGGCAATCGCGCTAACAACGAGTTCCTGAATGGCAACCATATCGGCTGCATCTTCCTGAGGGAATCGAAAGGAGTCACACTGCGGCGCGTGGTGGCGCGCAACTTCAACGGCGACGGCATCAGTTGGCAGGTCGCCCATGACGTGCGCGTCGTAAACTGCGAAAGCGTCAATAACGCCGGCCTCGGCCTGCACCCCGGTTCGGGATCTCAGCGCGCCGTCATGGTGGGTAACAAAGTGGTTGGCAATGATATCGGCATCTTCTTTTGCTGGGGTGTGAGGTGGTCGCTCGCGGAGAAGAACACCGTCTCCGACACGCGCCGGCACGGTATTTCGCTGGGACACAGCGACACTGACAACGTCGTCCGCGGGAACCGCGTCGCGCGCAGCGGCGAGATCGGCATCCGCCTGCGACAGGAGCACGGGCCCGCGTTCACCCCGGACCGCAACCGTCTAGAGGCGAACGAGGTGCTCGACAGCGGCGGCGAAGCCGGTATCGGCATCGATATTGAAGGTCGTACCGCTGCAATCGCGCTCGTCCGCAACGTCATTACCGAAAGCCGTGGCCCGGCAAAACGGATTGGGGTGCGAATCGGAGCGGAGGCGAGAGACATCTCGCGTGAGGGAAACCGAATTGAGGGCGTTTCCGTCCCGGTTCTCGATCTCCGGGGTTGACGATCGAGTTCGTCTACTCAACTACGCGCAGGATCTCCCGGTGACCGGTCATCCACAGTTCGGTGTACCCCTTCATTTTTTCACGGAAGTTTTCATTGGTAGCATAGTCGCGCATACGAGCGTCGAATTCGCCAACGTTCTCGGCTTCATACTCGAGGACGACACGATTGAAGTCGCCTGTGAGATCCGTGAGCACCCGATGATTCAGTAGACCGGCGGTGGCCGCGGCACCTCTTAGTTGGGCTGCGAGCTTGCTTGCCTGTCCAGGTTTGGCAACGAAGCAGTTGCGAACAACGATCATAGAAAACCTCCAGAGCTAATGGCGGGGGTTTTCGAATTATCTCACGGGCGCAACAATACCTTCCGGCAGTTCGACTGAATGTCCAAACCAATTGTATGTGAACCAACACTTGAGGCGGGCTGCTTAGTCGCGCAAAGGCTCGCCTGATTTCGCATGGCCTACGGCCTCGCGAGAAGGTCTGATGTTTTGGTTCATGTGAAAGAAGTTTGTCGCATCATACTTATCCTTGAGTGCCGCTAATCGTTCATACTTCGAACCGTATGCCGCTCGAACGCCTTCTTCCTCGACCTCGCCCAGATAGTTGACATAGGCTGCGCCCGCGAGGAACGGCTCCATCGCCGCCCAAAACTCGCGCGTCCAGCGAATGTTCGCATCGGTATCCGCGGCATTGGTCCAGACGGCCGTGATCAGGAAGTTGTAAGGCCAGTCCCGGTGGCCGAACGCGGTAGCGTCTTCCGGGATACGGCTCATCGCGCCATCGCCGTTGTGCTCCACCACAACGACCGACCGCTGCGAGGGCGCCTTCGAGTAGAAATTGAGAATGGTGTCGATTGCGCCATCGCTGAACGCCTTTAGATAGCTGGATTTCCAGTAGTTATAACTACCCCGGGGCCACAGAAAATCGGCCATGGTCTGAGCCGCACTGTAAGGCATGGCCCGATAGGTGTCCGCAGCGGGCGGACCGAACTCGCGCAGCGAGCGAAGCTTGCGTGCACCGGTTTCCAGCGGTCCCACGTAGACGCCTCCCATTCCAACGATCGGCTCACGGCGCAACTCGTCCGGGACCGGAAGTTCCGGCGGGGCCGTAAAGACCAGCGCGCCATTGGTCATCTCTTCCGGCGCTGTCGATTCATACTCGCGCCAGAACCTCAGCGCATCGCGCCCTTTGGACGCAGGGTGCAACACGAGGCCTGCTAGCACTGTTCCGGCAGGGTGAACCTTGAACTCGAAAGAGGTCACGATGCCGAAGTTGCCACCACCGCCGCGAACGCCCCAGAACAGATCCTGGTGTTCATTGGTACTGGTCATTAGCAGTTGACCGTCTGCGGTGACAATATCGGCTGACAAGAGATTATCCAGAGCGAGGCCATGCTTTCGAACCATCCAACCCAGCCCGCCACCCACCGTCAGCCCCGCCACCCCGGTAGTCCCGACAAAGCCGCCAGTCGCTGCCAGTCCGAAGGCTTGCAGGTCGTGAGCGAGTTCGGCCCAGGTGACGCCCGGCTCAACTCGGACGGTGCGTGTTCCAGGATCAATGCGAATGCCCTTCATCGCCGAAAGATCGATCACCATGCCGCCGTCGCACAAACTGATGCCCGCCACGTTGTGGCCCGCCCCGCGGACCGCTACGACAATGCCGTGGGTTCGGGCGAACGTGACAGAAGCGATGACATCGGCGACGCCGGCACATCGCACAATCATTGCCGGGCACCGGTCAATCATGGCATTGTGTACTTTGCGCGCTTCCTCATACCCAGTCTGGCCAGGAAGGATCAGTTGTCCCCGCAGGGAAGTGCGCAACTCTTCCATAGCTGATTCCGGTATCATCATCAGTCCCCTCCAATGTTTGACACTCGGGCGCGCTTGGGCCAAGACCCACCGTGGCGCCCTTTTTTACCCAAAATAGTACACCCGATATGTGTTGGAGTGGAGGTGCGTTGGCGTCCAGTCGATCTATAGGATGCCGGCGCGTCGGACTGATCGGTAAAGCGGCCGCCAGACCGCAACGACTCTGGAGGCCGAAAGGGGTTCCATGTTGCAACGGAACGTTTCGATGAGGCGCCGGTGATTGGAACCCTGCTCTCCGGTAAGCGCCGGCGCCTAATCTCCTACGCTTTCGCCAGTTCCGCCCTGTGCGCCCAGACTTTCTCGAACGCCTTTACGTACTGGTCCACCAATTCGGGCACGTCTTCGTACAAGAGCGGCAGGCTCATACTGGTTTTGGCCAGTTCGAGGTGTCCGGGAAGTACATCCGGGATCTGCGGAGCATGGTGCCACCACTTGGCCTCGGAGTAGACCTTCAACGGGTGCTGCTCCTGGATACGGCGGCTGGCGTTGACAGCAACGCCTTCGGCCCGCAGTGCCTTTATCGCCGCGTCCTTGGAGAACCCGGCTTTTTTCTCGTCGAAGAGCAACTGGTTGCTGCCGTAATAGATGCGGGTCTGGTCCGGCCGGCAGCGAGGCTCCGAAAGACCGGGCAGCGCGGCCAAGCGGTCGTTCAGGTTGCGAACCCGCCGTCGGGTAGCATGGTTCAACTCATCCAAGCCTCGCAATCGCACCCGCAGCACCGCCGCGGCCATCGGATGCATACGGTACTTCTGGCCCAACCCTGTGCTGTGATAACCACTGTATGGGCTGGCGTTGCCGAACTTCGAGGCATCTTCGTAGTGTCCGAAAATGGATGCGCGCTCCCAGTACTCCCGGCTCTGGTACATCCCCATGCCGCCTTCGATGCCCGGCATCGGCTTGGAGGCCTGGAAACTCGTAATCGACATCACACCGAATGTGCCCATACGCTTGCCTTGCATCTCGGCGCCCTGGGAGTGGGCCGCATCCTCCAGCAGAATCAGCCCTTGCTTTTTGGCGAAGTCGGCAATCTTGTCCATCTCGCAGGGCAACCCGATCCGGTGCATGGGCACTATCGCCCGCGTCCGAGGTGTCAGGTGTTTGGCGGCATACTCCACGTCGAAGTTGCCGGTACGCGGATCGACGTCGATGAAAACGGGCACGTACCCGAAGAACCGCATCGGCACCACGGTGGCCCAGAATGTGTGAGACGGCACCATGATTTCGGAACCCGCCGGAAGGTCCAGCGCGAAGTACAGCGAGGTCAAGGCGCTCGTGCCGTTCATGTGGGCCTTCACGTAGTTCGCCCTGGTAAAAGCCTGCCACTCTTTCTCGAAGAGCGGAAGCTCCTCGTAGTACCTGCCGCTGTTAATCAGCGCGATCAGCGCATCTTTCTCTTCCTGGCCGTACCTGGGCCAGGCAGTCAGTGCCGCAAAGCGTTTCGCCGGAAAATTGATGGCCTTCGGGCCGCCATTCAGGGCCAAAGCCTCCGCCGCTCCCGCAACACTACGGCCGGCAAGGCTCAGACCGGCCACGGAAGCCGCACCGGCCTGCACGAACGACCGCCGCGTCTCCGACGATTTCATCTGGTGATTGGACATGATGCACTCCTCCTCTACTGTGCTCTCTCCGCCCGCCTGGAGGTATACCACAGATAACGAACGGGCGGAAGGCCTTGGTTGGCGTTGCGAGTCGGCCCACGCTGGCGGCACGTGCCGCGCGTTTCGTGCCACTACGGTCCGGGGGTCCGCAGCAGCGTATCGATCCCCTGCTCAACTTTCCGCCAGACCTCGTCCAGCGGACCCGTCGCGTCGATCGTGACCACCTGTGGGTACCTCTTGAGGACCAAGTCGGCTTGGGTGTGATATTCGGCTTGGCGGCGCTCGATTGTTTGAGGCTCGTCGTCCGCGCGGCCTCGTTTCAGCATCCGTTCTGTGGCCGTCGCGTCGGAGACAGTCAGGTGCACCACTACCGGCCGGCCGAGTCCCCGTTGCCGCGAAACGCGATCCAGGTACTCCGCCTGCTTAACGGTCAGCGGGAACCCGTCCAGCACGAAACCCTTGCTCACATCCAGTTTCCCGAGCCGCTGCTCCAAGAGCTTGACCGAGACCTCATCGCTCACCAGGTCGCCACTTTCGACGGGTGCGCGCAGGGTCCTCTTGCTGCCGGCCGTGCCCCATCCGCCCGCCTGCTTCAGTAGGTCCGCCATGCTGACCGAGGGTATCCTGTACCGCTCGCTGATCTTCTTGGCGTTCACCGTTTTGCCGCTTCCGGGTGGCCCGAGAACGAGGATCACCGGTCCCGGTCCAGCCGATGCGAGCGCGACGGGAAAGGTCAACAAACAAAAAACGGCTGACAATACATAATTTCGTGACACCTGCCCCTCCTCTAGCTTTAGCTGTAATTTCACGGTCGGTCTGAACCAAATGCGTTTTCAAAACGTCTAATAGTTCAAGATTACCAATGTCGCAACATCTGAGCCGGGAGAACGCATGAGCATTACGACGGAAGTGTCGAAGTTGGCAGAGCTTCGTGCGAAAACGGATCGGCAGTTGTTCGAAATCGTCTCGAAGGCGCTGGACCACGGTCTGGTTTCGGCGACGGTCGCGGATGCCCAGTACGTCCGTGGAGACCGAGAACAGGCCGAGCGGCTTCAGGCGAGGGCACAACGGGCCTATGAAGACTCCGGCATGTTCGTGCCAGTGATATATGGACTCAGCCAACATCAACGGAATCGGCTGGAGCAGCGGCGGCGGGAACTCCGGGAGAAGCTTGAGCGGGTCGACGAATACCGGGAGCCTCTGAGGCGGACGGCGTGTTGTTGACAGTTCTGCAACGATAGGGAGGCCCGGGGCCATCCGCGGAACTCCGCATTCATCAGGCTACAAACATCGACGGGCGGGCACCGCTGAGACTGTGATTGGAAGCGTGTTTCTCGTCGGTTTGGCGTGGGCTTGGATTCGCCCGGCTCTACTGACCCGATTGCAGGTAATCCCGCGGCCGATCGCGACTTTCGCGTTGCGGCGCTGCGTCCCGACCTGCACGATGCGGCGGGACTGTTCGGCGCTGCTTGGGACCGTCAAACGCCACACAGCCCGCGCTGAACAAGACCGCCACAGAGGACCGGCTGCAAGTGTCTCATGATAACTAGACTAGGCCAGGTCCTCAAGGAAAGCGGACTGTAGTCAGCGCTGGGGCGCGAGTCGGCATCTGCGCCCTTCAGTGCGCAACTTTTGCAGTTTATTAGTAAGTTCAAGGCCATTTTAGCTGGTTCTGTTCCATAGTCTGTGCGTTTTAGCACAGAATCGCACGCAGGAGAGCGCAGACCGTGTTTCCGCTTGTATCTCGTTCCACAGCGGTGCAGTTAGTAACCCTGCCGTTGACGTGTTCACTCTTTTGTGCTTGATTCTCTGTCTGCTTCCATGCAGAATCACACCGAAGGGAGGCTTATGTCTCGCACAATCGTGTTTGCGCTTGTATCTTGTCTGACCGCGGTGCCGCTAATGAATCCTGCCTTTGGGCAGGAAACCAGCGCGGGCATCACCGGCCGTGTTACGGATCCGTCCGGGGGGGCCATGGCCGGAGCCAGTGTGACGGCAAAGGACCTGCAACGGGGTACCGCCTGGCCCACCAAAACTAATGAAGACGGCATTTACGCGTTCCCGCGCGTTCCGGTTGGCACCTACGAGCTTCGGATCGAAGCGCCTGGCTTTAAGACTTTTGTCAAATCAGACATACAACTCGAGATTAACCAGAGGGCGCGTGTGGATGCGCCTATGGAAGTCGGCGCTGTCACCGAAAGCGTGCAGGTCACGGGCGAGGCCGCGCTGTTGCAAACCGAGACCACCCAGGTCGGTTCGGTAATCGGCTCCAACACGATCACCAACACGCCCCTGGTGAGCCGCAATTTCGTCCAGTTGACGTTGCTGGTACCGGGTGTGACTACCCCCGACCCCGCGTCGATGCTAAATGGTACGCGCACCAGCGGCGGGGGCCGTCCATACGTAAACGGCAACCGCAAAGAAGCCAATAACTTCTTGCTGGATGGTGTCGATAATAATCAGGTCGCCGATAACCTGACAGCTTACCAGCCGAACATTGATGCCATCCAGGAATTCAAGATGATCACGAACAATGCCTCCGCCGAGTTCGGCAACTTCCAGGGCGGCATCGTCAACGTGACCATTAAGTCGGGCACCAATGACTTCCACGGCAACCTCTTCGAATTCTTCCGGAATGACAAGCTGAACGCCAACAACTGGGGCCGTAACTGGGCAGGCACGAACCGGGCGGCCCTGCGCTGGAACATCTTTGGCGGCACGTTCGGCGGACGCATCGTCCGTGACAAGCTGTTCTTCTTCATGGATTACCAGGGCACCCGTCGAGCCAATCCCGGCAGCCCGAGCTCCATCAGCGTCATTCCGGCGGAATTCCGGCAAGGGGATTTCTCCCGGCTGCTTTCGGAGAAGGGGATCCAACTCTACAACCCGTACGCGATCAATTCGGACGGCACCCGGCAGGCCTTCGCCAATAACCAGATTCCGAAGAGCCTGATGAGCCCCGTGGCACTGAAGCTGTTCAGTTCGCCCGATCTCTACCCGCTGCCAACCGGCACCGGCCTGCAAGACAATTTCTTCAACGTCGCCAGTAGCTACGTCAACGCGGACCAGGGTGATGTCAAGGTGGACTATAAGCCCACCGCCGCGGATTTCTTTACCGTTCGCTATTCCAACGGGCGGCAGGATCAGCCGGGCACCAACACGTTCCCGCTGCTCTACAACAGCTTCAGCACGCAGCCGTTCCAGGCCGCCGTGGCGAACTGGACCCGCACCCTGTCACCCACGGTCGTGAACGAGGCGCGCATGGGCGTGAACTACATCATGCTGCACAATGGCGGCGCGGATAAGGGCCTGGGCGCCATCGCCACGACCCTGGGGATCGGCGGCGTGCCCACGGGGCTGATGGCGGTGAACTTTACGAATGGCCTGGCCAGCAGCGTCGGGAACGCTAACATCGGTGCCCAGACGCGGCGCGCCGATACCACCTATCACTTCGCGGACAACGTGACGATTATCCGCGGCCGGCACATGATGAAGACCGGAGGGCAGTTGTTGCGGCAGCATAACAACTCCTTCTATGCCGGCAACAACGGGCGCACCGGGTTCATCAGCTTCAACGGGCAGTACACCTGGGGACCCAACCCGAGCAGCGCTACATCGAAGGGCTCCGCAGAAGCTGACTTCATGCTGGGGTATCCGTCCAGCCTCGGCCGTGGCTTGAGCACGGGCACCTGGGGGCACCGCAAAATCATCTATGGGGTTTATTTCCAGGATGACTGGCGCGCGCTGGACAGCTTGACGTTGAACCTCGGCCTGCGCTGGGAGTACCATACGCCGCTGGTCGAGATTTTGGATCGCCAGTCCAACTTCGATGCGTGGAGCGGCAAACTCCTGTTAGCCGGAAAGGACGGCAACAGCCGCGCGCTCTACCAGCCGTTTAAGAAGGACTTCCAGCCGCGCATTGGGTTTGCATGGACGCCCAAGTTCCTGGGAGGCAGCACAGTAATTCGCGGCGCCTACACGATCTCGTCATTTATGGAAGGTACCGGCACCAACCTGCGGCTGCCGCTCAATCCGCCGTTCAACACCGAGTATGAGGCGATCAACACGGACCCGAAGACCTTTGGCTCAACCCTCTCCGAAGGCATGGCGGCATTGCAGTCGGCCGATCCTTACAAGAACGCCACTATCCGCCTGTGGGATCCATTCGTGCGGCCGGCCATCACTCAGCAGTGGAACCTCACCATAGAGCGGCAGTTGCCGGCAAACAACGTTCTCTCGGTGGGCTACGTGGGGCAGCACGGCACGCATCTGGTGGTGCCGATGCCGTACTTCCAGAGGCAGTTACTGCCGAACGGCACGACCATACCCAGCCCCTATCTGGCCGGGAACCCGTTGCTGGCGAGCATCTCCCAGATATCGGGAACCGAAACCAACGGGAACCAACGCTATGACAGCCTGCAGGTGAATTTGCGGAAGCGACTCTCGGCGGGTCTGGAATACCAGGTGTCCTACACGTTCTCGAAGGGCCTGTCGGATGCTATAGGTTACTACGGAGACGGCGGGCAGTCGGGTTCGCAGTCCGCTTACATGCAGTACCTATATAACCGCAAGGGGGATTGGGGGCTGACGTACTTCGACGTGAGGCACAACTTCGTCACGTCTTACGTTTATGACCTACCGTTCGGCAAGGGCAAGAAGCTGGGCAGTTCCTGGAGCCCGGTGGTGGAACAGATTTTAGGCAACTGGCAGCTGGGAGGCATCCTGACCCTGCACACGGGCTTCCCGCTGACCATGACGGCCAACGACGTTTCCGGTACCAAGTCGCGTGGCCCGCGGGCCAACCGCTCTGGCAATGGGGAAGGCCCCAAGGGAGTCGGACCGGGCGCGAAATGGTTCGACACCTCTGCCTTCTCCCAACCGGCCAGTGGCACGTTGGGCAACTCGGGAGTGGGTGTGGTGGCCGGACCGGGAATGCGGAACTTTTCGCTCTCCTTGCAGAAGAGTTTCCCGGTTACCGAAAGCCAGCGCTTCGAATTCCGCGGGGAGTGCTACAACCTGACCAACACACCTATCTTCAACTCGCCGACCCGTGCTGTCACGAGTGCCAATTTTGGCGAGATCCGTGGCTCGCAGGGAGAGCGGAATGTGCAGTTCGGCCTGAAGTTCTACTTCTAACTCAGGCGCAGCGTGAACTGAACGTAGGGCCGGGGATGCGCAAGGTATCCGCGGCCCTATGTGTTTTCAGTAGCCGCAGAAAAGCAGGCGCGCCGCGCCCGGTAGCGTCCCATACCGTCGGAAGTGAGACACTGGACGCGATCCTGGGAGCAATCTCAGTCCTCATGGGCGAATGATCACAGTCGTTTTGACCGCAGAGGAATCTACTGATGTGAGGGTCGTCCCTCGCCATGTTCGTAAGCTGCTCCGGCAAAGGGAAGGGGCGTTATGCAACTGGGAATGGTTGGTCTGGGGAGAATGGGGTTGAATATGGTACGGCGGCTTCTCCGAGGTGGTCGCCAGTGCGTCGTGTTCGATCTGTTGCCGAGTGCGGTGGACGAGTTGGTTAAGGAGGATGCCGTAGGGAGTTCCTCTCTACGGGACCTTGCAGCCAAGCTCGCCAAGCCGCGAGCAGTATGGTTGATGGTACCGGCGGCGGTAGTGGACAACACCATCGCAGACCTCTTGCAACATCTCGAACCCGGAGACATCGTCATCGACGGTGGCAATTCCCACTACGTGGATGACATCCGGCGCTCCAAGGAGCTCGCGGCCTGGCGAATCCACTACGTGGACGTCGGAACCAGCGGCGGTGTCTGGGGTTTGGAGCGAGGTTACTGCATGATGATCGGGGGCGAGGCGGATGTGGTCACGCACCTCGATCCTATCTTTTCGGTCCTTGCGCCGGGCCGGGGTACGACGTCCCGTACTCCGGGGCGCGAGCAGCTCGAGGGCACCGCCGAACAGGGCTACCTGCATTGCGGTCCGAGCGGCGCCGGCCACTTCGTCAAGATGGTCCACAACGGTATTGAGTACGGGCTCATGGCGGCCTACGCGGAAGGGCTCAGCATCTTACGCGATGCCAACGTAGGAAGGCAGGATCGCGCCATCGACGCGGAAACCACACCTTTACGCAACCGCGAGCACTACCAGTACGATCTTAATTTGCGCGATATCGCCGAGGTGTGGCGCCGCGGCAGTGTGGTTGCTTCGTGGCTGCTGGACATCACGGCAGCCTGCCTCGTGAAGGATCCAGATCTTTCCGGATTCGCCGGACGGGTCTCGGATTCAGGCGAAGGCCGGTGGACGATCAAAGCCGCCATCGACGAATCCGTCCCCGCCCCCGTTCTCTCCGCCGCGCTGTATCAGCGCTTTGCCTCGCGCGGAGAGGCGGACTATCAGGCCAGACTGTTGTCCGCCATGCGCTATGGCTTCGGCGGCCACATAGAGCAGCCGGCCGGCAAGTAACCGCCTACGTTGAGCGCTGAACACGAAAGGGGGCCGATAGATGCGCGTGGGAATTGCTGCCGATCATGGCGGCTTCAACTTAAAAGAGGATTTGGCTGCCCGTCTCCGTGCGGCGGGACACGAGGCAATCGACTTCGGAGCGCACAGCCTGAACCCGGGCGACGATTATCCCGACTTCGTCATCCCTCTTGCTCGGGCTGTGGCAGCGGGTACGGCTGAGCGCGGGGTAGCGGTCTGCGGGAGCGGCGTCGGCGCGTCCGTGTGCGCAAACAAGATACCGGGAATCCGTGCCGGTTTGGTGAGCGATCACTTCTCCGCACGCCAGGGTGTCGAGGACGACCATATGAACATCATCTGTTTGGGCGGCCGGACCGTCGGGCCGTTCCTGGCATGGGACCTGGTCGAAGCGTTCTTAGCGGCTGAGTTCGGTCAGGCCGAACGTTACCTGCGCCGCCTCGAGAAGGTGGCTTCTCTGGAGTCGGACACTCCGTCAGAAGCCGGTCACATCCGAGAAAGCGGGCGGATTTCAGCCGACCAAGCTTCAGCTTCGAGGAAGCTGCGCAGGTCTCGTTCGTCGATCTGAGGAAGACCGGGCGCGACGTTGTTCAGTTTTCCCTTCCTCATCCAACGCTCCAGTTGGTCGACCAGATCGAAAAGGTGATCGAAGGATTCGACAATGAACAGCAGCGGCTGATAATGGTCGATTTCGGCAACCTGGTTGATGACCCATTCGATCTGAATCGGATAGCGGCCCACATCCTCCGATTCGATGGCGTGCTGCAATTCGCCGTAGGAACTGAGGAGTCCGCTGCCGTAGGCACAGATCCCGTGCGGGCCGCGCATGAGACCGAACTCGACGGTGAACCAGAAGAATCGTGACATGGCACGCACGATGCTTGTGAGCCGCCGCGCCCGCTCCTTCTCATCGCGGATATCCGCGGTTATTTCGACCGCCGAATACGCGCAATCTCCGAAGCGCACCAGGGTATCGGCAAATGCCTTCTCCGTGTGCATGGGTACGTGGCCGGCGACGTCGTGGAAGATATCGGGCTCCGGGAGATAGTCCATCTGGCGGGCGGAGCGGATCGTGATGGTTGTGGGAAACTCGCGGCGGCGGAGGCAGTCGAAGAAGAGAAATGCCGGAACGTAGCCGCTGACGGCCCTGGCCTGGAAACCCGTCATAGGCTGGAGGATACGATTGATGTCGGCAAGGCGCGGAACGCGGTCCGGAGGCAGTCGAAGAGCCTCGACGCCTTGCAGGAAGTGTGGGTTGGCGTAGCGTTCCCAGCGCGGGCGAATGCGTTCGCAAAGCCGGCGCCAGGATTCGTGGTTGGCCTCGGAGTACAGCTCGTAAGCCTGTTCGATGTACAGATCGCCGCGCGAGCGGGCGTTTTCCACAAACGGGGCGTTGCCGGTGGTCAGCCCCTTCAAACTCTCGCTGTCGAAAGCTATCTCGGGCATGGTCCCCTCTGAGCTATCGCCATTGTCCCCAGAAACCTTCTCTGCATACAACCACCCCGAAGGGGGTGCTGTGGTAAAACCAGCACAGCGAGGGGAACCAGTGTACGCCTCATCCCGCTCTCATGACCGGGCCTTGTCAGTGGCCGCTCCTCGCTCAATTGGCGCGCCGACCAGATTGCCCCACTCCGTCCACGAGCCGTCGTAGTTGGTTACATTGTCGTACCCGAGGAGGTACTTCAAAACGAACCAGGTGTGACTCGAACGTTCGCCGATGCGGCAGTAGGCGATCACGGGTTTTGAACCTTCGATCCCCTCAGCGGCATAGATTTGCCTCAGGTCGTCGAAAGAGTGGAACGTTCCGTCTTCGCGGCATGCCTTCGACCAGGGCACATTTCGCGCGTTCGGGATGTGGCCTCCGCGCTGGCAGGTTTCGGGCAGTCCGGGCGGAGCCAAAATCTCACCGGTGAACTCCTGCGGGCCGCGTACGTCCACCAGTGCCGCCGAGCGGTCTCTCTGGGCCATTTGAACCTGGGGCAGAAAGGCCCGGATCGAATTGTCCGGCTCGGAAGCCCTGTACTGTGTCGCACGTAGTGCCGGAATCTCTCTCGTGAGTTCCCTGCCTTCCGCCAGCCACTTCTTTCTGCCGCCGTCCATGATGCGGACATCCCTGTGGCCATAGATTTTCATCTGCCAGAACGCCCACGCGGCGAACCAGTTATTGTTGTCTCCGTAAAGGACCACTGTGGTACCGTTGCCGATTCCCGATTGCGACATCAATTGTTCGAATGCAGACTTCGACAGAATGTCGCGGCGGACGGTATCGCAGAGCTGCTTGTTCCACGCCCAGCCGATCGCGCCGGGTGCGTGTCCGTCGTCATACGCGGATGTGTCTACATCGACCTCGACGAGACGGACGTTGGAGTCCTGCGCGTGATTCGCAGCCCATTCCGTGCTGACCAATGTTTCAGGATGTGCGTAGTTTCCCATTTCGATCGTCTCCCGAATTGCTTACGCGCCGGCCCAGGATGACAGATCAAGGCCGGCCCGAAGTGTCAACTCCGCCAGCAACGTTCATCGATTGTGATGCCCGTTAGTTCAGTGAGTTCGCGGTGACCGGAGGAAGAGTCGGCGTGGAGGTGGGTTCCGATAACGTACCGGCGATGAATATTATAGGGCAAGTGACACTCGTCATCAATGCCCCAGAGGTTGCCAGCGAGGCGGCCGAGGAGTTCGCCTGCGCGGCACGTTAGTGGGTCTCGACCGGGCGCAGTCCGTTACAGGAGCTTGCGGCTGAGAGCCTGGATCCTCTTGTCCAGATTGGTGATGTGCAGTTCCCAGATATACGGCGATGGCGTGACCCAGCCGCGCGGCGAGTGATCGCCAAGATATGCGAGCGCCTGGCGCTGCAACTCGACTGATTGTTTGTAGAAAGAGATCGCCGACGCCAGGTTGCCGTCCTTCTCAGCCTGCAACCCGCGCATCTCGGGCAAGAAGGCATCGGCCGCCTTGCGCCAGTATCCGGCCATTGTCGTGAGCGTTTCGACTTGCCGGCGCTCGCGATCATTCACGGCCTTGGCCCTCGCCCCTGCCAGCGCTTTTTCCAGCACTCCGGGTCCGAGGTACTCGAGAAGGTAACCCACGTTGTGTCCGTCCGGAAGGAAGCTTCCGCGGGTCGTCTTCGCTGGATCGTAACCGGACAGGAAAATTGAGCCCGTGGGCCCCTCCTCTTCCACCCGCTTCAAAGCGCGGCCAAACCCGGCAAAGACCGGCTTCACCTCGGGTGCAGCCGCTCCGAACATCCCCAGCAGATAATCGTTCAGGAGCGATTCGTAATCCACCTGGTCCTGCCAACCGGAACGTGCAAACGCGAGATTACTCAGGCCGTAGGAATTGTGGATGGAGGGCCCACACTGAATCGTCGCCCCTTCAATACCTAGCTTCTTCAGGTTCGGCCATTCACGGCAGACCACCTCGGCCATCGGATAAGGCAGAGTCCGTTGCGAACTCATTCCAACGTAGTACTCGTAAACGATGATGCGCCCCGGGTGAACGGCCTTCCACTGCTCGAGAATGTCAAAGAAAAACCGGTTCACCGCCGACCGGCTGTCGTGCGCCATCGGGTGAGCCGCATCGCGCCAGTACAAGGCAACCCAGGTCACGATGTTCGGCTCCAGGGTTACACCGCGAGGGGGCCATTGCAGATCTACGTAGGCAGCGTGTCCGACCCGTACATCGGGAAACTCGCCTCGGATCTCTCGTGCTACCCGATTTACCAGCCGGGCGTACCGCACGGCCTTGCTCTTGTTCTCCCCCTCGGGCGACTTGTAGCCACCGGCGGCGCGAAACGCATCCTCCCGGTTCGGATCGCTCTTCAGGCATGCATCGCACTGGCACATGCCATATCCGTCTTCCGGAACTACACCCACGATCTTTACGCGCGGATTGCCACGTAGATAGGTCTTGACGTTTTCCACGAGTGTGGCAACAGCCTCTTCGTTTGTGGTGCAAATCGCAAGCTGCTTGGACTGCACCACCCGCTTGCCGTCCACCAGGGCGTACCAATCGGGGTGCTGGTCGAAGTAGCGCTCCGGAGGCAGCCAGTAGAACAGGTTGTGGTGGTTGCAGTCGAGCTTGAGACCGCGCTGCAAGACCTGCGGCTGGATGTGGCGCCGGAACGTCAGCTCATCGATCCGTTCGCCGTGGTCGTTCGAGCGCTGCGCGGTGCTCCACCGCGGCATGAACATTACGTAGTTCAGGCCGTTCTTGACCATCCAATCCAGGTGCTGCATGGTCAAGTCCGTCGGGGCGGGACCGGTATATTGAAAACCGCGGTACCAGAGTTGCGGTTTCATGCGCAGCGGCATGCCAGGGAAATCGATACGCGCACGGCTGGGCACGTACTCGCAATCGGGTCCGGGACCGCTGAACTGGCATCCGGCGTATCGCCGAAGGAACTCGAAAACACCATAAGCGACACCGGCGGCGCCTCCTGCGATTCTGAGCCTATCGTCGTGGGAGGAGATCTCGAAGCTTTCGTCCCCGAGGTCATTATCTCCGCCCAGTTCGAGCAAGATGCGGCGGGAACGCGGGCGCTGTGGGCCGGGGTTCGCCGGACCGAGAATCATGCTCAAGTACTTTTCGAGTTCGGCCGCGGCGAAGCGCAAAGGCTCCGGCGCGTCCGCGGCGCAGAGGATCTCACGCCTATCCGTTCGAGCGAGCGACCAGCGACTCTCCGCGGATTGAACCGGCAGTGCCGACCCGATACACCAGCCCGCGCCCGCCAAACCCACGTCCTTCAGGAACCACCGTCTTTCGGGCTTCATTGGAGTCTCCTGGTTGTTTTGTTCAGACTTACATCCAGAACCGCTTAGCGATTCTACCCCAAAACACAGCTGCGATTGCGAGGATTCGTCGTCCAAGGCCCAATTCACGAGCGTCCCACATACTCTAGAGACCCAATCAACAGTTTCTGGTTTTCCGGGCGATTCGAAAGAGCGCTTCGCACTCTTGTCTGTTCAGTTAAAAGCGACCGGCGGGCCGTGTAAAGGGCGGCGTCAGGCGGCGAAGCGCACCCTTGACACGGGCTGCCGGTCGCCTTACCCACTATGGAGAGGGCGAAGCGCACTCCGCCGGGCCGACGGTGCAATGCAGGCATCACCGAAGGTTTCCACAACAAAATGGAAACCATCAGCCGGCAGGTGTACGGCTTCCGCAACTTTGAAAATTATCGGCAGCTAGTGCAGGTGCTGTGTGCTTAAAGGCACGCGCCCCACAGCAGGATGTTGCCGGTCGTCCAATCGTCGCCGTTGCCCGCGAACTGGCGCACGACGATCCAGATGCCGGTCTGGCCGCCCGCCAGCGTCCCTGTGATCTTGAATCGCTGCCACGTAGCCGTGAGCGTTATCTGCGTCGGACCCGCAAGGCATGCGCCGTAAGCGTTGTTGACGATGGCGATCGAGACGTTCTTGGTGCCGGAGGCGACGCGCGCCCAGACATAGAACGTGTACGTTCCGCCGTCCACCAGGCCAGCCACGTTCTGCTGGAGGACCGGCGTGGCGGTACTGGCGGCGATCTGGTCGGCGGCCGTGTTGCCATCCGGCGCGGCGGCGGCGTTCGCGCTCACGGAGCACGACCCGCCGTTCTTGTCCCACGTGCCCACGCTGAAGTCTTCGGAGTACTTCGCCATGTTCTCGTAGGGCCCGCCGACCGTCCCGTACGGCCCGCACTCGACGGACTGGAGATGCGAGTCCTGGAACGCCCACAGGTTGTTGGCGGCGGCGTAGGCGAAGTTCGCGCCGCCGTCGCCGTCGCGCAGGACCAGCGTGGCAGGCGTTGCGGCGGCGGTCGCATCGCTGATCTGCGAGGAAGCGTGCGTGTGGGAGAGCGCCGCCTTGCCCGCGAGATTGGTAACGAGGCTGGTCACGTCGGCCTGCGCGTGGGTGTGCGCGCCGAGCGCGACGGTGACGTTCACGCGGTCGCTGGCGGGCGCGTCCAGGAACGTAAGGCCGATGTTGGTGCCCTGGATCAAGTTCAACGCGCGCCGGGTGCCGACCGCCGCGCCGTTGTTCTGGATGGTGAACGGGAGCGCGCCGGAGACGATATCGGAGGCTACGTGCGTGTGGGCGGGCAGGTCGCCGGCCACGAGCGTCGTACCAGCCGTGGCGCGACCCCATGCGTCCACGGTGAGCTTCGTGAAGGTGCCAGGCGTGAGGCCAGATGCCGCGAGAGAAATCACGCCGCCCGCGACCGCGATGCCGCCCACCGGATCGTTCTGTACGACGCCCTTGGCGAGCGTCGTCGCGTCCGGAACCGTGTTCGCGCCGAACGTCTGGCCCGCCGCAAAGTCGATAATGGCGTCCATCGCCAGATGGTTGCTCGCGTTCAACGCGATGCCGAGGTCGCCGGAGTTGTCCTGCTTCCTCCACTTGACCGCGCCAGCGTTGGGCAGGCGCACCAGGCCGGTGCCCGCCTTGGCACCCGCGCCGAACTCCGCGCCATCCTGGAACGTCTTGAGGCCCGTGACAGTGACCGCGCCATCCTTCCGGATGTAGTTGCGCGCGGCGGCGGTGCCCAACTCCGTCTCGGTGGCCACGACCGCCGACTGGAGCGCGGTAATGAAGCCCGCGACCATGTTCGCCTTCACCGCAACGCCGTTGCCGTGGCCTGCGGCGGCGGTGCCGAATGCTCCACGCTGGCACCCGGTGAACTGCGTTTCGGTCTTGCCGGTGTACACGATCAGTTCGTCGTCAATTGAGAGGATGCCGTACGTGCCGGCGAAGCCTCCGGTGGTGGACGCCACGTTGATAGTCGAGTCGCCATCCAGCACCGCGCCCGTGGTCGTCGTCTCCAGGGGCTTCGCGGAGAACGCATCCACTGGCGAGTACATGCTGGCGGCGCTGTCGATTGCTCCAGGATAGTTAGCCATTGAGCTTCCTCTCGTTCAACTTGAAGCGGTTGAGCGCGCCACCAGCGGGCGCGACGATCTCCACCACGCGAGCGACCTCCGGTGCGCGGGCGGCGCGCGGCTTGTGATATGCCGCCGACACCGCCTGCACCCAAATCTCCAGAGGGATCGGCCTGCTGTTGAGGCAGAACTGATCGAATGCCCAGAAGGACATGGAATAGAACGGGGACTGCACCCACATGCCGTACGCCTGCGCCATCGGCGGGTCGGGAGGCCCGTAGAGGCCCGCGAGGTACATGCATTCGCTCGCCGGCCGCCCCAGCGTCTGCGCCGCGAAGCGAATGGTCTGGCCCATCAACGTCGCGTTCTTCTGCCAGATGTCATAGTCGAATCCCTCGCACTGGAAGTACTTGATGCCGTACGAGGAGTTCTGCCACTCGCGCGGCAGGTTGACGTGCATCAGCAGCCTCCGGTAAGTGCCCGCGCCAGGCTTCCCCTGGTTCGCGTCGAGAGGCCACAGGCACTCGAACAGCGCAGCCGGGTGGGACGCGCGCACGTACGAGATCACGTCCTGGCAATACGACCAGATCCGGTCGCGAAGGAAATCCGCCGTCTCATTCGGGTGCGCCGGATCGCCAGCAGGATCATCCGTGTTCGAAGTGAA
>DATMYF010000038.1:0-25611 GCA_035561075.1 Bryobacteraceae bacterium
CCGCAGTACCCGCCCTTTGCCGCGATTCTTGGGCGGCTCGTAATGCGCCGTAAGGAAGGTGAGGTCGGCCTCGCGGCCGCCGGCCCGATGGGTTTCGAGCAGCCGCCCGAAAACAATCGAGGGCACGATCCGGTCGCCCATTGTGACGACCACAAGCGGATTTTGGTCCATCAGGGCGGCAACGCTGAACGCCTCCGCTACCGCGAAAGCGGTCCCGCCGGTCGGGTTCTCCGATAGCACGTACACATTGTCGGTCCCCAGCGCGGCCGTAACTTCGGGAGCGCGATAACCCACAATGCAGATTACCGGAGACGCGCTTACCCGCCGGAAGCCGTCAATGGAATGGCGCGCCAGCGGTGTCCCGTGGACCGGCTGAATACACTTGGGGTTTTGTCCGAACCTTGTGCCTTTGCCCGCCGCGAGAACCACCAGCACGGGCGCATCGCTCGTCACGCCGCCGTAACACGCCAGGCTCTTGGGGTCGAGAATTTTCTCGTATCCGGGCCTGACGGCCTCGGCGAGCCGCCCCGCAGTCATCCGGCTTTCTGGTGTCATGTATTTACCAATTGTCCATCAACACCGGACGGCTGCGGCACCGACTGCATCGATTACCCGCCGCACCTCCTCCCCGGTCATCTCCGGGAAACAGGGCAGAGTGAGGGCCTCGCGGCAGCACCGTTCGGTAACCGGGAGGGATACCGCGGCCCAGGAGTGTCCCACTGCCGCCGGCTGTCGGTGGTCCGGCACCGGGTAGTGGATGTCCGTCCCGATCCCCGTCGCCCCCAAGGCCTCCCGTAAAGCATCCCGCCGCGGGCTGCGCACTACGTACAGGTGCGTGGCCGACCGCGTACCGCAGACCGGCGGCAACTCCAGACCCAGGCCCGTCAGCGCCTTCCCGTACGACTCCGCGATCTCGCGCCGGCGCCGGTTCCAACCCTCCAGGTACGGCAGTTTCGTGAGCAGAATAGCCGCCTGCATCTCGTCCAGGCGGCTGTTGCGCCCACGGGGCACCCCGGCGGTGTACTTGGAGGTCCAGCCGTACTGCCGGAGGGCGCCAAGGCGCGCTGCCAGCTCACCGTCGGAACACACCAGCGCGCCGCCGTCCCCCAGCGCTCCCAGGTTCTTGGTGGGGTAGAAGCTGAAGCAGCCGATGGCGCCCCAGGTCCCGGCGTGCCGCCCGCCAAGCCGCGCCCCGTGCGCCTGGGCGCAGTCCTCGATGACCGGCAGCCCGCCGGCGGCCTCCAGGAGGGAGGGCATATCGGCCATGTACCCATAGAGATGCGTAACGATCACCGCGCGGGTGCGAGGGGTAATGGCGGCAGCCAATGACCGCGGGTCCATCGACATGCCGGCCGGCTCCACATCCACATACCGCGGTTCGGCTCCGGTTGCCAGGATGGCGGCGGTCCCATAGCCGCCGGCGTTGGCCACTGCTGCGACATGGTCGCCCGGGCCCGCCCCCACGGCCCGCAATGCCAGTTCCAGCGCATCGGTACCATTCCCCACACCCACACAGTGCGGCGCGCCGCAGAACGCCGCGAAACCGGCCTCGAACTGCCGCACCCGCGGCCCCAGAATGTACCAGCCGCTGGCAACCACCGCCGCCGCCGCTTCCTGTAATTCGTTAAGTATCGGCCGATTGTGGCGCTCCAGATCGTTCACCGGAACGGAAATTGTCATATAACAGCTATCCTGAAAGATTGTTATGCAAGAACACAAGCTCTCCATCCTGGTGCCCTTGTACAACGAGGAGGAGTTCATCGCGGCCCTGCTCGAGCGAGTCATTGCGGCTCCGCTGCCTGACGGACTAGCGCGCGAAATCGTGGTGGTGGACGACGGCTCCACGGACGGTTCGCCCGAAGCCGTCGAGGCGGTCATGGAGCACCATCCGGGCCTCATCCGGCTGATCCGCCACGAGCGCAACCAGGGTAAGGGCGCGGCCATCCGGACGGCGATCGGGCATGCCACCGGCGAGTTCTCCATTATTCAGGACGCCGACCTCGAGTACGATCCCGCCGAATACCCCAAGCTGCTCAAGCCCTTGCTGGAGGGCAAGGCCGATGCTGTCTACGGTTCCCGCTTCATGGCCGCCGGGGAGCGCCGCGTGCTTTACTACTGGCACTCCATTGCCAACCACTTCCTCACGGCCGCCTGTAACGTGGCCTGCGACCTCAACCTCACCGACATGGAGACCTGCTACAAAGCCTTCCGCACGCCGCTCCTCCGCAGCATTCCCATCCGCAGCAACCGCTTCGGCATCGAGCCGGAACTCACCATTAAGCTGGCCCGCCGCGAGGCACGCATCTACGAAACCCCCATCAGCTATTACGGGCGCACCTACGATGAGGGGAAGAAAATCGGGTTCCGCGACGCCATGCAGGCACTCTGGGTGATCGCGCGCTACGCCTTCAGCAGCGACATCTACAACTCCTCCGGGCCGGAAATTCTGGCGGCTTTCTCGGCGGCACCGCGTTTCAACCGCTGGATGGCCGACACCGTCCGTCCCTACACCGGCAAACATGTTATGGAGATCGGCGCGGGCATTGGAAACCTGACCCGGCTGCTCGCGCCGCGCCGCCACTCCTACACCGCCACAGACATTGACGACGAGCATCTTGCGCGCCTCGTGGGCCGCTTCCAGCACCGCCCCAATTTGCGCGTCCGCCGTTGCGACCTTGCCGAGCCGGACGATTTCTCCCCCTTCGCCCAAAGTATGGATTCGGTGATCTGCCTGAACGTCCTAGAGCACGTCGAGGATGACATGCAGGGGCTTCGCAACATCCATTCCGTGCTGAAGCCAGGCGGCCGCGCCATCATTCTGGTGCCGCACGGGCAGGAGATCTTCGGGGCCATGGACACTGCGCTCGGCCACTTCCGCCGCTACTCCCACGAGGAACTGCGGCACAAGATGGAAAAAACCGGCTTTCGGGTGGACCGCATCCTGGAGTTCAACCGCGTCTCCCGCCCGGCATGGTATGTCAGCGGGCGGCTGTTAAAACGCGACACCGTAAGCCCCCTGGCACTCAAACTGTTCGACCGTTCCGTGTGGCTATGGCGCCGCCTCGACAGACTGCTGCCCTGGCCCCCCACCTCCATCATCGGGATCGGGGTCAAAGCGTGACGCGTTGTATCATAAAACTTTACCAGGAGCCCTCACATGAAAGGCGTCGTACTCGCCGGCGGTACCGGGAGCAGGCTGTTTCCGCTCACCAAGATCACCAACAAGCACCTGCTGCCGATTTATGACAAGCCGATGATTTGCTACCCCATCCAGATGCTCGTGGATGCGGGTATCGGTGACATCCTGATCGTCACGGGCGGCAAAAACGCGGGCGACTTCCTGCGGCTCCTGGCCAACGGCAAGCAGTTCGGACTCACCCACATAAACTACACCTACCAGGAAGGCGAAGGCGGCATCGCAGACGCACTCAACCTGGCCGAACACTTCGCCGACGGCCATAAGATCTGCGTCGTACTGGGCGATAACATCATCGAGGGCAGCATAACCGCCGCTGTCGACGACTTCCGGCGGCAGGAGCGCGGCGCCAAGATCCTGCTGAAGGAAGTGCACGACGCCGAGCGCTTTGGCGTGGCCGAGATCGTGGGCGACCGCATCGCAGGAATCGAGGAGAAGCCCCGCGTTCCCAAGTCGAATTACGCAGTCACCGGCATCTACATGTACGACCCCAGCGTCTTCGAGAAGATCCGGACCCTGGTGCCTTCCTCGCGCGGCGAACTGGAAATTACCGACGTGAACAACGCTTACATCCGCGAGGGGAGCATGACCTACGCTTATCTTGATGGCTGGTGGACGGACGCCGGCACCTTCGATTCCCTGCTGCGGGCGGGGAACCTGGTGGCAAAGTCCAAAAAACGCCTGTCAGAGACGGCGGGAGGCTTTTAATGGGCATGGAACCGGCGCGCGGGCCGGCGCCTTTCGCCCGGCATGATGCGCTTGAACTACTCATGCCGCAGTGCGAAAAAGGCATCGGGGCGGCCATCCTTAAACCCGATTCCCCGCACCTGATCGACGGTGTCC
Source organism: Bryobacteraceae bacterium (assembly GCA_035561075.1). GTDB lineage: Bacteria > Acidobacteriota > Terriglobia > Bryobacterales > Bryobacteraceae > JAMCRM01. Next base: position 4,040 of record DATMYF010000038.1, read on the forward strand.
GGATCGAGGCCGCCGATCTGTGGCCGGACGACCGCGGTTATTTCCTGGAAGTGCACCGCATGGGCCGCGGCCTGGCGGCGCGCTTCCCGGCCGCCGAGACGCAGGTATCCGCCGCGCTCAATTACCCCGGCTCCATCAAGGCATTCCACTATCACTTGCGGCAGCACGACTGCTGGACACCGGCCATGGGGATGATGCAGGTGGCGTTGGCCGACCTGCGCGCCGGCTCCCCGACCTTCGGCAAACGCAACACCCTCTACGTGGGCCAGTTGCGACCGTGGCGCATCCTCATCCCGCCCGGCGTGGCGCACGGCTACAAGGTGATCGGGCAATCCCCCGCCATGCTGATCTACATTACCGATCGCTTCTACAACCCCGACGACGAGGGCCGTCTGGCATATAACGACCCCGGCATCAACTACGATTGGGAAACGCAGTATAAATGAAACTACTGGTGACCGGCGGGGCGGGGTTCATCGGATCCGCCTTCGTCCGGATGGCCCTGGCCGCGGGCGACGCCGTGGTGAACCTCGATAAGCTGACCTACGCCGGCAACCTGGAGAACCTGGAGCAGGTGGCCGCGGAGCCGCGCTACCGCTTCGTTCACGGCGACATCTGCGACGCGGGGCTGGTGGAGGGGTTGCTGGCCGAAGAGCGGCCAGACGCCATTGTGCACTTTGCCGCCGAGTCCCACGTGGACCGCAGTATCTTCTCCCCCGCGCCGGTATTTGAGACCAACCTGCGGGGCACCTTCACACTGCTCGAAGCGGCACGCGTCCGGAAACTGCCGCGCTTCGTCCACGTCTCCACCGACGAGGTCTACGGCAGCCTGGAGCCGCCGCTTGAAGCCGACGAAACATACCCGCTGAACGCCAGCAGCCCCTATTCGGCATCCAAGGCAGGCTCGGACCTGTTGGCGCGCTCCTACTTCACCACCTACCGGATGCCGGTGCTGATCACCCGCGCCTCCAACAACTACGGGCCGTTTCAGTTCCCCGAGAAGCTCATCCCGCTGATGATTTCGAATGCCCTCGAGGGCAAGCGGCTGCCGGTCTATGGGGACGGCATGCAGGTGCGGGACTGGCTCTTCGTCGAGGACCACTGCCGCGGCATTCGCGCGGTGCTCGAGAAGGGGCGCGAGGGCGAAATCTATAACATCGGCGGAAACCGGTCGCTGCCGAACCTGGACGTTGTGCGGCAAATCCTGGCGGCAGCGGGCGCGCCCGAATCGCTGATCGCTTACGTGGAAGACCGTCCGGGCCACGACCGCCGCTATGCGCTGTCAAGCGCCAAACTCATGCGCGAAACCGGCTGGTCTCCCGCCGTGCGTTTCGAGGAAGGCCTGCCCCTAACGGTGGAGTGGTACCGCGCCCACCGCGAGTGGGTGGAACGGGTGCGTTCCGGGGAGTATCAGGCCTACTACGAGCGTAATTACGGGAACCGTCTCGAGACGCGGTGACTCCGTCCATCAGCATCGTTATCCCGGCCTACAACGAGGAGCGGCGCCTGCCGGCCACGCTGGAGCGTATCCACGCATACCTCGATAGCGGTAATTGGGCCTTCCGCGAGGTCCTGGTGGTGGACGACGGCTCGACGGATAAGACCGCCGAAGTGGCGGCAAGTTTCCCGGGAACGCGCCTGCTCCGCAATCCCGGCAACCGTGGGAAGGGTTACTCGGTGCGCCACGGCATGTTGGAAGCGCGCGCGGAATGGGTGCTGCTGAGCGACGCCGATCTCTCCACCCCTATCGAGGAATTAGATAAGCTGTGGCAGGCCGCGCAGGCGTCCGGCGCCCAGATCGCTATCGGCTCCCGCGCACTCGACCGCTCGCTCGTAGGCGTACACCAGCCTTTCCTGCGGGAGGCCGTGGGGCGCCTCTTCAATCTCGCCATGCGACTGATCACCGGCCTGCCCTTTCGCGACACGCAATGCGGCTTCAAGCTCTTCGCCGCGCCCATCGCCAGGGAGGTCTTCAGCCGCCAGACATTGGAGGGTTTCGGTTTCGATGTCGAGGTGCTGGTGCTGGCGCGCGAGTTGGGCTACCGCGCCATAGAGGTGCCGGTCCGCTGGAATGACGCACTGGGAACCAAGGTGAGCATTACACGCGGGCTGGCAGCGTTCCTCGACCCGCTGCGGGTAGCGTACAACGTTCACACCGGCAAGTACCGCCGATGACAACCGCTGCCTGAGAAGCACCCCCGCTACTGAGCCCCGCGCCCCAGAAACATGATTTTAAGGGTTGCGAAAAGGATATAGTTGTTCAGGCTCGATGACATGTACTTGATGTAATACAGGTCGTATTCGAGCTTCCGGACGGCGTCTTCAAAGGTTTCACCGTACCGGTAATTAATCTGCGCCCATCCCGTGATCCCCGGTTTCACGGCGTGCCGCTGGCGATAGTAGGGAATCTTCTCCGATAAGATCTTGACGAATTCCGGCCGCTCCGGGCGGGGTCCGACCAGCGACATCTCCCGCCGCAGCACATTGAAGAACTGAGGCAACTCGTCGAGCCGCAACTTCCGGAGATACCGGCCCACCGGGGTCACGCGGGGGTCGTTCGCTGTGCTCCAGACCGCGCCGGTGTGCTTCTCGGCATCTACGTACATGGACCGGAACTTGAACAGCGTGAACGGAACATTGTTTTCTCCGACCCTGCGCTGTCGGTACAGCACCGGACCGCGCGAAGTGAGCTTCACGGCGGCGGCAATTATCATCACCAGCGGCAACGCCAGGATCAAGCACACCAGCGAGAACAGGACATCGAACGCGCCGGTGAACCAGTCGTTGTGCGAGACGAATTCATTGCTGAAAATCAATTGTGCCGGGCGCAGATCCTTGCTCGAGATTCGCCGGCAAGTCTTCTCGTAGAAACTCGCCACCTCCTCGATGGCGTAGCCGGCGAAACGCAACTCCAGCAGTGTATCGACGGGCATGCGGTCGCGGCGTTCCTTCAAGCCAATGATGATGCGGTCCGGCTTGACGGCTTCGGCAATCTCTTTCAGTTGCGAGAGCGGCCCGATGATCTTGGCACCCTGGGGCGCGCTGTCGGGAGACTCGTCGTCTACATACCCCACCACCGACAGCCCCATATCGTCGTGCTTCGACGCACGCGCCCGAATGTCTTCCAGCAACGGGCTCGAGCCAACGAACAGCACGCGCTGCGCTGCAATCTTCCAGACCACCGCGCTATAGAAGAGCCGCCATGCGAACAATAACACCATGGAGCAAAAGCAGCCCGGCAGCATCACCCGCAGCGGCGCTCTCAGGCGAACACTGAAATAGCTGATCAACCCCTGCGCGATAAGGGTCGTCCCGATGACCATCGAGAGCGAATGCAGCAGCAGAATGGGGGACCGGCCATGTCCGCTCGAATAGAAATCCCGGAAGTAGGCCGCGAACATGATAGTAGCGACAGCCACGCCGATGCGCAGCAAGCCGCCCTCATCGAGCAGAAATAAGTCCAGGTCCACCTCGAGGAAAAGAGAGGCGGCACCGAGAAAACACCCTAAGACGATGAGAGTGTCCGTCAGAAGCAGCGTCAACACGCCGGCAGGGATGAAAACCTGAAACAGCCGGATCACAGGATGGAGTTGATTTAGCCTCTCATTATAGCCGTCTCGGAACCCGGTTGGGTCAAAAACTCACTGGCCACCCTGTGCAGTTCTGCCAAGCCGAACAGCCCATGCTCGATGCGCGTCCCGAGAAATGCCCCGCCCTGCTCTTCACGGCAATAAACAACTTCACCCAGCAGGATCGAGTCGGCGCCTCGGATCTCCACCATTACGCCCGGCTTCAAAGGTGTGTCCAGCCTGATGCCGAGACCGCCGGCCGAGCGGTCCACGATAAGGGCCGGCACGCCTTGGTTGTCGCAGTCCAAAACCCGCAGGACAACCTTCTCATCCACGGCAAGTCGCGCTTCCCGACGCTGGTCCATATCGTCCTTATCGGCGGGATAGACGAAAGCTGGCGGCGAAACTTACCAGAGCCGCAGCGGAACGTCCCCGGGACTATAAGCCAGACCGATAGATGCGGAGCGGAAGTTGCGCCTGAAGTCCTGCCCGGCCACCGTGCGGCGGACGTCGAAACGCGCCGTAAAATACAGGTTGCGGCTGCCGAGCATCCGGGTGGCGCCTGCACCAACCCCCACGCTCTGGTAGCCCTTGATATCCTGCCCTACGCCTTCCAGATCGCTGTAGTACACGGATGATCGGAGGCTCCAACGGCGCATCCCCGTGTAGGAATATCCTCCGGAAAAGGTGCTCTGCCGGGAGGTCAGGTAGATGCCATTGCCGGGGGTCGTACCGTAATTATAAGAGGCGCTGGCCGTGGCGTTCCGGAAGGTCCGGGTCAACTGCGCCGAAAAAGTGGGCTGGATATCCCGGCGGTAGAACGCCTCGTATCCCGAACTCCGGCCAATAATAGCGGCGACTATGGGATCCACCTGTACCACTCCCAGCGACAAGGTTTCCAGGCGAATTACCCCGGCACGAAGCCCAACTTGCCACCAGCGCGAGACTTGGATCGAGTAATCGCCCGCCACGGAGTGCATGTCGCTTGCACCGAAGGCTTTGTTGAACCCGAAGTGCGTGAACAGGTAGTCCACCCCTAGCGTGGTCCTGCGGGTCACGCGATAAGCCACGTCCCCACGAGCCGATGCACCGGTCACGCCATATAGCGAACTCGCCTTCCGCCTGACCGTGAAACCGGTCCCGCCAAAGTTGAACGACAGTCGCGGCGATTTGATGAAGGTCAGATCCGCCATGCTCGTCAGGTAGGTCGTCCGGGTGTCCAGAAGCTCATCTTGGGGGACCTGCGCGAATGTCGGATCGTAAAACCCGAAAGTCCCGGAATATCCGTGGTTCTGGTTAAACGTACCCGCCCCCTGGCGTAACGAGACCGACACGTGCTTGGAGGGCTGGTGCGTCACTCCGAATACCAGGAATTGATTGCTGCCGTCGTAAGAGTTGCGCTCGGTGTACCGCCGGTAATCTCCCCGGTAATTGATGCCCAGCACAGTCCGCTTCCATCCCCGGTAGCCATAAAGCCCTACAGCTGCCTCTCCCCCGAAAGCGTCGTCCTCAGGCAGGGTGCCGTCCGGTCTCATGGTGCGGCCGGTCAGGCCGGACGAATAGAGGGCGTTGATGTTGATATACGGCCGGAAGGCAATCGTGCCGGCCGGGGCAGCGCCACCTCCGCCCCCGCGGCTTAAAATGGACGGACCGGCATATTCGCCGATCTGGGCAGACGCGCAGACGGCGGTCAAGACGAGGCCAAGGGCCAGAGATCGCAATGTGCTCACCGCCATGCGCCAAGGTTAGAAATGAATAGTATAGAGAAACTTCAGTCTCGCTCGATGGCGTGCTCCTGTCAAGGATACTGGTTGTAGCCCTTTAGTACCCCGGTTATAGTGGATGGAGCGGCGTGCGGGGAGCGAATGCCACTTTCGACACGCCCCCTGACTCGCATGCGTGGTTTGGCTCTCATTGTCTTCGCCGCAAGCGCCGGGTTCGTGCTCTACGTTCTCTTCGGCTACCCGCTGCTGTTATGGCTGCTGGCTCGCGGCAAATCCCGCCCCATGGTTGTGCGACCGGAGAGAAAGACCGTTTCGGTCCTGCTGCCGGTACGCAACGGCGAACCGTGGATCGCGGCCAAGCTGCGCTCCATCCTGCAACTGGATTACCCGCCCGAACTGATTGAAATCATCGTTATTTCGAATGGCTCGGAGGACCGTACGGACGAGATTGTCCGCGGATTTTTGCCCCGCGGTGTGCACCTGCTCCATCTCGATCAGGGCGGCAAGGCCGAAGCCCTGAACGAGGGCATGGAGGCATCCCGAGGGGAAATCCTGTTCTTCACCGATGTGCGGCAGGAACTCGCGCCCGATTGCCTGAAAAAACTGGTTGACTGCTTTGCCGATCCGCAGGTTGGGGTCGTCAGCGGAGAACTCGTCATCCGGGATGGCAGCCTCGACGAAGAGGCCTCTATCGGCCTGTACTGGAAGTACGAGAAGTGGATTCGCCGCAGCCAGGGCCGCATCGACTCCATCATCGGCGCCACCGGCTGCTGCTATGCCATGCGACGCGAGCTTGCGGTGCCCATCCCGCCGGGCACGCTGCTCGATGACGTCTACCTGCCTCTGGCGGCATTCTTCCGCGGCTATCGCATTATTTTGACCGGGGCCAAGGCATTCGACAGCCCCACGACTCTCAATACCGAATTCGCCCGGAAAGTACGCACACTGGCCGGCGTCTACCAGGTGATCGCCCGCTATCCCGCCCTGCTCGGACCGGCTAATCGGATGTGGATCCATTTCATGTCCCACAAGCTCGGCCGTCTCCTGGTTCCTTACGCCCTGATTGCCATGGCCGTTTGCGCCTGGTGGCTACCGTCCTTCTGGGCACCGCTGGCACTCGCCGCGCAGGCTTCGCTCTACGCCCTGGCAATGCTGGACCTGCTGTTGCGGGAAGGTTTCCCGCTGAAGCGCCTCTCCTCGCCGGCTCGCACCTTCGTGGTGCTCATGGCGGCTTCCTTCTGCGCCATCTCCATCTGCTTCCACCCCGCCGAGGCGCTCTGGAGGAAGCCCGCGGCCAAGAGCCGCAGTTCGGCAGCTTGAGCCCTCGGGTTGCGCTCACCCCCACATCAGATTCAGGCCCGGAAGAACTCCCGCAGAGCGTCACAGCAGCGTTCCGCGGCGTGTCCATCCCAAAGCGGGGGAACGCGTCCGGCCTTGGGGCGCTCGGAGGTCTCCCTCCAGGCCGCCAGGATGCTTTGGCGAGTGGTGCCCGCCAGGATGTTCGTGCCGAGCTCGATAGTGGTGGGGCGTTCGGTGTTTTCCCGGAGCGTCAGGCACTTAATTCCCAGCGCCGTAGTTTCCTCTTGAATGCCGCCAGAATCGGTAAACACGGCGGCGCTACGGGACATCAGGCAAAGAAAATCGAGGTAGCCCAGCGGATCGAGCAGCAGTATTCCAGAGAGGTCGGAGGCGGAAAGATTCAGCCGTGCCCGGGTTCGCGGGTGGACGGGGAAAATCAGGGGAAGTTCCCGGGCGATGGCCTTGAGGGCGTCAAGAATCTCCATAAGGCGCTCCGGCTCGTCGACGTTGGACGGTCTGTGTAGCGTGACGAGACCGTAGCGGGTTCCATTCATCCCGAGGCGACCCAGGATATCGGAATCGCCGGCCCGCTCCAGGTGGAAGAAGAGCGAGTCGATCATGAGATTGCCGACCAGGCGTATACGACCCGCGGGCACGCCTTCGGCCCGCAGGTTTGCGACTCCGCTCTCCTCCGTTACCAGCAGTAGATCGGAAATAGCGTCGGTGACGAGGCGATTGATCTCCTCGGGCATCGCACGGTCGAAGCTGCGTAGCCCCGCCTCCAGATGGGCTACGGGAATCTGCAGTTTCTTAGAAACCAGCGCACAAGCCGCAGTGGAATTCACATCTCCGACTACGATCACGCCCTGCGGCTGTTCACCCAGGACGACGGGCTCAAAGCGTTTCATGATCTCGGCCGTCTGGATGGCGTGAGAGCCTGACCCGACCTCCAGGTTGTAGGCCGGAGGCGGCAGCTCCAGCTCGGCGAAAAACCGGCCGGACATGTTCTCGTCATAGTGCTGACCGGTGTGGACCAGCAGCGGTGCAAACGCCGGTTCCCGCCGGAGCGCGCGAACGAGCGGCGCCACTTTCATGAAGTTGGGGCGGGCACCAGCGATACAGAGAAGCTTAATGGGGCCAGACTGTGTCATCGGTTTTGGGGTCCTATCGTTTCCGCCACTCTTCCAAGCCGCGGAACCATAACTCTAGCATCAGCAGGGACCAGAGCCAGTGACTATTATCCCTGCACCCGCGCTCGTGCTCGTCGAGCAGGTAGCGGACAAAGGCCGGGCGCACGATGCCGCGGCCGAGTAAGCGCGGCCCGGCGAGGTGGTCCCATAACAACTCCCGCAGCGGTCCGCGGAACCATTTCGCGAGCCGCACGCTGAAACCGCTATCTCGGCTCGCGTCAGAACCTAGCGGAAGCGGTAAACGACAATCTGGGCATTGCCGGAGAGTAGATCGCCGCCACCGTGTTTTAAACATTTGATATCCATTGTGTTTGTCTCCCGGCAGACACTGTACAACTGGCTGAAGGAGGGCAGGATTTCCGAGCCCGGTAGACATCCGCTCACGAACCACATGCGCTGGAAGGCCGAGGATGTCCAGCGGATCTACCTGACGATGCAGGAGGGCCGCGGCGAATGACGGGGCTGGTGGTCTCCAACCAGCGCGGCGGAGTCGGGAAAACCACCACCGCGATCAACTACGCGGGCTATCTGGCGCGGCAGAACCAGCGGGTGCTGCTGATCGACGCGGACAGCCAGGGCTCCATCAATAGTTATCTGGGACTGAAGCCGACGCGCTTTATCGCGAATCTGATCGTCAATAAAGAGCCTCTCACGCAATGCGTGACCCCGTACAGCCCGAGGCTCGACGTGCTGTGTTCAAACCGCGAAACGGCGCAAGCGGAGGCCGTGCTGCTGGGTCAGGTGGCGCGGGAGATGGCGCTGAAGCTCCTGCTGAAGCCGGCCGAGGCACTCTACGATTTCGTGATCATCGACGTGGCGCCGTCGATTACCCTGCTCCAGACGTGCGCGCTGGTTTTCGCGCGCCACGTGGTGGTGCCGCTCGATATGGACATGTTGAGCGTGCAGGGCGCGCAGATGGCCGTCGAGAGTGCGCGTATGCTGAACGACATTTACGGGATTGACATCCGGGTGGTTGGGTTTCTGCCAACCCAGGTGAACCACAGGCACGGGGTGACGAGCGTAGTTCAGAGCGCGCTGCAGTTCATCTCGACGAAGATGGCGATTCCCATTCTTCCGGAGATCCGCACGGACCAGACGGTGCACAAGGCCGCGCGGTCGAAGCAATTCCTGTTCGACTTTGACTCGCGCTGCAAAGCGGCGGAGGACTACGAGCAGGCATTTGAGACGCTGACGAAGGCGCTCGAGGATCGTCATGGGCACACGGCGTAAACCCCTAGTGCCGCTTTCGGCGGACGAGCTGGTGGATTTACTGGAGAACAACCCTTCGCGAAAGGGGTTGGAGCAGATCCTGCGTTTCGATCTGCCACTTCCGGGCGGCTCTAATGTCGGTGCACCGGAACACGCAGCGCCGATAGTCGGTGCACCGTTCGGGGGTGCAGTTAGAGAACGTGCAGTAGATTCCGATACTGCGACTATAGGCGCACCGGATTTCGCTGCACCGGAGTTGCAAGCAGTTGACTTCAGTGCACCGGAATTCGTCTTTCGACCCGTGCGGCCCCGGCTCCGCGAAGCCGTTACGACGCAGGACGGCCATACACACGGCGAGCAGGCGCTCTACGCCACACTGTGTCGGCTGGCTCGCCCGGCGCCGGGCCGCACAGGTCTCCGCGCCCTCACCGTCGGGGAGCGAACGCTGGCCGCCGAGGTCCCGATGGCGTATAGCACCTGCCAGCAGAACCTCCGCTCATTGATAACGAAACTCGCGCTGGAGGTACGGGCAGGGGGGGCCAACCGGTCCAAAACCTACCTGGTCTACAGCTTCGACGAGATCCTGCGGCGGCGCCGCGCGGTGGGGCTTACGCACGTCGTAAGGCGCACGAGCGGGGTCACCCTCGTCAACCCCGCAACCTGTTCCGGCGCACTTACTTCCGGTGCACTTGATCAGGGAGACCCGAGAGAGACTTTTAGTGCACCCGCAGCCGATGCGCCGCTTCTTCCATCCGGTGCACCGGGTCTCCGTAACTCCGGTGCACCGGGTTTCAATCCCCATATAAGGAGTCAGGAAAGCAGTTCAGGAACGTCGACGGAGGAGGAAGCCCCCGCGGCCCTGGTGCAAGCCCTCCGGGAGGGCATGGGCACTACCGACGACGACGCCGTGCGCCGCATTTTCGCCGACTCTCGCGCCAAAGCCCCCGATGCCACGGTTGGCGAAGTAGCACACTTCATCCGGGTACAGGCGGCACGGATCGGCCGCCTGCGCGGTATCGAAAACCCCATGGGGCTGCTCATCCGCCAGGTACCGCGGTGCTTCGAAGGCGAATCCTTCCGCCAGTTCCGGGAAGCAGAGCGGCAGAGAAGGGAAGCCGAGCGCCGCCAGGCCGAAGAAGTCCGGCTGGAAGCGGAGCAACTGCTGCGGGATCCTGGGGCATCGGAAGCGGATCGCCAATGGGCCAGGATGCTGCTCGAGGAAAACCAGACGTGAACGGCGGGCCTACATCGGCTCGTCCGCACTGGGCCCGTAGAGTGCCGGCACCGGAACATCGTTCAGCCGCAGGTAGACGGTGAGTTGCCCGCGATGGTGGATCAGGTGGTTCATAACCACGCTGCGCAGCACGGCCATACGGGGCATGGTGAAAATGGTTTGTTCTCCGGCCAGCAGCGACCAGGGTTGGAGCATCTGCCGATCATCCACGGATTCGATGGCGCGCCGGGCCGCCGCCACGTTCTTGTCGAACGTCTCGAGGGCCTGCGCCGTCGATTCGACGGGCTGCGTGCGGGGCGGCGGCGGGCCCGCGGGGGCCAGGTTGAAGGAATCGTTTTCGAGTACCATCGTGACCCAGCCGGGCAGCCCGGCTACGTGGGCCGCAAGCCATCCCATGTTGTTGGATTTCGGATGCGGCGTCCAGCCGAGCTTGTCACCAGGCACCCGCTCCAGAGTCTTACGGGTGTTGGCCATCTCGTGATCGAATTCGGGAAGAATTGCGTCTTTAAATGCCATAGTTACCTCGTGCGGGCCGTCGCCGGCGCCATATCCTGCCACCCCACCAGCTTGATACCCAATTCCCGGATCAACTTCACGGTGGATTCATCGGAGAAGATGCGGTAATCCAGGTCCCTCTGCGCTGCGCTTCCCGTGGCCGCACGGAGTTCGTCACTGATAGCAGCCGGGTGCAGGATGAGCTGATAGACACCGGGCTTAAGGGCGCGCAGGGCGTTGTGGTACGCGATCTTGCGCGCATCGGGATCGCTGGTTCCACGGGTGGGGTCGGGCAGCAGCGTGTCCAGGCGGAAGACCCCTTCCTTCTGGAAACGCTCCTCGTTCTTGAGCAGATAGTCTATTGTGGCGGGAGGTGCTTCGCGCTTGTTCTCTTCGGAGGGTTTTACCCGCAGGATCGGGACGCCGTACTCACGCCCCAGTTTCTCGAACACCTCGAAGTAATCCGGCCGGGCGTAAAGCGTACCCATGTGGGTATCGAGGTGCGTAAAGCGTATGCCGAGGGTGCGGGCTCTCTCGATCTGGGCGCGCAGCTCCGTCTCGACCTCCTGAGCGGTGGCGTGCTGGGCCACCTGCCGCACCGAAGGCCACATGTACCCTTGCGGATCGACCAGGCCGGGCACTTTGTCGCGCGGCGCTACGGGCGCCCAGCGCAGGCTTTTCCATTCGTTCGTCAGGGTTAGGTGCAGCCCCAGGTCTTTCCCGGGATTGCGCTGCGACCAGGCGGCCACCTCCGCCGCCCAGCCACAGGGCATCATCACGGACGCACTTGAAACGTAGCCCTTCTCCAGCATCTCGAAGGATGCCTGATTGGCGGCGTGCGTGAACCCTAGATCATCCGCATGCACGATCAGCCGGATTTCGGCGGCGTGCAACAGGACGGTAGCTCCCAGCAGAACGACAGGCAGACGCAGGGTCATCGCCCGCCATTCTAGTACATCGGGGCGGCCTCAGGACACCCGTAAGTCGAAGTTTACGTATGCCTTCCGGCTGCCGGCGCGCAGGACCCAGAGCTCGCCGCCGCGCTCCAGCGTGACTTTCGCGGGCCGGCCCCCGGCGGGGCACCAGGAGAGCGCCACGGCATTGCGCCACTTCGCGGTTTCGGCCGTCATCCGGAGAGCGAACAGGCGCGGGTTTCTGCCGTGCATGCCCTGAATCTCGGCCTCCTCCGCGGCGAAGGTTACGCCTTCGGGGGACAGCGGATCGATCCGCAGCAAGGACTTTTTGCCGCGGCAGACCCAGGCGCCGTCTTCTTCCTTCGTGGCGGCATACTCGGGATGGATGCGCACTTCGAGCTTCCGCGGGGTGGTGAGAGTCACCTCATCCACCACCAGCAGGACGTCGGGCTTGAGGAAGTAGAGACGCCGCAGGAAGCGCTTGAGGCACAGGCGCTCGGGGTAGGCCGCGGTGGCGTCCCCGACTATCTCGTCGATTTCCGGAGTGGAGACGGCCCGCAGGATGCGCGGCAGCGATTTCGGCAGGGGATACCAGTCCTTGGGGTTCAGCCAGTCGCCGCCCTCGCCCAACTGCCCCTGCCCGTCGATCAGGAGGGTGTTGTGATTACTGGTCATCTTGGCCTGGTAGCCGTCATCCTTCACCAGCCATTCGCCGGCCCCGATCACCACGAAATGATTGGCGTCCGGGTGGACATGACCGATGCCGGGGTTGAGGTCGAACTTGGGCGCGGATTCGTGGCCGGCCGGGGGGCCGCACTTGAGCACCACCATGGATTCGTCGCCCGACCATCCAGACCGCGCGGAGACAATATCCATATCGGTGAAGTGGCGCAGGGAAGGGAGCTTGGTGGGCGGGGTGGCCGGGACTGCCGGGTCGTACCAGACGAGGTTGAGCCAGGCGGCCGAGGGGGCCCAGTGTCCTGTGCGATTCAGTTCCGCGGCCAGCCATTGCGCCTGTCCGTCTTTGTAGAGGTGCGCCAGGCGGCGGAGCAAATAATCCGGACCATACCATGCGGTGCGGGGCGAATCGGCGATGTCCACCACATTGTTGTCCGCCGTCCACGCATTCCTGGGCAACGAGAGGTAGAGGTAGTACGCCGCAGTGTTGCGCCACCAGGGGCTCGAAGGCGAGCGGCCGAGGAGGTCCGCGGCAAGATGCCAGTACTTCAGCATGTACTCGACGCCGTAGGACCAGTAGCCGATGCCCTCGTGGCTGGCGCCGTCAGAGCCGAGCGCGGCTTCGGTGCCGGAATACTTGCCGTGGACGTACTCGATCCACTTGGGGATATCGCGCTCCGCTTCGGGGTCGCCGGAGAGGGCCAGGGCAGCGGCGGCGAGGCCCGTGGCCGGCACCCAGAGATGGTTCTGGAGGAGTGGCTTGTTGCGTAGCGGTATGTTGCGGAGGGCGTCTCCGCAGCGCTTGATCAGGGTGCGCCGGATGATTTCCCGGGAAGGGGCGTCGAGGGCGTTGTAGAGCCAGTCGTAGACCACCGCCAGGCCCACAAGTTGATGCCCGGCCGAGAGCGCCCCGCCGTCCTGGATGCCTAGCCCCCAGTGGGTATATCCGCAACAGGCAACCGCCCAGTCTTTGGCCGCCCGCAGGTATCGGGCATCGTCCGTCAGCCGGTATGCCATGGCGACATATGGCAGCTTGTTGCCTACCTCGCGCTGCCAGAGTTGCTCGCTATCCTTTTCGCCGCGTTTGGCAAACTCCGCGTCGTAACTCGGCGGCGTGGTAGCGGCTATAGAGTCGGCCTGTTGCTTAACGTAGTCCCACAATGCGGCATGGGTAGTCTTGATGGCGGGCCGAAGCCGGGCAAAGCCGGCAGCATCCAGGAACAGGCGAGGGCGGGCGCCCTCCTTACCCTCCATGAGCGGAGCAAATCCCGCGGCGAGCGACAGGACAAAATTCCGGCGCAGCATGAGGATCAGGCTGACACACCGCGCGCCGCTGGTCAAATCGCAAGTCGTCCGCCCGCGGCGCGCTACCTCGGGATTGCTTTCATCTTTACGGCCTTGCTGTCGTTCTCTTTAAGCGAAACGGATTCCGCCTTACTTTCGAACGGCTTCAGGAACTCGGGGTCCTGAAACGCCCCGGGCTCCACCTGCTCCCACGACAGGAGTTTGTAGTCGCCGGGCGTCACGCCTTTGAAGCTGAACGCGCCTTGCTGATCCGTAAAGGTGCTTTGGTAGAGCAGATACTTCCGGGAGTTGGGAATCAGCGCCACCGTGACACCCGAAAGCGGCTTGTCGTCCTGCCCGGTGATTACGCCGTCCACCTGCGCGCCGCCGAGACGCAGTTTTACTTCCAGTTTGCCCGTGCCGGCATGGGAGAGGTCCAGGCCCTGGTCGTCCATCTTCTGATTGCCCAACTGAACGGACGAAACCCAGGAACCCTGCGGCCCGTTGATGAGGCGAACGAAGTACCTGTCGGCGGGAACATCCTTCAGGGTGAACGTCCCGTCCTCCGCGACCATGGTATTGGGCGGGGCCATGTTCAGTCCTTCGGTGGCCTCCAGAATAAGACGCGCGCCTTTCATGGGAACCTGCTCGCCGGCTTCCACAACTACCGCGCCGGCCAACTCGGCCCCGGTGGCAATCTCCAGCACCGCGTCTTCGATGCGCTTGTCCCCGACCTCGATCGGAACTCCCGCACTAAGCGGCTTCATTCCTCTGGCGTCGTTGGCCCGCAGGACGTAGGAGCCCGGGATGGCGCCGGCAATCTCGAAGGTTCCGTCCGGCTTCACCACGGCATTCTTGCCCGTGATCATGGCGAGGAATCCCGCGCCTTTCGGAATCAGCCTGACACTCACTTTCTGATCTTTGGCGAGCCCGATTACTTTACCCGAGACCCGCACCGACCTGGCTTTCGCCAGCTTTATATCCATGCCGCCCATGTCCGCCCCGACGGTGACCTCGACGGGCGCTGCGGCGGAGACTACCGTCGCATTGGGATAGTAAGTGGTGATGTAAGTCTCTTCCGGCTGATCGGCCGCCGGCGCAGGCGATTGCCCGGGCCGCATCAGGGTCGCGGAGAGCACATACGTCCCGGCGGCCAGATTGGCGATGCGGTATTCGCCCAGGTCGTTGGACATCGCCGAGCCGACCGGAATGTGCTGACGCCGGCCCTGGTGGTACATGCCTTTGAGCGGAGTTACCAGCACGCCCTGGAGTGGTTCGCCGTCTTCGTCCAGCACGCGGCCGGAGGCCACCGCGTTGGGCTGCACCTTAAAGGTAATTTCGCGCATTTCCTGGCCCGCTGAGATTGTCAGGGGCGAGCCTCCCATCAGCCCATTGCGCGAGCCATAGGTCTGGCGGGCATAGCGGGGGTGGTCTCCCATCAGGATGTAACTGCCGGCGTCCAAGTCCCGGAAAGTGAACTCGCCGGCCTCGCCGCTTTTCGTGGTAGCGGGTTTGCCGGCGCCGGCGCTGTTCACCAGCAGCAGCGTGACATCCTTCACGGACTTACCCGCCACAGCGTCCAGCACGGTTCCGGAGATGGAGCCTTTCTTCTCGCCCGGGCCACTGGTGGGCGCGGCGGGCTTGGCCTGGAAGGCCGGGAGTGTCAGAGCGGTGGAAAGCAGTACGGCGGTATGGATAAACCACGTGCGCAACTTCATAATGTTCTCGCTGAATAGGGGATAGCTTTAAGTGTAACTTTGGCGTGCCCACTCTCTTCGAGAGATAATCCTTCCGCGCCGGCTTCGAAGGGTTTCACGAATTCGGGGTCGAGAAAGGCCCCAGGCTCTATCTCTTCCCATGCCAGCACCTGATATTTCCCCGGCGCCGCGCCCTTGGCGTTGAAGGTGCCGTCGTAATCGGTGGTGGCGCTCACGTAATCGGAGATGCGCCCGGAAGCCGGTATCAGTACCACGGTGGCGCCCGCCATGGGTTTATCGTCGGCGCCCAGCACTATGCCATCGACCTGTGCGCCCGCGCGGCTTACGACAATTTCCAGCGCGCCGGCCGCGGCGCCGAGGTCGGCTGCATCGAGATCCACTTCCCGGCCGCCCAGCTTGACGGACTTGACGTAGCACTCCGCCGGCTTCTTGTTGAGCCGGACCCGGTATCTGCCGGCGAAGAAATTCTTGACAGTGAAGCTGCCATCGTCCGCAGGGGTAGTGCCTGATGAGCTGGAGGGAAGGTCGACGGCTTCAAGGGCAACGGTCGTGCTAGCGGGGGTTGCGGTTCCTTCCCCGAGCATCTTCACAATGCCCGAGAGTTCCCCGCCTGCGTCCAGGTGATACTCCAGGCCGTCTATGTGCTGGCCGGACACTTCAACGGCATGGGCGTGCCGCCGCCCAGCATGTCTGTCGCGGACCGGGCGCTCAGGAAGTACGATCCGGGAGCGACGTTCCGCAGCTCGAATGTCCCGTCCGCCTGCTGCACAAGTCCGACGCTGCCCGGCGAGGCTCCCATCTCCGCGGAGCCTTTCCGGATCAGGGCCATTATTAACATCTTGCCGCTGATGTCTCCCACGATCTTGCCCCGCACCCGCACAGTGGGTATTCGCGTCATCTGGATGTCCGTCCCGCGGCGGTCTTCTCCAAGCCGCACATCCAACGGCTCGGCGCGCGATAGTTCGGTGGCATTGCCGTAGTAAGTGGCTGCGTAACCGTACTCCGGTTTTCGGGACGGCGGTTCCTTGGATACACCGGCGAGTCCTATGTCCATCTGGAGGTTGGTGGCGGCGACCAGGTACTGCCCTGCGCGAAGGCCACTGATGCGGTACTCTCCACGGTCGTTTGTCTGGGTCCCGCCGGTTTGAGTCCATTGCCGCCGTCCGTTCCGGTAAGCCTTGCGGAGTGCGGCAATTATGACGTTGGGCAAGGGGTTCCCATCCTGGTCGATGACGCGGCCGGAGATAACCGCATTCGGAGCGAGTTTGAACGTCAGTTCCGTAACTGCCTGGCCGGCTTGCAGCGCCAGGATGGTGCCGGATTGCGGGTTGCTGCGTGCTCCGTAATCCTGCCGCGCGAAGCCGCTGCGCTCGCCGGACAGCTTGTAACCGCCCGGAGCGAGATCTCGGAACTCGAAGTGTCCGGCATCATCTGTTACGGCGGTGGCGGGCTTGCCTTCACCGCGGGTGGGGGAAAGCGTGAGGTTCACTTTGCGCAATGCGCTGCCGGATACGGCGTTCACCACCCGCCCTGAGATGGAGCCCTTTGATTCCTGGGCGTGGGAGGTGTTAAGGGCCAGCACGCAGCTTAATAACGCGGCGGCCCGGACGACGGTCGTCATGCAGTAAGTATATACGGATCGCCAACTCCGATTCTTCTCTGGTTACGGCCAGTTACCGGGGTTAAGCCAGCGCTCCTCGACGGCCGGGAGGGCACGCAGCGACTCCGCGACCGCTCGGGGCAGGGGACCGCGGGAGGCGTACGCCACCGCCGCCTCCATCTCCCCGGCGTGGCGCGTTCCCACCAGGGCCGTGTGGGTGAGGGGGTTGCCCAGGACGTACCGGTAGGCCAGCTCGGGAAGGCCTTCCACCGTGACCCCGGCTGCGGCCATGGCCGCTTTCACGGTCGCTTTAACCGGCGAGAGCTCTTCGGGCAGCAGTTTATAGCGATGGGTGAGCGCGCCTTTCAGCAGCACGGACCGCACGATGATCCCGACGCCCGCTTCTGCCGCTGCGGCCAGGACGGCGGTTTCGGCGCGGCGGTCGAGCAGGCTGTAGGCGATCTCCAGGCAATCGAATTCCCCGCAGCGTATGGCCGCCAGGGCGTCTTCGGGGCCATAGACGCTCGCGCCGGTGAAGCGCACCAAGCCGGCGCGGCGCGCGTCGTCGAGGGCTTGGGAAACCTCGCCCCCGGCGATGGCTTCCCCCGCGCCGGCATGGATCATCATGATATCGATCGCGTCAGTGCGGAGCGCGGCAAGGCTCTCCCGGATGGAGGCGGCGGCGCGGGCACGAAGAGCGTTGCCAGAGAGGTTCTCCGCCCGAAACGTGGGCACCTTTGAGGCCAGCACGTACTCTCCGCGCCGGTGCTTCAAGGCGCTGCCGATGCGCCGCTCGCTTTCGCCGTAGGCACGGGCGGTGTCGATCAGGTTGATGCCCAGGTCGAGCGCACGGTGTAGCAGGCGCGCGGCTTCGGCGTCGTCAGGGCGCCCCTCGCCGGCTTGGGGTGCGATGCCGTAATCGAGCCCCAATTCTACGGTTCCCAGCGAAATCACGGAAACCTGGAGGCCGGTTCTCCCGAAGGTCCTGCGTGCGAGCATGTTCATTCCATTCCGCTCCAGTCGAACACGGCCGCGATCAGCTCTTTAGAATGAGCAGCGGCCAACTGATAGGCTTCCCGCATGCGCGCCGCAGGCAACCGGTGGGTGATGAGGGCGTCGAGCCCAAGGGCGCCGGAGGCCATGCGGTCGAGCACGAATTCGAGGTTGCGCCGGAGGTTGAAACGGATATCGGCAGGCGGGCATTCCGTCTTGGGACAAAAGCCCGCGCCGAGGAGGGATAACTGCTTGCCGTAGATCCAGCGCGGATCGAGTGGATTGAAATCCGGCAGGGGCTGGGCACGTCCGGGAAAGCCGAGCAGACTGACGCGCCCGCCATACGCCGCGATCTCGAGTGAGAGCCGGTAGGCCGGCCAGGTGTTCGCGGTGAGGATGACGATGTCGGCGCCGGCATCGCCGAAAACCGCGGGCGTATGATCCGCGATGTAAGTCGCATGCGCTCCCACCCGCACGGCTGCTTCGGCGCGCTGGGGGGAGTTGGCCACCGCCGCTACTTTCGCTCCCATGGCGCGCGCCACCGCTACCGCACAGAGCCCGATGATCCCCAGTCCGACGACGGCCACGTTTTCGCCGGCCTGATAACCTGCTTGCCGCAGCGCCGCCACCCCAAGCTGGGCGAGGTAGGCTAGCGAAGCTTCCTCCGGGCAGAGGCCTTCGGGGAGGGGCACCAGCAGATCGTCTTCCGCGGCGACGAACCCGGATTGGTGCGGACGCAGCGAGAACACCCGCTCGCCCACGCGCCACTTCCGCACCGCCGGCCCGGCCTCTACGATTACGCCGGCATTCGAGTATCCCACCGCGCGGGGGTAGGGCGGGCCTAGGGGCAGCTCCGTGGAGCGGCCTTCATAATTACCCAAATCGGTGCCCGTGGACAGGGCGGTGATCAGGGTCCGGACCCGGACCTGCCGGTCTTCGAGAGGCGCCGCCGGCCGGTCCTCCAGCCTCAGGTCACCTGCGCCGTATAGGATGGCTTGTTTCACCGAGCCTGAGTATAGCTGATTCAACCGGCTGGACCTGCTCGGGCCGCGGTCAGTGGCGGCCCTTGACATCCCTATGCAGTTACGTAGATTGTAAGGCGATGCGCGGATTAGCAGGCAAAATCGCACTAGTGACCGGGGCCAACCGGGGGATCGGCAAAGGTTGCGCCCTGGAGCTGGCGCGCGAAGGCGCGGACGTGGCCATCAACTACCGTAGCCACGCTGCCGAAGCGGAGGAGACCGCCGCGGAGGTGCGAGCACTGGGCCGCCGCGCCATTGTGGTGGGCGCCGATATCTCCCAGCGCGCCGCCGATGAGGCTATGATCGCCCGCACCATCGCGGAGTTGGGGCGCCTGGACGTGCTGGTGGCCAATGCCGCGTTTTCGATCCGGAAGCCCTTTCTGGAACTGAGCGAAGACGACATGAACGTCACCCTGGCGGTGAGCCTGATGGGCGCCTTCCACTGCTGCCAGTTCGCGGCACGCCACATGGTCGAGCGCGGTGAGGGCGGCAGCCTGGTGATTGTCAGCTCCATTCACGCCGTGCTGCCATTTGAGAACGCGGTCTCGTACAACGTCGCCAAAGCGGGGTTGAATCACATGGCCCGCAGTATCGCGGCCGAGATGACTCCGCACCGGATCCGTGTAAATATTGTGGAACCCGGCTGGACGGATACGCCCGGCGAGCGCCAGTTCTACACCGATGAGCAACTGCGCGAAGGCGGCGCGCGGCTGCCGTGGGGCCGCCTCGGCACCAGCGAAGAAATCGGCCGCGCGGTCGCGTTCCTGGCCTCCGAAGAGGCCGCCTATATCACCGGTTCCGTCCTGCGCGTGGACGGCGGCTACGTCGTGAAGCACTGAGGGGCATCACTCCCGGAAGCGCCAGGAGAACACGTCGGCGTCCTTCACGACGAAGCGCAGCCGTACGGGTTTTCCAGCAAGGTGCGAGACGTCGGCGCCATCGCGCCAGGCAACCGTCCGGGCGATTTCGTCCCCGATGATCTCGCGCGAATCGGCGAGGGTGAAGCCGGGCAGAGGAGTTCCGGCGGCATCCTGTATCTCGACCCGCACGGAGCCCGCCGCCGAAGTCGAGTAGTTGATCTCGAGCATCCGGCCGCGGAAGCGGACGGGCCGTGTGACCGCCTCACCGCCTTTGTAGTCCCCATGGAGCGAAGCGAAGCCATCGAGGCGCATCGCATAGCGGGTGAGCCGGGCCGTGGGCTGCCCGTAGTTGCGGTTCACGTACATCGACATCTCATCTGCCCCAGTCTGGACGACGTTCAACGCCGGATAGTTGCTGCGCGAGACCCAGTTCTGCGGGCCGATGCCGGGCCGCACGAAGGCTTCGAGGAAGGTGCGGTCGTAGCGCGCGCCCCCGCGCGTGGTGAACAGCACGGCATCGGAGCAGTCGCGATAATACTTCGGGTTCACCTTGATGCTGGCGGCCTCCTCGTCGGTGAGTACCTGGCGGCCGGGCATGAAGCGTGCCGCCGTGCTCACGTAAATATGGGGTGCGCGGAAGTACGGGCTGGTCTGGTTGGTATACATGTGCTCCGGCGGGGCATCCCCGAAGGACATCTCTTCGGGCGCGGACCACTTCAGGAAATCGGCGCTCACGGCGCGCGATACCCAGCGCACCGGCTTCGTGCCAGGGAAGTTCTTGAAGGTCCTGAAGTAGCAGACGTAGCGCCCTTCGGTTTCCGACCAGAAGGCCAGGTTTTGGGAATCGTAGGCCGTCCTGGACTGCGGCGGCAGCACGGGGGCGTCCTGGAGCTTGCGCCAGTGGATGCCGTCCGCCGAGACGAACGACACCAGGCCGGTTTTTGAGACTCCCGCCAGCGCCTTGAAGCGCTCCGCCGCGGGCACGCCGGGGCGCGTGTCGAGAAACGGCGAGAAGTTATGGGAGAACGGCGGCTGGCCGGCCAGCACCACGTTGTTCTCGCGCGTCCCAAGGACTTCGAAGAGGCCTAGCGAGGGCTTCTTCCACGCGATCCCGTCGGCGGATTCCGCGTAGCAGGTGGCCTCGTCGGCGCGGCCGTCCTGCCCGGCGTTGGGGACACAGCGGTAATAGAGCAGGTATCGCGCGGCATCGCGGATGACCGTGAAATACGCGCAGAAGGCGCCCTCCCAGGGACGGTCGAGCACCAGGGCGTCCTCCTTCGGAATGGGGCTGTGCAACCGCAGCGTGGCGCCTTCAATGCGCTCGATCAGGTGGCGATCCAGGAACAGTTCGCGCCGTGACCCGATGTCGGCCGACTCCGGCGCGCCCTGGCCGCACAGCGCGGCGGCCATCACGAGCGTGGTCCACAGATGTCGCATAGAGGAAGTCTTGCGCCACGGCTACAGCGCTGTCAAACTGGGGCATCATGCTCACGCGACGCACGTTCGTTTCGGCGGCGGCCCTAGCCGGGGCGCGCCCCTCGGCAGCAGCTCCCCGGGCGCAGGTGGAATCCATCGAGGTGATCAGCCTGCAGCCTGAGTATTACTGCGGCTGGTCCACGCTTGCCCGCCGCATGAACGGCGAACTGCTGGTGGCCTACTCGGGAGGGCGTGAACAGCACGTCTGCCCGTTCGGACGCGTGGAGTTGATCCGCTCCTCAGACGGCGGCCGTAAATGGAGTTGGCCTCAGGTGTTGATGGATTCCCCCATCGACGACCGCGACGC
>DATMYF010000039.1:0-9445 GCA_035561075.1 Bryobacteraceae bacterium
GATGCCATGTACTTCCACGCGCAGTACCGGCAGGCGGTGCCCAACAAGCCAGCGGAAGGCGAGGCGGCGAAGCGGAATCCGGACGGCAAGCTCAATTACGTTTACATGGAGACGCGCGGCCGGGGGCACCTGATGGGAGTCACGCTGGGCATGCACCAGAACAAAGACCGCTGGATGGGCGAGGGTGACGAGATGATCTTCGTCGATGACGAGACCAAGCCCCTGATTGTGGGGACGGGCTCGGAGGACTACTTCCTGGGAAGCTGGAATTTCGGCGGGCGGAACGGCGCGCGGTCATTCGCGCACCGCATGTACGGGGCGCAGTACATTGAGAACGCGGAGCTGGTGGGCGGCCAGTATCTCTGCTATCGCTGGCACGGCGACAATCCGGTGACTTTCCGTAAGTACCTGAAGCACACTATGGAACACGGCCACGCCAACGACCGCGGGGACGATTTCTACTCCGTGGGCTACTGGTATCAGAGCGAGCCGTACACCAATTTCCCGGCGCTACCGCCGGTTGCCGAGCGGATTCCGAAGCCGAAGAGTTAACGCGGGGTCTGCGGGTTCCCCACCTGGGTGCCGAGGCCGGCATAGGCCTCTTTCACCCGGATGACCTTGTCGCCGTTGAAGGTGACGAAGACGATGCGGCCGGGGGGCTGGCCATACACCCAGTCCTCCAACTCCATGCCGTCCTTGGTTTCGCGGGACTTGTGCTTGGGGCGGCCCATGGCGAGCAGCACCTGTTCGCGATCCATGCCCTCGATGGCCTTCTTTTCCGCCACCGCCTGTTTGATTTCGGGCGGCAGCGTCTCGGCGTAGACCTGCGTGGCGCTGCGCTTTTCGAAATCGAGAACCGGGGCGAGAATCTTCTTCACGTCGGCGGACTTCATGGGCTCAAGAGGCTTGTGGAACAGGATCTCGATGGTAGTTCCACCGGGCGAATTCGTCCCGCTGCCCCCGGCGATCGGGCGGGTATTGCCGGTGCCGCCCATACCGCCCCCCACCTGCACACGCTCATACCATTTGCGGCCGCCCTTAAAACCACCGTTGATCTGGAGGGTGATCTTATCGTCGCCGATTTCTATCTTGGTGACCTGAACAAGGTCGCCGACGCGCGCCGCCGGGCCGTACTCCTGGCCGACGTCGGTCCACTTCTGGCGGTCGTAGGTGCCGTCGGCCTCAAAAGGCAGGGCCTTTTTGGATCGGGGAAGGAACTGCTTGACGGTGGCGTACTCGGCAGTAAGGCCACGCGTGAGTTCCACCCGGTCCTCGAAGGTGAGTTTGTCCGCGGCCCCCAGGGGGATCACGGAGACAACGGCGAATGCGGCGGCGGCCCAGGATCGCATGGGGGTGTCTCCATTGGCGGGTCGAGAAGAGCGGAGGGCTGCCGGCGGAACGGCGCCTTCAGGATATAAACCAGGAGCACCAGCATGGCCAGGGAAGTGAGAATACTGCCTTCCGGACCATAACCCCCGCCGCTCCAGAGCGGGCTGGCGGACCACTCCATCACGTATCCCGTCATTCCTATTTTAAGCCCGCTGACAGGGACGCCGAAGACGGGCAGTGTGACGTTCCAGCCGAAGTGGAGGCCGATGGGCAGCCAGAGGTCGCGGCTGCGCAGGAAGGCGATGCCGAACAGGATACCGAATCCGGCCGTATTGATGAGCCCCAGGGGGCTGGCGCTGGGGTTGTTCGAGTGGAGCGCGGCGAATAAAATCCCGATGGGCAGGATGGTAGCGGTCGGCCCGAGTGCCCGCAGCAGCACCTGAAACCCGAAGCCGCGGAAGAGGATTTCCTCCCCCGCCGCACCCAGAAACAGCATCACCGTCACGAACGCGACGGTTCCGAAATTCGCCTCCGCCCCGGCAGCGGAGGTGAACCGGGCCGCTCCGGAGGCGAGCGGCGGCGCGAGCACAAGTGCTGCGGACAAGGCGCCGCCCGCTATCCCGAGCCCGAGATTTCGCATGGACGCGTCGTTCCAGTGCATCCCGATGTCCGGCAGCGACCGCTGCTCGTAGATCCGCATGGAGAGCCAGTTGGCGACGCACGCGGCGAGCAGGCCGGTCAGGATCACGGCAAGCAGGTACTCGACGGAGGGATACAGCAGCCAGCCCGCCAGGATCGCAACCGCGACGTAGAGGAATGCATAGAGCATTACCTGGAGGGCGATTCGCAGCGGATCGCGTCGGGCGTCTGGCATGGGAATTCGCGCGGCTTACTTCTCGATCTTAACCTGAACGCCCCGGCGGGCTACCTGGACGGGCAGCACCCGGGCACCTTCCCGTTCGATGGCGGCGGAGACCGACGCCTTTGCGCCGCGCTCCAACAGGAACACGATGCAGCCGCCGCCACCGGCGCCGCAGGCCTTGGCGCCCGTAGCACCCGCCTTGCGGGTCACGGTCACCAGCTTATCGATAAGGGGGGTGGTAATGCCCGGGGCATTCTTGCGGCGGTTGGCCCACTCTTCCCGGAGCAGCCGGGCCACTTCGTCCCAATCGGATTTTTCGAGGGCGCGGCGCGTCTCGTGGGCCACCCGGGCGATCTGCTGGAAATTGCGGAAAACCTTGCGATCGCCGTCGATGTGGGCCTTCGTGACATCCCAATTGTTGATGCCGGAATTTCGTGGTTCGCCGGTATAAGCGAGCACGAAGCGCTCATTGAGCTCCAGGGGATCCACCGGAAGGGCGTTCCTGACGATGCCAGCCTCGGTCAATTCGAGGGCGCTCACACCGCCGTATAAGGCCGGATAGTAATCCTGGCAGCCGGTGGGCACTTTGATGATTTGTGCCTCCACATTCTGCGAAATCTCCCGCACGGTCTCGGGCGGATGGCCGGCGCCGGTCAGCTTATTGAGCGCCGAGGAGACCGCGATGATGAGGGTGGAGGAGCCCGCTATGCCGCCACCGGCTGGGCTTTGGGAATCCGTGACCAGATCGAAGCCGACCCGCGGCGCGAAATAGCGCACCAGACAGGCGGCCAACGGGAGCCGGTAGCGCTTCGCGGCGCGCAGGGCGTCTAGCGAGTCGAAGGATTCCTCGGCCTTGAGGTCGCGCGAGCGGACGGTAATGCGGGAGTCACTGCGGGTCTCGATGGAGCAGCTCGCATAGCAGTCGATGGCGAAGTTCACCGTGGACGCATTGGGGTGGTACAGGTACAGCGGCCAAATGTCGATGGTGCCGCCTGCCAGATCGACACGGCAGGGAGCCTTAGCTGATATCCTCATAGTGATCATGCCCGCCCGCAGAATCCTGCAGTTGGGCGACCCGCTTCTGCGGGCCGTTTCTTCTCCTGTCTCCGATCCCCTTGGGGTAAATCTGGTGTTCCACGATCTGCGCGACACGCTCGCGGAGTTTCGCCGCTCGCATGGCTTCGGGCGCGGCATCAGCGCGGTCCAGATCGGCGAGCTGAAACGACTAATATACATCGAGTTCGCGGGTACCGCCTATCGCATCGTAAACCCGACGGTGGAGTTTTGTAGTGAGACGAAAATCACGTTGTGGGACGACTGCTTTTCGTTTCCCAATTTGATGGTCCGGCTGGAGCGCGCGGAATGCGTGCGGGTGGCCTACACCGGTGAGGACGGCGGCGGGGTTTCGCTTGAAGCCTCCGGGGCTCTCGCCGAGTTGCTTCAGCACGAGATGGATCACCTGGACGGCATTCTGGCAGTGGATCGCGCGCTCGATCGGGACAGCCTGGCTACCAGAGACGAGTGGGAGCGGCGGTTCCGCCATGCAACCCATTCAGGCATGGGGGCATCGATAGAATAGATGCGACGAAGAACCCTGCTGGGGGGCGCCGGTGTTGCCAGCCTGGCCGGGCTCGGGGCGATGGCATACCGCGCAGCACCGAGCTTCTGGAAACAGTTTAGCGAAGAGTTGGGCAGGCCTATCCTGGACCCGCCGGAGAGACCCAACCCGCGGGCGTGGCCGGATCGCGGCCTGTTCGCGGCGTGGATCGGCCACGCAACCGTGCTGTTGAAGGTAGACGGTTTCACAATCCTGACCGACCCCGTGTTCAGCGACCGAGTGGGGTTGAACCTGGGCCCCGTGACACTCGGGCTGAAGCGTCTGGTGTCGGCGCCGGTGCGCCTGCGGGAACTGCCGGACCTCGACCTGGTGCTGCTCTCCCATGCCCACATGGACCACCTGGACATCCCTACACTCCGGGCTCTCGAAAGCAAGCGGACCACCGTCATCACGGCGCCGAAAACTTCCGACCTGTTCCGCGGCGAGCGATATCGCCGGCTGGAAGAACTTCGCTGGGACGACCGGCTGCGGGTTGGGCCAGCCACGATCCGGGCATTCCGCGTGAACCACTGGGGCGCACGCATGCGAAGCGATACCTATCGGGGCTATAACGGCTACACCATTGAAGCGGGGGCGTACCGCATCCTGTTCGGCGGCGATACGGCTGCTTGCAGCCTGTTTCGGGAGGTGAGGCAATCGAAGCCTTACCAACTCGCAATCATGCCGGTGGGCGCGTACAATCCTTGGATTCACTACCACTGCACCCCGGAGCAGGCGCTCGCGATGGCCAACGATGCCGGAGGCGAATTTATCCTCCCGGTGCACCACCAGACGTTCCACCTGAGCCGGGAGCCTATTTCGGAGCCGCTCGAGCGCCTTTACACGGCCACCGGGAGGCACACTCACCGGGTGGCCGTAGAGAGGATCGGGCAGACTTTCAGGGTGTAGGCTTTTCGCCGCAATGTGCTTGCCCGCACGATCCGGCCATGATAAGATCGTCACAGTTCCCAAATCACTGAACCGGCACAACCCTGGGCTACGTTGCTGCTCTCATCAATCCCTGCCAGCGCTCGCGGAGTACGTGCCTCAAAGGCGAGACGACTTGATAAACCCTGACCTCATAATGATCGCGGTGCTCCTGTTCGCAATTATGGCTGCGCTCCTGATCCCACCCGGGCCAGGCACCCCGCTGCCGCAGCGCGCTCCGGAGTCGCGGTAGCAGTACGGCCCAGGCCCCGTAAACGGTTCATGTTAAGATCGGTATTGTCCCCGTTTACATGGATTTTCTCGAGGGTCTGAACCCCCAGCAACGCGAAGCCGTCCGCCACACCGAAGGGCCACTGTTGATTCTGGCCGGAGCGGGCAGCGGAAAGACCCGGGTGATTACCCACAGGGTCGCCCACATTGTCGTCACCCGGAAGGTGTCCCCGTCCGCCATTTTGGCGGTCACCTTTACGAACAAGGCTGCCGGCGAGATGCGCGAGCGTGTGGAGTCCCTTTTGGCCGGGCACGAGATGTCCGCCCCACCCCGCGTCTCGACGTTTCACTCGTTCTGTGTGCGGCTGCTGCGCAGCGATGGGGAGCCGCTGGCAAAGGTCCGCCCCGGCTTTACGCGGCGCTTCAGCATCTACGACGAAGACGACCAGATGGCCATCATCAAGGCCTCGTACCGCAACCTGGGGCTGGACGAGAAAGAATTCATGCAGTACCGGGCGGCGCTCTCGCGGATCAGCCAGGCGAAGAACCAGAGCCAGGGGCCGCAGGATTTCTACAAGGCCGCCGGGGACCCGAAAATGGCGCGGCTGGCGGTGGTCTTCGAGGAGTACGAGAAGGCCCTGCGCACGGCGAACGCCCTGGATTTCGATGACCTGCTGCTCGAAAGCGTGCGACTGCTCAAGCACGACGAAGCAACCCGGGATGCCTGGAACCGCCGCCTCGCTTACGTGATGATCGATGAGTACCAGGACACCAACCGCAGCCAGTACGAACTGATGCGGCTGCTCTCCCGGGCGCATTCGAACGTGTGCGTGGTAGGGGACGAGGACCAGTCGATCTATAGCTGGCGAGGCGCGGACATCCGCAACATCCTGGATTTCGAGCGCGACTACCCCAACACCAAGACCATCCGGTTGGAACAGAACTACCGGTCCACGAAAAATATTCTGGCGGGCGCGGGCGCGGTGGTGGCGAACAATAAAGAGCGCAAGGGGAAAGAGCTCTGGACGGAGTCCGACGCCGGACAGCTCATTTCCGTCTACACCGGGCATGACGCCGAGAACGAGGCCCTGTTCATCGCGGATACCATCGAAAAACTGCTGTCCGAGGATCCGCAGGGGCGCGTGGCGATACTTTACCGGACCAACGCGCAGTCGCGGCAGATCGAGGAAGCGCTACGGCGCTACGGCCGCCGCTACGTGGTAGTGGGGGGCTTTAGCTTTTACCAGCGGGCCGAGGTGAAGGACGTGCTGGCGTACCTGAAGCTGTCGGTAGCCAACCAGGATTCGGCCAGCCTGCTGCGGGTGATCAACACGCCGGCGCGTGGAATCGGGAAGACCACGGTGGAGCAGATCGAGCGCTATGCGCACGAGCACGGCCTCTGCCCGTGGGACGCCATCGGGCGAATGATCGACGACCAGCAATTCGCGGCACGGGCGCAATCGGCGTTGGTGGGCTTCCGGAATCTGGTGCAGGATCTGACCCTGGCAGCCATGTCGAAGCCGGTCCACGAGACGCTGCGGTTCATAGTGGAGCGCACCGGCTACAAGAAAGTGCTGGAGCAGGAGAACACCCCGGAGGCGCAGAACCGCATCGAGAACCTGGGGGAGTTGATCAACGCGGCAACGGAAGCCGGGGAGCGCGGCGAGGCCGCGGCCGATTTCCTGGACCATGCCGCCCTGGTGGCCGACGCGGACGCCTACGACGAGAACGCTCAGGTCTGCCTTTTGACCCTGCACAACGCCAAGGGTCTGGAATTCCCCTACGTCTTCCTGGCGGGGATGGAGGAGGGCCTGTTTCCCCACAGCCGCGCGATCAGTACGTCGGCCGCCGCGCTCGAAGAGGAGCGCCGCCTGTGCTACGTGGGGATGACCCGCGCGGAAAAGCGGCTGCATATGAGTTGGGCGCGCTGGCGCCGCCGCTTCGGCGGGGGCGAACAGGAGCGTTCGATTCCGTCGCGCTTCCTGGCCGAGGTTCCTGAGGAACTGGTGAACCGCCTGGGAGAGGACGATTCCGTTCCGCAGGTAGACCTCTACGCCGAGCGGTGGGATGTCCGGCAAAGCGCGAAACGGAACACTTTCACCGGCAAGACTTACAATTCGCTCGAAAACATCTCTCAGTTCTTCTCCGAGCGCGGGGTACCGTTCCCGGAGGCTGGCAAGGCGCCCGCGGAAAGACCCGCGCAGAGGGCGGCCAACCCCCAGCATGTGGTCCCGGTACCCGCCACCCCTACCAAACCGTTGCCCACTCCGCCACCCGCGGGGCCGCGCAAGATCCGCGCCGGCGCCATGGTGGAACATCCGACATACGGAACCGGGATGGTGCTGCGGCGCGAGGGGGAGGGTGAAAATGCTAAGATCACCGTAAGCTTCCCGCGTTACGGGTTGAAGAAACTGGTTGAGAAATACGCCAAACTGAAACGAAGCTGATGAATACCAAGACCATTACCGACAGAGTAGAACGCAAGAAAGTGAAGCGCGTGGCCCGCAAGAAAGCCGCACCCAAGCCGAAGCGCGCGGCCGGCGTGGACCGCGGCTCAGGCAAGCGCAAAGTTAGAACGGTGGCCAAGGGCCAGCGCAAGCGGTAAGGCGTCCCGGCCAATCCCGTTTCCACTTGAGTCTTTTCCGCACCAAGAGTATCGACGCGCTGATCGCCGCTTCCCAGGACCCCGGGAAGCGGCTGCGCAAGACGCTAGGGCCGTGGAGTCTGGCGGCATTCGGCATCGGCGCGGTGATCGGATCGGGCATTTTCATTCTGACCGGTACCGCGGCGGCGGGAGAGACTCTCAGCTACCACTCCATCCTGCACGCGCCGGTGCTCGACCTGCTGCGGCACGGCGGCGACGCGGTCTCCACCATCGGACGGCCGGGGGCGGGGCCCGGGATCGCGCTCTCATTCCTGCTCACCGCAATCGCGTGCAGTTTCGCCGCGCTGTGCTATGCGGAACTGGCCGCCATGATTCCGGTGGCCGGCAGTGCCTACACGTATAGCTACGCCACTCTCGGGGAGATCGTGGCGTGGATTATCGGGTGGGACCTTATCCTGGAGTACGCCGTCTCGAACATGGCCGTGGCGGTGGGGTTCTCCGCGTATCTGAACGATATTCTGGAAAGCCTGTTCGGGCTCCATTTGCCGCCGCAACTGGCAGGGCCGATGATCGCGGAGGGCCGCTTCACGGGCGCCTGGTTCAACCTGCCGGCTCTGATCGTTCTCCTGGTGCTCACCTGGATCCTGGTGCGCGGAGTGCGCGAGAGCGCCCGCACGAACAATGTCATGGTGCTGATCAAGGTGGCGGCCATCCTGATCTTCATCTTCGGCGCGGCGCGGGCGGTTGACGTTCAGAATTGGCATCCCTTCCTGCCGAACGGATTCTCCGGCGTGCTTACCGGCGCCGCCATCGTCTTCTTCACGTATATCGGTTTCGATTCGGTGTCGACAGCGGCGGAGGAGTGCAAGCGGCCGCAGCGCGACCTACCCTTCGGAATCATTGCCACCCTGGTGGCATGCGCCCTGCTCTACATGGGGGTGGCGCTGGTACTGACCGGCGTGGCCGACTGGAGAACGCTGAACAATGCCGCGCCAGTGGTGAACGCTTTGCGCGCGCTGGGCTACGACAACATCCGCAGCCTGGTGGGAGTGGGGGCGCTGGTCGGGATGGTCTCTTCACTGCTCGTGTTCCAGTACGGGCAAGCGCGGGTGTGGTTCGCGATGTCGCGCGACGGGCTGCTGCCGCAGGCGTTCAGCCGCGTGCACCCGGTGCACAAAACCCCCCACGTCAGCACGTGGGTGGCGGGTCTGGCGGTGGGGATTCCCGCCGGCATCTGGGACGTAGGTACGTTCGCCGACCTGGCCAACATCGGGACGCTGTTCGCCTTCATCGTGGTTTCGCTTGGTGTGCTGGTATTGCGAAAAACGCAACCGGACCGTCCGCGCGGATTCCGCGTGCCCGGCGCGCCGTGGCTGCCCTTGCTCTCGATCGCGTGCTGCCTGCTGCTGATGCTGGCCCTGCCGCTTGAGACGTGGGTGCGGTTCATCGTGTGGCTGCTGGTTGGACTCGCGATTTACTTCCCGTTCGGCCGCCGCCACAGCCTGCTGGCACGCAGGAAATGAGATTATTTTGCAGGCCGCGCCAGGAACCGTTGACCTCGTAATTCCAATGCGGTAGGATGTGAGTGCGGGGTGGAGCAGTCTGGTAGCTCGTTGGGCTCATAACCCAAAGGTCGCAGGTTCAAATCCTGCCCCCGCAACCAACATTTCAAAGGGTTTGCGGTTTTTCGAGCACCGAGGCCAAACTCCCAAAAACTCCCATTAACAACCAGTAGCCGCTACAGGTGTCCCAGCGGGCTCTACGCCATTAATGGGGGCACCCCCACCACTGAAGCAAATTCAAGAACACATCACTATAACCCTCAACCTGTAGTTCTGGAAATTGCGGAAGCCGTATGCCTGGCGTTGCAGGAGTTCCATTTTGGTGTGGAAGC